>NZ_MZMV01000017.1 GCF_002210435.1 Micromonospora wenchangensis
GCCGGGTGCCGGCCGTTGACCACCGGCACCGGACCGTCGGGACGCGTCGCCGGGGCGGACAGCCCCCGGACGATCCGGCGCAGCAGGGGAAGCCGGGCGGCCACCGACCGCTCGGCCCCGTGCCCGCTGGGCCGGTAGTAGTCGGTCCCGACGAGGTCGTCGGGAGCGTACTGCTGGGTGACCACCCCGCGCTGGTCGTCGTGCGGGTAGCGGTAACCCGTGCCGTGCCCGAGCCCCCGGGCGCCGGCGTAGTGCGCGTCGCGCAGCCCGCGGGGCACCGCGCCGCCCCGGCCCGCCCGCACGTCGGCCATCGCCGCCCCGAGGGCGGTGGTCGCCGAGTTGGACTTCGGCGCGGTCGCCAGGTGGATCACCGCCTGGGCCAGGTTGAGTTGGGCCTCGGGCAGGCCGACGTACTCCACCGCGTGTGCGGCGGCGGTCGCCACGCTCAGCGCCGACGGGTCGGCCATGCCGACGTCCTCGCTGGCGAAGATGACCATGCGCCGGGCGACGAACCGGGCGTCCTCCCCGGCGACCAGCATCCGGGCCAGCCAGTGCAGCGCGGCATCGACGTCCGAGCCGCGCATGCTCTTGATGAACGCGCTGGTCACGTCGTAGTGGGCGTCGCCGTCGCGGTCGTAGCGCACGGCCGCCACGTCCACCGCCTGTTCGGTGGTCGCCAGGTCGATCCGGTCGACGCCGAGCGCGGTGGCCGAGGCCGCCGCCGCCTCCAGCGCGGTCAGCGCCTTGCGGACGTCGCCGCCGGCCAGGCGTACCAGGTGGTCCTCGGCGTCGGTGGCCAGGGTGAGCGTGCCGGCGAGGCCGCGCGGGTCGGTCACCGCGCGGCGCAGCAGCGCGCGCACGGCGTCGTCGTCGAGCGGTTGGAGGGTGAGCAGCACGCACCGGGACAGCAGCGGCGAGATGACGGAGAAGTACGGGTTCTCGGTGGTCGCCGCGAGCAGGGTGACCGTGCGGTCCTCGACGGCGGCGAGCAGCGAATCCTGCTGGGTCTTGCTGAACCGGTGCACCTCGTCGATGAAGAGCACGGTCTGCGCGCCGCCGGAGCGGCGCTGGCGGCGGGCGGTCTCGATGACGGCCCGGACGTCCTTGACCCCGGCGGTCAGCGCCGACATGGCCACGAAACGGCGGTCGGTGGCCCGGGCCACCAGGTGGGCGATGGTGGTCTTGCCGCTGCCCGGCGGCCCCCAGAGGATGACCGACAGCGCCGCGCCACCGCCGACGAGCTGCCGCAGCGGAGCCCCGGGGGCGAGGAGGTGCTCCTGGCCGACCAACTCGTCGATGCTCGCGGGTCGCATCCGCACCGGCAGCGGGGCGTCCTGCCCGACGGAGGCGAAGTCGTCGACGCCGACGGAGCCCGCGGGGGCGCTGGGCGCCGCGGCGGGTGCACCGAGGGAGAAGAGGGCGTCGGAATCCATCAGGAAGACAGTACCGGGCGCGGCCCACGACGCCGGAATCGCGCCGTGGGCCGCGCCCGCTGTGATCCGTTGCGGTCAGCCGCGGCCCGGCCGACGGCCCCGGTACCACCGGCCGCCGCCACCGCCGCGCGGGCCGCTGCCGACGCCGGCCAGGTAGAGCGAGAGCAGCAGCAGGCCGATCAGGACCAGCGTGTTCCAGTTGAACAGGTCGGGGGCACCGAAGTTGGTGTTGAGCAGGTCCAGCAGGAGCGCGAAGCCGAAGACGACGGCCGCGAGGATGGCGAGCATGTGTATGTCCTCCGGTAGGGGGTCCCAGTAGGTCGGCCCGGATGTACCCAAACGGTCGACCCGTCAATCTCCATCGTGGAGATCGGTGTCGCCGGAGCCACCCGCCCGACCAGGTTCTAGGCTGCTTGCATGATCGACACCGACCGGGAACTCGCCGGCCGGGCGGCCGTCCTCGCGGCCACCGACCACCACCCGTTCGTCCGGCACGCGGTGCGGCTCGACGACACGCCGCGCGCCTGGGCCCGCGACGGCGCGGTGGCCTGGCTGCTCCCGGCGGCGGAGAACAACCGGGCCGGTGGCGTGCTCGGCCCGGTCGACGCGGCGGTGGAGCTGGTCGCGGCGCTGGTCGCCGACGGGGCCGTCCGCCCGGGGCAGTACCTGCAACTGCCCCGGGCCGACCGGGAGCTGCTGGTCGACCGGTTCGCGGCGACCCGGGTCGACGACTGGGAGTTCCGCTGGAGCACCACCGCGCCACCGCGGCAACCCGGACAGGAGCGGGTGGTCCGCCTCGGTCCGGCGGACCACCCGGCGCTGGCGGCGCTGATCGACGACGCCTTCCCCACCTCCTCGTCGCGCCCGCAGGACCCGACGGTCACCGGCTGGTACGGCATCTGGGACGCCGACCGCCTGGTCGCCTGCGGTGCGGACCGCAGCCGCGGCGACATCGGCTTCCTCGCCGGGCTCACCGTGGCCCGCGACCGGCGGGGGCGGGGGCTGGGCGCGGCGCTGGCCGCCGGGATGACCCGGGCCCTGTTCGCCCGGTACGACCACGTCGCGCTCGGCGTCTACGCCGACAACCTGGCCGCGCTGCGCCTCTACCGTCGGCTCGGCTTCACCGGCACGTTACGGTGTGGCTCGGCTGAGGACGCCGCGCCGGCCGGCTGGACATCCCCGGCCGAGGCCCCGGCCGGGCCGGTCGGGGATCCGGTGTCGACTCCGGCCGGACCGGTCCCGGGTGCGGCCGGACCGGCTCCGGGGGGCGTGGTCGAGGTGGCCCGGCGACCGGCCCACCAGGCGGGCAGGTAGAGCGGGGCGGCCACCGCCAGCGCGACCGCGCCGACCACCATCGCCGTGCCGACCCCGGAGCGGTCGGCCAGGGCGGTGAGCAGCACCGCGCCGAGGGCGAACCCCGGTTGCCCCATCATCGAGTTCAGCGAGATGACACTGGTCCGGTAGGGCCCGTCGACCTGCCGGTGCAGCAGCCCCAGGTGCAGCGGGTTGGACGCGCCGTGCACGGCGTAGCAGGCCAGGTAGGCGACCAGCACCCCGGCCGGCCCGGCGAGCAGCCCCATGCCGAGCACGGTGAGGCCCTGCAGGATCCGCAGCAGCCCGGCGGCGGGGGCGGCGCCGAGCCAGCGCAGCAGCAGCGGGGTGGCCGCCGCGCCGGCCGCCGAGACCAGCCAGGCCGCCGAGTTCGCCGGGCCGAGCAGCGCCGCCGCCCGCTCGGGGTCGCCGACCACGTCGGCGAGCCGGACCGGCAGCAGCGACTCGAAGGTGACCATGCCGAAGCCCCAGAACAGCTCCACCGACACCAGGGCCAGCAGCACCCGGGAGCGGCGCAGCAGGCCGACGGCCTGCCCGACCATCCGGGGCGCCGCCACGACCGAGGCGCGCAGCGCGCCGGCGCTCCGGGCGGGGCCGGTCTCGACCAGCAGGATCAGCAGGACGACCAGGGCGACGGCCTGGAGGGCGGCGGCGACCAGCACCGGTACGGTCAGGGCGCTCACCGGCCCGACCGGTCCGAGCGCGATGAGGCCGCCGCTGAGCAGCGCGCCACCGGCGATGGTCACGCCCGCGACAGTGCCGGCGAAGCCGAGGCCGGGCTCGTAGTCGGCGTCGCGGTCGGCCGCCAGGGTGGACTCGACGTACCAGGAGTCGAGCGGGCCGCTGTCGAGCGCCCGGTAGACCCCCTGTAGGGCCCAGACCAGGAAGAACAGCGCGAACGAGTCGGCCACCGCGAACAGCCCGAGCGACAGCAGGCTCACCGCCCAGGCGGTGACCAGGACCACCCGGCTGCCGAGCGCGTCGGCCAGGCCGCCGGTGGGCAGTTCCAGCGCCAGCACCACCAGGCCCTGGGCGGTGGAGAGCAGGCCGATCTGGGACAGCGTCAGGCCGCGTTCCTGCATCAGCAGGATCATCACCGGGATGGTCAGGCCGGTGGGCAGCCACCGCAGGCCGTAGAGGGTGAGATACCGGAACCGGACCTGGCGTACGGTGAGCGCGCTCATCGGGGCCCCTCCAGCAGCGGGTAGGCGGCCAGGAACACCTGCACCGGGCGGGCCTGCGGGTCGGCGGGCGTCTGTTCCGCCTCGCGGCGGTACCGCTCCAGCACCTGCCACACCTCTGCCGTGAGCGCCTCCAGCCGGTCCGGTGCGACGGTCAGGAAGATGTCGCTCATGCCGATCGCGTCCCGCCACGCGGGGGTCGCCTGGTGTTGGGTGGCGAACCAGCGTTCGGCGTGCTCGACGAGCAGGCGTACCTGGTCACCCTGGATCCACTCGATCGCGGCCCGCGCGTCGGGGTCGTCGTCGAAGTCGGTCGGTTCCCAGTTGGTGATCTCGTGGGCCGCCTGCCACCAGCGCTGTCGGCCGGTGCCCCGGTCGGGGTCCTCGGTGACCAGCCCGACCTCGGCGAGCTGGCGCAGGTGGTAGCTGGTGGCGCCGGTGTTGGTGCCGAGCAGTTCCGCCAGGGTGGTGGCGGTGGCGGGCCCCTGCACCCGCAGCGCGCCGAGCAGCCGCATCCGCAGGGGGTGCGCCAGCACCCGTACCTGCCGCTTGTCGATCCGCACCTCGCGCGGCGCGGGTCGGGGGGTGGGTCCGTCGTTCGCCATGACCGCACAGTACCTGTGCACAGTTTCTATGCACAACTCTTGTGCATAGAAACTGTGCGGCAGAAGGTTTGCGGCAGGGCATGGGGGAAGCCTGGCGTCGGGCCGGGCGGGTCGGAGGGCTGGGCAGGACGGGCGGGTCAGCCGGCGAGGAGCTCGGCGACGCCGCGCAGTCGGGTCCGGAGCAGACCGGCCGCGCGGGAGGAGTCCAGGCGTACCTGCGTCGGGCGGACCAACCCCGACGACCGACCGGTGGCGGTCGTCATCCCACCCGGGTCGAGCCCGTCCCGCCGGGCCACCAGCAACCCCAGTTCCGCCCGGCTGACCGCGTCGGGGCCGGCGACGTTGAGCAGCCCGGCGTACGACGACGTGGCCAGCTCCAGCACGGCGCGGGCCAGGTCGGTCACGTCGATCGGGCAGCGCAGCTCGTCGGTGAACAGGACGGCCCGCCCGGTGAGCGCCTCCCGGCAGAGCCGGATCTGCTTGCTGCCCTCCCCCACGATCAGCGAGGTACGCACCAGCACGGCGGACGGGTCGACCGCCCGGACCGCAGTCTCCGCCGCCGCCTTCGCCGCACCGTAGACGTGGACGGGGCTGGGCGGCTCCTCGTCACCGTAGGGTTCGGGACGTCCACCGTGCAGCGCGTCGCTGGACAGGTGCACCAGCCGCACCCCCACCTCGGCCGCCGCGTACGCGACGTGCGCCGCCCCGTCGGCGGTGACCGTCCAGTCGTCGGCACGGTACGCGGTCCCGACGACGACGTCCGGGCCCACCTCGGCGACGAGTCGGCGCACCGCGTCCCGGTCGGTCACGTCCAGCCGGCGTGCCCCGACACCCGGCACGGCGATCTCACCGCGGTGACTGGTCCCCACCACCGACCACCCGGCAGCGACCCCCCGCCGGCACACCTCACCCCCGAGAAACCCGCTCCCGCCCACCACGAGCATCCGCATCCCACCACTCTCCCGTAACGATCAAGAGGTTTGCGTCACCTCGGCGAGCGATGATGACGCAAACCTCTTGATCAACGATGCTAGGTGGGCCGGGTCGGGCTCCGGGTGGGGCCGGGCTCCGGGTAGGTGGGTCAGACCGGGTCGGCGACCGGGGCGGCCGGGCCGGCGGTGCCGGTGGACGCGGCGGCGGCGGGCTTGGGCTTGGCGTCGATGCCGGCCTCGGTGCGCTGCTGGGCGGTGATCGGGGTCGGGGCGCCGGTCAGCGGGTCGAAGCCGCCCCGGGTCTTCGGGAAGGCGATCACCTCGCGGATCGAGTCGGCCCCGGCCAGCAGCATGCAGACCCGGTCCCAGCCGAACGCGATGCCGCCGTGCGGCGGGGCGCCGTACTTGAACGCCTCCAGCAGGAAGCCGAACTTGTCCTGCGCCTCGGCGGGGGTGATGCCGAGCAGGTCGAAGACCCGCTGCTGCACGTCGCCCCGGTGGATACGGATCGAGCCGCCACCGATCTCGTTGCCGTTGCAGACGATGTCGTACGCGTACGCCAGCGCCCGGTCCGGGGCCTCCTCGAACCGGTCGACCCAGTCGGCGTTCGGCGAGGTGAACGGGTGGTGCACGGCGGTCCAGCCACCCTCGTCCGTGCGCTCGAACATCGGCGCGTCGACCACCCAGCAGAACGCCCAGGCGCTCTCGTCGACCAGCTTGGCCCGCTTGGCGATCTCGATCCGGGCCGCGCCGAGCAGCTCCTGCGCCTCCCGGGTGTCCGTGCTGGCGGCGAAGAACACCGCGTCGCCCGGCTTGGCCCCGACCGCGTCGGCGAGCCCGCCCAGGTGCTCGGCGGAGAGGTTCTTGGCCACCGGCCCGCGCGCCTCGCCGGTCTCGGCGTCGAGGACCACGTACGCCAGGCCCCGCGCGCCGCGCGCCCTGGCCCAGTCCTGCCAGCCGTCCAGTTCCTTGCGGGTCTGCGCCGCGCCGCCCGGCATGACCACCGCGCCGACGTACCCGCCCGCGTCGATCGCACCGGCGAACACCCGGAACTCGGTGCCGCGCAGGTAGTCGGTCAGCTCGGTCAGCTCGACGCCGTAGCGCAGGTCGGGCTTGTCGGAGCCGTACCGGGACATCGCGTCGTGCCAGGTGATCCGCGGGATGGGCCGGGAGATCTCGTGGCCGGCCAGGTCCTTCCAGAGCGCCGCGACGATCGCCTCGCCGAGGTCGATCACGTCGTCCTCGGTGACGAAGGACATCTCGATGTCGAGCTGGGTGAACTCCGGCTGCCGGTCGGCCCGGAAGTCCTCGTCGCGGTAGCAGCGGGCGATCTGGTAGTACCGCTCCATGCCGCCGACCATCAGCAGTTGCTTGAACAGCTGCGGCGACTGCGGCAGCGCGTACCAGCTACCGGGCTGGAGCCGGACCGGGACCAGGAAGTCGCGGGCGCCCTCGGGGGTGGACCGGGTCAGCGTCGGGGTCTCGATCTCCAGGAAGTCCCGCTCGTGCAGCACGGTGCGGGCGAGCTGGTTGGCCCGCGAGCGCAGCCGCATCGCCTTCGCCGGGCCGCTGCGGCGCAGGTCCAGGTAGCGGTAGCGCAGCCGGATGTCGTCGCCGGCCTCGACCTGGTCGTCCACCGGCAGCGGCAGCGGCGCGGCCTCGGAGAGCACCTCCAGCGCGCTGGCGGTCACCTCGATCTCGCCGGTGGGCAGCTCCGGGTTCTCGTTACCCTCGGGGCGGCGGGTCACCTCGCCGGTGACCTTGACGCAGAACTCGTTGCGCAGCGCGTGCGCGTCCTCCTCGCGGAACACCACCTGGACCACGCCGGAGCCGTCGCGCAGGTCGACGAAGATGACACCGCCGTGGTCGCGCCGGCGGGCGACCCACCCGGCGAGCGTCACCGTGGTGCCGGCGTCCGTCGCGCGCAGGCTGCCGGCGTCATGGGTACGGATCACGACTTGCGTCTCCTCATCTGCGGTACGGCTGTTCCCCCGCATTGTGTCAGCCGCCCGGCCCGCCCGGTTGCGGGGTGAGCAAGGCCCCGCCCACCTGCCGGGGACACGCGAGCGGGCCGCCGGTGTCCCGACGGCCCGCTCCCGGGTGGATCAGATGCTGCTGAGGTGGATCAGATGATGCTGACGCCGTAGACGCTCAACGGCTCGGTGACCGGCTGGAAGTAGGTGGTGCCGCCGGAGGTGCAGTTGCCGCTGCCGCCGGAGGTGAGGCCGAGCGCGCTGGTGCCGGCGAAGAGCGAGCCGCCGCTGTCGCCCGGCTCGGCGCACACGGTGGTGCGGATCAGGCCGGAGACCGAACCCTCGGCGTAGTTCACCGTGGCGTTGGTGGCGGTCACCGAACCGCTCTTGACGCCGGTGGTGCTGCCGGAGCGCCGCACGCTCTGGCCGACGTAGGCGTTGGCGGCACCGGTGACGTCCTGGTAGCTGCCGTTGTAGAGGTAGACGTTGCCGGTCGCGTTGGCGGAGTTGCTGTGCCGCACGATGCCGTAGTCGTTGCCCGGGAAGCTGGTGCCGGTACGGGTGCCGAGCACGCTGGTCTGGCCGGAGTTCGAGTACCAGGTCGAGCCGATGTTGGTGCAGTGCCCGGCGGTCAGGAAGAAGGTCTGACCGGCGCTGTTGCGGACGTTGAAGCCGAGCGAGCAGCGGCCGCCGCCGGTGTAGATCGCCTGACCGCCGGAGATCCGGGTGCTGAGCACACCGGCCTCGGCCTCGACCCGGACGGCACCACCGGTGCGCGCGGCGGCGGCCTTGACCCGCGCCAGCTTGGCGCCGGTGACGGTGCTGTCGACCGAGACGACGACCTGGTTGGTGGCCGCGTCGGTCCACCAGGCGGTGCCGGGGATCTTGGCCGACCGCTCCAGCTCGGCGGTGGCGGACCGGAGCTGCGCGGCGCCCCGGGTGACCAGCTTCGGGGTGGCACCGGCGGCGCGGACCTGCTTGGCGGCGGCGGTGTCGGTGACGGTGACGACCATCTTGCCGCTGGCGTCGGCGTAGGTGCCGGCGGCGCGGTCACCGAGACGCTCGGCCAGGCTGGCGGCGGCGTCGGGGGATGCGGGCGAGGCGGGGGCCGCCTGGGCGGGGGCACCCATGAGCGCGCCGGTGACCAGGGTTCCGGCCATGGCGACGGCGGCGGCGTGGCGGAGTGAGGACCTCGTGGGTCGCATGCAACAACCTCCGGAAGGGGGTGACGGGCAGCGTCATGGAGACGCACCCGGGGACAACCCGGCCGACCTGGGGAAACCGGCCGAGTGACTGAAGTATTCACATATTTAAGATCGTAAGCAAGACATGCGTTTGCCCGGATTCACCCCACCAGCGGTTATGACGCTCAGGCAACACCGTGGACACATCCATGTCAGACCCTCCGCCGACACACCTCCGCCCCACGGACGGCCGGGCGGACGCGGCCACCGCCGCGGGCCCGGCGCACGCGGCCCCGCCCCCGTCCCCGCGCCCGGTCCGGCAGGCACCACCGCTCCCGCTCCCGCAGGCGCCGCCGCCGATCCCGCCGACGCACCGACCGGGGACCGGCCCACCCCCGCACCGCCCGACGAGCCCCGGTGGCACCGGCCCGACCACGGCCACGACGGCAGGCCACGCGCCGGTCGCAGACCAGGACGTCTCGCGCCCGCAGGCCCGGCGGCGGCAGGGAACGAACGCCCTCGACACCCGTCACCGAAAGTCACCGCCAGTCGACCCCACCGCCTGAAGGTCGCCCCCTTTGCTCTGCTGCCCCCACCGCAACAGTCACCCCGGGTAGCCACCCATCAGGGAACCGGCGAACCGCACGCCGCAAGGATCAGCAGCTCAGAACGGTGTCGCTTCCATGGCAGCAGAGCAAAGCGCGGAAGGGCGGGAACACGAGGAAGGCGTACCAGTCACGGGAAGTCACGACAGGCGATCCATCACCGGCTGTGACCGATGTCGGGGGACGGACGGGGCATCCGGGGCCGCGCAGACCCGGGCGACGCGGCGGCGGCGGGGAGATCCGCCCCCAACGGCGCGGCACGCCGACCGCCCGCCGCACGGCACACCCGACGAGCCCGGCGCAGGGGGCGGCGACGTGGACGCAGCACCCACCCGTGCCTGCGAGCCGGAGCGGGCAGGCACGGGTGTGGTGAACCGTCGGAGAGGGCGGTCAGGTCAGGCGCGGGCGGCCAGCTTGGCGGCGCGGGCGTCGCGCTTCTCCTCGAACCGGGACGCGGCCTGCTCCAGTCCGTCCAGGTGGGCGGCGATCCGCTCGCGGGCGGCCTCGCCCTCGGCACCCAGGCCGGCGACGTTGAACACGTCCCACTGACGCAGCACCGGGGCGACCACGTCGTCGCGGTGCTGACGCAGGTCGTAGATCCCGGCCAGGGCGATCGTCACCGACTTGCGGGTGAAGCCCTCGATGCCGACGCCGGGCATCTGGAAGTCCTCCAGCACCTCGGCGATCGCCCGCATCGTCTGGTCGGGGGCCACCTCCAGGGCCGCCCCGAGCAGGTTGCGGTAGAAGACCATGTGCAGGTTCTCGTCGGCCGCGACCCGGCTCAGCAGCGCCTCGCAGACCGGGTCACCGGTGATCCGGCCGGTGTTGCGGTGCGAGATCCGGGTGGCCAGTTCCTGGAACGACACGTACGCCAGCGAACGCAGCATCGACGAGTCGTGCGAGTTGCTGTAACCGGCGGTCATGTGCACCATCCGGGCCCGCTCCAGGGCCACCGGGTCGACCGCCCGGGTCACCGTCAGGTAGTCCCGGATCGCGGTGCCGTGCCGGCCCTCCTCGGCCGTCCACCGGCCCACCCAGGTCCCCCACGCCCCGTCCGGCCCGAACAGGCTGGCGATCTGGTGATGGTACGAGGGCAGGTTGTCCTCGGTGAGCAGGTTGACGATCAGGGCCGTACGGGCCACCTCGGGCAGGGTCGAGTCCCCCTCCGACCACGCCTCGCCGCCGAGCGGGCCGTCGAAGGTGCGCCCCTCGCTCCACGGCACGTACTCGTGCGGGAACCACTCCTTGGCCATCGACAGGTGACGGTCGAGGTTCTTGGCGACCACGGGTTCGAGTTCGTGCAGCAGCGCGGTCTGGCTCAGCTCGGTCACAGGGGCCCTCCCTACGGTGGCGTAACTTACGCCACCGTAGGTCCCCGTCGGCGTACGCGCCAGTAACCCGGGCTCAGCCGATCACCGGCGTCAGGTCGGCAGGCGGCGGCGACCACCGGTCCGCCGACGCGTCCACCTGCTCGCCCGAACGGATGTCCTTCACCTGGTGACCATCGCCTCCCGGGAACCACACGTACGGGATGCCACGCCGCTCGGCGTACCGGATCTGCTTGCCGAACTTCGCCGCGCTCGGCGACACCTCCGTCGGCACGCCCCGCGACCGCAGCGCCTCCGCCACGGCGTTGCTGGCCGCCCGCTCCTCCTCGGCCGCGACGGCCACCAACACGCAGGTCGGCACGCTACGCGAGATCGACAACGCCTCGGCACCGAACAGCAGGCCGAGCAGCCGGGTCACCCCGATCGAGATCCCCACCCCCGGGTACGACACGCTCCCGGCGCTGGCCAGGTTGTCGTACCGGCCGCCGGAGCAGATCGAGCCGAACCGCTCGTAGCCGACGAGCTGGGTCTCGTAGACGGTGCCGGTGTAGTAGTCCAGGCCCCGGGCGATCCGCAGGTCGGCCACGCACAGCCCCGGCGCGTGCGCGGCGGCAGTCTCCACCACCGCGACCAGCTCGGCGACGCCCTCGTCGAGCAGCGGATCGCGCACCCCCAGGGCGTGCACCGCGTCGGCGAACGACGCGTCCGGGGCGGAGATGCCGGCCAGCGCCAGGCAGGCGTCGGCCTGCGCCGCGCTCGCCCCCGCCGTCTCGGCCAGCAGGTCGGCCACCTTCGCCGGGCCGATCTTGTCCAGCTTGTCGACCGCGCGCAGCGCCGCCTCCGGGTCGGTCAGCCCGATGCCCCGGTAGAAGCCCTCACAGATCTTGCGGTTGTTCACCTGGATCAGCACCGGCGGGATGGGCAGCGACCGCAGCGCGTCCCCGATCACCAGCGGCATCTCGGCCTCGTAGTGCGCCGGCAGGGTGTCCCGGTCGACGATGTCGATGTCGGCCTGGAGGAACTCCCGGTAGCGCCCCTCCTGCGGGCGCTCGCCCCGCCACACCTTCTGGATCTGGTAGCGCCGGAACGGGAACTGGAGCTTGCCGGCGTTCTCCAGGACGTACCTGGCGAACGGCACGGTCAGGTCGAAGTGCAGCCCGAGCGCGTCGTCGCCGGCCGGGCCGTCCGCGTCGGCCTGCAACCGGCGCAGCAGGTAGACCTCCTTCGAGGTCTCCCCCTTGCGCAGCAACTGGTCCAACGGCTCCACCGACCGGGTCTCCAGCGGGGCGAACCCGTACAGCTCGAAGGTGTGCCGGATCCGGTCGAGGACGAACTGCTCGATCATCCGCTGCGAGGTGGTCCATTCCGGGAAGCCGGAGATGGGCGTGGGCTTGCTCATGACGTACTCCTTGCGGGTCCGCGCCGGGCGCGGGGGGATCGACAGGTCCGCGCGCGGCGCGGAGGAACGACTAGAGGCCGCGGGTGGGCGCGGCCGGGCGCGCACCACCCGGGTCGGCCAGGTCGGCGAGGTACGGGTTGCGCGCCCGCTCCCGGCCGATGGTGGTCGCCGGGCCGTGGCCGGGCAGCACGACGGTGTCGTCGGCCAGCGGGAGGACCTTCTCCCGCAGGCTGGTCAGCATCCGGGGCATGCTGCCGCCCGGCAGGTCGGTGCGGCCGATCGAGCCGGCGAAGAGCACGTCACCGGAGAGGCAGACCTGCTCGGCCTCCCAGGGCGAGCCGGCGCCGGGCAGCCGGAACAGCACCGACCCGCCGGTATGGCCGGGCGCGTGGTCGACGGTGATCTCCAGGCCGGCCAGCGCCAGCGTCGCCCCGTCGGTCAGCTCCGCGACGTCGTCGGGCTCGGTGTACGGCAGCCGGCCGCCGAACACCGCGGTGAGGTCCATCGACAGCGCCTTGGTCGGGTCGGCCAGCAGCTCCCGGTCCTCCGGGTGCACGTACGCGGGGATGCCGCGTGCGCCGCAGACCGGCGCGACGGAGAAGGTGTGGTCGAGGTGGCCGTGGGTGAGCAGCACGGCGGCCGGGTGCAGGCGGTGCTCGGCGAGCACGGCGTCGAGCCGGTCGAGCACCCCGATGCCGGGGTCGACCACCACGCACTGCTCCCCCGGCGCGGTCGCCACCACGTAGCAGTTGGTGCCGAAGGCGTCCGCGGGAAAGCCGGCCACGAGCACGTCCGCTCCCCTTCCGTCTCAGTCGTCCGTCTCCTGGGCAGCCTAGTCGTCGGCGCGATCCGTTATCCGTGCCCACCCGTACCAGGGGCCTCGTACGGCACAGTGACGCACTTTGATAAACCCAGGCCGGCCCTCGTACACCACTTTCACAGCAGGTACCCGTACACTCTGGCGGGCGTGTGGCGTGGCGCACCTGCGGGCACGACGGGCGCGCACGGCCCGACCGCCGGTGACGACCAGGGTAGAGGAAGGGGAGCACGGGTGGCTTCCAGCAGGGACCGGCAGCGCAAGCTCGCGCGGGAGAAGCTCGACCGGCAGTTGGCCCGGCGGGCCGCCGCCGCCCGACGGCGTCGGCGCATCCAGGCCGGGGTCGGTGCGGCAGTGGTGCTGGTGCTGATCGTGGCCGGCGCGGCGTGGGGGCTGGGCGCCTTCGACCGGGAGCCGGAGCAGAAGGCCGCCGAGGACGTCTGCCTCTGGACGCCGCAGGACGCCGCCGCCAACACCAACCTCAAGGACGTCGGCACCCCGGCCACCAAGGATCTGCCCACCACCGGCGTCCGCACGATGACCATCGACACCGACCAGGGCGGCCCGATCACCGCCGAGCTGGATCTCGCCGGGGCCCCCTGCGCCGGGGCGAGCATCGCCCACCTGGCCGGGGCGTCGTTCTACGACAACACCAAGTGCCACGAGATCACCACCGAGGGCGCGCTGCGCTGCGGCGACCCGAGCGGCACCGGCCTGGGCGGCCCCACCTACTCGTTCTACAACGAGAACGTGCCGACCGCGCCCGAGGCGAGCCCCTCGGCCAGCCCGCAGCCCGGACAGCCACCGACCTACCCCAAGGGCACGGTCGCGATGATCGGCAACCCGCCGGGCGCCAACGGCAGCCAGTTCCTGCTCTTCTTCAAGGACTCCAGCCCGGCCCAGCCCGCGTACCCGATCATCGGCCGGATCACCGGCGGCCTCGACGTGGTCGAGAAGATCGGCGCCCTGCCGACCGTGGACAACGGGGCGGGCGCCAAGGTCAAGCCGAAGACCGACGTGGTGATCCGCAAGCTCACCGTCGGCGAGGCGCAGGCCGCCCCGGCACCGGCGACCGGCTCTCCGGCCGCGTCCCCGGCGGCCAGCCCGAGCGCCGGCTGAGCCGGCCCACAACCCGTACCTGCGGCCCCGCCGCGCCAGAGAAAGCCCAGGAGGAGTGACCGTGACGTCCACGAGAGAGCGGCAGCGCGCGGCGGCGCGGGCCCGACTTGAGCGGGAGATGGCCGAGCGTTCGGCCAAGGCCCGTAAGCGCCGGCAGACGCAGGCGATCGTCGGGGCCGCCGCGATCCTGGTGCTCGTGGTCGCCGGCACCGTCTGGTTGGCGACCAGCCTCGGTGGCGACGACGACGACAGCAAGCAGCAGGCCGCCGGCACCGAGGGCTTCTCGCAGTGCACCTACACCGAGACGCCCAAGGAGGGCCGGCCGGCGCAGGTCAAGGACGTCGGGCTGCCGCCGAACCAGCAGGCCAACAAGGGCACCCAGACCATGACGATCGACACCAACCTGGGCCCGATCGTCGCCAAGATCGACCGGACCAAGGTGCCCTGCACCGCCGGCAGCTTCACCCACCTGGCCAGCAAGGGCTTCTTCGACAACACCAAGTGCCACCGGCTGGTGACCGAGGGCATCAAGGTGCTCCAGTGCGGCGACCCGAGCGCGACCGGCAAGGGCTGGCGGCAGACCGACGGCACCGGCGGGCCGAGCTACGGCATGGCCGAGGAGAACCTGCCGACCGACAAGCGGCCCCCCTACCCGGAGGGCGTCATCGCGATGGCCAACTCCGGGCAGCCGGGCAGCACCGGCAGCCAGTTCTTCATCGTCTACGGCGACTCGCAGCTCGACCCGAACTACACCGTGCTGGGCACCATCACCGGCGGCATGGACCTGGTCAAGCAGGTCGGGGCGGCCGGCGACGACAAGGCGTTCGCGCAGCAGGCGGGGGGTGGCCACCCCAAGAAGGAGGTCACCATCACCAAGCTGACGATGAGCGACATCGAGAGCTGACCCGCACCGTACGACAAGCGCCCGCCGGCTGAGCCGGCGGGCGCTTGTCGTGTCGGGTGCCTGCGGGGCGTGGCTGCCGGTCAGGCGCCGGAGGTGACCCGGTAGGCGTCGAAGACCCCGTCGACCTTGCGCACGGCGGCCAGCAGGTGCCCCAGGTGCTTCGGGTCGGCCATCTCGAAGCTGAACCGGCTCACCGCCACCCGGTCGCGGGTGGTGGTGACCGTCGCCGACAGGATGTTGACCCGTTCCTCGGAGAGCACCCGGGTGACGTCGGCCAGCAGCTTGTGCCGGTCGAGGGCCTCCACCTGGATGGCCACCAGGAACGTCGAGGCGGAGGTGAGCTTCCAACTGACCTCCACCACCCGCTCGACCTGGGCCCGCAGGTCCTCGGCGTTGGCGCAGTCGTCCCGGTGCACGCTGACCCCGCCGGAGCGGGTGACGAACCCGAAGACCGAATCCGGGGGCACCGGCGTGCAGCAGCGGGCCAGCTTGATCCAGACGTCGCTGACGCCCCGCACCACCACCCCGGGGTCGCTGCTGTTCTGCCGGCTGTGCGGCGGACGGGTGGCGACGGCGGTCTCGGCGATGTCCTCTGCCGCGCCCTCCTCGCCGCCGTACGCGGCCATCAGCTTCTGCACCACCGACTGCGCCGACACCTGGCTGTCGCCGACCGCCGCGTAGAGCGAGGCGACGTCGGCCAGGTGCAGGTCCCGGGCGATCGCCATCAACGCGTCGGAGGTGAGCATCCGCTGCAACGGCATGCCCTGCTTGCGCATCGCCTTGACGATCGAGTCCTTACCGGCCTCGATCGCCTCCTCACGGCGCTCCTTGTTGAAGTACTGGCGGATCTTGGTACGCGCCCGGGGACTCTTGACGAAGCTCAGCCAGTCCTGCGTCGGACCCGCCGTGTCGGACTTCGAGGTGAAGATCTCGATCACGTCACCGTTGGACAGCGTCGACTCCAACGGCACCAGCTTGCCGTTGACCCGCGCCCCGATGCACTTGTGCCCCACCTCGGTGTGCACCGCGTACGCGAAGTCCACAGGCGTCGAGCCCGTCGGCAACGGGATCACGTCACCCTTCGGGGTGAAGACGTACACCTCCTGGCTGGACAGGTCGAACCGCAACGCGTCGAGGAACTCCGACGGGTCGGCGGCCTCCCGCTGCCAGTCCAGCAACTGCCGCAGCCAGGTCATCTCGTCGATGTGCGCCGGCGGGCCCACGATCTGGGTGCCCTTGTGCTCCTTGTACTTCCAGTGCGCCGCGATACCGAACTCCGCCGTGCGGTGCATCGCGTACGTGCGGATCTGCATCTCCACCGGCTTGCCGGTGGGCCCGATGACCGTCGTGTGCAACGACTGGTACATGTTGAACTTCGGCATCGCGATGTAGTCCTTGAACCGGCCCGGCACCGGCTGCCAGTTGGCGTGGATGACCCCCAACGCCGCGTAGCAGTCCCGCACCGTGTCGACCAGGATCCGCACCCCGACCAGGTCGTAGATGTCGTTGAAGTCCCGCCCCCGCACGATCATCTTCTGGTAGATCGAGTACAGGTGCTTCGGCCGACCCGTCGTCTCCGCCTTGATCTTGGCGGCCTTCAGGTCGGTGCCGACCTTCTGGGTGACCTGCTTGAGCAGCGACTCCCGCTGCGGCTGGTGCTCACCGATCAGCCGCAGGATCTCCTCGTACCGCTTGGGGAACAGGGTGCCGAAGGCCAGATCCTCCAGCTCCCACTTGATCGTGTTCATGCCGAGCCGGTGGGCCAGCGGGGCCAGGATCTCCAGCGTCTCCTTGGCCTTCTGCTCCCGCTTGGGCGCCGGCAGGAAGGACAGCGTGCGCATGTTGTGCAGCCGGTCGGCCAGCTTGATCACCAGGACCCGGGGGTCCTTCGCCATCGCCACGACCATCTTGCGGATCGTCTCCGCCTTGGCCGCGTCGCCCAGCTTGACCTTGTCCAGCTTCGTCACACCGTCGACGAGCAGGGTGACCTCGGGGCCGAAGTCGGCCCGCATCTGGTCGAGGGTGTACTCGGTGTCCTCGATCGTGTCGTGCAGCAGGGCCGCCACCAGCGTGGTGGTGTCCATCCCCAGGTTGCCCAGGATGGTCGCCACCGCCAGCGGGTGCGTGATGTACGGGTCGCCGGACTTGCGGTACTGGCCGGAGTGCCAGCGCGCGGCGGTGTCGAAGGCCCGCTGGAGCAGCCGGGCGTCGGCCTTCGGGTGGTTCTCCCGGTGGCTGGCGATCAGCGGTTCGAGGACCTCGCTGACCTGCGAGGTCTGCCACGGGGCGTTGAACCGGGCCAACCTCGCCCGGACCCGACGACCGGTCGGGGCGTTGGAGAGCGCGAAACCGGCGCTCGGCGACGGGTCGTCGTCGAGCGACGACCCCACCGCCAGGCCGTCGGGCGTGCCGCCGACGTCGTCGCCGGCCCCCGTCGGGCCGGCCGCCGGATCGTTCTTCCGAGCGGTCACCGCGCCGTCAGCGTCGCCTGTCGGGTGCACCGTGCCCTCCACCGGAGGGACGACATCGTGGGACACCGGCCTCCTCACCGATCGCCGGGACCACGCCGACCGTACGGCCGACGCCTGTCTTGCCGAACCGGCCGTCACGCCGGCGTGTTCCCCGCCGGCCGCCGTCGGGCCGAGGGCACTGCCCGCCGGCCCTACGGCCGGCACCTGACCACCGCCCGGACGGGTGACCGTCCGGTCAGCAATGGGCAATGCTACCCGCACGGTAGGTGCCGTGCCGCTCCGCCGGACGGTCCGTCCCAGGTCGGCGGGACGACCCAGGAATCAAACGGTCAGCAGGGCATGGACCGGACGCCCGGCGAGCCGTTCCCGCCCGCCCAGGAAGCCCAACTCCAGCAGCACGGTGAACCCGGCCACCGTGCCGCCGGCCCGCTCCACCAGGCCGAGGGTCGCCTCGGCGGTACCGCCGGTGGCCAGCACGTCGTCGACCACCAGCACCCGGTGCCCGGCGGTGAAGGCGTCCTGGTGCACCTCCAGCGTCGCCTCGCCGTACTCCAGGGCGTAGGAGGCCGCGTACGCCGGCCGGGGCAGCTTGCCCGCCTTGCGCACCGGCACCACCCCCAACCCGGTCGCGTACGCGATCGCCGCGGCGATCACGAAACCCCGGGCCTCGATGCCGACCACGATGTCGAAGTTGTCCCGCCCGTGGTGGTCGATGATCCCGTCGATCACCTCGCGGAACACGTCGCCGTCGGCGAACAGGGGCATCAGGTCCTTGAACATGACCCCGGGCTTGGGGAAGTCCGGCACGTCCAGCACCCGGCTGGCGACCAGCCGGGCCACCTGCGGGCCGCTGTCTCCGCGTACACCGGTGCTGTGGGTCTCCGTCACGGTGGTCGGCTCTCCTTCGATACGACGACGGCGTCCGTCACGCTGCTCGCACAGCATGACGGACGCCGTCGATTTGATGGGGGGCGGGTCGCCCGTCGGTCAGCGCCGCTTCGCGCCACCGGGCCGGTTGCCGCCGCCCCCGGCGGGACGGCCGCCCCGGGCACCGGCCGACCGCTTGGCCGCCGGACGGGCGCCGACCTTCGGCGCGCTGCCGGCCAGGGCCGCCGCCTCCGGGTCGATCGGCTCGTCGCCGGCCTCCTCGGCGGCGGCCTGCCGGGCCGCACCGCGCGGGGTGATCTCGCCCCGGGCGATGGCACCCCGGCGGGCCAGCACCCGCTTGGTGTGCGCGTCGATCCGCGGGTCCTGGTTCTTGAGCAGCACCAGCAGCGGGGTGGAGAGCAGGATCGAGGTCAGGAACGCCATCGCCATACCGACGAACAGCACCAGGCCCAGGTCCTTCAGGGTGCCCGCGCCGAGCAGGCCGGCACCGATGAAGAGCAGACCGCCGACCGGGAGCAGGGCGACCACCGAGGTGTTCAGCGACCGCATCAGGCTCTGGTTGAGCGCCAGGTTGGCCGCCTCGCCGTAGGTCTGGTTGTTGTTGGCGGTGATCCCCCGGGTGTTCTCCTGGACCTTGTCGAAGACCACCACCACGTCGTAGAGCGCGAAGCCCAGGATGGTGAGGAACCCGATGATGGTCGACGGGGTGACCTCGAAGCCGACGAGCGAGTAGATGCCGGCGGTGAGGATCAGGTTCATGAACAGCGAGACGATCGCGGCGACCGCCATCCGCCACTCGAACCGCAGCACCAGGTAGGCCGCCACCACCAGGACGAAGATGACCAGGCCGAGCAGCGCCCGGGAGGTGACCTGGCTGCCCCAGGCCTCGCTGACCTGGCTGCCGCTGATCTGGTCGGCGTTGATGCCGAACTCGTCGGCCATCTTGGCCTTGACGGCGTTGGCCTGGTCGGCGCTGAGCTGCGAGGTGCGCAGCTCGTAGTACTCGCCGCTGGTGCTGCCGACCTTCTGCGCGGTCACCACCTCGGCGCCGCCGCCCTCGGCCGCCAGCGCTTCGTTGACCTTGTCCTCGGTCTGCTCCAGGGTGCCGACGCTGGCCGGCACCTGGAACGAGTTGCCGCCGGCGAACTCGATGCCCAGGCTGAAGCCACGCACCGCGAAGCTGAGCACGGCGACCAGCACCAGCGCACCGGCGACGGTGAACCACAGCTTGCGCCGGCCGACGATGTTGAGACCGGCCTCGCCCCGGTAGAGCCGGGACGCCAGACCACTCTTAGCCATCTCAGGCCTCCTTGACGCGCGGGTTGCGGGCGGTGCCCGGCTCGGCCGTACGGGGTGGCAGCGCCCGACCGAGGCCGCTGACCCGTGGCGACAGGAACGCCGGGGTCCGGGCGAACATCGTCATGATCGGGTGCCGGAACAGGAAGACGACCACCAGGTCGAGCACGGTCGCCAGGCCGAGGGCGAAGGCGAAGCCCTTCACCGTGCCGACCGAGACGATGTAGAGGACCACGGCGGACATCAGGGTGATCGCGTTGGCCGAGATGATCGTCCGGCGGGCCCGGATCCAGGCCCGGGGCACCGCGCTGCGTGGGCTGCGCCCCTCCCGGATCTCGTCCTTGAGCCGTTCGAAGTAGATGACGAACGAGTCCGCCGCCACACCGAGCGAGACGATCATGCCGGCGATGCCGGCGAGGGTGAGGGTGAAGCCGATCGACCGGCCGAGCACCACCAGCGCGCCGAAGACCAGCAACGCGGAGAGCACCAGGCTCAGGAAGATGACCGAGCCGAGCAGCCGGTAGTAGAAGAACGAGTAGATGATGACCAGCAGCATGCCGATGCCGGCGGCCAGCAGACCGGCCCGCAGGTGGCTGTCGCCCAGCGTCGCGGTGACGTTCTGCTGCTCCTGCGGCACGAAGGTGACCGGCAGCGCGCCGTAGCGCAGCTGGCTGGCCAGCGCGTTGGCCGACGTGTTGTCGAAGCTGCCGGTGATCTGCGAGTCGCCGGTGAGCACGCCCTGGATCTCGGGCGAGGAGACGATCTCGTTGTCCAGCACCACGGCCACCCGGCACTTGCCGTCCTGGCCCAGGGCGGTCTGGTCGCAGCCGCCGCCGGTGTTGTTGAACGCCTCCCGGGTCAGCTCGGTCCACTTGGACTGGCCGTCGCCGGTGAAGTTCAGGCTGACCACCCAGGTGCTGGCCTGGTCGAGGACCGCGTTGGCGTCCTTGACGTCGGTGCCTACCACCTTGGCCTGGTCGAGCAGGTACTTCGCCGCGCCACCCTCACAGGCGACCGCCTGCTGCTTCTCGTCCTTGATCGACGCGGGGGGCCGCTTGTCGAGCTGGGCGCAGGTGATGGTCGGCACGTTGAACTGCATCTGCGGGGTCAGTACCGCGACCTCCTGCGGGGAGAGCGTGCCGAACGGCTTGAACGTCTCCGCCAGGGCCGGGTTGGTGCCCAGGTCGGCCGGGGCCTGGAGCCCGCTCGCGGCGGCCCAGGCGGCCGCGCCGACCTTCTTCTCGACGGCCTTGCGCTGCTCCTCGATGCTCTGCGGCACCGGGGCCTCGCTGGCGCTGGGCGAGGCGGCCGGGGCGCTCGGCGAGGCCGACCCGGACGGGGTGGCGCTGGCGCTCGGCGCGGGGGCGCCGCCGCCCTGCCCACCGGCGCTCGGCGAGCCGGACACCTTCGGCGACGCACTCCCCGACGGGGCCGGCGAGGCGCTACCGGACGGGGCCGGCGACGCGCTGCCGGACGGGGCCGGGGTCGCCGGGGCGGCGACCGCGCCGCTGCCGTCGGCGGCCTTGAGCACCTTGCGGAACCGCAGCTCCGCGGCGCTGCCGACGTCGGTCAGGTCGCGGTTCTCACCGGGCAGGGAGATGACGATGTTCCGGTTGCCCTCGGTGACCACCTCGGCCTCGGCCACGCCGTAGGCGTTGACCCGGCTCTCGATGATCTGCCGGGCCTCCTCCAGGTTGGCCGACGTCGGGGGCTTGCCGTCGATGCTGTTGGTCGCCTCCAGCGTCAGCCGGGTGCCACCGATCAGGTCCAGGCCGAGCCGCGGCTCCAGCCGGTCCTTCCAGCCGCCGCTGGCGCCGCCCGAGAAGAACACCAAGGAATAGAGGACGACGAAGATGAACCCGAGCACGGCGAGCTGCCGCCCGGGGCGCATCTGTCCCTGAGGTGGTGCCACGGCTGTCTGTCTCCCTGTAACGGTCGCGCCGCCGGCGCAGCGGCGACGAGGTCGGAGCGGGGTTCCCGCCCCGACGTGCTCTGCGCGGGCCACTCCCGACCGACGGCACGGCGTACCACCGCCGACGTGGTGGCGTCGGGCGGACGGTGCGGGTGCCGACCCTGGGGACCGGCCCACCTATCCAGTTGTCCCGCCGCTGCCCGCCCGTGGTGCCGGACGGGTGGCGGCTTCACTCCTTGACGGCTTCCGCGCCCTCGGTGACCGGCTCGTCGGCCTCGGGGCGCTCGGCCCGGGTGACCACCCGGGCGATGGCCGGACGGGCGTAACGGGTCTGCACGCCGGGGGCCACCTCCAGCAGCACGGTGTCGTCCTCGACACCCACGACCGTGCCGTAGAGCCCGCCGATGGTGACGACCTCGTCACCGGGGCCGAGCGCGGACTGCATGGCCTCAGCCTCGCGGCGGCGCTTCTGCTGCGGCCGGATCATCATGAAGTACATGACCCCGAAGAGCAGGGCGATCATGAGGATCGGCGTCAGACTGCCGGCGCCTCCGCCGGACTGTGCTGCGTAAAGCACGGTGTGCGACCTTCCCATTGGCCCCCGCCACGGCACGTGCGCGCCGGAGCGGAGGCGGATATTCACATCCTGTACAGACCGCGGCGAGTCTAATCCCTGCACCTGGGAACGCCGAATGCGGCGCAGATCACGTTCAGATCACGGTGGATCGGGCGCGTTCGAGAAGAGATCGGGCACGGCGGGGGCTTCCACACCGAATGTACCATTTGGCGGGGTGCGGCCGAGGTGTCGCCAGGCGGCCTCGGTGGCCACCCGCCCCCGGGGCGTACGGGCCAGCAGCCCGGCGCGGACCAGGAACGGCTCGCAGACCTCCTCCACCGTGTCCGGCTGCTCCCCCACCGCCACCGCCAGGGTGGACAGGCCCACCGGGCCACCCCGGAACGAGTCGACCAGCGCGGTCAGCACCGCCCGGTCCAGCCGGTCCAGGCCGAGGGCGTCCACGTCGTACACGGTCAGGGCGGACCGGGCGGTCTCCAGGGTGACCACGCCGTCGGCCCGGACCTCGGCGTAGTCGCGCACCCGGCGCAGCAGCCGGTTGGCGATCCTGGGCGTGCCCCGGGACCGGCCGGCGATCTCCACCGCCCCCTCCGGGGTGATCGGCACGCCCAGGATGCGCGCCGAGCGGTGCAGCAGCGCCTCCAGGTCGGCCGGGGAGTAGAAGTCGAGGTGCGCGACGAAGCCGAAGCGGTCCCGCATCGGGCCGGTCAGCAGGCCGGACCGGGTGGTCGCGCCGACCAGGGTGAACGGCTCCACGTCGAGCGGGATCGCGGTCGCGCCCGGCCCCTTGCCGACGATCACGTCGACCCGGAAGTCCTCCATGGCGCTGTAGAGCAGTTCCTCCGCCGGTTTGGCGATCCGGTGGATCTCGTCGATGAACAGCACGTCGCCCTCGGCGAGGCTGGTCAGGATGGCGGCGAGGTCGCCGGAACGCTCGATCACCGGCCCGCTGGTCACCCGGATACCGGAACCCAGCTCGGCCGCCACGATATTGGCCAACGTCGTTTTACCGAGGCCAGGAGGCCCCGACAGGAGGATGTGGTCGGGTGGGGCGCCGCGCCGCATCGCGCCCTGCAACAGCAGGTCGAGCTGGTCGCGGACCCGGTGCTGGGCGATGAACTCGTCGAGCCGCCTCGGCCGGACGCTGACCTCCGCGTCCCGCTCCGCGTCGTCGGCGTACGCCGAGACCAGGCCGTCGCCGCTCATGCCGGCCGCCCCGACCGCGACCGTGCCACGCCGGTCACCGGGTCCGGCCGAGCAGTCGGATGGCCTGCTTGAGCAGGACCGGCACCGGCGGGGTGGGCCCGTCCACGGTCTCCGCCACGGCGGCCACCGCCTGGTCGGCCTGACCGGCTGTCCAGCCGAGCCCGACCAGCGCCTGGCGGACCTGCTCCGGCCAGGCCCCGGCGGTCACCCCGGCCGCGCCGTCGGGCCCCACCGGCACCGGGCCGATCCGGTCACGCAGCTCCAGCACCAGCCGTTCGGCGCCCTTCTTGCCGATCCCCGGCACCCGGGTCAGGGCGGCGGTGTCGGCGTTGGCGATGGCCTTGCGCACCGCGTCCGGAGTGTGCACGGCAAGCACCGCCTGGGCCAGTCGCGGGCCGACCCCGCTGGCCGTCTGGAGCAGCTCGAACAGCTGCTTGGCGTCGTCGTCGGCGAAGCCGTAGAGGGTGAGCGAGTCCTCCCGGACCACCAGGCTGGTGGCGAGCCGGGCCGGCTGGCCGACCCGCAGCTCGGCCAGGGTGCCGGGGGCGCACTGCACGGCCAGGCCGATCCCTGCGACCTCGACCACCGCGTGGTCCGGGCCGGTCGCGGTCACCGTGCCGCGCACGCTGGCGATCATCGTGCTCCTCCTCGTCGTACCCGGTCGGCGGCCTCGGCCAGCTTGGAGCGGGTGCCGCCGCGCCACACGTGGCAGATGGCCAACGCCAGGGCGTCCGCCGCGTCGGCCGGCCTGGGCGGCTCGGCCAGCCGCAGCAACCGGGTGACCATCGTGGTCATCTGCTTCTTGTCGGCCTGACCGGAGCCGGTCACCGCCGCCTTGACCTCGCTGGGGGTGTAGGTCTGCACCGGCAGCCCGGCCCGCGCCCCGGCCAGCACGGCGATGCCGCTGGCCTGGGCGGTGCCCATCACGGTGCGCACATTGTGCTGGCTGAACACCCGCTCCACGGCGACCGCGTCGGGGCGGTGCTCGGCCACCAGGTCGGTCAGCGAGCGGTCCAGATGCAGCAGCCGCAGCGACAGGTCGTCGGTGGGATCGGTGTAGACGACGTAGTAGGCGACGAGCGTGCAGGGACGGCCCGGCACCCCCTCGACCACGCCGACCCCGCACCGGGTCAGTCCCGGGTCGACGCCCAGCACGCGCACGCCGCCTCCTTGGGGCCCCTCGACAGTACGGGTGTTCGACACCCTACTGGTCCACCCCGACACGCCGGTCGGCGGACACGCCGCCCGGCGGTGGGGCTCAGCGGGCCCGCAGGCCGTCGAGCACGCCGTCGACGACGTTCTCGGGGAGCAGCCTGTCGTCCAGCTCCGGGTGCCAGCGCATCAGCCGCTGGATCAGCATCGGCCCGGTCAGCAGCGCCATCGCCACCTCGATGTCGAGGTCGGCGCGCAGCTCGCCGGTGGCCACGCCCCGGCGGAGCACCTCCCGCATGATCTTCCGGCGGGGTTCGATGATGTTCTGGTAGAGCTGGAAGTGGTCGGGGCTGCGGTTCACCTCGGGCACCAGGCACGGCATGATCCGCTCGGCCCGGGGGTCGACGTTGTGCCCGACGGCCCCGACCAGCAGCACCAGGTCGTCGCGGACGGAGTGCCCGGCCGGCTGGGCGACCACCCCCTTGAGCCGGCGCAGCGCGTCCATCAGCAGGGCGTCCTTGCCGGGCCAGCGGCGGTAGATGGTGGCCTTGCCCACCCCGGCGCGGGTGGCGACCGCCTCGATCGACAGCGCCTCGATGGTGCTGCCCTCGGCGAGCAGGTCGAGGACGGCCTCGATGATGGCCTCGTCCGCGCGGGTGCTCCGCGGTCGCCCGGGCGACCGCGGAGCATCGGCGGTGGGTTTCAGGTCGGACATCGTTCCACGAACCTACGTGGTTCCGGCCAGTTCCCGCTCCGCCACCGGCGTGGCGGGGACGGCCGCGTCGGGCCGGCCCGGCATCCAGCGCAGCACGATGACGATGCCGAGGGCGGCCACCACCGCGGAGATCGCCGCCGCCCAGTGCATCGCCGAGACGAAGGCGTCGTTGGCCGCCGCGATGAGCCGCGGGGCCGCCGGGCCGAGCTGCGCCGCCGCCGCGTACGCCCCGGAAACCGACTCGGTGGCCGCCTCCCGGGCCGGTGCGGGCAGGGCGTCGGCGACCGTGGCGATGTCCTCCCGGTAGACCGCGGAGAGCACCGAGCCGAGCACCGCGACGCCCAGCGCACCGGCGACCTGGCGGACGGTGTTGCTCACCGCCGAGCCGACGCCTGCCTTCTCCCGGGGCAGCGCCGACATGATCGATTCGGTGGCCGGCGGCATGATGTTCGCCATCCCGACACCCTGGAGGAAGAAGGCCACCAGCACCACCCAGATCGGCGTGGTGGCGTCGATGAAGGCGAACGCGGCCAGCGCCACGGCGGTCAGCACGAGGCCGACGGTGGCGACCGCCCGGCCGCCGTACCGGCGCACCATGGCGGCGCTGCGCGGCGCGAAGACCAGCTGGGCCACGGCGAACGGCAGGAAGAACAGGCCGGTCTCCAGCGGGCTGTAGCCGCGGACGAGCTGCATGTAGAACGAGCTGAAGAACATCACGCCCATGGCGGCGAAGAAGACCAGCCCGACGATCGCCACCGGGGCGGCGAACCGGGGCACCCGGAACAGCCGCACGTCAAGCGAGGGGTGGTCGCTGCGCCGTTCGTGCGCGACGAACCAGGCCAGCACCGCCACCCCGCCGAGGATCGCGGCCCACACGATCGGCCGGCCGAAGCCGTGCTCGCCGCCGTCGATGATGCCGTAGGTCAGCGCGACCAGGCCGACGACGGAGAGCAGCACGCCGAGGATGTCGACCCGCCCCGGGCTGGGGTCCCGGGACTCGGGCACCAGCAGGGCCACCAGCAGTACCCCGAGCGCCACCACCGGCACGTTGATCAGGAAGACCGAACCCCACCAGAAGTGCTCCAGCAGCGCGCCGCCGAGGATCGGGCCGATCGCCACCGCCAGGCCGACCGCGCCGGCCCAGACGCCGATCGCCCGGCCCCGCTCCCGGGGGTCGAAGACGTTGGAGATGATCGACAGGGTCACCGGCATGATCGCCGCGCCGCCGACGCCCATCAGGGCGCGGGCCGCGATCAGCTGGCCGGGGTTCTGCGCGTACGCCGAGAGCAGGGACGACAGGCCGAACAGGACCAGGCCGACGAGCAGGAACCGGCGTCGGCCGGCCCGGTCGCCGAGGACGCCGAAGGTGAACAGCAGGCCGGCGAAGACGAGGGTGTAGGAGTTGATCGCCCATTCCAGCTCGCCCTGGCTGGCCCCGAGGCCGTGCACCGGGTCGGCCAGGGTGCGCAGGGCGACGTTGAGGATGGTGTTGTCGAGGACGACGACGAGCAGGCTGACCACCAGCACGCCGAGGATCGCCCATCGTCTCGGATGTCCGGTGTTCTCGTGCGGTTGCATACGCTCCGGTGCTCCCCCCGGTTCACCCGCGCCGCTGAAATACGGAACGGGTCAGACTCGTAACGACGTTCACCTTACGAGCCGGATGTTTCGATACGACACCGGTTCGTATCTGATGTGGTACGGGTCACCCGGTCAGATCGGCGGGGCACAGGCGGCCAGCGCGGCGGAGAAGCTGGTCAACCGGGTCGCGGGGGGTGCGAGGGGCTCGATCCAGCCCGGCCCGGCGGCGTACACCCGTACCCCCGGGAAGTCGCGGCCGAAGCGGACCAGGCGGTACGCGCGGCCGGTGACCGGCGTCTGCGACCAGACCACCACGGTCCGCGGGCGGGCCCGCAGCACGGCGGAGCCCAACGCCACCCAGGGCAGCGCCGGCCCCAGGTGCAGGCAGCCCCGACCCTGCTCGCGCAGCGCGGCGGCCACCGCGTGCAGGCCCAGGCAGTGCGCCTCGTTCTCGGCCCCGGCGAGCAGCACCCCGTCGGTGCGCAACCGCCGGCCGGGAACCCTCCGGTGCACGTCCAGCCCGATCCGGATGCCCTCGGACAGGGCGTGCTCGACGGCGATCTCGGCGGCGTCGCGCCCGCGCAGCCCGGCGAGCAGCGGCACGCACACCGCCTCCCACACCGCCGCCACCCCGGCGTCGGCGGCGAACTCCAGCACCAGCGCGGCGACCAGGTTCGCGTCGAGGTCCTCGGCGGCGGCCGAGAGCCGCTTGTGCGCCGTCTCGACGACCTCGGCCGGCATCGGATCCGACAACACCAGACGCACCCCCCGGGTAGGACACCGTTACCAGGGGTTCGCCCGGACGGGGCGGTTCGGATGCGCCGTCGGGGAAAAACTGCGGTGGTTCAGCCGGTGAGCGCCTCCAACGCCAGGTCCACGTCCGCCTCGGTGGTGTAGAGGTGGAACGCGACCCGGACCTGCCCGGCGCGCACCGCCGCCCGGATCCCGGCGCGGGCCAGCCGCTGCCGCGCGTCGGGCACCTGCACCGCGACGATCGCGCTGTCCCCCGGCGGCCGGCCCAGCCCGGCCAGGAACCGGTTCGCCAACCCCACGTCGTACGCCCCGACCGCCGCCGGGCCGAGCGCGGCGAGAAGTTCCAGCGCCGGGGCGGTGCCCACCCAACTGAACCAGGCCGGGGAGCTGTCGAACCGGCGGGCGTCGTCGGCCAACCGCAGCGGCGGACCGTAGTAGGTGGACAGCGGCTCCTTGCCCGCGAACCAGCCGGCGGCGTCCGGACGCATCCGCTCGCGCAGCGCCGGGGCCAGGTAGGCCAGCGCCGAGCCGCGCGGCGACACCAGCCACTTGTACGTCCCGACCGCGACCGCGTCGGCCAGCGCAGCGTCGAACGGCAGCCACCCACACGCCTGGGTGGCGTCCACCACCACCAGCGCGCCGTGCGCGCGGGCCGCGGCCACGATCCCGGCGTACGGGGCGACGGCGCCGTCGGCGGACTGCACCAGGCTGAACGCGACCAGGTCGGTGTCGGCGTCGATCGCGTCGCACAGGCCGGCCAGCGGCACGGTGCGCACCCGCACCCCGCGTTCCTCCTGCACCAGCCAGGGGAAGAGGTTCGCGGTGAACTCGACCTCGGGGACGACCACGGTGGCCCCGGCGGGCAGGGCGGCGGCGATCGGTCCGAGCAGCTGCGACACGCCGACCCCGACCGCGACGTCGGTCACCGGCACCCCGACCAGGCCGGCGAACGCCTCCCGGGACCGCCCGGTCGCCTCCTCCCACACCTCGTGGGAGGTACGCCCCACCCGCCAGTCGGCCAGGGCCTCCTGCACCGCCGTCCAGACCGGCTCGGGCGGAAGCCCGTAACTGGCGGTGTTCAACCAGCCGGGTTCCGGCTGCCACAGCTCGCGTGCCTGCGCCAACTCCATGCGTCGAGGCTAGTGACACCCCCGCGCGCCCGGTCAGCACCAATCCGCCGGTGGTGGCCCGCACCCGCCGGCCACCCGACCGGCACCGGCTTGACCGGCTGACCTAGGTTGATGATCCACACAGCGACGCTCCCCTGGAAGGGTGATGCCCCGTGCCCGTCGGCTTCACGTTCGCCGTCATTCTCGCCGTCGGGGCGCTGGTCGCCGGCGCGGTCCTGCTCCTCGCCCGCCACCCGGGCGTCAGGCGCACCTGCGCGCTGGTCGCGCTCGGCTGCCTGGCCGGCGCGCTGCTGTTCGGGATCGGCGCCAGTGCGCACTCCGTGCCGATCCGCTCGGTGGGCATCGTCACCAGCTTCAACAAGCCGACCGGCGAGGTCACCGGCTCCGGGCTCAAGTGGGTCGCCCCCTGGCAGAAGGTGGGCGAGTGGGACGCCGGCCGGCAGAAGTACGACCACATCGGCGGCGACCAGTGCGTCCGGGTGCGGACCGGCACGCTCGCCGACGCCTGCGTCGAGGTGCTCGTCGAGTGGCAGGTCAAGCCGGAGAACGCGCCAAAGCAGTTCATGGACTACAAGGGCGACTTCGAGAGCTTCCGGGGCCAGCGGGTGGGGGTGCAGCTCGACAGCGCGGTCAACGACGCCTTCGCCACGTACAACCCGCTGGAGAAGATCGACGCCCGGACGGGGAACCTGAACGTCGACCTCAAGCCGTTCGCCGAGAGCATCCGGAGCAACGCCGAGGGCCGGCTCTCCGGCGACGTCGACATCCTGTCCGTCACCATCACCCGGGTCAACCACGACGACAAGACCGAGGGCAACATCAAGGCCTTCCAGGACAAGCTCGCCCAGACCCGTAACCTCGAACAGGACCGCCGCAACGCCGACATCCAGCGGCAGATCACCGAGACCAACGCCAAGGTCGACAAGGTGTCCCGCTGCCTGGAGATCGCCGAGAAGAACGGCAGCACCCCCGGGCTGTGCATCAACCCGGGGATCGTCACCGGCGGCAAGTGACCGGCCCGCCGGGCGGTGGTGGCCACCGCCCGGCGGGTCAGCTCACGTTGGCCGGGCCGAGGACGCTCTTGAGGTCACCCATCAGCGCGGTGGTGGCGGCCACCCGGAACGGGCCGAGCCGCAGGGTGGTCACCTTGCCGCCGTTGAGCAGCTTGACGTGCACCTCGGTGTCGCCCGGGTGCAGCACCAGGGTCTCCTTGAGCCGTTCCACCAGCGGCGGCGTGCAGCGGTGCACCGGGATGGTCAGCGTCACCGGCTTGCTGCCGGGGGTGCTGGTGACGTCCGGCATGGACATGTCCATCGCCATGATCCGGGGGGTGTCGTCGCGCCGGTCCACCCGGCCCTTGACCACCACGATCGCGTCCTCGGCGATGTACTGGCCGATCACCTCGTAGGTGTTCGGGAAGAACAACGTCTCCACCCCGCCGGCCAGGTCCTCCAACGCCGCCGAGGCCCAGGCCCGGCCCTGCTTGGTGACCCGGCGCTGCACGCCGGAGAGGATGCCGGCCAGGGTGACCACCGCGCCGTCGGGCACGGTACCCTCCTCCGACAGCGCGGCGATGGTGGTGTCGGCCGCCGCGCCCAGGACGTGTTCCAGGCCGAACAGCGGGTGGTCGGAGACGTAGAGGCCGAGCATCTCGCGTTCGAAGGCGAGCTTGTCCCGCTTGTCCCACTCGGCGTCGCCGATGGTCGGCATCACGGTGGTGCTGCCGGTGTCGGCGTCACCGAAGCCGGCCCCGAACAGGTCGTACTGGCCGACGGCCTCCTTGCGCTTGACGTCGGCGAAGGCGTCGATGGCGTCGGCGTGCACGGCGAGCAGGCCCTTGCGGGTGTGCCCCAGCGAGTCGAACGCACCCGCCTTGATCAGGGATTCGATGGTCTTCTTGTTGCAGACCACCGCGTCGACCTTGGACAGGAAGTCGTAGAAGTCGGCGTACTCGCCCTTCTCGTCGCGGCACCGCATGATCGCCGCGACCACGTTCGCCCCGACGTTGCGCACCGCGGCCAGGCCGAAGCGGATGTCCTTGCCGACCGGGGTGAACGGGCCGGCGGAGGTGTTCACGTCCGGCGGCAGCACCTGGATGCGCATCCGGCGGCACTCCGACAGGTAGAGCGCCATCTTGTCCTTGTCGTCACCGACGGAGGTCAGCAGCGCCGCCATGTACTCGGCCGGGTAGTGCGCCTTGAGGTACGCCGTCCAGTACGACACCAGGCCGTACGCCGCCGAGTGGGCCTTGTTGAAGGCGTACCCGGCGAACGGGACCAGGACGTCCCACACGGCCTGGATGGCCTCGTCGGAGTAGCCGCGCTCGCGGCAGCCGTCGCGGAACGGGATGAACTCCTTGTCGAGGATCTCCTTCTTCTTCTTGCCCATCGCCCGGCGCAGCAGGTCGGCCTGGCCGAGGGTGTAGCCGGCGAGGATCTGCGCGGCGCGCTGCACCTGCTCCTGGTAGACGATCAGGCCGTGGGTGGGCGCGAGGATCTCCCGTAGCGGCTCCTCCAGCTCCGGGTGGATCGGGGTGATCTCCTGGAGGCCGTTCTTGCGCAGCGCGTAGTTGGTGTGCGAGTCGACGCCCATCGGGCCGGGCCGGTAGAGCGCCAGCACGGCCGAGATGTCCTCGAAGTTGTCCGGCTTCATCAGCCGCAGCAGCGAGCGCATCGGCCCGCCGTCGAGCTGGAACACCCCGAGGGTGTCGCCCCGGGCGAGCAGGTCGTAGGCGGGCTTGTCGTCCAGCGGCAGGCCCAGCAGGTCGAGTTCCCGACCGTGGTTGAGCTGGATGTTCTTGACCGCGTCGTCGATGATCGTCAGGTTGCGCAGGCCGAGGAAGTCCATCTTCAACAGCCCGAGCGACTCGCAGGTCGGGTAGTCGAACTGGGTGATGATCACCCCGTCGGCGTCCCGGCGCATCAGCGGGATGTGGTCGATGATCGGCTCGGCGGACATGATCACGCCGGCGGCGTGCACACCGGTCTGCCGGATCAGCCCCTCGATGCCCTTGGCGGTGTCGATCACCTTGCGGACGTCCGGGTCGGTCTCGTAGAGGCCGCGGATCTCGCCGGCCTCGGCGTACCGGGGGTGCTTCGGGTCGAAGATGCCGGTGAGCGGGATGTCCTTGCCCATCACCGCCGGGGGCATCGCCTTGGTGATCCGGTCACCCACCGCGTACGGGAAGCCGAGGACCCGGGCCGAGTCCTTGATCGCGGCCTTCGCCTTGATCGTACCGAAGGTGGCGATCTGCGCGACCTTGTCCTCGCCCCACTTGTCGGTCACGTACTTGATCACCTCGCCGCGCCGACGCTCGTCGAAGTCGATGTCGACGTCAGGCATCGAGACCCGCTCGGGGTTGAGGAACCGCTCGAAGATCAGGCCGTGCGGGATCGGGTCCAGGTCGGTGATGCCCAGCGCGTACGCGACGAGCGAACCGGCCGCCGAGCCACGCCCGGGGCCCACCGCGATGCCCTGGCTCTTGGCCCACTGGATGAAGTCGGCCACCACGAGGAAGTACGACGGGAAGCCCATCTGGTTGATGACGCCCAGCTCGTACTCGGCCTGCACCACGTGCCCCTCGGGGATGCCCCCCGGGTAGCGCCGGGCCAGCCCCTTGAAGGTCTCCTTGCGGAACCAGGACTCCTCGGTCTCCCCCTCCGGCACCGGGAACCGCGGCATCAGGTTGTGGAACTCGAACATCCCGCTCGGGTCGACCTTCTCGGCCACCAGCAGGGTGTTGCGGCAGCCCTGCTGCCAGAACTCCGAGGAGTCGACGGCGCGCATCTGGTCGGCGGACTTGACGAAGTAGCCGCCGCCCTCGAACCGGAACCGGTTCGGGTCGGCGACGTTGCTGCCGGTCTGTACGCAGAGCAGCACGTCGTGCGCCTCGGCCTGCGCCTCGTGGGTGTAGTGCGAGTCGTTGGTGACCACCGGCGGGATGTCCAGCTTGCGGGCGATGGTGATCAGATCCTCGCGGACCCGCTGCTCGATGGAGAGCCCGTGGTCCATGATCTCCAGGAAGTAGTTCTCCTTGCCGAAGATGTCCTGGTAGGCGGCGGCCACCTTGAGCGCCTCGTCGAACTGGCCCAGCCGCAGCCGGGTCTGCACCGCGCCGGACGGGCAGCCGGTGGTGGCCATGATGCCCTCGGCGTGCTCGGCGATCAGCTCCATGTCCATCCGGGGCCACTTGACGTAGTGCCCCTCCATGGACGCCCGGGAGTTGAGGGTGAACAGGTTCTTCAGGCCCTGCGCGTTGCGCGCCCACATGGTCTTGTGGGTGATCGCGCCGTTACCGGAGACGTCGTCGCTCTTCTGTTCCGGCCGGCCCCACTTGACCCGGGCCTTGTGGTAGCGCGACTCCGGGGCGACGTACGCCTCGACGCCGAGGATCGGGGTGACGCCGGCGGCCATCGCCTGCTTGTAGAAGTCGTTCGCGCCGTGCATGTTGCCGTGGTCGGTGATCGCCACCGCCGGCATCCCCAGCCGGTTGGCCTCGGCGAAGAGGTCCTTCAGCCGGGCCGCCCCGTCGAGCATCGAGTACTCGGTGTGCACGTGCAGATGCGCGAACGAATCACCCATGCGTGACGCCCCCCGGCGGTGTGGATCAGACCTGCTGTCGACTCGACCGGCCCACCCTACCGGCCGGCCCCGCGCCGCATCCGATGCCGCTCCGGGGTGGTCCCGGGAGATCCGGCCGCCCCCGGTCCCGGCCGGCGCGGACGCCGGCCGGGACCACGCCGGGGCGGTCAGTGCATCGCGGTCAGGGCCGCCGCCTCCTGCTCGGCCCGCTCGTCGCCGCTGACCTCGTGCAGCGGCTTCTCCCTGATGAACAGGACCGCGACCAGGGCGAGCAGGGCGATCGGCGCGCCGATCAGGAACAGTTCCGAGGTGGCGGTGGCGTACGCCTCCTGCACGACCGCCAGGACCGGGGCGGGCAACGCGGACAGGTCGGGCACCTCGGTGGTGCCGCCGCCGGTGGCGCCGGCCGCCGGGCCGAGCCGCTCGGTCATCAGGCCGGTGACCCGGTTGGCCAGCACCGCGCCGAGGGCGCTGACCCCGATCGCGCCACCCATGCTGCGGAAGAAGGTCAGCACCGAGGTGGCCGCGCCGAGTTCGTGGGCGGGCACGTCGTTCTGCGCGGCGAGGACCAGGTTCTGCATGAGCATGCCCACGCCGGTGCCGAGCACCGCCATGTAGAGCGACAGCAACGGCACGCCGGTGTCGGCGTCGATGGTGCTCAGCAGCAGCATCCCGACGGTCATCACGGCCGCCCCGGCCACCAGGTAGACCTTCCACCGGCCGAACCTGGTGATGAGCTGGCCGGCGACGGTGGAGGAGACCAGCAGGCCGAGGATCATCGGCAGGCTCATCAGGCCGGCGACGGTCGGCGACTTGCCCAGCGAGGTCTGGAAGTACTGCGACAGGAAGACCGTGCCACCGAAGAGGGCCACCCCGACCAGCACACTGGCGACCGTGGTCAGCGTGACCGTACGGCTGCGGAAGATCCGCAGCGGGATGATCGGCTCGGGCACCCTCGACTCGACCCAGACCGCCAGGGCCAGCAGCACCAGCCCGCCGACGACCATCAGCGCCGTCCAGCCCGAGGCCCAGGCGAACCGGTGCCCGGCCAGCGACGACCAGACCAGCAGGGTGGACACGCCCGCGGTGATCAGCAGCGCCCCCCACCAGTCGATGCGCGCCCTGCGGCGGACCACCGGCAGGTGCAGGGTGCGTTGCAGCAGGACGATCGACAGCAGGCTGAACGGCACGCCGATCAGGAAGCACCAGCGCCAGCCCAGCCACGAGGTGTCGACCAGGACGCCGCCGATCAGCGGGCCGGCGATCGTGCCGACGCCGAACACGGCGCCGAAGATGCCGGCGTACCGGCCCAGCTCGCGGGGCGGGATCATGGCCGCCATCACGATCAGCGCCAGGGCGGTCATCCCGCCCGCGCCGACGCCCTGCACGATCCGGCTGGCCAGCAGGGTCTCCACGTTGCGGGCGAGCCCGGCGATCAACGAGCCGACCACGAACAGGCCGAGGGAGAGCTGGATGAGCAGCTTCTTGCTGTAGAGGTCGGCCATCTTGCCCCACAGCGGCACGGTGGCGGTCATCGCCAGCAGCTCGGTGGTGACGATCCAGGTGTAGACGGTCTGGCTGCCGTTGAGTTCGGCGATGATGCGCGGCAGCGCGTTCGCCACCACCGTCGAGGCGAGGATCGCCACGAACATGCCCACCATCAGGCCGGAGAGGGCCTGGAGGACCTCCCGGCGGGACATCCGGCCGGTGCCCGCCTCGGGCGGGGTCGACGCGGCAGTTGCGGTCATGGACGTTTCCTTACCGGGTTCGGTGCACGCCCGGCGCGGTCGCGCCGGGCCGGTCGGGGGTACGGGGGTCGGGCAGCCCGGCGGCGACGGCGGCGAACGCCTCGTCGAGCAGATCGGCCAGGGAACGGGACCCGCCGCCGGTGGCCCAGCGGACCATCGCGGTGCGCAGCGCGGCCCCGGTGACCGCCACCACGAGGGCCGGGTAGCCGTCGTCCGGGTCGTGGCCGGTGCGCGCCGCGAGCGCCTCGACCATGGCCTGCTCGGTCGTCGCGTTGCCGGAGACCAGCCGGGCCAGCAGCATCGGGTGCTGCATCACCACCTGCATCCGCAGCAGCCACAACGCGGCGTCGCCCTCCACCTCGTCGATCACGCCGGCCAGGGCCGACCGGATCGCCGCCAGCGCCGGCACCTGCGCCGGTACGGCGGCCAGCGCCCGCAGCACCCGGTCCCGGTCGCCCGCGGTGTCGCCGACCAGCGCGTCGTCCTTGGTGGCGAAGTAGTTGAAGAAGGTCCGGGCGGAGACGTCCGCCGCCTCGGCGATCTCCTCGACGGTGACCTGGTCCAGCCCCCGCTCGGCGACCAGGCGCAGCGCGGCGGCGGCCAGTGCGGCGCGGGTCTGCCGCTTCTTGCGGTCCCGCCGTCCGAGTCCCTCGTCCCTGGTCACGGAGGCAGCCTACGAACAAAAATGCAGTGCCTGCAAACTTGCGCAGTGTGACATGAAACTCGACCGGGGGCCGCGCCGGTCCGGGGTGGCCCGGCTGGGTCCCGGCGGCATAGCCTCGACGGCACCACACCACGGCGGTCGGGGGACGGCCATGCTCCTCGCGGACGACATCGACGACCTGGCCCGCGCCGCCGCCCGGGGCGAGCCGGGCGCCCTCGACGCGCTGCTGACGGCGGTACGCCCCGAGGTGCTGCGGCTGTGCGGCCGGCTGCTGCCCCACCGGGAGGACGCCGAGGAGGCCTGCCAGGACGCCCTGCTCGCGGTGGCCCGGGGCATCGGACGCTTCGAGGGCCGCTCGTCGTTCCACACCTGGCTGTACCGGCTCACCGCCAACCGGGCCCGGTCGACCTACCGGACGCTGCGCCGACGCTGGCAGGTCGAGGCCGGCGGGGTGCCGCTGCCCGACCCACCGGACCCCCGGCGCACCAGCGTGGTCGCCGGCACCCGCCTCGACCTGCTCGACGCGCTGGACGCGGTCCGCCCCGAGGCGGCCGAGGCGCTGACCCTGCGCGACCTGTTCGGCCTGTCCTACCCCGAGATCGCCACCCTGCTCGACGTGCCGGAGGGCACCGTGAAGTCCCGCGTCCACCAGGCCCGCCGCCAGGTCCGGGAACGGTTGACCGGTGGCTGAACGGACCGGCCGACGGCTGGCCGCCGCGCTGCTGCTCGTACCGGTGACGGGCTGCGCGACCCCGGTCGCCCCGCTCCCGGTCCGGCCACCGACACCCACCCCGGCGATCCCGGCGAGCGCCCCGGCGACCACCGTGGCCCCGACCCCGTCCGGCCCGGCCCCGCCCACCGTCGGCGCGCTGCCGACGCGGGCCGCGCCGGCACCGTCCACCCCCGACCGGACCCCGGGCACCCGGCCACCGTCGGCCAGCCCCCGGCCGAGCGCCTGCCTGGGCCCGGTCCGCTACGACCTGGTGCTCGCCGACACCGAGCTGGCACTGGTGAAGTCGCTGTGCCTGGGCGTCGGCGGGGTGCTCCGGCTCCAGGGGATCGGCCCCGGCGAGGTCACGGTGGACCGGGAGGACCTGGTCGACCGGAACTACGAGGCCGGCGTGGTCGACGTCCGCTTCCTGCGCGCCGGCACGGTCGGGGTGACCATCCCGTACGAGGGGACGACGTACCTGGTAACGGTGGTGGTCGTCTAGGTCGGCCGGACCCGCACCCCGCCCAGCAGCGCGTCGACGACGTCCGGCCCGCTGCCCGGCGGCGGGACGATCTGGGCGTAGAGCAGCCCGGCCCGGCCGGCGCGGGCGGCCGCCTCGACCAGCACCGGCCGACCCGCCGGGCAGGTGAACCGGGCGACCACCCAGACCGTCGCGCCCCGGCGGACCCGCCGCACCGGGGCGGCCACGCAGTCGGCGTGCGGACGCTGCGCGACGAAGTCCGCCGGGGTGGACCGCCGGCCCAGGGTCGCGGAGAGACCGACGAAGGCCCCCGGCACGGTCGGGTCGGTCGCCCACCGACCCGGATCGGGCGAGACGACGAGCGCCGGTTCCAGCCGCCCCCGCGCGTCGTACCGCCCGGCCCAGCCCGTCCCGGCGGCCCGCCAGCCGGCCGGCAGGAGCACGCTCACCGGCCCGCTGCGGCCCCACCGGCCGTCGGCCGTGGACCGGGCGGTGTCACCGCCGGTGGCACCCAGCGCGACCAGGATCAGGGCACCGGCCCCGGCCAGGCCCAGCCGGTGGGCCGCCCGGCGAACGGCAGTCGATCCCGTCGGGCCGGTCGCCAGCGCCTCCCCCGCCGGAAACGCCTCCCTCGCGCGGCGGGTGGCCGGGGGCCGGAGCGGCTCCCCGCTGCCGGCGGGGAGCCGGGCGTCGGTGGGGCGGCGGGGGCACGGCGGGGCCTGCGCGGTGGCCGGCTCGTCGGGTGGCCCGGCGGCCCGGCGCAACGCCGCCCGGAAGGCGTCCGCGTCGGGGTAGCGGTCGGCGGGGCGGGGCGCGGTGGCCCGGCGCAGCACCGCCACCACCGGCGCGGGCACCCCGGCAAGGTGCGGCCGGGGGCCGGGGCCGCCGAGCAACCGCAGGCCGAGCCGCCCCAGCCCGAACACGTCGCTGCGGGTGTCCACCACGGCAAGTGGATCGTCCTGTTCGGGCGCCATGTAACCGGGCGTGCCGGCGCGGGCGGTCAACCCGGAGGCCGCGGCGAGCGCCTTGGCCAGCCCGAGGTCGGCGATGACCACCCGTTCCCCGTCGGCGGTCGAGGTGAACAGCACGTTGCCCGGGGTCAGGTCGCGGTGCACCACCCGCTCCCGGTGCAGCACGGCGACCCCGGCGGCGATCTCGTCGAGCAGCGCCAGGGCCTGCGGCACCGGTGGCGTCCCGGCGGCCAGCCGGTCCCGCAGGCTGCCGCCGTCGGCCAGGGCCAGCACCGCGTACGGCCGGCCGTCGGGTAGCTCGCCGACGGCGTGCACCCGTACCAGCCGGGGGTGGTCGAGCCGCCGCAGCAGCCGGGCCTCGTCCCGGAAGCGTTCGCGGACCCGCAGGTCGTGGCTCCAGTTCTCGGCCAGCACCTTGATCGCCACCCGGGAGTCGAGCGCGGGATCGTGGCCGAGCCAGACGGTCGCGAAGGAGCCCGCACCGAGCAGCCGTCGCACCCGGTAGGGCCCGATCCACGCCGGAGTGCCCATCGTTCCACCCCCACCGCACGGTAACCGGCGTCGCCGGGTGACGGCGTCCGCCGGAGCCGGTCGGAAAACCGACGAACGGATTCCGGCCGGGCGGAGACCAACAGAACGACAGACCCGTACCCGCGAAGGAGTTGTCATGTACCGTCTCCGCACCATCCTGCTCACCGGCGTGCTGGCCCTGGCCGTCGTCGCGCCGGCAGTGCCGGCCGGGGCGCATCCCGGCGTCGCGTCGGGGTCCACGGTGGACCGCGCACCGGTGGCCGCCGCCGACCCGCGGTCGGGCGGCCTCCCGGTGCGCTCCACCGGCGGCACCGACCTGCTCAGCGTCCGGGGGGCGGGCCCGTTCCGGATCGGCGCGTCACTGACCCGGCTCACCGCGGCCGGACTGATCGACTGGACGGCCGTCGACTGCGAGGGCGTGGTCGTGGCCGGCGTCACCGGCGAGTGGGCCGGGAAGATCATGGTGGCCTTCCGCAACGGGCGGCTGGTCGAGATCGGTACCGCCACCGCGCCGCCCCGCTCGCCGGCCGGGGCGGGCGTGGGCATGTCCTTTACCGAGGTGGCGCGGATCTACGGCTCCCGGGGCGAGTTCATCCGCAACGACGCCGGGGACGCCACGGCGTACCTGGTGCGGTTCGGCAACCGGGTCGAGTTGTTCACAGGGCACCCGATCCGGCCGGGCGTCGGCTACTTCCAGGTGGGGCTGGCGGATCACGTCGAGCGGGCCTTCCGGCAGGGCCGCCCCTGCTGACCAGCCGGCCGGAGCCGGGGCGTCGGGGTTTACCCGACGCCCCGGTTCGCATGGTGGCGACTCCCACATTGCTGGGTCACTCGACATTAGTGTGTGCCACACAGTATCGTGTGACGCATGGTCAACGACGAGGTTCTGCGGACCCACCTCCAGGAGCTGCGCCGCGGCACGGTGGTGGTGGCCAGCCTGCTGGCCCTGCGCGCGCCCGACTACGGCTACGCGCTGCTGCAACGCCTCACCGGGCACGGCTTCCCGGTCGACGCCAACACCCTCTATCCGCTGCTGCGGCGGCTGGAGGAACAGGGACTGCTGACCAGCGAGTGGAACACCGAGGAGAGCAGGCCGCGCAAGTTCTACCGGACCAGTACCGACGGCGAGACGGTGCTGGCCCGGCTGCTCGACGACCTCGCCGCCGTACAGACCTCCGTGACCGGGCTGATCGAAGGAGTCGACCGATGACCACCCTGACCGACCGCTACCTCGCGGCCACCCTGCGGGCGGTGCCGGCACCCCGGCGGGAGGAGATCGCCACCGAGCTGCGGGCCGCCATCGCGGACATGGTCGACGACCGGGTCGGCGGCGGACAGGACCCGACCACCGCCGAACGCGAGGTGCTCACCGAACTGGGCCACCCCGAGCGGCTGGCCGCCCGCTACGCCGACCGCCGGCTCCAACTCATCGGCCCCGCCTACTACCTGATCTGGCAACGGCTGCTGCGCCGGCTGCTGACCGTCATCCCCGGCGTGGTCGGCGTCGTGGCCGGCGTGGCGCAGGCGACCGTCGGCGACAACCCGGGCGGGGCGATCGGGTCGGGCATCACCGCCGCCTTCCAGACCGCGGTGCAGATCGCCTTCTGGGTGACCCTGAGCTTCGCGATCCTGGAACGCACCAACGCCTCCCTCGACCTGCCCGAGTGGAACGTCGACCAGCTACCCGAAGCCCCGGTGGAGCGGGACATCAGGCTCCCCGACACCTGCGCCTCGGTGGCGATGATCCTGCTCACCCTGGCCTTCCTGCCCTGGCAGCACTTCCGGTCCTGGGCCCGGGACTCCGACGACACGCGCATCCCGCTGCTCGACCCGGCGCTGTGGACGTCCTGGCTGCCGGTGCTCGCCGCCGTGCTGGTGGCCAGCGTGGCACTGGAACTGGTCAAGTACCGCACCGGCCGGTGGACCTGGCCCCTCGTCGGGGCCAACGCCCTGCTCGACCTGGCCTTCGCCGTGCCGCTGATCTGGCTGGTGCTCACCGACCGGCTGCTCAACCCGGACCTGGTCGCCCGGTTCGACTGGCTACGCGACGGCGGCCTCGACGTCGCCTCCCGGGTCACGGTCGTGGTCATCGTGGCGGTCACGCTCTGGGATCTCGTCGACAGCGCGCTGAAGGCGCGTCGGTCCGCCACCCGGACCGACGCCTGAAGCCCCGGTCCCGGTCCGACGCACACGGGGGCGTCGGACCGGGACCGGCACCACGCACAACGGGCCGGTCAGCGGGGAGCACGTCCCCGCCGACCGGCCCGCCGGTGTTCCGGCCCCGCCGTCAGGCGTCCACCGCCGCCATGACGTCGTCCGAAACGTCGAAGTTGGCGTAGACGTTCTGCACGTCGTCGCAGTCCTCCAGCACGTCGATCAGCTTGAAGACCTTGCGTGCGCCGTCCTCGTCCAGCGGCACGTTGACGCTGGGGATCAGCGAGGACTCCGCCGACTCGTACTCGATCCCGGCGTCGCGCAGCGCGGTGCGGACCGCGATCAGGTCGGTCGGCTCGGAGACCACCTCGTACGCCTCACCGAGGTCGTTGACCTCCTCGGCACCGGCGTCGAGGACCGCCATCATCACGTCGTCCTCGGTGGTGTCGGCCTTGGGGACGATCACCACGCCCTTGCGGGAGAACATGTACGACACCGAGCCGGCGTCGGCGAGCGAGCCGCCGTTGCGGGTCAGCGCGGTACGCACCTCGGTGGCGGCCCGGTTGCGGTTGTCGGTCAGGCACTCGATCAGCATGGCCACGCCGTTCGGGCCGTACCCCTCGTACATGATGGTCTGCCAGTCGGCGCCGCCGGCCTCCAGGCCGGAGCCGCGCTTGACCGCGCGGTCGATGTTGTCGTTCGGGACCGAACTCTTCTTGGCCTTCTGGATGGCGTCGAAGAGGGTCGGGTTGCCGGCCGGGTCACCGCCGCCGGTCCGGGCCGCGACCTCGACGTTCTTGATCAGCTTGGCGAACATCTTGCCGCGCTTGGCGTCGATGACGGCCTTCTTGTGCTTGGTGGTCGCCCACTTGGAGTGGCCGGACATCTCATACCTCCGTCTGTTGACTCACGCCCCGCGTCGACTGGCCGCGCCGACTCCAGACCGGGACCGGCCGCGCTGGAGGGCTGCGACGGGCAGTGCCCGCGCCGAACCGCGGCAATCCTACCGAGAGCACCGACCCCGCCGTCACACCCGGCGCGTCACCAGCGCCGATCCACCGGCAAATCAGCACGAATGACCGGTTTGGTCGCGGGGTGGGGCGGCCCGGTCGCGGGGCGGGCGGCCTGCTCAGCGGGCGGCCTGCTCAGCGGGCGGCGGCGACCAGGTCGGCGAAGTAGCGGTGCAGGCGCAGGTCGCCGGTCAGCTCCGGGTGGAACGAGGTGGCCAGCAGGTTGCCCTGGCGGACGGCGACCACCCGGTCGACGGCCGGGCCACCGGTGACCCGGCCCAGCACCTCGACGCCGGGGTCGACCCGCTCGACCCAGGGGGCCCGGATGAAGACCGCGTGGAACGCGGGCCCGTCGACCCCGGCGACGCGCACCGGGGCCTCGAACGAGTCCACCTGGCGACCGAACGCGTTGCGCCGCACGGTCATCCCGATGCCGGCGAAGCCCCGCTGGTCGGGGCGGCCGTCCAGCACCTCGGCGGCCAGCATGATCATGCCGGCGCAGGAGCCGTAGACCGGCATCCCGGCGGCGATCCGCTTGTCGACCGGCTCGCGCAGGCCGAAGATGTCCACCAGCTTGCTCATCGTGGTGGACTCCCCGCCGGGGATGACCAGCCCGTCGACCGCGTCCAACTCGGCCGGCCGGCGCACCGGGCGGGCGTCGACGCCGACCCCGGTCAGGGCGGCGAGGTGTTCCCGCACGTCCCCCTGCAACGCCAGCACCCCGATCACCGGTCCGCGCACGGCCGCCCCTCCCGACGCCGTTGCCCCCGGGTCACCAGCCGCGCTCGGCGAGGCGGTGCGGCTGCGGGATCTCGTCGACGTTGATGCCGACCATCGCCTCGCCCAGCCCCCGGGACACCTTGGCCAGCACGTCCGGGTCGTCGTGGAAGGTGGTGGCCTTGACGATCGCGGCGGCCCGCTGGGCCGGGTTGCCCGACTTGAAGATGCCGGAGCCGACGAAGACGCCCTCCGCGCCGAGCTGCATCATCATCGCGGCGTCGGCCGGGGTGGCGATGCCCCCCGCGGTGAACAGCACCACCGGCAGCTTGCCCGTCTCGGCGACCTCCCGGACCAGCTCGTACGGGGCCTGCAACTCCTTGGCGGCGACGAACAGCTCGTCGGCCGGCAGGGAGCTGAGCCGGGCGATCTCCTGCCGGATCCTCCGCATGTGCATGGTGGCGTTGGAGACGTCCCCGGTGCCCGCCTCACCCTTGGAGCGGATCATGGCCGCGCCCTCGGTGATCCGGCGCAGCGCCTCGCCCAGGTTGGTCGCGCCACACACGAACGGGACGGTGAACGCCCACTTGTCGATGTGGTTGGCGTAGTCGGCAGGGGTCAACACCTCGGACTCGTCGACGTAGTCGACGCCGAGCGACTGGAGGATCTGCGCCTCGACGAAGTGGCCGATCCGGGCCTTGGCCATCACCGGGATGGAGACGGCCTGGATGATGCCGTCGATCATGTCCGGGTCACTCATCCGGGACACGCCGCCCTGGGCCCGGATGTCGGCCGGCACCCGCTCCAGCGCCATCACGGCCACCGCGCCGGCGTCCTCGGCGATCCTGGCCTGCTCGGCGGTGACCACATCCATGATCACGCCGCCCTTGAGCATCTCGGCCATGCCCCGCTTGACGCGGGCGGTGCCCCAGACCTGGGCGTCACCGGCGTTCGGGGAGGTCGGTTCGGGCACGGCTCATCACTCCTCGGACGTGCTGGGGCGGTGGGTTCCGGCCGATGCTACGACCGCGGCCACGCCGTTCCGACAGCCAATCGGCCCCACGGTGGCCTGCCCTGTGGCCCCCGTCACCCCCGCCCCGGACCGCTCCCGGCACCCTCCGACCGGACCGTCCCCGTCAACCCGGGGACCGCCGCCCGACGCCGTTTCCGGTCCGGCCGGCACGCCGTGGGTCAGCCCGTCGGGACGTCGGCGGGCAGGGCCAGGGTCGGGTCGTCGATGTCGAAGTAGCGCGGCCACGGGTGGCGGCGGCCCATCCGGCACAACCGCACCAGCGGTCGGCTACGCGCGGAGCGGGCGTCGCGGACCAGGTCGGTGTGCACCTGCCGGGACAGGGCCAGCCGCCGGCTCGCCGCGATCACCGCCTCGCACGCCGGATCGGCCGGGTCGAGCCGGACCGCCCGCAGTTGCCGGGTGAGGTCGTTCTCGGCCGCCTCCCGCTCCTCGGGGACGGCGTCCAGGGCGATCCGGGCCGCCGCGTACAGCTCGACGCCGTAGCGTTTCTCGGCCAGCACCGCGGCGGCGGCGGCCCGGCGCAGCAGGTGCGCGTCGAGGGCCCGCGCCGCCGACTCCGCCCGGGTCTGCAACCGCTCGACCCGGCCCGCGGTCCAGACCAGGTACACCGCGAGCAGGGCGACCACGACCGCGGTGGCCAGCACCGCCCACAGCTGCGGCAGCATGCTGCTCACCCGGGACCACCCAGCCCCACCCACTCCTGGTCGATGACCCGGCCGTCGGTGGCCTCGATGGCCGCCGCGTAGACCTCTAGCACCCGGCGGGCCACCACCGGCCAGTCGTAGTGGGCGACCACCTGGTCGCCGCAGGCGGTCAACGCGGCCCGCTGCGCCGGGTCGTCGAGGAGTTCGGCCAGGGCGGTACGCAGGCCGGCGGCGTCGCCGGTCGGGAAGAGCCGGCCCGCCCGCCCGCCGTCGAGCACCCGCCGGAACGCGTCCAGGTCGCTGGCGACCACGGTGGCACCGGCCGCGAGCGCCTCGGTGAGGATCATGCCGAACGACTCGCCGCCGGTGTTCGGCGCGACGTAGAGGTCGACGCTGCGCAGCATCCGGGCCTTGTCGACCTCGGAGACCAGGCCGAGGAACGTCACCCGGTCCCGGACCTCGACCGGGAACTGCCCGAACAGGTCGTCCGGATCGCCGGGGCCGGCCACCAGGAGGCGCAACCCGGGCCGGTGCGGGGCCAGCGCGACGAAGGCGTCCCGCAGGATCGGGAAGCCCTTGCGGGCCTCGGTGAACCGGCCGAGGAAACCCAGCGTCCCGCCGGTGCCGGTGGCGCACTCGCCCGGCCAGCCGGGCAGCGGCTCGACGCCGGCGAACTTCGCCACCGCCACCCCGTTGGGGATCTCCACCGCCCCGCCGTCCAGGTGCTCCACCTGCACCTTGCGGGCCAACGCGCTGACCGCGATCCGGGCGGTGATCCGCTCCAGCAGGATCTGGAGCATCCCCTGGGCGGCGGCGAGCACCCGGGAACGGGTGATCGCGGTGTGGAAGGTGGCCACCACCGGGCCCCGGGCGGAGAGCACCGCCATCATCGACAGGCTCGGGATCAACGGCTCGTGCACGTGCAGCACGTCGAAGTCGCCCCGGGTGATCCAGCGCCGCACCCGGGTGGTGGAGACCGGCCCGAACAACGCGATCCGGGCCACCGAACCGTTGTACGGCAGCGGCACCGCCCGGCCGGCGGGGACCACGTACGGCGGCAGCGTCGCATCCTCGTCGGCGGGGGCCAGGACGCTCACCTCGTGCCCCAGCCCGAGCAGCGCCTCGGCCAGGTCCATGACGTGGTTCTGCACCCCGCCCGGGACGTCGAAGGAGTACGGGCACACGATGCCGATCCGCACTGGCGCCCCCTCCCCTCAGACCGATCCGGCGCTGGCCGGGGGCGGCGGCGCGGTGGAACCGCCGTCGGTAGAGCGCCGCTGGTCCAGCCACATCCGCTGCAACATGTGCCAGTCTTGCGGATGACGGGCGATGCCCGCCGCCAGACGGTCGGCAATCCGCTGGGTCAGCACCCGGACCCGCTCGTCCAGGGGCGCGCTGTCCGGTTCGGGAACCGGCAGCGGGCCCTCCAACTGCGCGCGCGGCATCTCCGGTTCGTACCACAGCGAGGCAACATAGAGCGGGGCGCCGGTGCGGATGGTCAGCAGCGCGGGCCCGGGCGGCATCTTGGTGCGTCCGCCGAAGAAGTCCACCTCAACACCCCGGGCCGACAGGTCCCGGTCGGCCAGCAGCGGCACCACCGCACCGCTGCCCAGCCGGTCCACCAGCACGTCGAAGGCGGGGCGGCCACCGCCGTGGGTGGGTAGGATCTCCATGCCGAGACCCTGGCGGAAGGCGAGGAAACGCTCGTAGACGCCCTCCGGCTTGAGCCGTTCGGCGACCGTGGTGATCGGCCAGCCGCTGGCCGCGACCCAGGCGCCGGCGGCGTCCCAGTTGCCGGCGTGCGGCAACGCCACCACCGCGCCCCGACCGGCCGCCACGTCGGCGGCGAGCATTTCCGATCCGCCCAGGTGGAAGCCGTCGAGGATCTGCTGGCGGCTCAGCGAGGGCAGCCGGAACGCCTCCATCCAGTACCTGGCGTACGACCGCAGACCCTGCTTGACCAGCGCGTCCAGCTCCGGCTCGGGCAGATCGGGGCCGACCACCCGGCGCAGGTTGGCACGTAGCCGGGTTGCGGCCCTGCCTCGGGCGCGGTGGGCGCGGTCGGCACCGGCCCGGAAGGCGGCGGCGACCACGGGCCGGGGCAGCGCGCGGGCCAGCCGCCAGCCGGCGACGTAGCCGAACTCGGTGAGGTTCACTCCCGGCCGACCAGTTGCGCCTGCCGGTACACGTGGGCCACCCGCTGACCGACCGTGAAGATCGACACGGCGGCGAGCAGCCAGAGCGAGATCTCCAGGGCCGGGCCGACCCCGAGGCCGGTGAGCAGCCCACCGATCCCGACGATCAGCAGCCGTTCGGTGCGTTCCGCGACGCCCACGTCGCAGGTCATCCCCAGCCCCTCGGCACGCGCCTTGACGTAGGAGACCAGGCCGCCGACGGCCAGGCAGATCAGCGCGGCGGCCAGCCCGGAGTGGTTGACCTCGGTGGCCAGCCAGTAGGCGACCGCACCGAACACCGCGCTGTCGGAGACCCGGTCCATCGACGAGTCGAGGAACGCGCCGAACCGGGTCGAGCCGCCGCTCATCCGGGCCATCGTCCCGTCGAGCATGTCGGTCAGCGCGAAGCACGTCACGATCAGCGCTCCGGCGACGAGGTGACCGCGGGCGCCGAAGCCGAGCGCGCCGACGAGCACGCCGACGGTGCCGGCCACGGTGACCGCGTTGGGGGACACACCGGCGCGGAGCAGACCGCGCGCGACCGGCTCCACGACGCGGGTCATCCCCGCGCGGGCCGTCACTTGGAAGATCTTCGCCATGGCGGTCCCACGATAACGGCCGGCAGCGGCGGGCGGTACGGCCGGTCACCCGACCCGCCCGGGAAGCTTGTGCCGACCCCCCGCCGGGTGTGAGATCGGGGTGGAAGGTGAGCCAGCTCACCGTCACGGCCGTTGACCGTCGTCCGGCCGGCGGGTCACCGGAGGATAGCGCCGCGGCACCCGTACCGGGCCCGTTTCCCGTCGCGCGCGGCGGTCGCCATCCACCACCGGCTGAGGGAGGTGCGCCGCGATGGCGCAGAGGAACCACGACAGGGGAGCCACCGGCGTGCCGGCGGTGACCGACCCCGGCACCGTACGCAACGTGGTGCTGGTCGGGCGCTCCGGGGCCGGTAAGACGACCCTGGTCGAGGCGCTGCTCGCGGCCAGCGGCACGATCGACCGGGCCGGCAGCGTCGCCGCCGGCACCACCGTCGGCGACCACGACCCCGCCGCGGTACGCCAGCAGCGCTCGGTCGCCCTGTCCTGCGCGCCGCTGGTGCACGCCGGGGTGACGGTGAACCTGCTGGACACCCCCGGGTACGGCGACTTCGTCGGCGAGCTGCGGGCCGGTCTGCGGGCCGCCGATGCGGCGCTGTTCGTGGTGTCCGCCGTCGACGGGATGGACGCCGCCACGGCCGCCCTGTGGGAGGAGTGCGCCGCGGTCGACCTGCCGCGTGCGGTGGCGGTCGCCCGGCTGGACCATCCGCGCGCCGACTTCGACGAGGCGGTGGCGCTGTGCCAGCGGGTCTTCGGCGACAACGTGCTGCCGCTGCACCTGCCGATGCTCGGTGACGACGGCGAGTCGGTCGCCGGCCTGCTGGCGCTGGTCACCCGACGGGTGCACGACTACTCGGCCGGGCTGCCCGCCACCGTGCGCGACCCGGACCCGCAGCACCTGCCGGCGATCACCGAGTCCCGGGGCGAGCTGATCGAGGGGATCATCGCCGAGAGCGAGGACGAGACCCTGATGGACCGCTACCTCGACGGCGAGGAGATCGACACTCAGGTGCTGGTCGCCGACCTGGAGAAGGCGGTCGCCCGGGGACACTTCTACCCGGTGGTGCCGGTCTGCTCGGCCACCGGCGTCGGGCTGGACGTGCTGCTCGACGGCCTGGTGTCGGCGTTCCCGTCGCCGCTCGGACGCCCGGTGCCGGCGGTCACCGGGCTGGACGGCTCCCCCCGCCCGCCGCTGGACTGCGACCCGGACGGCCCGCTGGTCGCCGAGGTGGTCCGGACCACCGTCGACCGGCACGTCGGCCGGGTCTGCCTGGTCCGGGTCTTCTCCGGCACCCTGCGCCCCGACCAGACGGTGCACGTGTCCGGGCACGGGATGGCCGGCCGGGGCCACCCCGACCACGACGCCGACGAGCGGATCGGGCACGTCTACCGCCCGCTCGGGGCAACCCTGCGGGAGGTGGACGCCTGCGTCGCCGGCGACATCTGCGCGATCACCAAGTCGGGCAGCGCGGAGACCGGCGACACCGTCTCGGCGCGCGACGAGCCGCTGCTGATCGCACCGTGGGAGATGCCGGAGCCGCTGCTGCCGGTGGCGGTGGTGGCCCGCAGCCGCGCCGACGAGGACGCCCTCGCCCGCAACCTGGGCCGGCTCGTCGTGGGCGACCCGACGCTGCGGCTGGAACGTAACCCGCAGACCCACCAGCTGGTGCTGTGGTGCATGGGCGAGGCGCACGCCGACGTGGTGCTCGACCGGCTCCGGGCCGGCGGAGTGGAGCTGGACACCGAGCCGGTGCGGGTGCCGCTGCGGGAGACGTTCACGGTGGCCGCCTCGGGGCACGGGCGGCACGTCAAGCAGTCCGGCGGGCACGGCCAGTACGCGGTCTGCGACCTCACGGTGGAGCCGTTGCCCCGGGGTGCCGGGATCGAGTTCGTCGACCGGGTGGTCGGCGGGGCGGTGCCGCACCACTTCGTACCGTCGGTGGAGAAGGGCGTGCGGGCGCAGTTGGCGCGGGGGCTGGTCGCCGGCCATCCGGTGGTGGACGTGCGGGTGACCCTGGTCGACGGCAAGGCGCACAGCGTCGACTCGTCCGACGCCGCGTTCCAGACCGCCGCCGCGCTCGCCCTGCGCGACGCCGCCGGGCGGGGCGAACCGACGCTGCTGGAGCCGGTGGACGAGGTGGTGGTCCGGGTGGCCGACTCCGCCGTCGGGGCGGTGCTGGGCGACCTGTCCGGCCGGCGGGGCCGGGTGCTCGGCACCGAGGCCGACCCGGACGCCGAGGGCCGCACCCTGATCCGGGCCGAGGTGCCCGCCCTGGAGCTGCTGCGCTACGCGGTGGAGCTGCGCGCCCTGACCGCCGGCACCGGCACCTTCCGCCGGGAGTTCGCCCACTACGACCCGATGCCCGCCCACCTGACAGACACCTTCACCCCCACCCGGAACTAACCCCCTCCCCTCCCCCACCCCGCCCCCACCACGTCGATCATGGAGTTGTAATGGGGTTGCGCCCCCGTATGCGACTTATGCGGCGCCCCACAACTCCATGATCGACGGGAGCGGGTGGGGGGGGTGGGGGGCGGGGTCAGGGGCGGGCGGTGGGGAGGGGGGGTGGGGGCCAGTGCGGTCGGTCGGCGTCGCGTAGCGCGGCCGTACGCAGGGCGGCGAGTTGACGTTCCACGGCGGCGAAGTGGTCCGGGGTGAGCGGGCCGAGGCGCAGCGCGGCGGCGTTCTCCTCCACCTGGGCGACGGTACGGCAGCCGGGGATCGGCACCGCCCGGTCGCTGCGCGCCCAGATCCAGCCCAGCGCGCCCTGGACCAGGGTCCGGCCGTCGGCGGTGAGCGCGCCGCGTACGGCGGTGACCCGGCGCAGCCACTCCGGCGCGGGCCGGCCGCCCCGGAACCACTCCAGCCAGCCGGGGGTCATTCCCCGCACGTCGTCGCGGGGCAGCGTGGAGGCGGTCGTGTACTTGCCGGTGAGCAGCCCCATCCCGAGCGGCCCCCGGTTGACGCTGGCCAGGTCGTGCTTGTCGCAGGTGGCCAGCATCGCCGGCGCGTCGCGCAGCACCGACAGGTTGTGCTGGATCGCGGTGGCGTGCGGGGCCACCTGGGCGAAACCGGCGGCCCGGTCGGCCCGGTCGGTGCTCCAGCCGTACGCCCGGACGAGGCCCTCGGCGACCAGGTCCTCGCAGGTGCCGACCAGCGCCTCCACCCGGGGCAGCGGCAGGTCGCCCAGGTGCAGTTGGTAGAGGTCGATCCGGTCGGTGTCCAGCCGGCGCAGCGAGTCGACGACCGCCCGCCGCAGGTACGCCGGGGAGGCGTCCTCGCCGGTAGCTTGCCGGGTCCGTTCGTCGAAGGTGTACCCCCACTTGGTGGCGATCACCGCCGCGTCCCGGCGGCCGGCCAGCGCCCGCCCGAGGACCCGTTCACCGTGCCCGGCGCCGTACGTGTCGGCGGTGTCGAAGAGGGTCACGCCGAGGTCGAGGGCGCGGCGGACGGCCCGCACCGACTCCTCGTCGTCGACCGCGCCCCAGCCCAGCGGCTGGGAGCCTTCGGCCCAGGGGCCACCGATCGCCCAGCAGCCCATGCCGAGGGCGCTGACCTCGATGCCGCTGCGACCCAACACCCGTGTCGTCACTGCCATTGACGCATCGTGTCACCTTCCGGGGGGCGCGGCGGGCGAACCTGACCCAGGGTGTCCGATCGACCACATGCGACACCTCGGCGGGTGGCGGTCAGCGGGGCAGGACGCGGGCCAGCGGCAGCGGCGTCGGCTGACCCGGCCAGGAGCCGGTCAGCATGCCGGCGTCCGACCCGCCGCCGGACAGGCCGCCGCCGGACAGGCTGCCGCCGGACAGGCCGCCGGACGGGTCGTCACCCGACAGGTCGCCGCCGGACAGCCGGCGGGCGACGGCCAGGTCGACGGTGTCGGTGCCGATCACGGTCGGGTCGCCGTCGCGCACCCGGCGTACCGCGCCGACGACGGGGACCGGGACACTGCCGGTGACGGCGATCGTCATGGACGGCGGGCGGGACTCGCGTCCCGCGTCGGTCTCGAAGTACTCCTCGGCCTGGCCGCCGCCGGTGCGGATCGCGGTGGCCAGCGCGACGGCGTAGACCGGGTCGCCGCAGGCGTCGTAGACCCAGCGGGGGCCGAGCACCGAGTGGTCGGTGGTGCCGACCAGCCACCGTTCGGCACCGGCCAGCGGCGCGCCCCGGTAGGTCAGCGGAACCTGGTACACGGGTGCGTCGCCGACCCGGACGAGCAGCGTCTCGATGCCCACCTCGCCCGCCGGGTCGTCGAACCGGTAGCCGGCCACCCGGACCGGCTCCCCGCCGCCCGGGCCCGCATACCACGGCTGTGCGGGCAGCCAGCCGGCCAGGAGTTCGAGTTTGCTCGGGCTGATCTCCGCCCGGTGCAGCAGCGCCATGGTCGCCTTCCGGAGTCGGGCCGGGCCGGTCAGGACGGCCAGGCGTGGGCGAGCAGTTCGCGGGTGTCGGAGAGCAGTTGCGGCAGCACCTTCGTCCGGCCGATCACCGGCATGAAGTTGATGTCCCCACCCCACCGGGGCACCACGTGCTGGTGCAGGTGGGCGGCGATGCCGGCGCCGGCCACCCCGCCCTGGTTCATCCCCAGGTTGAACCCGTGCGCGCTGCTGACCTGCCGGACCACCCGCATCGCGGTCTGGGTGAACGCCGCCAGCTCCACCGTCTCGGCCTGGTCGAGTTCGGTGTAGTCGGCCACGTGCCGATAGGGGCAGACCAGCAGGTGCCCCGGGTTGTACGGGTAGAGGTTGAGCACCGCGAAGACGTGCGTGCCGCGGGCCACCACCAGGCTCCGTTCCGGCGGCAGGCCGGGGGCCAGGCAGAACGGGCAGCCGGCGGGCTTCTCGTAGCCTCCCTCGGGGCGGTCCTCCCCGGAGATGTAGGTCATCCGGTGCGGGGTCCAGAGCCGGTCGAGCCCGTCCGCCAGGCCGTCGTCCGCCGAGCCGTGGTCCGTGTCGCCGTCGAGGTGCCGCTCCGCCCCAGTCACACCGCCGATCCTACGATCTCCCACCACGACCGCCACCGGCCGCGTACCCACGGCCGGTGGCGGGCCGGGATCAGTCGGCGGCGGACGGCCCCGCGTTGGCCCGCGAGGAGACCACGTCGAGCACGTGGTCGACCGCCTCGGCGACCGGCACCCCGTTGCGCTGGGAACCGTCGCGGTAGCGGAACGAGACGGTGCCGGCGGCCACGTCGTCGTCCCCGGCGATCACCATGAACGGGATCTTCTGCTGCTGGGCGGTGCGGATCTTCTTCTGCATCCGGTCGTCACCGGCGTCGACCTGGGCCCGGATGCCCTTGGCGCGCAGCGCCGCGACGAAGCCGTGCAGGTACTCGGTGTGGTCCTCACGGATCGGGATGCCGACCACCTGCACCGGGGCCAGCCAGGCCGGGAACGCCCCCGCGTAGTGCTCGGTGAGCACCCCGAAGAACCGCTCGATCGACCCGAACAGCGCCCGGTGGATCATCACCGGCCGCTGCCGGCTGCCGTCGGCCGCCTGGTACTCCAGTCCGAACCGCTCGGGCAGGTTGAAGTCGACCTGGATGGTGGACATCTGCCAGGTCCGGCCGATGGCGTCCTTGGCCTGGACGGAGATCTTCGGCCCGTAGAACGCCGCGCCCCCCGGGTCGGGCACCAGGTGCAGGCCGGATTCCTCGGCGGCCGACCGCAGCGCCTCGGTGGCCCGCTCCCAGTTCTCGTCGGTGCCGACCGACTTGTCCGGGTTACGGGTGGACAGTTCCAGGTAGAAGTCGTCCAGGCCGTAGTCGCGCAGCAGCTCCAGGACGAAGGCGAGCAGCGACTTCAGCTCGCCGGCCATCTGCTCCTCGGTGCAGAAGATGTGCGCGTCGTCCTGGGTCATGCCCCGGACCCGGGTCAGGCCGTGCACCACGCCCGACTTCTCGTACCGGTAGACCGTGCCGAACTCGAACATCCGCAGCGGTAGCTCCCGGTAGGAGCGGCCCCGGGACCGGAAGATCAGGTCGTGCATCGGGCAGTTCATCGGCTTGAGGTAGTAGTTCGCCCCCTCCACCTCCATGGGGGGGAACATCCCGTCGGCGTACCAGTCGAGGTGCCCGGAGACCTCGTACAGGTGGCCCTTGGTGATGTGCGGGGTGTTGACGAACGAGTAGCCGGCCTCCTCGTGCTTGACCCGCGAGTAGTTCTCCATCTCCCGGCGGATGATGCCGCCCTTGGGGTGGAAGACCGCCAGGCCGGAGCCCAGCTCGTCGGGGAAGCTGAACAGGTCGAGGTCCACCCCGAGCTTGCGGTGGTCGCGCCGGGCGGCCTCCTCCAGCAGCTTCAGGTACGCCTTCAGCTCGTCGCGGGTCGGCCAGGCGGTGCCGTACACCCGCTGGAGCTGCGGGTTCTTCTCCGACCCCCGCCAGTACGCGGCGGCCGAACGCATCAGCTTGAACGCGCCGATCAGCCGGGTGTTCGGCAGGTGCGGGCCCCGGCACAGGTCCGACCAGCAGACCTTGTCGTCGCCGGCGGCGAGGTTGTCGTAGATGGTCAGCTCGCCGCCGCCCACCTCCATCACCTCGCTGGTGTCCAGCCCCTCGCCCTTGACCTCGATCAGCTCCAGCTTGAACGGCTCGGCGGCCAGCTCGGCCCGCGCCTCGTCGAGGCTGCCGAAGCGGCGGCGGCGGAACCGCTGCCCGGACTTGACGATCTCCTGCATCCGCTTTTCCAGCTTGGCCAGGTCGTCGGGCTGGAACGGCTTGTCGACGGCGAAGTCGTAGTAGAAGCCGTTCTCGATCGGCGGGCCGATGCCCAGCTTGGCCTCGGGGAAGACGTCCTGCACGGCCTGCGCGAGCACGTGCGCGGTGGAGTGCCGCAGCACGTTGAGCCCGTCCGGCGAGTCGAGGCTGACCGGTTCGACGGTGGTGTCCTCGGCGGGGGCCCAGTCCAGGTCGCGGAGCTGGCCCTGCGGGTCGCGGACCACCACGACCGCCTTCGGGCCGGCGGCGGGCAGCCCGGCCGCGGCCACCGCGTCGGCCGCCGTCGTCCCGGCGGCCACGACGACGGGGTCGGCCACGACGGGGGTACGGGGTGCGGACACGGTGAACTCCTCAACGGCAGGCGGCACGGATGGGCCGGACGCGCCGGCTGCTTCGATGCTATCGGTCCCGCCGTCGCCCCCGGTCGCCGGGAAAGGAAGCCCGGTGGCGGCGTCGACCCGCACCGGCGTTGAACCTTTTCGGCCCGCCGTCCGAACTACCAGGTGTGGCCGGAGCCGGTGTCGGCCACGGCGAGACGGATGGGGGCGGAAGATGACGACGACCCGTGGTGACGTCCGGCGACGGCGGGGCGTGCTGGTGCTGGCGGCGGTGGCGGCCGGGGTGTTCGGCGCTCCGGGCGCGGCCCTGGCGGACGGGCTGTCGGCCAGCCCGAGCCAGGCGGTGCAGGGCGACGCGGTGGAGCTGACGTTCGTGGTGCCCGAGCAGCGGCCCGGCGCGCGCACCGAGAAGATCGAGTTCAGGATGCCGGCGGACGCCCCGATCGGCGAGGTGTACCCGCTGTCGGTGGACGGTTGGGCACCGCTGATCACCTCCCGTGAGCTGGCCGCGCCGGTGGCCGGCATCCACGCCCCGTCGGTGAGCACGGTGACCTCGGCGGTGGTCTGGACCCGGGGTGCCGGGCCGGCGGTTCCGGGTCCGGCCCGGCTCTCGGTGGCCATGGGCCCGCTGCCGCAGACCGACCGGATGACCTTCGAGGTGGTGCAGACCTACTCCGACGGAACGGTGGTGCGCTGGGCCGACCCGGCCGGGGGCGGCCATCCCGCCCCGACGCTGGCGCTGGTGCCGCCGGCTCCCGGCGCGGCGACCGGGCACCACGGCGGCGCGGCCGACGGGACGGATGCCCAGGCGACCTCCGCCGCCGACGCCGCACCGGCCGACGACGACGGCGGTCCCAGTGCGGACCTGCTGCTCGGCGGCGGCCTGCTGGTCGGGTTGGGCGGCGGCGCGGCGATCGGCTGGGTGGCGAGCCGGTCACGCCGTCGGGCCACCGCCGACGACACGCGGGACGACGACCCGACGGCGGACGCCGGCTCCACCCCCGGCGAGCGGGGCTGGCGGCTCGACGGGCACGCCCACACCGGCACCGGGCGGGTGTCGACGCACTGAGCGCCGGCCGGGCCGGCTCAGTCCAGCCAGGCCGGCAGCGGCTCCCGGGCGGCCACCCAGTCGGCGGGCACCCCGCCGGGCGTGCCGACCCCGGTGTGTCCGCCGATGATCCCGCCGACGATCGCGGCGGTGGTGTCGACGTCCCCGCCCGCCTCGACGCAGGCGCGGATGGCGGCCGGGTAGTCGGCCAGGTGGGTGGCGACCACCCAGAGGGTGAACGCGACCGTGTCCTGGGCGGTCACCCGGGCACCGTTGCCCAACGCCGCGACGGCCTCGTCGAGGCCGTGACCGAGCAGGCCGATCGCCCGGCGTACCCCCCGGTGCACGGCGCTGGCCGGGTCGATCGACCCGGCGACGGTGGTGAGCAGCCGGGTCACGTCGGGGCGGGGTTCCCCGTCCAGCCGGGCCCGCGCGGCGAGCGAGGCGGCGACGGCCACCGCGACCGCGCCGGCGATCCCCTCCGGGTGGGCGTGGGTGACCTCGGCGCTGACCCGGGCGCGGGAAGCCGCGCGGGTGGTCGAGTCGGCGTACCAGGCGCCGAGCGGGGCGACCCGCATCGCCGCGCCGTTGCCGCAGGAGCCCTGGCCGTCGAAGGCCGACGCGGCGGCCACCGGCCACGGGGTGCCGGTGCGGATCAGCCGCAGGATGGTCACCGCGCCCGGCCCGTAGCCCCGGTAGGGCTCGGCCCGGGTGGCGAAGGCCAGCGCCAGCCGGTCGGCGTCGACGTCGCCGTGGGTGGCGAGTTCGGCGAGCACCGAGCAGGCCATCTCGGTGTCGTCGGTCCACTGCCAGGGCGGCGGGGGCAGCCGGCCGGCCGCGAGGTCGTCGGGTCGCCGGCCCGGTACGAAGAACTGCGAGCCGAGGGCGTCGCCGACGGACAGCCCGGCGAGGCTGTCCCGGGCCAACGCCAGCCGGGCGTCGGGAAACAGGGTGAACGGCATCGTCGTACCATTTTGCCCGGTTCGCGGATCCGCCGCAACGCGCCCGACTTGCCACGGGCAGTACGGTGCTGACGTGGCCACCGTGCTCCTGGTCGAAGACGACCACGTCGTCCGTGGCGCGATGCTGCGGTCGCTCAGTGAACGGGGGCACGCGGTGCACGCGGTCGGCACGGCGCTGGACGCGCTGCGTCGGGTCGCCGCCGAGACCCCCGATCTGGTCGTGCTCGACCTGGGCCTGCCCGACCTCGACGGCTCGGACGCGCTGCGGATGCTGCGCGGCATCACCGACGTGCCGATCATCATCGCCACCGCCCGCGACGACGAGCAGTCGGTGGTCCGCCTGCTGCGGGCCGGCGCGGACGACTACATGGTCAAACCGTTCACCGGCGCCCACCTGGACGCCCGGATCACCACCGTGCTGCGCCGGGTCGGCCGGGCCAGCCGTACCGTCGCCCCGGCCGTGCACTGCGTCGGTGGGCTGCGGGTGGACGTGGGCGAGCGCAGCGCGGTGCTCGACGGGGAGTCGCTGGCGCTCACCCGTAAGGAATTCGACCTGTTGGCGTATCTGGCGGCGCGGCCCGGCCGGGTGGTGTCCCGGCGGGAACTCTTGGAGGAGGTATGGCGCCAACCGTCGGTCGGCGAGGACCAGACCATCGACGTGCACCTGTACTGGCTGCGCCGAAAGATGGGCGAGTCCGCGGCGAAGCCGCGTTACCTGCGCACCGTGCGGGGGGTGGGGTTCCGGCTGGTGGCCCCCGACTGAGGCCGGCGCTGGCCGCGTTGACGGCCGGCATGTGCGCGCTCGTCGCGTCGGCGTTCCTCGTCCCGCTCGGGTTGACCCTGCGCGGGGAGGTGCGCGAGGAGGCGCTTGCCGACGCGGCGCGGCGCGGGGCGCTGGTCACCGGCGCGCTCGCCGTCAGCACCGAGCCGGCGGCGGTCCGCCGCGCGGTCGAGGCCACCGGGGACGACCCGGCGACCCGTCCGGTGGTGCACGGCCTGGCCGGGGAGCAGCCGGCCGGGCGGGCGTCGGCCGACGACCTGGAGCGGGCGCGGGCCGGGGAGCAGTCCCGGGTGGTCGACGTCGAGGGCGGGCTGCTGCGGCTCGACCCGGTGGTGCTCGACGGCCGGGTCGCGGTGGTCGAGGTCTTCGTGCCCGACGCCGTCCTCGACGAGGGGGCGGGCGGCACCTGGCTGCTGCTCACCGGGGTGGCCGTGGCGCTGGTCGGCGCGGCGGTGATCGTGGTGGACCGGGTCGCCGGGCGGGCGGTCGACTCCACCCGGGCCCTGGTCCGCGCCGCGCTCGCCGTGGGCGACGGTGACCTGGGGGTACGGGTCGAGCCGAGCGGTCCGCGTGAGCTGGCCGAGGCGGGGTACGCGTTCAACCGGATGGCCGACCGGATGGCCGCCGCCCGTACCGACGAGCGGGAGTTGGTGGCGGACCTGTCGCACCGGCTGCGTACCCCGTTGACGGTGCTGCGGCTGGATGCCGAGGGGCTGGACTCCGACGACACCAGCGTCGGCTCGTTCAGCGCGGCGGAGCTGGACCGGCGGCGGACGATCCGGCGCATCCGGCAGGCGATCGTCACCCTGGAGGGCGAGATCGACGTGCTGATCAAGACGACCCGCAAGGCGGTGGCGCACGAGGCCGGGCCGGCCGAGTGCGACGTCAGCGAGGTGGTGCGGGACCGGATGGTGTTCTGGGCGGCGCTGGCCGGCGACCAGAACCGTCCGCACCGGGTCAGCGGCGCGCAGTTGCGGATTCCGGTGCCGGTGCCCCGGGCCGAGTTGGCCGCCGCCCTGGACGCGGTGATCGGCAACGTCTTCCGTTACACCCCGCAGGGCACGGCGTTCGAGGTGGCCGTCTCCCGCCGGGACGGGTACGTGGCGATCCGGATCGACGACGCCGGGCCGGGCATCGCGAACCCGGACCGGGCGTTGCGGCGCGGGGCCAGCGACCAGGGCTCGACCGGGTTGGGGCTGGACATCGCGCGGCGGGTGGCGTTGCAGGCCAACGGCTCGGTCAGCCTCGACCGGGCCCGCCTGGGCGGGGCGAGCGTGGTGATGCTGCTGGCCGATCCGCAGGCGACCCCCCGGCAGGTCAACCGGTTCGGGCTGGTGGGCCGGATGGCGCGGGAGGCCCGGGAGCAGAAGGGCGGGGGCCGCCGCTGGCCCCGGCAGCGTCCCACCGACGGCTGAGAATCGGGCGCTGGTTGTGCTGTGGCGCAAGGTTTCCTTAGATCCGGATTAACGACGGCGACGCGGGGCCGGCGCGCTGACAGGATCAGGTCCGAACCCATCGGTTCCACCGGCCTGTCGCCCCTGACACCCACCGGCCGGTGGATCGGTACGCGCGGCGGGGGCACGGTCCCCCACACCAGCTCCCGCCGCGTGTACACCACTTCTCCGGGTTCGGCCCCCGCGGTCAGCGGGTCGCCACGAAGGCGTCGATCTCGGTGATGATGCGGGCCTGCCCGGCCGGGTCGAGGAACGACGCGGACACCGCCTCCCGGGCCAGCGCCGCGAGCCCGTCGGGGCCGGCGTCGAGCAGTCGGGCGGCGACGGCGTACTCGTCGTTGAGGGTGGTGCCGAACATCGGCGGGTCGTCGGAGTTGATGGTGACCCGCACCCCCGCGTCGACGAGCTGGCGCAGCGGGTGCTCCTCGATCCGGGCGACGGCCCGGGTCCGCACGTTGGACGTCGGGCAGACCTCCAGCGGGATGCGCCGCTCGGCCAGGTACGCGAGCAGTTCCGGGTCCTGTGCGGCGGAGATGCCGTGGCCGATCCGCTCGGCGCCCAGCTCGTGCAGGGCGTCCCAGACGGTCTGCGGGCCGGTGGTCTCCCCGGCGTGCGGCACGGAACGCAGCCCGGCCGCCCGCGCCCGGTCGAAGTACGGCTTGAACTGCGCTCGGGGCACCCCGATCTCGGGGCCGCCGAGGCCGAAGGCGACCAGCCCGTCGGGGCGCTCGTCGAGGCTGATCCGCAGGGTCTCCTCGGCGGCCGGCAGGCCGGCCTCGCCGGGGATGTCGAAGCACCAGCGCAGCGCGATGCCGAAGTCGGCCTCGGCGCGGCGGCGGGCGTCCTCGATCGCCTCGCAGAACGCCGGTGCGGGGATGCCCCGGCGCACGTGCGAGTAGGGGGTGACGGTCAGCTCGGCGTAGCGCACCTGCTGGCGGGCCAGTTCCCGGGCCACCTCGTGGGTGAGCAGCCAGACGTCGTCGGGGTCGCGGATCAGGTCGACGACGCTGAGGTAGACCTCGATGAAGTGGGCGAAGTCGCGGAACGCGAAGTAGTCGGCGAGCGCGTCCGGGTCCGCGGGTACGGGGCTGCGTCCCTCGTGCCGGGCGGCCAGTTCGGCGACGATCCGGGGGGACGCGGAGCCCACGTGGTGCACGTGCAGCTCCACCTTGGGCAGTTCGGCGATGAAGGCGGACAGGTCGGTCACTGCTGCTCCTTGTGATGGGCACCCGTACGGGCGACCACGAAGATCCGACGGAACGGGAAGTACACCTGACCCTGCCGTACCGGGTACGCGCGGGCCAACAGGTTCTCCAGCGCGGCGCGGAACCCGGCGAGGTCGGTGTCGTCCAGCACCGCCCGCACGGGGCGCAGGGCGGTGCCGTCCAGCCAGGTCAGCACGGGGTGTTCGGCGTCGGCGGGGGCGGGCAGCAGGTGCAGGTAGGTGGTCTCCCAGGCGTCGACCGCGCAGCCGGCGGCGGTCAGCGCGGCGGCGTACCCGACCGGGTCGTCGACGGGGTCCTCACGCAGCAGCGGCCGGACGGTGGCCGCCCAGCGGGGGTCGGCGGCGACCTCGCGCAGCGCCCGGTGCGAGGGGCCGGTGAAGTTGCCGGGCACCTGGAACGCCAGCCAGCCGCCGGGCGGCAGCGCGCCGGCCCAGCGGCGCAGCAGGGCCGGGTGGTCGGGCACCCACTGGAGCACGGCGTTGGCGACCAGTACGTCCACGTCGGGGGCGGGCCGCCAGTCGGTGACGTCGCCGACGGTGAACGTGACCGGGGTGTCGAGCGTGCGGGCCCGCCCGATCATCTCCGGGGAGGAGTCGAAGCCGGTGATCCGGGCGTCCGGCCAGCGCCGGGCGAGGGTCGCGGTCAGGGTGCCCGGGCCGCAGCCGAGGTCGACCACCGCGCGGGGCCGGTCGGCGTCGACCCGGGCCAGCAGGTCGTGGAACGGGCGGGACCGCTCGTCGCCGTAGCGCAGGTACGTGCCCGGATCCCACATGACCAACCCCCAAACCGTACGTACGTCTTGTGATGACGGTACGGCCGGCGCTGCGCCCCGGCAAGCAGGTCACTAGGCTCGACCGCATGGAACAGCGCAGCTTCGACCGGCTCGGCCGGCAGGTGGGTGTGGTCGGCCTCGGGGCCTGGCAGCTCGGCGCGGACTGGGGACAGGTCAGCGAGGGCGACGCCCTGGCCGTCCTCGCCGCCGCCGTGGAGTCCGGCGTCACCTTCCTCGACACCGCCGACGTCTACGGCGACGGCCGCAGCGAGCAGCTGATCGGGCGGTTCCTGCGGGACAACCCCGGACACGGGCTCACCGTCGCCACCAAGATGGGCCGCCGGGTCGAGCAGACGCCGCAGGCGTACACCCTGGACAACCTCCGGGCCTGGACCGACAGGTCCCGGGCCAACCTCGGCGTGGACACCCTCGACCTGGTGCAGCTGCACTGCCCGCCCACCGAGGTCTTCGCCGACGACCGGGTCTTCGACGGCCTCGACACCCTCGTCGCCGAGAACCGGATCGCCGGGTACGGCGTCAGCGTCGAGACCTGCGACCAGGCGCTCACCGCGATCGCCAGGCCGGGGGTGGCCAGCGTCCAGATCATCCTGAACGCGGTCCGGCTCAAGCCCCTCGACGAGGTGCTGCCGGCCGCCGCCGCGGCCGGCGTGGGGATCATCGCCCGGGTGCCGCTGGCCAGCGGCCTGCTCTCCGGCCGGTACGACGAGCACACCACCTTCGCCGCCGACGACCACCGCACCTACAACCGGCACGGGGAGAGCTTCGACGTCGGCGAGACCTTCTCCGGCGTCGACTTCGACCTCGGCCTGACCGTGGTGCGCCGGCTCGCCCCGCTGGTCGGCGACGGCCGCACGATGGCCCAGTTCGCCCTGCGCTGGGTCATCGACCAGCCCGGGGTGACCGTGGTCATCCCCGGCGCGCGCAACCCGGAGCAGGCCCGGGGCAACGCCGCCACGGCCGGGTCCCCCGCGCTCACCGACGCCGAGCTGGACACCGTCCGGTCGGTCTACGACGAGCTGGTCCGGCCCCGGGTGCACGACCGGTGGTGAGCCACGCCGGCCGGGTCGTCGCGCCGGTGCGGTCCGGCCGGCATCCTGGTGACCGGGCCGGAGCGACCGGCCCGCGGAGGGGGGACCGGTGAGGGGATGGCTCACGCTCACCCTGGGCCTGCTGGCCGTGGTGGTCGGCGCCGTCTGGACGGTCCAGGGTCTGGGGTACGTCGACGGCAGCCTGATGAGCGACGAGCGGCTGTGGGCCGTCGTCGGGCCGCTGCTGGTGCTGGGCGGCCTGGTGCTGCTCTGGCGCGGCCTGCGGGCCCGGCGGCTGCCCTGACCGGCCTGGCCGGCTGCCCTGACCGACCCGGTGGGCTGCGGCCCGGCACGCCGACGGGGAGGGGGACCGATGCGGAAAGCCCCGCGTCCTGAGGGGACACGGGGCTTCTCGTCGATCCGGCTGGCCGGACCACCCGGGCCGGCGTTCGCCGACCGGCTTCGCTCAGAGGGGGCGGACCTGCTCGGCCTGCGGACCCTTCTGACCCTGGGCGATCTCGAACTCCACCCGCTGGTTCTCCTCCAGCGTGCGGTAGCCGCTGGTCTGGATGGCCGAGAAGTGGACGAACACGTCAGCACCCCCGCCGTCGACGGTGATGAAGCCGAAGCCCTTGTCAGCGTTGAACCACTTCACGGTTCCCTGCGCCATGTGTATCTCCTTCTAAAACCGGCGGCCGAGCACGCTGTGCGGCCGATTGGCCGTGTGCGAGCGGCGGCGACCCGGGCGGGCTCCCCACAGCGGGAGACTGCTCCGTGCCGACCCCGTCTCGCAACAGCGGGGATCAGCAAACCACGTACCCAAAAACCTTGCACAGCCTAATCGACGAAATTCTCCGACATGTGACCTGACGGATGCCCGACGCACGCTGGCCGGGTCACCCTACCCGGGCGAAAGGCCCCCCGTCCGTCGATGCGAACGGGGGGCCACAGGTCGTCGTCACCCTCGGAAGAACTGGCCGTCGCGGCTGGTCAGCAGGGTTGCGACCGGCCGGGGCGGGTCAGTCGGGCCAGCGTCCGGTCAGCCGCCGGACGCCGACCGCGCCACCCCGGTCCACCGCCGCGCGGACGACCGAGAAGATCGCCCCCTGCAACGCCGCCGCCGCGAGGATCTCGCCCCAGCGGCGGTCCTCGTCGGTGGGGTTGGGCGCCTCGCCGTCCCCGGCGGTCGCCTTCCACACCTGCCGGAAGATCGTCCCGGCCAGCGCACCGGCCGCCAGTCCCAGCAGCACCCCGACCGGCTTGTACGCGGTCCTGCCGATGCCCTTGCTCACCTGCGCCTCCCCCGAACGATCAACAACACCACCACGGCGGCCACCGCGCCGGCCGCTATCGTCGCCCACGGCACCGGATCGCGCCGCACCGCCACCGACGTGTCGTACGCCTGGGTCCGGGCCCGGTCGACGCCCTGGGCCGCCTGCCCCCGCACCCGGGCCACGGTCGACGCGGCCTGCTCGCGTACCCGCTCGCGCGCCTGCTCCGCCGAGTCCTTCAGCCGGGCCTTGACGTCGGCCTTGGCGGCCAACAGCTCCATGGTCTCGCCCAGCTCCACCCGGGTCCGGCGGATCTCCTCGCGCAGCGCCTCGGTGTCGCCGGTGCCGTTGCCGGTCCCGTTGCTGCCTGTCGTGCCGGTCATGCCCGTCCCCTGTCCTTCACCGCGGCGGCGACCGTGTCCACGTCCGCGCGGACGCTGCGGACCGTCGCCTCCGGCATCGGGGGGACCGCGTGGCTGACCTGCTTCTTCCCCACCAGGGCGAGCACCCCGGCGACGAGGAAGAGCACCACCGCCACGATCAGCGCCGCCGCCCACGCGGGCAGCACCAGGGCCAGCAGCAGGATCGCGGCGGTTACCAGTGCGCCGAGCCCGTACAGGGCCAGCGCCCCGCCGCCGCCGAACAGGCCGATCCCGATCCCGGCGTGCCTGCCCTTCTGGGTCAGTTCCGCGCGGGCCAGGGCCAGCTCGTCCCGGACCAGTCGGGAGACCTGCTCGGTGGCCCGCTGCACCAGTTCGGCGGTGGACGGCTCGCTCCCGGTCCGGGACGTACGGTGGTTCGCGACGTCAGCCATGCTGTCCTCCTTTCGTCATCACCGCGCTGTATGCCCGGAGCCGCCCTCCGTCAATCCTGCAATCCCGCGCACGGTGGCCAACCACATCTGACCGCAGGTCGGGCCGGGGCGTCCGGGAAAACGCCGAAGCGGGTACGACACGGCCCCCACGACCAGGGGTCGCGGGGGCCGGACGGTGCTGCGGCCGGCTCAACGGCGGGCGTCGGCCCCCGGGTCGGCCCCGACGGTCACGGTCTCGCCCCGGGCGTCCTGGTCCGGGCCGACGAACGCCTCGCTGCGGGCGTCGCCGTCGTCGCTGCCACCGAACACCCGGGCGTCGTCGGGCAGCTCACCCTCGGCGCGGCGGCGGACCTGACGTCGCGGCGGCACCCACTGCCAGGGCAGGCTGCCGGCGCCGTCGCCCACCTCGGCACGGGTCCGGGGCAGCGCGGTCGGCCGGTGGTCGCGCACCCAGCCGACCAGGTGCTCCCGCACCAGGCACCGCAGGTCCCACAGGCTGCCGGCGTCGGCGGCGCTGACCAGGGCGCGCACCTTGATCGCGCCGCCGGTGGCGTCGGTGACCTGGAGCACGCAGACCCGGCCGTCCCACAGGTCGGTGCTCTCCACCAGCCGGCGCAGCTCCTCCCGCATCGACTGCACCGGCACCGACCAGTCGAGGTGGAACTCGGCCGTGCCGAGCACCGCCGCCTCGGTCCGGGTCCAGTTCTGGAACGGGGTGCTGGTGAAGTACGAGGTGGGCAGGATCAGTCGCCGGTCGTCCCAGATCTGGACCACCACGTAGCTGAGCGTCAACTCCTCGATCCGGCCCCACTCCCCCTCGACCACCACCACGTCGTCGAGGCGGACGGCGTCGCTGAAGGCGAGCTGGAGGCCGGCGATGACGTTGCCGAGCAGGCTCTGGGCGGCCAGCGCGGCGACCACACCGACCACACCGGCGCTGGTGAGCACGCCCGCGCCGACACCGCGTACCGCCGGGAAGGTCATCAGCATCACGCCGACGGCCAGCACCACGATCACCACGATGGTCAGCCGGCGCAGCAGTACCACCTGGGTGCGTACCCGCCGGACGTGCCGGTTGTCGGGCACGTCGACCCGCAGGAACCGGGCCAGCGCGGTGTCCTCCGCCACCACCAGCAGGGAGGCGACCAGCCAGGCCACCGCGGCGACCACCCCCAGCACCAGGATGTGCAGCACGGCCTGCCGCCATCCGGTGCCCACGGCGTAGCCGGTGGTCCAGCGCACCGCGAACTGGACGGCCACCACCGTGCCGGCCACCTGCAACGGCCGGTGGACGTGCGCGGTCAGCTCCGTCATCAGGTGGGACCGCCGGCCGAGCCGGCGGATCAGCCGGTGTACCACCTCGACGAGCAACAGTGCGATCGCCGCCGCGGTGGCCGCGGCGGCGATCGTCTCGAGGTAGTCCTGCACGTGGTTATCTCCTTCCGGCCGGGCTGATCGCAATCGGGCAAAGGCCCAATGGTGCCCGGCGTTTCCGGTATCGACCAGGCTCAGATCTTGCGGAACCGGGACTGGAAGAAGCAGTAGACCCCGAACGCGGCGATGCCGAGCGCCATCAGCGCCAGGATGAACGGCCCGTACGACTGGTCCCGCAGGGTCCGCAGCGCGGCGTCGAGGCCACGGGCCTTCTCCGGGTCGTAGTTGATCGCCGCGACCACGATCAGCAGACCGGCGACGGCGAACACCGCGCCCCGGGCGATGTAACCGGCCATGCCCAGCCGACGGACCGTCTGCCGGGTCTTGCCGTTCATCTCGTTGGTCTTCAGGTTCCGCTCGAACTTCTTCTTGTAACCGTAGATCATCATGCCGATGCCGACGGCGGCGAGCACCAGGCCGGCGAGCCCGACCAGCCAGCGGCCGCCGCTGGAGGCCATCAGCTTCTCGCTGAACTGCTCCTGCTGGTCGGCGCTGTTGGAGCTGGCGTCCTGCACCACCTGGATCGAGGTCCAGGCGAGCCAGAGGAAGACGACGGTACGGACGCCCGAGGCGATCCGCTCGAAGAGACGTTCCTTGCCGCGCTTGGCGTGGTGGCCGACGGCCGCCTCCAGCGCCTGCCAGATGGCCATCGCGATCAGGCCGACGGCGATCGCGATCAGCAGGAACTTGCCCATCGGCTGGGCACCCAGGGCGCGCAGCGCCCCGTTCTGGTTGCCCTCCTCGCCGGAGCCGGCGAAGGCGATCTGGAGGATGATCCAGGCGAAGAGCAGGTGCACGATCCCGTAGCCGATGAAACCGGCCCGGGCGAGGAGTTCCAGCCAGCGGCTGTCCGCGGTGCGGGCAGCGGTGGCTTCGGCGTTCCGGGTGAGTGACATGGGCCCACAATCTCCGTTCGGGAAGATCCCCAAACGTGCTGCCCGCCGGCCCGGTGCAGGTCAGCTGCCGGCGTTGCGCGACACCCGGATCTGGACCTGCTGGTCGGTGACGCTGTCCAGGGTGACCGCGAAGCCGCCCACCTCGGTGGCCTGCTGGCCGATGGTCAACGAGAGCTGCTCGCCGGCGACCTCGACGGTCACCTGGTCGCCCTGCGCGCCGATCAGCTTCGCCTCGACGCCGAGGACTGAGGCGCGGGCGTCGACACCCCGGTCGAAGGTGACCGTGCAGGCGTCCAGGCCGCAGTCGGTGTCGGCGCCGTCCGAGCTGCAGCCGGCCAGCACGGCCACGCCGAGCGCCAGGCCGGCCAGCAGGCCGGCGGTCCGCCGGAGGGGGGTGGGGGTGGTGGCGCTTCGCTTCGTCACCCCACCAAGGGTACGAGACGCAGCCCACCCCGGCACCCGGGTGGATCTTCGGGTTCCTCCGGCGGGCTAGGGTCCCGGCATGCCGTTCGACATCACCCGGACCCGGGCCGCGTACCCCGCGCTCGCCGAGGGTTTCGCCCACTTCGACGGTGCCGGTGGCACCCAGACCCCCCGGTCGGTGATCGACGCGGTGGCCGACGCGATGCGGACCGCGGTGGGTAACCGCAGCACCGCCTTCCTGCCCGGCCGCCGGTCACTGGAGCTGGTGGCGGGGGCCCGCACGGCGGTGGCCGACCTGCTGGGCGTCGCCCCGGACGGGGTGGTGCTCGGGCCGAGCGCGACCGCGCTGACGTACACGCTGGCCCGCACGCTGGGCGCGGACTGGGGTCCCGGGGACGAGGTGGTGGTCTCCCGGCTCGACCACGACGCCAACGTGCGGCCCTGGGTACAGGCGGCCGGGGCGGCGGGGGCGACCGTACGCTGGGCCGAGTTCGACCCGGCCACCGGCGACCTGCCCGCCGATCAGTTTTCCGACCTGGTCGGCGCGCGGACCCGGCTGGTGGCGGTGACCGCCGGCAGCAACGCCACCGGCACCATGCCGGACGTGGCGGCGATCGCCGCGACGGCCCACGCGGCCGGCGCGCTGGTCTGCGTGGACGGCGTGCACTCGGTGCCGCACGGCCCCACCGACCTGGCCGCCACGGGCGCCGACTTCCTCGTCACCAGCGCCTACAAGTGGTCCGGTCCGCACCTGGCGGCGGTGGTTGCCGACCCTGCCCGCTGGGCGGGACTGCGCCCGGCCAAGCTGGTCCCCTCCTCCGACGCGGTGCCCGACCGGTTCGAGGCCGGCACGCCGAGCTTCCCGCTGCTCGCCGGGGTCGCCGCCGCGGTCGACCACCTGGCCGGGCTGGACCCGACGGCCACCGGTAACCGCCGGGCCCGGGTCCGCGCCGGACTGGCCGCCGCACAGGATCACGAGGGGGCACTGTTCGCCCGGTTGGCCGCCGGGCTGGCCGCCCGGCCGGCGGTCAGCGTCCTGCCGGCCGGGGTGCGGCGCTGCCCGACGGTGTCGTTCCGGCTGGCCGGGTGGACGCCGGCCGGGCTGGCCGCCGCGCTGGGGGCCGCCGGGCTCTGCCTGTCCAGTGGGGACTACTACGCCTACGAGTACTTCCAGGCGCTCGGGCTGCGGGACAGTGGCGGGGCGGTACGGGCCAGCGTCTACCACTACAACACCGTGGACGAGGTGGACCGGCTGCTGGCCGAGCTGGACCGGCTGGCCGAGCAGGGGGAACCGGCGGACCGCTGAGGGCGGGTCAGCGGGTTCCGGTGAGCAGTTCGGCGGCGGCCCGGGCGGCGGCCCGGGTCGCGCCGTGGGTGGCCAGGTGCAGGCCGCCGGTGACCAGTTCGGGCAGGCCGAGTTCGACTATCACGGCGTCCGGCCGGGTGGCCAGCGCCCGGTCGACCGCGGTCCGCATCCACGGGTGCCGGTGCAGGTCCCGCACCACCAGCACCAGTGGCCGGCCGGCCGCCCCGGCGGTCGGGTCGGCGGGCAGGTCGGCCTCGGTGAGCCGGACGGTGGTGGTGCCGGGGAGCAGGTCGGCCAGGGGTGCCCCGAGGCCCCACGGGGTCTCCGCGCCGATCGCGATGTTGTGCGGCGCGGCGAACTCGACCACGTGCGCGGCGGCGGTCAGCGGCAGTCGGCCGACCGCGTCGCCGCTGACCCGGACCGCCCGCCGGGCGGCGGTCAGGCCGACCGGTGAGCCGTCGGTGGGGCGCGGGGCGGGGTCGGGCCGGCCGGCGCGGGCGGCGGTGCTCCACTCGGCGAGCTGACCGACCCGCTTGGCGGCCTCGGCGAGGCGTTCCTCGGGCAGCTCACCGGTGAGCACCGCGGCCACGATCGCGTCGCGCAGGTAGCGGGCGGCGGCCTCGTCGGCGCGTTCGCCGCCGACGCAGATCGCGTCCGCTCCGGCGGCGAGGGCCCGGACGGCGGTGCCGGCGAAGCCGTACCGGTCGGCGACGGCGCGCATCTCCACCGCGTCGGTGACCACCACGCCGGAGAAGCCCAGTTCCTCGCGGAGCAGGTCACCGAGGATGCGGCGGCTGAGGGTGGCCGGCAGGTCGGGGTCGAGGGCGGGGACCAGCAGGTGCCCGGTCATCACCGCCTGCACCCCGGCGGCGACGGCGGCCCGGAACGGAACCAGCTCACCGGCGTCCAGGCGGGCCCGGCTGGCCCCGATGCGGGGCAGGTCGTGGTGCGAGTCGACCCGGGTGTCGCCGTGGCCGGGGAAGTGCTTGGCGCAGGCGGCGACGCCGGCGGACTGGAGGCCGCGTACCCAGGCGGCGGTGTGCCGGGCGACCAGGTGCGGGTCGGCGCCGAAGGACCGCACCCCGATCACCGGGTTGGCCGGGTTGATGTTGACGTCGGCGTCCGGGGCGTAGTTGAGGGTGACGCCGAGGTCGGCGAGTTCGACGCCGAGGTCGCGGGCCACGTCCTCGGTGAGCGTCGGGTCGTCGACCGCGCCGAGGGCGAGGTTGCCGGGGCGGGAGCTGCCCCGGCCGGACTCGATCCGGGTGACGTCGCCGGCCTCCTCGTCGATGGCCACCAGCACGTCGGGGCGCTCGGCGCGCAGCGTCGCGGTGAGCGCGGCCACCTGTTCCGGGTCGACGACGTTGCGGGCGAACAGCACCACCGCGCCGAGCCCGTCGGCCAGCCACCGGCGGACCCAGTCGGGCGGGGTGGTGCCGACGAAGCCGGGTTGCAGGACGGTGGCGGCCAGGCCCGCCAGGTTGCGCTCGTTCATCCGGCCCCGGTACCCCCGTCGCGTGTCGACGGCCCGATGCCGTCGCGGTGCTGCCATGGTCACACCGGGCGAGGTAATAGTCAATAAACCTTACTGTTACTGTCTGGCGTCGGTCGGAGCGACGTGCGACAGTGCGGGGATGGACCTGCCGCCGCTCGCCGACGCCACCTCGCCGGCCGACATCCCCGGCGTACGCCTGCTCGGCCTGGTGGTCGGCGGGTTGCTGCTGCTGGCCGCCATCCGGGCCATGTTCGGCCGCCGCTGAGTGCCGGGTCCGGCCGCCGGTGAGTCCGGTCGACTGATCCCCTGCCGGCCGGGGTACCGCTGGTGGAGGTCACGCCGCACCCGGCGGCGGGCCCGGCGAGGGGGCACCATGAAGATCGGCTACTTCCTGTCCAGCGAGGAGTTCACCCCGGCGCAACTGCTGGAGCAGGCCCGGGCCGCCGAACGGGCCGGCTTCCAGGCACTGTGGATCTCCGACCACTACCACCCGTGGACGGACGCCCAGGGGCAGAGCCCCTTCGTCTGGTCCGTCATCGGGGCACTGAGCCAGGTCAGCTCGCTGCCGGTGAGCACGGCGGTGACCTGCCCCACGGTCCGCATCCACCCGGCGGTGCTGGCGCAGGCGGCGGCGACCAGCGCGGTCCTGCACTCCGGCCGGTTCGTCCTCGGCGTCGGCACCGGCGAGGCGCTCAACGAGCACATCCTCGGCGACGCCTGGCCGCAGACCGACGTGCGGCTGGAGATGCTGGAGGAGGCCGTGGCGGTGATGCGGGAACTGTGGCGGGGCGACTTCGTCAACCACCACGGCCGGCACTACACCGTGGAACACGCCCGCGTCTACACGCTGCCCGACGCGCCCCCGCCGGTGTACGTCTCCGGCTTCGGGCCCAAGGCCGTCGACCTGGCCGCCCGGATCGGCGACGGCTACGTGAGCATGATGCCCGACGGTGACCTGGTCAGCCGGTTCCGGGACAACGGCGGCGGCGACAAGCCGTGCCAGGCCGGCTTCAAGGCCGCGTACGCCGACACCGAGGACGAGGGCGCGCGGATCGCGTACGAGACGTGGCCCAACGCCGGCGTGCCCGGCGAGCTGTCCCAGGTGCTGCCCTCCCCCCGGCACTTCGAGCAGGCGGCCCAACTGGTCACGCCGGATCAGGTGCGGCAGGGCTTCGTCTGCGGCGACAGCGCCGACGCCCACCTGGAGATGATCGACAGGTACGCCAAGGCCGGCTTCGACGAGGTCTACGTCGCCAACACCGGCCCGCACTGGCAGGGCCTGTTCGACCTCTACCAGCGCGAGGTGCTCCCCCACCTGCGCTGAATCCCACCGTCCACGGGTCACCGACACGCACCACCGCCGGTGACCCGTGGTCGATCGCGTGTGCGCGCCCGGTCACCGCGCCTGACCTGCGACGTACCGGCCGCCGTGGGCGGTGTGCCCGATCCGGTGGGAGCGGTTTCGGGGTCGATCCGCCCGGGTACCTCCGGCCCTCGATGAAGCTGTCCATGCACTCGACGACGTTGCGCCGCGCGGCGCGCAGCCTGTTCGGCTGGAAAGCGCTGCGGCCCAACCAGCTCGCCGCCATGCGCGCGGTGATGAAACGACGCGACGCCCTGGTGGTACTCCCCACCGGAGCCGGCAAGTCGGCGATCTACCAGATCCCGGCGAGCCTGATCCCCGGGCCGACGGTGGTGATCTCCCCTCTGCTGGCCCTCCAGCAGGACCAGATCGCCGCGCTCAACGAACGCCAGCGCCCCGAGCTGCGCGCCGTGCGGATCAGCTCGGACGAGAGCGCCGCGCAGCAGGCCGAGGCGATCGAGGAGATCCGGCAGGGGCGGGCGGAGTTCCTCTTCATCACCCCGGAGGCGCTGGCCAACCCCGACCGGATGGCCGAGGTGAGGTCGCTGCAACCGGCCCTGGTGGCGATCGACGAGGCGCACTGCATCTCGGCGTGGGGGCACGACTTCCGCCCCGACTACCTGGCGTTGGGCCACCTGATCGACGGTCTCGGCCGGCCGCCGGTGGTGGCGCTGACCGCCACCGCCTCCCCGCCGGTACGCGACGACATCATCGCCCGGCTGCGGCTGCGCGACCCCGAGGTGGTGGTCTCCGGGCTGGACCGGCCGAACCTGTTCGTCGAGGTCGCCTACTGTCCCACCGACGACTACCGCTGGCGGCGGCTGATCGCGCTGCTGCGTGACGACGAGCGGCCCGGCATCATCTACGTGCCGACCCGGCGGGCCGCCGAGGAGCTGGCCGAGCGGCTGACCACGGCCGGGTTCCCGGCCGAGTACTACCACGGCGGGATGCCCACCGCCGCCCGGCACGGGCTGCACGAGGCGTTCCTCGCCGACCAGGTGCCGATCATGGTGGCGACCTCGGCGTTCGGCATGGGCATCGACAAGCCGAACATCGCCTGGGTGGTGCACATGGCGCTGCCCGACTCGCCGGACAGCTACTTCCAGGAGATCGGCCGGGCCGGGCGCGACGGTGCGCCGGCCCGGGTGCTGCTGCTGTGGCGGGCCGAGGACGTCGGCCTGCAACGCTTCTTCTCCGGCGGCCTGCCGGACGAGACCGAGCTGCGGGACCTGGCCGCGCTGCTGCGTCGCCGGGCGACCACCAAGAAGGCGCTGCGCGAGGCGACCGGCCTCGGGCCGCGCAAGCTCGGGCAGTACCTGGCCCTGCTGGAGCAGATCGGGGCGGCCGAACCCCGGGCCGGGCAGAAGATCGGCGCGCCGCGCTACTCCCCCACTCCGGCCGAGGCCGGCGCGGCGGCCCTGGCCGAGGCCGAACGGCAGCAGACGGTGACCCGCTCGCGTACCGACATGATGCGCGCCTTCGCCGAGACCACCGGGTGCCGGGGGCAGGTGCTGCTGGCCTACTTCGGCGAGCAGATGTCGCAGGTCTGCGGGCACTGCGACAACTGCCACGCCGGCACCAGCGTGGCGAGCGACGGCGCGGTCGGCCCGTTCCCGGTGCACAGCCAGGTCCGGCACCCGGAGTGGGGCCCCGGCCTGGTGCTCAACTACGAGGAGGACCGGATGACGGTGCTCTTCGACGAGGTGGGTTACAAGACGCTCTCCGTGCGCGTGGTGTCCGAACAGGGCCTGCTGACGCTGGACTAGCCTGACCCGGGCGACCGCCGGGGGCGGTGCCCGCAGTGCAACGATCGAGAGGGGCTCAGTCGTGATCGAACAGCCGGCGTACACCGGGTTCGGGTTCTCCGACGAGGAGTGGGGGCTGCTGGTCGGCCTGCCGCAGTCGGTCCTGACCGCGGCCAGCGCCGCCGAGTCGGACGGTGCCCGGCGCACCCGCGCCGAGAACGCGGCCGGGCTGGAGACCATCGCCGCCGGCCGGGAGTCGGCGAGCCCGCTCGTCGCTGCCGTCGCCGGGGAGATCGTCTCCCGGGTGGGCGACCCGGAGGCCGGCGAGGAACTGCCGGTGATCTCGCCGGCCGACCCGCAGGCGCTCATCGACGACGTGCTGGTCCGGGCCGGACAGGCGACCACCCTGCTGGCCGCGAAGGTCGACGAGGGCGACGCCGGGGCGTACCGGCACTGGCTGGTGGAGATCGCCGACCAGGTGGTCGGGGCGGCGTCCAGCGGGGGGCTGCTCGGCCTCGGCGGCGACCAGGTCAGCGACTCGGAGCGGAAGTTCCGCGACCGCCTCTCCCAGGTCCTCAACGACTGACGTCGACCCACGGCCGACGGGCCGGGCCCGCCTGACGGCGGCCCGGCCTTCGTCGTCTCGTGGGCCATGATCGACTCAATGTCGTCGATGGAGTGGTATCCCCGGCGCTTCGATGCCGCTGGATCGGCGAAACAGCGGCATCGACAGCCCTCGCGCACCCCGTGCGGAGCGGGCCGGTGGGGTCTTCGTCCAGAATGGAGGGGAAGTGCCCGCCGACGGGGGAGGCCGGACATGGTGCACCGCGCAGTGATCGACACCGAACAACTACCGCCGACGGAACGGTTCGGGATGTGGCTGGACCTGGTCGCCCGGACCGCCGCGCCGCTGCGCATCCGCTCCGACCACCAGCACGACTTCCGGGCCCGCGCCGAGTTCGTCGAGCTGGGCCCGATCCGGCTGGTGCGCTACCGCTACCCGTCACTGGAGGCGGTCCGCACCCCGAAGCTGGTCCGGCGCACCGAGGTGGACTTCCACATGCTCGCCCTCACCACCAATGGCACCGGCGTCGCCGGGCAGGCCGGGCGGGAGAGCCGGCTCGGCCCCGGTGAATTCACCTTCTACGACGGCTCCCGGCCGCACGAGGTGAGCCATCTCGGCGACGGCAACGGCACGGAGCACGCCGCCTCGATCGTCGCCCTGATCCCGTACGGGGCGATCCCGCTCACCCCGGACCAGCTCGCCCCGCTGCTGGCCGGCCGGATGTCGGCGAGCGAGGGGATCGGCGCGCTGGTCGCCCAGTACCTGACCCGGATCACCACCCATCCGGAGCAGTACCAGCAGGCCGACGCCGAGCGGCTGGGCGGGGTGGCGCTGGACCTGATCTCCACCATGCTCGGCAGGTACCTGGTCGCCGAGGACGAGATGCCCCGCGAGGTACGCCGCCGGGCGCTGCTCGCCCAGGTGCGGGCGTACGTCCAGCGGCGGCTGGGTGACGCCGGGCTGACCCCGGCCGCCATCGCCGAGGCGCACCACATCTCGGTACGCAGCCTGCACCGGCTCTTCGAGGAGGAGCACGCCACTGTCGCGTCGTACATCCGGGAGCTGCGGTTGGAGCGGTGCCGGCGGGACCTGGCCGACCCCGCGCTGGCCCACCGGCCGGTGCAGGCCGTCGCCGCGCGCTGGGGTTTCCGGGACAAGGCCCACTTCAGCCGGGCGTTCCGGGCCGCCCACCAGCTCACCCCGCAGGCGTACCGGACGCTGCACCTGCAACAGGCACGGATCGTCAACAGCACGGCGTCCGCAGTCAACCCGGGACGGACATACTGACAGCGGGCCGACGGTCACCCGACCGGCCGGCCCGACGGTAACGGGGGACCGCGGCGTGGCGTCCGTGACCCAGACGGGTCACGGACGGCCGCCCGGTGCCGCAGCCCGTCCGGCGCGCGACCGCCGTCGCCCGGATGGCTCCCGGCCGCACCGACCCCGACCCCGTCGCGCCTCCCCCAGGACAGCGACGGGGTCGGTCAGGTCTCCTCCAGCAGCTCCAGCACCGACCGTTCGACCAGCTCACGTGGGGCGTCGGCGGGCACCGGCAGCACCACGCCGTCGTGGTAGAGGTCGACCACCCGGGGGTCCACGTACGACGTGCGGGCCACCGTCGGGGTGTTGCCGAGCAGGTCGGCGACCTCCCGCATCACCCCGGCCACCGCCCGGCGACGGGCCGTCACCGAACGCTGCGTCCCCACGGTCGCCAGTTCGGTGGCCGCCCGGACGGTGGCGTGCCAGGTGCGGAAGTCCTTCGCGGTCATCTCGCCGCCGCTGGCGTCGCGCAGGTAGCCGTTGACCTCGTCGCTGCGCACGTCCCGCCAGGTCCGCCCGTCCCAGTAGCCGAAGAGCCGTTCCTCGGTGCGCCGTCGCCGCCGCAGGGTGGTCAGCACCCGGCACAGTTGCGGGTCCTCGATCCGGCGGACCTGTTCGACGCCACCCTTGGCCGGGAACTCGAAGACCACGCAGCCGCCCCGGGACCGGGCGTGCTCCGGGCGCAGGGTGGACACGCCGAAGGTGGCGTCCTCCCCGACGGCGTACTGCTCGTTGCCGACCCGGAAGGCGCCCATGTCGAGCAGCCGGGCGACGGTGGCCAGCACCCGGTCCCGGTTCAGCCCCCGCCCGGTCAGGTCACCGGCGATCCGCTCGCGCAGGGTCGGCAGCCGCCGGGCCACCTCCAGCACGTGGTCGAACTTCGCCTCGTCCCGCTTGCGCCGCCACTGCGGGTGGTAGAGGTACTGCCGTCGGCCGGCGGCGTCGGTGCCGGTGGCCAGGATGTGCCCGTTGGGGTACGGCGCGATCCACACGTCGGACCAGGCCGGCGGGATGACCAGTTCCCCCAGCCAGGCCAGCGTGTCCGGGTCCCGGACCCGTTCCCCGTGCCGGTCCAGGAAGGTCCAGCCCTTGCCGCGCCGGCGACGCCCGTAGCCCGCCCGACCCGGATCACTGCGCCGCAGTCGCACCTCAGACCCGTACCGTTTCCTCGGCCTCGTCCACGGCGGCCAGCACCCGGTCGACCGGGAGCGCCGCCCATCTCGCCGCCGTACCTACCCCCGGCCCGGCGGCGCAATCCTCGCCGGCGGCCCAGAGCACCCGGTGCCACGGCCGGTCGGCGGGCGGGCCCCAGCGGGCCGGCGGCACCGGGCCGAACAGCAGCACCGACGGGACCCGGTAGGCGGTGGCCAGGTGACCGACCCCGGTGTCCCCGCTGACCACCAGCCGGGCGGCGGCCACCAGGGCGGCCAGCTCACCCAGGTCGGTCCGGCCGGCAAGCACCGCCGAGCGGGGCAGCCTCGCGCCGGCCGCCACCCGGGCGGCCAGTTCCCGTTCGCCGGCCGAGCCGGTCACCACCACCCGGTGCCCCCGGTCGGCCAGCCGCCGGGCCAACACGGCGAACCGGTCCGCCGGCCACCGCTTCGCCTCGACCTTGCTGCCCGGGTGCACCACGGTCACCCCGGCCGGCAGCCGGCCCGCGGGCGGCCGGCGCAGCGCCAGGTCGGTGCGGTCGGCCGGGATGCCGTACCAGTCGAGCAGCCGGCACCAGCGGTCCACCTCGTGCTCGTCGTCGTCCCAGTCGGGGCCGTCGCGGTGCCCGGCCGGCGGGCACCGGAAGGCCACCAGCCGGCCCGCGCCGGCCAGCATCAGGTGCGAACGCGGCCCGCGCCCGTGCAGGTTGACCGCCACCTCCGGCGGCGGCCCGGACCACGACGGCACGCCACCCGGGAGCGGCCCGGACCATGGCGGCGCGCCAGCCGGGAGCGGCCCGGACCATGGCGGCGCGCCAGCCGGGGGCCGACCTGGCCACCGGCCGGCCGACGGCGGGACGGGCCAGGGCGGCGGGCCGAGGTCGTCGGTGGGCAGCAGCCGGTCGACCCCGCCGACCAGCTCGACCAGCGGGCCCAGCCAGGCCGGCGCGGCCAGCACCAGTTCCTCGCCCGGGTGCCCGGCCCGCAGGGCGCGCAGCGCGGGCACCGCCGTGGCCAGGTCACCGACGCCGAGCGCCCGCAGCACCAGGATCACGGGTACGAGGTCTCCTGCTCGGCGCAGACCACCAGTTCCCGTACGGTGCTGCCGGGTGGCTGGGAGAGCGCGAACATGATCGCGGCGGCGGTGTCGGCCGGGTCGTTGAGCTTCGCGTCGGGCCCCGGGCGGTACTGCGGGTCGCGGTCGTCGAAGAACGCGGTCCGCATCCCGCCGGGGATGAGCAGGGTCACCCCGACGCTGCCGGCCAGCTCGGCGGCGAGCGACCTGGTGAACCCGACCACCCCGAACTTCGCCGCGCAGTACGCGGTGGCGTCCCCGACCGCCTTGACGCCCAGGGTGGAGGCGACCGTGACGACGTTGCCCCGGGACGCCTCCAGGTAGGGCAGCGCGGCCCGGACCACCGCCACCGTGGCGAGCAGGTCCACCACGACGATCCGTTCCCAGGTGTCGCGGGGGACGTCGGCCAGCCTGCCGGGCACGTCCATGCCGGCGGCGGTCACCACCGCGTCCAGCCCGCCGACCCGCTCGGCCAGGTCCCGGGTGGCCTCCTCGGCGGCCCGGGTGTCGGCCAGGTCGCACTCGATCCACGGCACCCCGTCGTCGGGGCGCTGCCGGTCCAGCACCAGCGGTCGTCCGCCGGCCCGCGCGACGGCGGTGACCACCGCCGCGCCGAGGCCGCTCGACCCGCCGGTGACCAGGACGGCCGGACCGGCACCGGGTGGACTGCTGCTCATCGTGCTCCCTTCGTCGTCGGATGCGCCGGGCGGGGCCCGGCGGGTTCCGGCCGGGCACCACCGGCCGGGCCGGTGCGCCGGCGTTCACCCCGGGCCGCCGCGATCATGTCGGTGGTGGAGCGCCCGTCCAGGTACGGCACCACCACGCTGTCCCCGCCCCACCGGCGCAACAGCTCGCCCTCCGGCAGGTTCGGCCCGTCGTCGACGCCGGTCGCGTAGTCCCCGCCCTTGACCCAGATGTCGGGCCGCAGCCAGCCCAACGTCGCGTGCGGGGTGGGCTCGTCGAAGACCACCACCGCGTCGACGCAGCTCAACGCCGCGAGCAGCCGGGCCCGGTCGCCCTGCGGGATCACCGGCCGGTCGGGGCCCTTGAGGCCGGTGACGCTGGTGTCGGAGTTCAGGCAGACCACCAGGCAGTCGCCGAGCTGCCGGGCGGCCTGCAACGTCGCCACGTGCCCGGCGTGCAGCAGGTCGAAGCAGCCCCCGGTGGCGACCACGGTGCCGCCGGCCGCCCGGACCTCGGCGACCACCGCGCCCGCCGCGGCGGCCCCGATCCGTTCCCCGCCGCCGACCAGCACCGGCGGGCAGTCCCGCACCGGTACGGGCAGCGCGGCGGCAACTCCGCCGTCCGCCACGTACGCCGACGCCGCCCCGACGGCCGCCTGGACCGCCTCGGAGACCAGCGCGCCCCCGGCGAGCGCCACCGCGGCGGCGGAGGCGAACCGGTCCCCCGCCCCGCAGGTGTCCCCCTCGGCGCTGACCGGCGCGGAGACCATCAGCGGCGTCGCCCCGGCGGAGCAGAGCAGCGCGCCGTCACCACCGAGGGTCACCACCACCGCGCCGGCCCGCCAGCGTTCCCGCAGCCCCTGGCCGGCGCGGGCGGCGACCGCCAGCCGGGTCCCGCCCGGCGGCACCTTGGCCAACTCCCGGGCCTCCGGTTCGTTCGGGGTGACCAGCCGCACCCCCGGCACCGCGACCGGGCCCCGTGGGTGCGGGTCCCAGACCACCGGGGCGCGGGTCGCGGCCAGCGCCGCCCGCAGCGCCGGCTGTCGGGCCACCCCCCGGCCGTAGTCGCTGACCAGCACCGCGGACGCCCCGGCGAGTAGCCGCAGCACCGCCTCGGTGGGCGGCCCCGGTTCGCCCGCCACGCCACCCCGGTCGTGGCGCAGCAGCACCCGGCCCCGGGCCCGCAGCCGGACCTTCTCCGGGGTGGCCCCGGCCAGCGGCAGGCCGTACACCTGCACCCCGGCGGCGGTGAGCAGGGAGCTGAGGCGGGCCGCCCCGGCGTCGTCGGCGAGCGCGGTCACCAGCGCCACCTCGGCGCCCGCGGCGGCGGCGAAGACGGCGGCCAGGCCGGCCCCGCCGGGCCGGTCGGCGGCGGCCGTCTCGTCCAGCACCGGCACCGGCGAGTCGGGGCACAGCCGGTTCACCACCCCCTCGACGTCCCGGTCGAGCAGGGTGTCCCCGACCACCACCAGCGGGCCCCTCACGCCGGGTCCCCGCGTCGCCCGTCGGCCGCCGGGTCGACGACCACCTCCACCCCGGCCCGTACCGGCCCGTCGTCGGCCACCGGCGGGGCGGGCGGGTCGTCGGTCGCCGGCCGGTCCACCGCCCTGGCCGGGTCCACCGGCGGGGCGGCCGGGTCCACGGGCCGGGCCGGCGACGCGGCGGCCGCGGTGGCCGCCGCCTGCCCGGCCAGCGCGGTCAGCGCCGTGGGCAGCGCCCGGTCGACGTACTCGCAGAGCACGTGGGTGGAGACCAGGTGCAGTTCCTGCACCACCTGGCTGTCCGGCGAGGCGACGCCCAGCGCCTCGTGGCAGGCGTCGGCCAGCGGGTTCGGCGTCGGGCCGGTGAACGCCCAGCAGCGCAGCCCGACCTCCCGGGCGGCCGCCACGGCGGCGAGCAGGTTGCCGCTGGACCCGCTGGTGGACATCAGCAGCAGGACGTCACCGGGACGGCCATGGGCCCGCACCTGCCGGGCGAAGACCTCGTCGTAGCCGTAGTCGTTGCCGATCGCGGTCAACGCGGAGGTCTCGGCGTGCAGGGCGATCGCCGACAGCGGCCGGCGCTCGTCGCGCAGCCGGCCGACCAGTTCGGCGGTGAGGTGCTGGGCCTCGGCGGCGCTGCCCCCGTTGCCGGCGACCAGCAACCGCCCGCCGCCGACCAGGATGCCGGCCAACTCGGTGCCCCAGCGGGCCAGCAACGGCTCCGCCGCACGGTACGGCAACAGCGCCTCGGCCAGCAGCGTCAGGTGCGCGTCGAGCAGGCCGGCCCGCGCCGCCCGGGTCGAGGTCGTCATCAGGCGACCACCCGGCTCGGCCTGCGTACGGCGGCGACCTCGGCGTACACCTCGGTCAACCGGTCGGCGGCGGTGGCCCACGAGTAGCTGCGGCGGGCCCGCTGCAACGCGGCGGTGGCGTAGCCGTAGCGGCGGGCCGGGTCGCCGAGCAGGCCGGCCAGCGCGTCGCCCAGCGCCTGCGGGTCCCGGGCCGGCACCAGGTCACCTGTCACCCCGTCGACCACGGTGTCCCGGATGCCGCCGACCGCCGTGCCGACGACGGGCACCCCGCAGGCCATCGCCTCCAGCGGCGTCAGCCCGAACGGCTCGTACCAGGGGGCGGCGACCAGCACGTCGGCCGACCGGTACCAGCGGCCCATCTCCTCGCGGGGCACCGCGCCGACCAGCCGGACCCGGTCGGCGACCCCGCAGGTGCCGGCGAGCGCCCGCAGCCGCCTGGCGTACGGGTCGGTCTCCAGCAGCCCGGCGGGCGGCCCGCCGACGACCACGCACTCGGCGTCGGGCACCAGCGCCATCGCCCGGATCACCGTCTGGAAGCCCTTGCGTTCCACCAGCCGGCCGACGGTGAGCACCCGGGGCCGGTCGGCGTCGCGGTCGACGGCCGGGCCGAGCGGGGCGAAGGTGTCCAGGTTCACCCCGGACGGCACGACGGTCATCCGGGACCGGGGGACGCCGAGGCGGACCAGTTCCCCGACCTCGTCGCGGCACTGGGCGACGACCCGGTCGACGGCGCACCCCAGTTCCCGTTCGTAGCCGATCCGCCGGGCCGGGCTGGTGTCCTGCACCCCCTGGTGACGTCGCTTGACGGTGCCCAACGCGTGGTACGTCTGCACCACCGGCACCCCGGTCTGCCGGCCGGCGGCCAGCGCCGCCAGCCCGCTCATCCAGAAGTGCGCGTGCACCACCTCGGGCACCCAGTCCCCGCCCCGCCAGCGGCCGGTGAGCCAGTGGCTGAACTCCTTCATGTGCGGCAGCAGGGCGTCCTTGGCGACCGGTTCGGCCGGCCCGGCGGGCACGTGCACCACGTCGTACCCGTCCGGGGCGCGGACGGCGACCGGCAGGTCGACGGCGTCGCGCCGGGTGTAGACCCGGACGTCGTGGCCGGCCGCCACCAGCGCGGCGGAGAGTTCCGCGACATGCGTGTTCTGCCCACCGGCGTCCTCACCGCCCAGCACGGCGAGCGGGCTGGCGTGCTCGGAGATCATCGCGATGCGCATACTTCCTCCTCCAGCAGGCGGTCCCAGTCGGTGAGGAATCGGTCCAGGCCGTAACGGCCCAGCGCGGCGGTACGCGCCTGCGCACCCGCGCGACGCGCCTCGGCGGGGTCGGCGACGAACCGGGCGGCGGCGGCCAGCAGCGTGTCGACCCGGGTGGCCAGCGCCCCCGCCCCGGGAGGCACCGCCTGCACGGCCTCGGTGGTGGCCAGCGCGATCACCGGCATGCCGATCGTCATCGCCTCGATCAGGCTCAACCCGAGCGAGGTCCACCGGCACAGGTGCAGGTAGGCCCGCCGCCGGGCCAACTCGGCGTGCATCAGGTGCTGCGGGACGTCGTCGTGGCTGGTCAACCGGTCGGCCGGCAGCCCGAGGTGGTCGGCGAGCCCGGCCACCCTCATGCCGAAGACGTCAAGCGGGGCGATCTCGGCGAACCGGGCGAGCAGGTCGGTGCCGGTGATCCGCCCCCGGCGTACCGGCTCGTTGATCACCACGGCGAGCCGGTCCAGCTCACCGGTCCAGGTCACCGCGGGTGGCACCACGCCGTGTTCGACGACTGCGGTGCGGGTGGACCCGTTGTCCCAGAACAGCTCGTTGAAGTGGGTGACGTGGGTGAGCAGCAGGTCGTCCCGGTCGGCCATCGGGTGCCTGGTGTTCGGCACGTCGCCCTTCGGGGTGTTGTGCTCGACGTAGACCGCCGGCACCGCCCGGCCGAGCCACTGCCGGGCCAGGTCGTGCTCCTCGGGGCGTTGCAGCAGCACCACGTCGACGTCGGCGTGGCGCAACTGCTGCGGGGTCACCTCGACGGCGCTGTCCGGCCACGGGTAGGTGCGCGCCCGGCCCAGCCCGTACGGGCCCCGGTCGGGGGTGACCGGCACCAGGTAGCGGTGCCTGCCGTGCACGAAGGACGTGGTCCAGGAGCCGTGCACGTGCCAGAGCAGGATGTTCATCGGTGGCTCCCCCGCCCGGCGGTCACCGGCGTCCCCTCGACCGGCGGCGACCCGGCCGGGACGTCGGCGGGGACGCCGAGCAGGCGTACCGCGTCGAGGACCCGGCCCGGTTCGACGGCCGACAGGCAGGGGTGGCCGGGCACCGGGCAGACCGTGGCCCGGGTGTCCCGGCAGGGCGCGGCGGCGTCGCCCAACCGGACCGTCGGCACCCGGTAGGGCCCCCACTGTCCGTAGGGGACGGTGGGGGCGAACAGGCTGACCACCGGCACGCCCAGCGCGGCGGCCAGGTGCGCCGGCCCGGTGTTGCCGACCACCAGCGCGCCGGCGTCGGCGAGCACCCCGGCCAGGTCGGCCAGGCCCGTACGGCCGCCCAGGTCGAGGCCGGTGTCGCCGGCCACCCGGGCGGTCAGCTCCGTCTCGTCGGGTCCGCCGGTGACGGCCACCCGGTGACCGGCGGCGGTGAGCGTCCGCACGATCCGGGCCGCCAGTTCGGGTGGCACGGCGCGGCTCGGCACCGCCGAACCGGGGTGCAGCACCAGGTACCCGGGGCCGCCGAGCCCGGCCGGCGGGGGCGGCACCCGGTCGGCGCGGACCCGCAGTCGCGGATCGTCGCCGGGCGGCAGCGTGAAACCGGCGGCGGCGGCCAGCGACAGCGCCCGCTCCGGCTCCGGCAGCCCGGCGGGGACCCGGTGCCGCACGTCGAGCAGCGAGCCCGGGTAGTCGTCGCTGATCGCGCTGACCCTCGGCACGCCGGCCAGCCGCAGCAGCAGCGCCAGCGGCAGCGGCGACTGGTGGAACGAGGTGAACACCACCGCCTCGTCGGCGCGGACGGCACGCAGCCGGTCGGTGAGCCGGTCGATGTCCACCGGGTCGACCGGGTCGGGTGCCCCGTCGATCCAGGGCAGCGGCCACTCGACGATCTCGTCGACGCCGGGCAGCAGGGCGGCGGCCGCGCGGCCCCGGGGGCCGCAGAGCAGCACGACCCGCTGCGCGTACGCGGCGACGGCCCGGACGGCGGGGCCGGTGACCAGGACGTCCCCGGCGGAGTCGCTGCGGACCACCAGCACGGTGCCGGCCCGGCGCGGCGGTGGCCCGGCGAGCAGGGCCGACCGGGTGAGGATCAGCTCCACGGCGGCGGGCAGGTCGGCGGCGACCTGCCCGGCGGCGGCCACCTCGACGGCCCGGGTGGTCGGGGTGGGCACGAGCACCCCGGCGGCACCGGCCGCGGCGGCGGCGCCCACGTCGGCGGCGATGTCCCCGACCAGCACGCACCGGTCCGGGGTGGTGCCGAGCGCCCGCGCGGCGGCGTGCACCATGCCGGGCGCGGGTTTGCGGCAGGCGCAGCCGGCCCGCTCGTCGTGCGGGCAGCACTGCCAGGTGTCGAAGGGGCCGAGCAGTTCCTCGACCCGCGCGTTGACCGCCCGCAACTGGGCGGCGGTGAACAGCCCCCGGGCCAGCCCCGACTGGTTGGTGACCACGCCGAGCCGTAGCCCGGCGGCGCGCAGCCGGTCCAGCGCCGCCCGTGCGCCGGGCACCGGCCGTACCTTGTCGGGGTCGCCGTTGTACGGCACGTCCTCGACCAGGGTGCCGTCGCGGTCGAGCAGCACCGCGTCGTACAGTGCGCGGCCGCCCCGGTCAGCGACCGGATCAACCCGGCCTGACCTGCGCTGATACGGCTCCGCGTCCCGTCGCACGGGCGGCGGGTTCCCGAGGCCCCGGGGAGTAAACCTGGCCCTACCGGGCGGTACGCCGCCCGGCCCGCTGCCGGCGTCGGGCCGGCCCGCGCCGTCGACCCGCCCGCGTCGGTGCAGCGTTACCCGCCGCCCCGGAGAAGCTAACGCGGCGGGTTAGGCCGGGCGGGCCCGGGTACTGGTCAGCGGTGGCAGTCGTGGAGAAAGTGATCGATGCACCCCCGCAGCGGGTCTTCGACGTGCTGGCCGACGGTTGGACGTACAGCGACTGGGTGGTCGGCACGGTGCACGTGCGTGACGTCGACGCGCAGTGGCCCCGGGTCGGCACCCGACTGCACCACCGGGCCGGCCCGTGGCCGTTCTCCCTGGAGGACGCCTCGACGGTGCTGGTCTGCGAGCCGCCGCACCGGCTGGTGCTGCGGGCCGGCCTGTGGCCGGCCGGGGAGGCGGTCGTGGTGTTCACGCTGACCCCGCAAGGGGACGGCGCGACCCGGGTCCGCATCGGCGAGGACTTCGCCGCCGGCCCGTTGCGCTGGGTCCGCAACAAGCTCAACGACCTGGTGCTGCACCAGCGCAACAGGGAGACGCTGCGCCGGCTCTCCGACATCGCCACCCGGCAGAAGGCCGACGAGCGCGCCGGGCGGTGACCTGGCGGCCGCGGGGAGCCTCGGCGGGGTCCCGCCGGGCTTTGGCTACCCTGTGGGGGAATGCCGACCGCGACTGAGGATGTCCGAGATGATCGAACCCGTGGAGCTGCCGTCACCGTGGCGGGACGCACGCCTGACCGTCGTGGTCCCCACCTACAACGAGGCGGGCAACCTCCCGGTGCTGGTCGACCGGCTGCTGGCCCTTCCGCTGCCGGGCCTGAAGGTACTCGTCGCCGACGACAACTCGCCCGACGGCACCGGTGAGGTGGCCGACAAGCTGGCCATCGAGAACCCGGACCGGGTGCAGGTCGTGCACCGGGCCGGCAAGGAGGGCCTGGGCCGGGCGTACGTGGACGGCATCGGCCGAGCCCTCGACGGCGGCGCGGAGTACGTGGCGCAGATGGACGCCGACCTGTCGCACCCGCCGGAGGCGCTGCCCGGGATGCTGGGCGCGCTGCTGTCCACCCAGGCGGGGGTGGTGATCGGTTCCCGGTACGTGCCGGGCGGGCAGCTCGACGAGGCGTGGCCGCTCTACCGGCGGGCGCTCAGCGGCTGGGCCAACCTCTACGTGCACACCCTGCTGCGGGTGCGCATCCGCGACCTGACCGCCGGCTTCAAGATCTGGCGGGCCGACGCGCTGCGCGACATCGGCCTGCACCGGGTGCAGTCGAACGGTTACAGCTTCCAGGTGGAGATGCACTACCTGGCCACCAAGCTGGGGCACACCATCCTGGAGGTGCCGATCCGGTTCGAGGAGCGGCGCGACGGCATGTCCAAGATGACCACCGCGACCAAGGTGGAGAGCGCGCTGATGCCGTTCAAGCTGCGCACCCGGCACCGCAACCTGGACTCCTGACCCCGCAGCGGGGTCGTGGGTGGACGGTTCAGCGGTAGAGCGTCCGGTGCGCGGCGTCGATCATGCCGGCGTACAGGCCACCGGTGACGGCGCGGTCGCGGGCCAGCGCCGCGCGGGCGGCGTTCGCGCCGGGCGCGCCGTGCACCCCGCCGCCGGGGTGCGCCGAGGCGCTGGCCAGGTAGAGCCGGTCGACCGGGGTGTCGGCCCGGCCCAGGCCGGGGATCGGGCGCAGGAACAGCTGCTGGTACGCCGCCGCGGTGCCACCGCCCAGCGCCCCGCCGACCAGGCTCGGGTCGCCCTGCTCCAGCTCGGCCGGCCCGGCGACGTGCCGGCCGACGACCAGGCTGCGGAACCCGGGTGCGGCGGCCTCCAGCACGTCCTCCATCCGCTGCACCTGCCGGGCGACGTCCTCGGCCCGCCAGTCCCGCCGGAACGGCAGGTGGGTGTACGCCCACAGCGACTCGGTGCCGGCCGGTGAGTGCGTCGGGTCGGCGGTGGTCATCTGCCCGGCCAGCAGGAACGGCTTCGTCGGGATCGCACCCCGGGCCAGTTCGGCGGAGTAGCCGGTGAGCCCGTCGAGGTCGGCGCCCAGGTGCACGGTGCCGGCGCCGGCCACCGCCGGATTGGTCCACGGCAGCGGGGCGGACAGCGCCCAGTCGACCTTCAGGGTGGAGCCGTCCCAGCGGAAGTGGGCCAGGTCCTCGACCAGCCGGGGCGGTAGCTGGGCGGCCCCGACCAGGTCCAGGTAGAGGGCGGGGGCGGGCACGTCGGCGAGCACCGCCCGGCGGGCCCGCCACAGCCGTCCGTCGACGGTGCGGACCCCGACCGCCCGGCCCCGGGCGGTCAGCACCCGGTCGACCTCCGCCCCATAGCTGATCCGGCCGCCCCGTTCGGTGAGCCGGGCCACCAGCGCGTCGGTGATCCGCTGCGCGCCGCCGACCGGCACCGGCCAGCCGATCTGCTGGCCGAGCATGGCCAGCAGCCAGCCGTAGACGCCGGAGCCGGCCTCCTCGGGGGACAGGTCGGTGTGCAGGGCGCAGCCGGCCAGCAGCGCGGGGCCGCCCTCGCCGGTGAACAGTTCGCTGCCGAGTTTGCGCACCGGCAGGACCAGCCGGCGGGCCAGCCGCAGCGCGCCGCCGACCCGTAGTTGGCGCAGCAGGCCCAGCCCGCCGCGTACCGGGGGGAACGGGGAGGTGATGGCGTCGAGCATCGGCCCGGCCACCTGCGCCCAGTCGGCGTACGCGTGCCGCCAGCGGTCCCCGTCGCCGGGGGCGAACGTCTCCAGCGAGGCGGCGGTGGTGTCCAGGTCCCGGTTGATCACCGCGGCGCGCCCGTCGGGCAGCAGGTGGGCCAGCACGTCGGGGGCGTGCGTCCAGGTCAGCCCGTAGCGGGGCAGGTCGAGGCCGGCCAGGACCGGGGAGGCGTACCCGAGGGGGTAGAAGGAGCTGTACAGGTCGCTGAGGTAGCCGGGGGCGGTGACCTCGGCGGAGCGGACCGCCCCGCCCGGCGCGCCGGTCGCCTCCAGCACCAGGACGTCCCAGCCGGCGTCGGCGAGCAGGTTCGCGGCCACCAGGCCGTTGTGTCCGGCGCCGATGACGACGGCGTCCGCGGTGTCCGTGCCCGGCGAGATCATCGGATCCGGCTACCCGGCCGGCAACCGGGCGAAACGCGTTTGCTTCGACGGGAGCGGGGCATCCCGCCGCATGTACCGGGTGGAGCAGCTCATCGGTGGGGTGTGGGGCGCGGGCGGGGCGGGCGGTGAGCTGACCGTCCTCGATCCGGCGGACGGCAGGCCGGTCGGCACCGTGCCGGTGGCGACGGCGGACGAGGTCGCCAAGGCGGTGGAGGCGGCCCGGGAGGCGGCCGCCGGGTGGGCGGCGACGCCGGCGGCCGGGCGGGCGGCGCTGCTGCACGGGGCGGCGGACGCGGTGGCGGCGGCGGCCGAGGAGCTGGCCGCCGCGACGACTGCGGAGATGGGCAAGCCGCTGGGCGACGCCCGGGGCGGGGTGGCGGCCGGCGTCGGCACCCTGCGCCAGTACGCCGAGCTGGGCCCGCTGCGCGGCGGCCGGACGCTGCACGGCGACGGCGACGCGCTCGACTTCATGCTGCCGCAGCCCCGGGGGGTGGTCGCCGCGATCACCCCGTGGAACGACCCGGTGGCGGTCTCCTGCGGGCTGCTCGGCGCGGCCCTGGTCACCGGCAACGTGGTGCTCTACAAGCCGAGCGAGCGGACCCCGGTCACCGGGTGGCTGCTGGCCCGGCTGTTCGACGGGGTGTTCCCGGCGGGCGTGCTGTCCCTGCTGACCGGGGGTGCCGAGGTGGGCGCGGCGCTGGCGGCGCAGCCGGTGGACGTGGTGGCGCACGTCGGGGCCACCGCGACCGGCCGGGCGATCGCGGCGGCCTGCGCCCGCACCGGGGCCAAGGCGCTGCTGGAGAACGGTGGCAGCGACCCGCTGGTGGTCGACGCCGGGGTGGACCCGCGCTGGGCGGCCGAGCAGGCGGCCCTCGGGGCGTTCGCCAACGCCGGGCAGCTCTGCGTGGCGGTGGAGCGGATCTACGCGCACCGCGACGTCGCCGAGGACTTCGTCGACGCGCTGGTGGAGCGGGCCGGGGCGCTGGTCGTCGGGCCGGGCCGCGACCCGGCGACCGAGCTGGGCCCGCTGGTCGACCGGCGACACCGCGACCAGGTGCACGGGCAGGTCACGGCGGCGGTGGCGCAGGGGGCGACGCTGCGCGCCGGTGGGGTGCTGCCGGACGGGCCGGGGGCGTTCTATCCGGCGACGGTGGTCACCGACTGCCGGCACGAGATGACAGTGGTCCGGGAGGAGACGTTCGGGCCGGTGGCCGCGGTGGTGACGGTGGACTCGTTCAGCGAGGCGCTGCGGTGTGCCGCCGACTCGCCGTACGGGCTGGCGGCGACGGTGCTGACCGGGTCGATGAGCCACGCCCAGCGGGCCTTCCGGGAGCTGCCGGTGGGCACCGTCAAGGTCAACGCGGTGTTCGGGGGCGCGCCGGGTGGTGCCGCGCAGCCGCGCCGGGGCAGCGGCCAGGGCTTCGGGTACGGCCCGGAGCTGCTGGACGAGTTCAGCACGGTCAAGGCGGTGCACCTGCAACCGCCGGCCGGCGGGCACTGGTGAGCCGGGGCCGCCCCGGTCCGGGGCGGCCCCGCGTTCCGCGCGTACCCCCGGTCAGTCGCCGCGGGCCTTGCGGGTGGCCCGGTCGTTGGCCTTCTCGATGGCCTTGACCAGTTCCGGCTTGGTCATCCGGCTGCGGCCGGGCACGTCCAGTTTCTTCGCCACCTGCATCAGGTGGTCCTTGGTGGCGTTGGCGTCCACCCCACCGGCGGTGGGGGCCCGGCGGGCGGGGCCACCGCCCTCGGCCTGCCGGTCGCTGGGCCCCTTGCGGCCCTTCGGTTCCCAGTGGTCGCCGACCTTCTCGAAGCTGTGCTTGACGGCGGCGAAGGCGGCGCGGTGCGCGCGCTCCCCCTCGCCGTAGGTCTCCACCGCCGAGTCGTGCGTCTTCTCCCAGGTGCGCTGCGCCTTCTCCGGGGAGCGTCGCAGCGTGCTGGGCAGTACCTCGCGCCCGGGCATCCCGTCCTCCTCCGTGTCGGTTTCCTCGCTGACCCCAACGGTTCCCTGGGCCGGCACCGGCAAACACCGACGTCGGGTTTGCCGGTTTCCGCCGTCGGGTACCGCCCCGCGCAGACGCGCGCCGGACGCCGGGTCCGCCGGGTCGTCGGGCGACGAGGAGCCGAGCATGGCAGCGACGACGGAGCCGACCACGGTAGCCGGTGACGGCCCGGGGGTACGCGTGCCCCGCCGGGTACGCCAGTTGAGCTGGTCGACCTGGCGCGGGGTGCTGGTCCGCAGCGGCCGGGGTTTCGTGGAGGACAACTGCGCCGACTGGGCGGCGGCGTTGACCTACTACGGGGTGCTCGCCCTGTTCCCGTCCACGGTCGTGGTGGTGGCCCTGGTGGGGTTGGTTTCCGACGGCGAGCGGACGGTGGACACCGTGCTGGACCTGGCCCGCGACATCGGGGCCGGTTCGGTGGTCGGCAACGAGGGTTTCGTCTCCGTGGTGCGGACGGTGGTCGACCAGCAGAGCGGGACGAAGGTGCTGCTCAGCTTCGGTCTGTTGGGCGCGTTGTGGTCGGCGTCGGGGTTCATCGGCGCGTTCACCCGGGCCTCCAACGCGGTCTACGGGGTGCAGGAGGGCCGCCCGTTCTACCGGCTGCGCCCGTTGCAGATCGGGTTGGCCGGGGTGTCGCTGCTGCTGCTCGCGGTGGTGGCGCTGGGGTTGATCGTCAGCGGCCCGGTGACCGACGCGGTCGGCGACCTGGTGGGTGCCGGTGGGCTGGCCCGGACGACGTGGAGCGTCGTGAAGTGGCCGGTGTTGGCGCTGGTGATGATGACGCTGTTGTCGCTGATGTTCTGGATCGCCCCCAACGTCCGGCAGCCCCGGTTCCGGTGGCTCACCCCGGGCGGGGCGGTGGCGCTGCTGTCCTGGATCGTCGTCTCCTTCGGCTTCGGCCTGTACGTGGCCAACTTCGGCTCGTACGACGTCACCTACGGCAGCCTGGGCGCGGTGATCGCCTTCCTGGTGTGGCTGTACCTGTCGAACTCGGCGCTGATGTTCGGGGTGCAGATCAACGCGGAGTTGCAGCGGGGGCGCAGGTTGCAGGCGGGCGAGGACGACCCGGGTGAGCCGGTGCTGCCGCCGAAGGCCACCGCCGGTTCGTGACCCGTCGGGTTCGGCGTCCGGGTCGGTGTTTCCCCGGGGCGGGCGCGGGTAGCACAACAGACATGGAACGTGGCAGCAGCAAGCACGCACCGAGGGTCGACGACCAGATGAGCCAGGAGGTCAGCGGCCTGGTCCAGGGGTCCGGCGCCGGTGGCTCCCGGGTCGAGGAGTTCCGTGAGGCGGAGCCGGCCGGCGAGGACCAGCCGGGCGCGACCACGGCGCCGGCGGGCGACCTGCGCACCGGCACCCCGCAGGGGATGACCTCGGAGGACGTGGAGGCGCGCAGCCGGCTGGGCCGGTTCATCACGATGACGGCCCTGCCCGGGGACCGGCTGACGCTGGTCGCCAACGCCCGGGAGAACGACGCGCCCGACGACCTGGTGGCCGCCCTGGAGCGCCTGCCGGAGGGCACCCGTTTCCAGACGATTTCCGAGGTGTGGGCCGCACTCGGGCACCGGAACGAGACGACGCGTTGGTGACCGGATCGGCCCACGATCCGGACGAGCACCAGCGGCCAGAGGAGGATTTCGCATGAGCGGCGTCATCGAGCACGTGGACGTGTCGGTACCGGTACGGACCGCCTACGACCAGTGGACCCAGTTCGAGGAGTTCCCCCACTTCATGGAGGGGGTGCAGGAGGTCCGGCAGCTGTCGGACACGATGACCCACTGGACGGTGGAGATCGCCGGGGTCAAGCGCGAGTTCGACGCCGAGATCACCGAGCAGCTCCCCGACGAGCGGGTGGCCTGGAAGTCGACGGGCGGCACCCAGCAGGCCGGTGTGGTGACGTTCCACCGGCTCGACGAGGGCAACACCCGGGTGACCCTGCAGATGGACTTCGAGCCGCACGGCGTGGTCGAGCAGGCCGGCGACAAGCTGGGTGTGGTCGACCGGCGGACGAAAGGTGACCTGGAGCGGTTCAAGCAGTTCATCGAGCGTCGCGGTCAGGAGACCGGGGCGTGGCGCGGGTCGGTCGACCGGCCGCAGCCCTGATTCCCGCCTCCCCCGAAACGGACGCACGACCCCGACGGCCGCCGGTTGCCCGGCGGCCGTCGCCGCGTCCGGTCCGACCGTTTGCGATCATCGGGTCGGGGTACCGCGGAGGTATGACGGACAACGACGGCAGGGTGTGGCGGGACGAGCGGAAGACGCCGCTGGAGGAGCTGGACCGGGCGATCGCCAGGTCCACCATTGACGGGCAGGCCGACGACCCGACCGGCAACGACGCGGGCGAGGAGGCCGCCTTCGGGCACGGCCCCGAGCCGGTGGACCGGGGGGCCGGCCCGCAGGCCGAGCGCCGGGAGATGACCGACACCGAGCGCGCCTACCGCCCCTCCACGACGGGACGCACCGGCCCCGACACCATGTGACGGTCGGCGTCGGGGCCCGCGTCGGGGTCGGGGTCGGGGTCGGCGGCATGGGGTCCGATGATGCGGTGTCCCGGTCGAACGACACCGCATCATCGGCCCAGAAGCACGATTGCCCTGGCTGGCCGAGCCCGAGAAGGGCGGCGCGGCTCAGTGGGTGGGGGGCGGCGCGGCGGTCTGGCGGGCGGCGGCGGCGTGCGCCACCAGCAGCGCCACCGCCAGCACGGTCAGCGCCGGGCCGAGCAGCCGCACCGACGTGTCGCCGAGCAGCACCCCGAGCCCGGCCGGGATGAGGGCCGCCCCGATGCCGGCGGCACCGATCTGCACGCCGATCACCCGGTCGGCGTGCTGCCGGCCGACCCGTTCCGCGGTGCTCAGGGTGAGCAGCGGGAACACCGGCGCGGCGGCGAACCCGAGCACGACCAGGCCGGCCACCGTGACCCAGCCCGGGGCCGGCAGCGCGATCAGCACCGCCCCGACGGCCATGCCCAGCAGGCTGCCCCGCAGCACCCGGGCGGTGCCGAGCCGTTCGGCGACCAGCCCCTGCACCACCCGGCCGACGAACAGGCTGCCCCAGTAGCCGGAGACCGCCACCCCGGCGGCCGCCGCGGACACCCCCCGCCCCTCGGTGAGCAGCAGGAACGCGTAGAGCCCGGCGGACACCTCGATGGCCACGTAGACGGCGAAGGCGAGCGCGCCGAACCAGACGGCGGGCAACCGGAGCGTGTCGGCGATCCGCACCCCCGCCGGCACCGCCGACCCACCGTGCCCGGCCGCCGCCGGATCGTCGACCGGCCCACCGTGCCCGGCCACCGCCGAATCATCGACCAGCCCACCGTGCCCGGCCGGTACGACGACGCTGTCGTCGGGCCGCGCACCGACCGTCCGGTCGACCGGCGCGGCGTGCGGCGGCGGGGAGCCGGCCGTGCGGTCCCGCCACGCGCCGACGGTGAGCGCGAACGCGGTGGCCAGCGCGAGCTGGGCGGCGGCGGTGACCGCGTACCCCCAGCGCCAGCCGGCGCCGGTGCTCAGCATGGCGGTCATCACCAGGGGGCCGATGGCCACGCCGAGGCCGAAGAAGGCGTGCATCCAGTTCATGTGCCGGGGGCCGAACGCCCCGGCGGCGTACGCGTTGAGACCGGAGTCGATCGCCCCGGAGCCCAGGCCGAGCACCAGCGCACAGCCGATCAGCACGGTCAGCGCCGGTGCGTTGGCGTACCCGGTCAGCGCGAGGCTGGCCAGCAGGGTGCTGCCGGCCAGCAGCCGGCCCACGCCCAGCCGGGCGAGGGTGAATCCGGCCAGCACACTGGAGGTCAGGTATCCGATCGTGCCGGCGGTGAGCACCAGCCCGACCGCGCCGGTCGGCACGCCGAACTCGGCGCTGATCGAGGGCCAGCCGACGCCGAGCAGGCCGTCGGGCAGGCCGAGGCTGACGAACGCGAGGTAGGCGAGCAGGAGCAGGGAGGTACGGGGCGGGGCGACGGACACGGAGGCTCATCCTGCCGTATCACCGAGAACGGGTCGACGTGATTGTCGCCTCCCCCGAACCGGTGGTTTGGAACGCCCGGACGGGCAGTAAACCGGACAGGTCGTCCAGAATCCACCGTTCGGCTGACGGTAATCCGAAGGGGTCGCGCAAGACTTTCGGGATGCAACAGGGCTCCGGTTTCCTCACCCCTCGTCAGCGTCGGCTGGCCTGGCTCGGCTTCCTGCTCGCCGCCGTCCAGGCTCCGGTCTCCGCCAGGTTCTCCTCCGACGACTCGTGGCTGTTCAGCCTCTGCGTCGCGCTGATGGTGGCCACCGTGATCATCGCCGACGACGCCAGCCGTCGTCGCCCGGCCGACGCCACCTCCGCGGACTGACCCGCCCGGCGGCCCCCGTCACGGGGTGGGGCCGGGAAACTCCCGCTGCGGGCAGCTCAGCGGGCGGGCCGGGTCGATCCGGTGCAGGGCGTACCCGGTGCCCTGCGTCGGGACGTGCGTGCTCGGCGCGCGGTCGCCGATCTGGATCAGGGCGTGCCAGCCGGTGCGCTGTGCGGTGTACCGGGTGCAGCCGTCGATGACCTCGGTGTGCTGACGGGCCGCCACGGTGGCCCGGCCCTGGACGAAGCTCGTCGGGTCGGCCGGGTCGCTCTCGGCCAGCAGCAGCGAGGACGCGGCCGTCGTGGTGTGCGCCCAGAACGACTCCCCCGCCGTCAGCCAGAGGTCGGCGACGGTGACCACGTCGTGGTCGACAAGGCTGGAGAAGGTCAGGTCGGGGTCGGACGCGCCGGTGGTGCCGGAGTGCGTCACCGGCGGCAGGGTGATCGTGGCGGTGTCCGTGCGCTGCTGCACCCAGTACACGCCCGGGGTGTACGCGCTGACCACGGCCGTGTAAGCGCCGAACGGCAGGTGTCCGGCCGTGGAGTCGACCACCACGAAGTCGGTGCGGCCGAGCCCGTAGACGCTGGTGGCGAGCGTGCTGCCGGCGGCGTCGCGCAGGGTCAGGTCCCAGTCGGCGGTGGCGGCGGGCTGGACGGCGACGACCGACCAGTGCCGTTGGTAGGTGCGGTAGGTGTAGTCCTGCGCGGTCCGGGCGATCTGCACGTCGCCGTCACCGAGCGCAGTGCCGGCCACGGCCGCCCCGGGGTGGGCGAGCGGGACGGTCAGGGCCAGGGCGACGGTGCCGGCGAGTCGCGCGCCGAACCACCGGCGGGCGGAACGGGACAGAGCCATCGACGGGATTCCTTCCGGGTGGGATCTGGACTGTAGCGACGCCGGGCCGTCCGGGGCGTCGTCCCGCGCTGTCGGATATCGGCCCCGCCACGGCGGCCACCGGTGTGCGACCTTGTCGGCATGCCGCCGCACACCGGCACCGGGCCCGGCACCCGCCGCGCCCCGGTCGCCGTACCCCGGCACCCCGACCCCGAGGAGCGCCGACCGTGACGAGACGACCGACGGTGTGGACGTGGCTGCTGGGCCTGCTGGCGCTGGTGGCGGCGCTCGCCCCGACCCCGGCGGCGTCGGCGGCCCCGGGCGGCGGCGAGCGGGACGCCCGCGACCTCGCCGCCGTACGCAGCGCCGCAGCGCAGGCGTCGTGGTCGACCGGCCCGCTCGCGCCGGGCGTCAGCCAGGGCTGGGTGTGGAACAACGCCAACCCGCTGAACGCCGCCTACCAGGTGGGGCTGTCCCCCACCGGTGCCGGCGACACCACCCCCTGCCAGTTCGAGGTGACCCGGACCTGGTACTCGCGGGAGCCGGGCGGCGAGCGGCGGTTCCACTTCGTGGTCCGTAACAGCGGCACGCTCACCTGCACGGCCACCGTCCTGCTGTCCTGGCTGACGCCGACCCACGACTGGTCGACAGGCGCGCTCGCGCCCGGGGCCAGCGGCAACTACGGCTGGGTGGAGCAGATCGCGCCCACCGTGTCGTACCTGCTGGGGGTGACGCCGACCGGGGCGACCGCGACGGCCGCCTGCCAGTTGGAGATCACCCGGAGCTGGTACCGGCAGGAACCGGACGGGGTACGCAAGTTCTACTTCGTGCTCCGCAACATCGGCACGGTCACCTGTTCCGGTCAGTTCCAGCTCGCCCAGACCGACCCGTCGGCGTCGTGGTCGACCGGGACCCTGCCCGTCGGGGCCTCGGCCACCTGGACCTGGAACAACGCCAACCCGCTGACCGCGGTCTACCTACCCGGGCTGGCCCCGACGGGGGCCGCCGGGGGCACCGCCTGCCAGTTGGAGGTGACCCGGAGCCGGTACGTGCAGCGGGCCAACCCGGACGGCTCCCGGCAACGGCAGTACGTGCTGACCGTCGGCAACGTGGGGCAGGTGCCGTGCGGCGGCACCGTGCTGCTCGGGTCACTGACCCCCTGACGCCGGGGCGGATTCCGGCACCGCGTCCCGTTGCTGACCGCCCGGACGCCGACGGTGGCCGGTGCGCCGTCTGCCCGCCGGGGGTCGGATCGGTCCCGGTGGTGGAGGGCCGGTCGACCGGCGGGGGAACCCGGACCGGCCGGCTGGCCGACTCCGGAGGGGTTACCGGGTGGTTAACCTCGGTCCTCATGCGAGTGCCGTACCCCCAGGTCGCCACCCGGACCGCCGTGCGCGCGGCGCGCTCCCACCTGGCCCTGCTCACCGCCTCGGTCGGTGCCCCCGGCCTCGCTGCGGCGGCGGCCCGGCCCGGCCTGCTCGCGCTGGTCGACCAGCACGCCGCGGCGATCCGGGACAGCCTCGACGGTGACCGTCGGCCGCTGACCCCGGCCGCCCTGTCCGGCTACGCCGAGGGGGTCCGCGAGACCGCCCGCGCGCACGGCCTGCTCCCCGAGGGCGCGGCGGACTTCACCGCCCCGGACTGGGTGCTGGTCCGCCTGCTCGCGGTCTGCGCCCTGGCCCGCACCCTCGACCCCCGGCACCTCGACCCGGCCTGACCCGATCCACGCCGGAAGGGTGCCCGCCTCGCGCGGACACCCTTCCCGGTGGTACTGCCGACTCAGCTGCCCGGACGGCCGAACTGCTGGGTCTCGTCGCCGGTGCCGGACTGGTAGGTGCCCCGACCGCCGGCCATCGTGCGGGCCTCGTCGACGCGCGGCATGGCCTGCGTCCGCTCGCCGCCCCGGTCGGCCATCTGCCGGCCCATGTCGCCCTGCCCGGCCGCGCGGGCCCGCCGGTGCTCCTGGACCGCCCGCGACTCCTCGGCCGCCCGGTCCAGCCAGCCGTCCCAGCGGGACTGCATCGGCTTGACCAGACCACCGCCGACGCCGACGATCAGGATGCCGGCCACGGTGGCGAGCACCGCGATCAGGACCGGCGTGGTGACCGTGGTGGCGATGCCGACCTGGTTCAGCGCGGCGATGACGCCCAGCGCCAGGATGAAGACCGCCACCAGGTCGGCCAGCACCTTGCCGTACGACAGGCCGCCGAGCGCGCCGGAGACCAGGTCCCGCACGGCGTTGGCGATGGCGGCGGCCACGACCACGATGACGATCGCGATGAACGCCCGCGGCAGCCAGGCCACCACCCCCCGGATGAGGTCGCTGATCGCGTTGGGGCCCCACACCCCGAACGCGAACTGCAGGGTGAACAGCAGCACCGCGTAGTACGCCAGGCGGGCCAGGATGTCACTGGCGTCGTACCTGGTGCGTTCCAACGCGCGTCTGATCCCGCCCCGTTCGACCGCCCGGTCGAAGCCCACCCGTTCCAGCGCCGCGTCCACGATCTTGAGTACCGCGCGGGCGATGAGCCAGCCCACCACGAGGATGACGATGAACGCGATGGCTCTCGGCACGAACAGCAGCACCGACCGCCACATGTCGGTCAAGGCGCTACCGATGTCGACCTGCCTGACCGCAAGGGTTTCCGGCATGATGTCCCTCCTGTCCAATGGACTGCGCCGCCCGGTTACCCGTCCGCCGCAGCAGCACGCCGGAGAATCCGCACCGATTTTCCCGACATGTCTATAGAAAACAGGCTGGAACTGCACGAAGGTCGGCGTCAGTGGAGGCGCCGGGCATGATCGGGTCGTCCGGGCCGGCTCCGGATAGGCTGCGGACATGCCAGGCACGGTCGGGCGGGCCCCGACGTCACCAACCCCCGCACCGGGGCCGGCCGGGGTCGAACCGGAGGCGACGGCCGTGCCCGCCCACCCGTGGGCCGACACCCCGCTGGGCCCGCAACAGGGTTGGGACGTGACCATCCGCGTCCTGGTCGACGTGATCCTGTCCTGCCCCGTACCGATGGCGCTGCACTACGGCGACGACTTCGTGCTGCTCTACAACCAGGCGTACGCGGAGGTGATCGGCGACCGGCACCCCGACGCGATGGGTCGGCCCGCCCCCGAGGTCTACGCCGACCTGTGGCACGCCCCGGGCGTCGGCGAGGTCATCGAGCGGGCCTACCGGCACGGCGAGTCCTTCCTCCAGAAGGAGTCGGTGCTCCCCGTCCACCAGCAGGGCACCGGTGAGCACACCGTCTTCACCCGGGGCCACTCCCCGGTCCGCGACAGCACCGGGCGGATCGTCGGCGTGCTCACCGTCGCCGCCCAGACCAGCCAGCTCACCCAGCAGTTGCAGAGCCTGTCCGACTTCGCCGCGGCGCTGTCGGGCACCCTCACGCTCGACGACGTGGCCCGGGTGACGCTGCGCTACGCGCTGCACTCCTTCGACGCCGACCAGGTCTCCTTCGCCGTCGACGACGGCCCCGCCTGGCGGCTGGTCCGCCGGATCCGGGGCGAACTGCTCGACGAGGCCGACGAGCGGCTGCCCCCGCTGTGGCGACCGGTCCCACCGGACACCACCGCGCCGGTGGTGGTCGGCGCGCGCAGCGGGGTGCCCTTCTTCGCCGGCGACGGCCAACCGCTGCGGGACACCGCCGTCGACCGGCACGACCAGAAGATCCGCTCGCTGGCCGCGCTGCCGCTGCGCTCGTCGGTGATCCGCGGCGGCCTCGCCGTGGGCTACCAGACCCCGCACGGCTGGACGGCGGCGGAACGGGCGCTGCTGGCCGCCTCGGCCGAACTGGTCGGCCAGGCGGCGGAGCGTGCCCGCCGGTTCGAGACCCAGCACGGCACTGCCCAGCTTCTGCAACGCAGCATGCTCCCGGAGCAGTTGCCCGCGCTGCCCCGGCTGCGCATCGCCGCCCGCTACGACGCCGGTGTCGACGGCAACGCCGCCGGAGGCGACTTCTACGACGCGTTCCTGCTCCCCTCCGGTGACCTGGGCGTGGTGCTGGGCGACGTCGCCGGGCACGACGTGCAGGCGGCGGCCCGGATGGGGCAGGTACGCGCCGCGCTGCGGGCGCTGGCGCTGACCGATCCCCGCCCGGACGCCGTCCTGGCCGGGCTGGACCGGCTGGTGGCGAGCCTGGGCACCGAGACCGGCACCCACGAGCTGTTCGTGACGGTGGCCTTCGGGGTGGTCGACGCCGACCGGGGCGAGATCACCCTGGCCAGCGCCGGTCATCCCCCGCCGCTGATCCGGCGGACCGGGCCGGACGGCGTCGCCACCGCCACTTTCGTCGAGCTGCCGACCGGCGCGCCCCTGGGGTTGGGGTGCCGGCCGCACACCGCGACCGTGCCCTTCGCCCCCGGCGACACCCTGCTGCTCTACAGCGACGGGGTGGTCGAGCGGCGGCGGCAGAGCCTCACCGCCGGCCTGGCCGGGTTGGCGGCGGCGGTGGCCGGGGCGGCCAGCGGTGACCCCCGGGCGCTGTGCGCGGTCGCCACCGGCGCGGTCCCCGGCGCCACCGAGGACGACGTGGCGGTGCTCGCGGTCGAGCACGCGCTCAAGCCGAGCCGGTCGGCCGGGATGGAGATGCCGGCCGAGCCGACCGCGCCCAGCCGGGTACGCCACTGGATGACGGCGCAGTTGGCCGAGTGGCAGGTGCCCGAGGCGGTGATCGGCGCGGCCGTGCTGTGCACCAGCGAGCTGACCACCAACGCGTTGCTGCACGCCGGCACCGCCGCCCGGGTGGAGATCGACCTGAGCCCGGAGCGGCTACTGGTGTCGGTGGCCGACTCGGGCACCCGGGGCACGGTGACCCGCGCCCAGACCGACACGCTGAGCAGCCGGGGCCGGGGGCTCGGGCTGATCGAACAGCTCTCCGACGCCTGGGGCACCGACCCGACGGTACGGGGCTCGACGGTCTGGTTCGAGATCCTCCTGCCCACCGGCTGACCGCCCCACACCGGCGGGTCCGGCCCGGCCGGCGGCCCATCGGCGGCCACTGATCGACCGCCCGTGCCGGGACAAGCCGGACACCCAGGCTTAGCCCGACCATCGACGGGGCACAGTCCCACCCCCGCCCACGCTCGTGGCCGGGGGTGAGAGGCGGTCGGGGTGGAACTGGTCGATGTCGAGTTCGCGCTGGTGGGCGTGGGTGCCCTGCTGGCCGGGGTGCTCCCCCGCCTGCTGGAGCGCCGTCCGCTGTCGATGCCGATAGCGTTCCTCGGCCTCGGGATGCTGGTCTTCGCGCTGCCGATCGGGCTGCCCGCGCCGGACCCGTTGCGGTACCCGCAGGTCGCCACCCACCTGACCGAGATCGGCGTGATCGTGGCGTTGATGGGTGCCGGCCTCAAGATCGACAGGCCGTTGAGCTGGCGGAAATGGTCGTCCACCTGGCGGTTGCTGGCGATCGCGATGCCGCTGTGCATCGCGGCGGTGGCGCTGCTCGGCTGGTGGTGGGCGGGCCTGGTGCCGGCCGCCGCGCTGCTGCTCGGCGCGGCCCTCGCCCCCACCGACCCGGTGCTCGCCTCCGACGTGCAGGTCGGCGAGCCCACCGACGCGGAGGACTCCGAGGACGAGGTGCGCTTCGCGCTGACCTCCGAGGCCGGCCTCAACGACGGCCTGGCCTTCCCGTTCGTCTACGCGGCCATCGCGATCGCCACCGCCGGGCTGGCCCCGTCGGGCTGGTTCGCCGAGTGGTTCACCGTCGACGTGCTCTACAAGCTGGCCGTCGGGATCGGCGGCGGCCTGCTGATCGGCTGGCTGCTCGGCAAGCTGTTCTTCCGCGCCCCGAGCGAGCTGCGGCTGGCCCGGCACGCCGAGGGCTTCCTCGCGCTGGCCGCCACCTTCCTGGCGTACGGGCTGGTGGAGGTGATCGGCGGGTACGGCTTCCTGGCCGTGTTCGTCGCCGCGCGGGCGATCCGGGCGGCCGAGCGGACCCACGAGTTCCACGCCGTGCTGCACGACTTCGCCGAGCAGACCGAGCGGCTGCTGACCGTCCTGCTGCTGCTCCTGTTCGGGGGCGCGGTGATCACCGGCCTGCTCGCCCCGCTCACCTGGCAGGCGGCGACGGTCGGGCTGGCCCTGGTGTTCGTCATCCGCCCGCTGGTCGGGTGGTTGTCGCTGCGCGGCGCGCCGGGTCGGCCCGCCGAGCACTGGGTGATCTCGTCGTTCGGCATCCGGGGCGTCGGCTCGTTCTACTACCTGGCGTACGCCACCACCAAGGCGGACTTCGCCCAGGCGGACCTGATCTGGGCGACGGTCGGCCTGGTGGTGGTCGTGTCGGTGGTGGTGCACGGGATCGCCGCGACCCCGGTGATGCAGTTGCTGGACCGGGCCGGTGAACGCACCGCCGACCCGTCGGAGCGGGGCAGGCGCGACGAACCGGCCCTGGACGCCGCCCGGAGCTGACCGGGTACCGGACCGGGCCGGCCGCACGGTCAGGTGAGCCGGCGGGCCAGTTCCCGGCCGAGGTCGCGGCCGGAGCGCCAGGCGCTCTGCACGCGCGGCCTGCCGAAGGCGTCCCCGGCCAGCCCGACCAGGTCGTCGTCGAGGAAGAACCCGCCGTCGGGGTCCGGTTCGACCGGCCGGGCGTACGTCCACCGGTGCACGTGGACCAACTCGGCCGGGTCCGGCAGCCCGAGCAGGTCCCGCACGGCTTCCTCGATCGCCGGGCCGGCCGCGCCGGGCTGGGTCAGGTGCCCGGCGGCGAACTCCGGCGTGGTGTGGGCGACCAGCACCGGGGCGGCGTCGCCCCGCCGGTCGCCGTCGTCGCAGACCAGGGCGAGTACCGGGTGGTCGTTGACGAAGGCACCCCGGAAGTCGGCCCACCGCCGGCCGGGGAAGCGCAGCACCGCCGCGAGCACCGGCGACCACCGCTGCCGGCCGGCGGCCCGGGTGGCCCCGGCCAGCGCCGGGTCGAGCAGCAGGGCGGCCTGCGGTCCCGGGGTGCACAGCGCCACGGCGGCGGCGGGTCGGCCGTCCACCAGCGGGCCCGGCGCGACGCCCGACACGAACCGGTCCACGGTCACCGGCAACTCCCGGGCCAGCTCCTCGACCAGGGAGCGCAGGCCGCGCGGGGCGGCCCAGCGGACCGGTCCGGGCACCTCCCGCCGGCCGTCCGGGCCGTACGCGACGAAGGTGTCGGTCCACTCCCGCACCAGCCCGGCGGCCTGCCAACGCCGGACGACCTCGACGAAGTCCGGGTCGTCGGCGGTGAGGTACGCCGCCCCCAGGTCGGCGGGGCGGCCGTCGAAGCGTCGGCTGGCCATCCGGCCCCCGGCCACCCGACCGCGTTCCCGGACCTGCACCGGTACGCCCGCCCGCGCCAGTTCACCGGCGCACGCCACCCCGGCGATGCCGGCACCCACCACGATCACGTCCGTGTCCACCTGTTGATCGTAGGCACCGCGACCGGCATGACCGGGCGGCCGGCGGGGTATTGGCACGGCTGTTCGAGGAGAGGTGAACGTGATGACCGACAACGACCAGCTGCCCGACCCGCGTGGGGCGATCAAGGACCCGGACGAGTGGGTGACCGGGGACGAGCCGCCCACCGCCGCCCAGGAGTCGTACCTGCACACCCTCGCCCGGGAGGCGGGCGAGGAGGTGCCGGACGACCTGACCAAGGCGGAGGCGTCCCGGCGGATCGACGAGTTGCAGGAGGAGACCGGCCGGGGCCGGTGACCTCAGCGGGGTGGCAGGCGGTGCAGCACGACCCGGTCGAGCTGTCCCGCCGCCACCTCGGCGGTCAGGTACGTGGCGTACGGCTGGGCCCGCCGGTCGGTGGGTGAGCCCGGGTTGAGCAGCCGCAGGCCGCCCGGCGCGACGCTGTCCCACGGGATGTGCGAGTGGCCGAAGACGAGCAGGTCGTGGTCGGTGAACCGGGCCGCGCAGCGCTGTTCCCGGCCGGTCTTCGGCCCGGTCTCGTGCACCACCGCCACCCGCAGGCCCGCCAGCTCCACCTCGGCCACCTCGGGCAGCCGGGCCCGCAGGTCGGGGCCGTCGTTGTTGCCGTACACGCCGACCAGCCGACGGGCCCGGTCGGCCAGCCGGTCGAGCAGCCCCACCTCGACCCAGTCCCCGGCGTGCAGCACCACGTCGGCGGCGTCCACCGCCGTCCAGACCTCGTCCGGCAGGTCCCGGGCGCGCCGGGGCAGGTGGGTGTCGGCGATCATGAGCAGCCGCATCAGGCGGGCCTTCCGGGCGGGGGCCGGGCGCGGCCGGCCGGCTCAGGCGCCCTGGCCCTGATTCTGCATCAGACCGCCGTCCATGAAGTACGTCGACCCGGTCACGTAGTCGGCGTCGTCGCTGGCCAGGAAGACGGCCAGTTTGGCGATCTCGGCCGGCTCGGCGGCCCGCTTCCACGGGATGCTCTGCACCTGCTCCGCCAGGTACTTCGGGTCGTCGATGGCCTCCTGGTTGAACGGGGTGAGCACCATCCCGGGTCCGATGTTGTTGACGTTCATCCGCATCGGGGCGACCTCCAGAGCGAGGCTCTTGGCCAGTTCGAGCATGCCGCCCTTGCTGGAGTCGTAGTCCGCCCCGCCGGCCCGGGCGACCTCCTGGTGGATCGAGGTGATGTTGATGATCTTCCCGCCGCCGCCCTGGTCGCGGCGGTGCCGGACGAACCGCCGGCAGCAGAAGAACATCCCGTACAGGTTGGTGCGGATGCACCGGTCCCAGGTCGCGGTATCCAGGTCGGCCACCGAGATGCCGGAGGCGTCCACCCCGGCGTCGTTCATCAGCACGTCAAGCGCGCCGAACGCCGCCAGCGCCTCGTCGAACATCGCCTCGACCTGGTGCTCGACGCTGATGTCGCCCTGCACCACCACCGCCCGTCGGCCGGCCTTCTCGATCTCGGCCCGGGTGTGGTTCGCGCCGGCATGGTCGTGCAGGTAGTGCACCACCACGTCGGCGCCCTCCCGGCCGAACTCGATCGCGGTGGCCTGCCCGATACCCGAGTCCGAGCCGGTGATCAGGGCGGTGCGGCCGGTCAGTCGTCCGCTCATCAGCGTGTTCCCTCCGTCGGTCCGTGCCGGTCGGCACGGCTCACGTCGACGTCGCCACGACGTCGGTGCCGGTCGTCACGAAGTGCGGCCGGTCGGTGGCGAGGTCGCGTCGTCGTTCGGCGATGTCGGTGAGCAACCCGGCCGCGTTGATCAGGCCGATGTGCGAGAAGGCCTGCGGGAAGTTGCCCACCTGTTCGCCGGTGGCCTGGTCGATCTGCTCGGCGTAGAGGCCGAGGTCGTTGACCCGGCCGGCGAGCTGCTCGAACAGCCGGGTGGCCCGCTCCTGCTCGCCGGCCAGGGCCAGGCAGCTCGCCAGCCAGAACGAGCAGATCACGAAGCCGGCCGGGTCACCGTCCCAGCGGCGCAGCAGCCCGTCCCGGGACAGCCGCCGCTCCACCACGTCGATGGTGGAGCGCATCCTCGCCTCGGCGGCGGGCAGGAAACCGACGAGCGGCATGAGCAGCACCGAGGCGTCCAACCGGTCGGAGTCGAAGGCCCCGGTGTACGCGCCCAGCCGGTCGTTCCACCCCCGCCGCAGCACCGCCGCGCGGACCTCGTCGCGGGCCCGCGTCCACCGCGCGACGTCGGCCGGGTCACCGAGCCGGGGACCGAAGCGGACCGCCCGGTCCAGCGCCGTCCAGCACTGCACCTTCGACGACACGTAGTGCCGTTCGGCGTCGCGGGCCTCCCACATGCCGGAGTCCGGCAGGTGCCAGGCCCGGACCGCCTGGTCGGCCAGCGCCCGCAGCAGGTGCCGTACGTCGGGTGACATCGGGTCCAGGTAGTGCCGCATCAGCCAGGCGGCGTCGAGGATCTCGCCCAGCACGTCGTTCTGCCGCTGGGTCCAGGCGTCGTTGCCGACCAGCACCGGTCGACTGTCGGCGTAGCCGCGCAGGTGGTCGAGGGAGTGTTCGGTGAGGTCCCGCTCCCCCTCGACGCCGTACATGATCGGCACCCGGCCGTCGTCGATGCGGCCCATCGCCCGCGCCACCCAGGAGAACTGCCGGTCGGCCTCGTCGGGGCAGGCCGACCGCCACAGCGCCTGGAGGGTGAGGCTGAAGTCGCGGACCCAGACGTAGCGGTAGTCGTAGTTGCGGTCGCCACCCACCTGTTCCGGCAGCGAGGTGGTGGCCGCCGCGACGATCGCGCCACTGGGCTGGTAGGTCATGCCCTGCACCACCATCGCGCTGAGTCGTACCTGGTCGCGGTACAGGCCCCGGTAGTCGTGCAGGTCGGCCCAGGAACGCCAGCCGGTCACCGCGTCGGCCACCACCCGGTCGGCGTCGGGCAGCGCCGGTTCGCCGCCGTCGTAGGTCGGGGCGTACCCGAGGGTGAGCCGCAGGGTGTCCCCGGCCCGGACGGTCGCGCGGCCGACGGCGTCGCCGTGCCGGCAGGCCAACGGCACGTCGGAGCGCAGGCTGAGCCGGCACGCGCCGGCCCGCGCGTCGATCACCCCGGCGGCGTGGGTCAGGTACGCGGTGACCCGGCCGTACTCGAACCGGGGAGCGAACTCGACGCGTACCGGCACCTCGCCGGAGAGCCCCTCGACCAGCCGGGCGAGCACCCGGGGCGAGCGCAGGCCGATGTCGTGACCCCGCGCCCCGGGTTCCAGGGCCAGCGCGTCGGTGACCGCCACCGAGCCGGTGCGGGTGTGGAAGACGGTACGCAGCACCAGCGAGTCGTCCAGATAGGAGCGGGACACCCGGACGTCGTCGCCCTCCGGCGTGATGGACCAGTGCCCGGCCCGGTCGTCGAGCAGCCGCCCGAACACCGACGGGCTGTCGAACCGGGCCGGGCACCACCAGTTGACCGAGCCGTGCCGGTCCACCAGCGCGGCGCTGCGCCCGTCGGCGAGGAACCCGTGCTCGCTGATCCGTCCGCTGTCCACGGGGCGGGTTACCCGGGCTCCTCGTCCGGCATTCCTCGCCCGGCGGGGTTGTCCCGGCGGCCCGGATTGCCGTGCGGCCCGGATTACCAGAGCTGCCGGCGTTATCCCGGCGGGTCGGCGGGAACGCCTGTCGTTGACGAAGGAGGAGGCCATGACCAGAGCAGCGAACCCGACCGCCACCTGGCGACCCGGGATGCCGGGCGGCGACAACCTCCCGTCCGGTCCGGCCGGCCGGCCGGCGACCCCACCGGGGGACGGACACGGCCCGCAGGGCGGCCCGCCCACGGTGACGATCGGCGCGTACCCGGACTACCCGTCCGCACAGCGCGTGGTGGACTACCTGGCCGACAACCGGTTCCCGGTGGAGCACACCGCGATCGTCGGGACCAACCTCACCCTGGTGGAGACGGTGCTCGGCCGGCTCACCACGGGACGTGCCGCCCTGCTGGGTGCCGGCACCGGCGCGTGGTTCGGGCTGTTCATCGGCCTGTTGTTCGGCATCTTCACGGTCGGCAACTGGCTCGCGGTGATCCTGGTCGGCCTGGTGATCGGCGCGATCTGGGGTGCCGTGTTCGGCGCGGTGGCGCACGCCATGTCCGGCGGCCAGCGCGACTTCACCTCGGCCAGTTCGCTACGCGCCGGCCAGTACGCGGTGACCGTCGACGCCGCCCTGGCCGACCAGGCGCGGCAGATGCTCGGCCGGATGCACCTGACCCCGACCGGGGCCACCGCCCGCTGACCCGTCCGACCCCGCCGCCGTCCCGACGCGCCCAGCGCCGGGGCGGCGGTTCGCGCCGGGGCGGCGGTTCGCGCCGGGGCGGCGGTTCGCGCCGGGGCGGCGGTCGCGTCGTCGCCCCCGACCGGGGCGGGCGGCCCGACCACGACCCGCCGGGAGCACCTGTCACCCACGCACCGGATAAGGCCCCGGCCGACGGGGGCACTGGGATTTCTGGCTAGCGGGACGCCCTCGCGAAGTCCACGAACCCCCGCCACGCACCCGGCGCGAACGCCAGCGTCCCACCCGCACGGTCCTTCGTGTCCCGCACCAGGACGACGCCGGGCAGGTTGTCGGCGACCTCGACGCAATTTCCGCCGTTGTCCCCGCTCTTCGTGCTCTTGCGCCACCGCGCGCCGGTCAGGTCCATGCTGCCACCGCTTTCCTGATGAGGTCGAGAGACTGCGACCGGGGTAGGGCCTCGCCGACTATGCGGGCCCACCTACGTTCAAGGCTAGCGATCTCTGCCGCGTCGTCGGTGACGTGTGCGCTGGCCGGACCGTCCTGGTGCGCCATCCGCGCACCGTCCGGCAGCTCGGCCAGGACGAACGGACCGCCCATGCCCAGGTAGATAGGCGTGTCGAGCGGTACGACGTGCACCTGCACGCACGGCAGTTCGGCGCAGGCCGCGAGGTGTTCGCACTGCTCGCGCATCAGCTTGCCGTCGCGGCCTGCGCGCCGCCGGAGGACCGCCTCATCGAGCACCGCGACGACGAGCGGAGGCTGCGGCCGGTGCAGGATCGCCTGCCGCTGCATCCGTGCCGTCACCAGTTCGTCGACCTCTTCGGGGGTGGTTGTCGCCAGCCCCAGCGTCGCCCGCGCGTACGCCTCCGTTTGGAGGAGGCCGGGCACCCATGCCAGCTCGAATCCCCGTAGGGCGACCGCCTCGCGCTCGATGTCGACCCAGGATCGGAACCATGCCGGTTCACGACGCTTAAGCGCATCCGGCCAGAGGTCCAGGATGTCGCGGCCCAGGACCGCCGCGACCTTGGCGCGATGCCGGGTCTGCGGGATGCTCCCGTGGCGTGCCCACCTGGCTGCGGTTTTCGGGTCGACCCCGACCTGAGCTGCCAGGCTCTCGGCGGTCTCCCCGGTCTGCGCCATGGCCTCTTTGACTGCCAGATTCATCCCGTTCCCTCCCACGTTGCGGCCGAACGTTCTGGACGTCCGCCTGCATATTGCTACGCGGTGTGTTTGCTACACAACCCTCGGCAAGGTGGAGTCCAGAGCGGCGCCGCCGGTCGGAGGGGAGATCCGCCGGCCGCGTCTGCTGCGGGGGCCGTCTCCTGTGGAGGGGCAGGAGGCGGCCCCCGTTCCATCCACCGCTACGAAGGGGGAACCATGCCGGACACGCCGGAGCCCGACAGCCCACCGCCGCCCGAGCCGCGCCGCAAGCCTGACGACCCACCACCGGCACGCCCGTCGGTGCCCGGCCCGATCGGGCCGTTCGTCCTACCGTGGCGGGGCCCCGGCCGGCTGACGAACGCCGTCCCCTGCCACCGCCGGACCCCCTGCCACCGCCGGGCCTCCCGGCTGGAACGGGAGCCAGCCCGGTGACGCCGCACACGATCCGCCCCGGCGACGTGCTCCACCTGACGCGCGCCGCGAGCGTGCAGTTCATCCGTCCGATCGCGGTACGGGTCATCCGGGTGCTCACCGACCGGCACACGTACGACTGTTGGTTGTGGATCGACGCCTACGAGCTGGACGCAGCCGGCGACGCGGTCCGGCGGCGGACCCTGTTCCTGATGCCGGCCGGAGCGACGCGCCTGGAGCCCGGCCCCCGTCGACCGGCTCCGCGCAGGCCGATCCCGGGAAGGGTCGTGGTGGCGTGACCGAGCTGCTTCCCGGCCGGCACACGCCGCTGCCACCCACCTGGCTCTGCCGGATCGACGCCCACCCGTGGCCCTGCGGGGAAGCGAAACTCGCGCTCCTCGTGGCGTACGCCGACGACCGGCCGGGCCTGCTGACCCTGCTGTCGAAGCTCAGGGAGGAAGCCGAAGACCAGCTCACGCAGCTCGACGGCGGCAGGCCCGTGGACACGACCGACCGGTTCCTGACCTGGGCATGCCAGGCCGGCCGCTGACCTCACCTCTCGCCGAGCGGCGGGGCGGGTGGGGTGGGGCGGGTGGGGCGGGGACGTGGCAGGGTCAGCGGTCGCGGCGGGGATAGACCAGTTCACCGGCCCGGATCGGTGTGGCGAGCCGGTTCTCCGGGGGTGCCAGCGGGCAGGCCCAGGTGTCGTCGTACGCGCAACTCGGGTTGTAGAGGTAGTTGGCGTCGAGGCGCACCCGGTGGCCGGGGAGCACGGTGAGCCCCCGCCCGAAGGTCCCCTTGACCGTGTCGGTGAGGTACCGGCCACCGCCGTACGTCTCCCGGCCGCTGGTGCCGTCGCGGACCGGCACGAACAGTCCCCCGCCGTACGCCTCGATCCACCACACGGTCAGCGGCCCCCACGGCGTCTCCGCGACCGCCACCCGCCGGTAGCTCACCACGCCGTCCGGGCCGCCGGTGTCGATGGTCTCGGTGCCGGAGGCGGGGCGTAGCGGGGCCTCGACCACCGCCCCCGGGTCCGGCGGGAACCAGCCGAGCCCGGGGAAACCGGCCCGGTCGGCGGCCGGCAGCGGGCTGGCCGGGTGGCTGCGGAACAACTCGTCCCGGGCGGCCTGGAAGCCGGCCAGGTCGGTGTCGGACAGGTAGAGCGCGGCGGTGCGTTCCCGCCAGTCGAGCACGTCGAGGTCGTCCACCCGTCGACCCTAACCAGCCCCCGAACCGCCGTCCCCGGTGATCAAGAGGTTCGCGTCAGTATCGGGCTGAACGATGACGCAAACTTCTTGATCACCGGGGACACCGCCGGGACACGACGCCGAGCGGCGGTGATCAAGAAGTTTGGGGCGGAAATCGGGCTCAACGGTGACGCAAAGCTCTTGATCACGGGACGCTCCACCGGGACACCGCGCCGAGCGGCGGTGATCAAGAAGTTTGCGTCAGCATTCCGGCTCAATGGTGACGCAAAGCTCTTGATCACCCGGGACAGGGCAGGCAGCCCGCGGCGGGGGCGACGGGTGAGCGGGGGCGACGGGTGAGCGGGAGGGGGGCGGGTCAGTCGTCGGTGGCGAGGCGGGCGTGCAGGTGTTCGTCGTGGCGGTGGCCGTCGCCGTAGCGGTACGACTCGCGCAGTGTGCCCTCCCAGCGGTAGCCGGCGCGGGTGGCGACCCGGCAGGAGGCGGGGTTGTCGACCGCGTGGCACAGCTCGATCCGGTGCAGGTCGAGGTGGGTGAAGGCCCAGCCGGTGAGCGCCCGCAGCGCGCCGACGGCGACTCCGCGTCCACGCGCGGGGCCGGCGGTCCAGTAGCCGACGGCGGCGTTGCCGTGCCGGATCTGGTGCACGGAGACCCCGCCGAGCAGCGTCCCGTCGGTGGCGTCGGTCACCGCGACGGAGACGTGGCTGCCGTCGCTGCGGTCGGCCCGTCGGGTGATCCACGCGGCGGCCTGCGCCAGGTCGGTCACCCCCTGCCCGTTCCACCTGACGATGTCGGGGTCGACCAGGGCGGCCAGTACGGCCGGCGCGTCCGCCGCCCGCCAGGGGCGCAGCACCAGGCCGGGTGCGGTGATCTGTACGGGTTCCACCGGGGCAGTCTGCCAGCTCACCGGCCAGCCCTTCCTTTCAAATCCCGAAGTTCCACCCGTCAAGGAGAGCTGTCTCGCTGCTCACACGGATTGGGGAGAGCTTGTTTAAATTTGAAAGAGTGCTACTGTTCGGGGCATGACGGAGAGCCTGGACAGCGAGCGGATGGCCTGCTGGCGTGCCTACATCGAGGCCAGCCAGCGGCTGTTCACCCAGCTGGAGGACGATCTGCGCGCCGACGGTGGGCTGAGCTTCGCCGACTACCACGTGCTGGTCCTGCTCTCCGAGGCACCGGGCCAGCGGCTGCGGATGGGCGAGCTGGCCGCCCGGCTGGTCTTCTCCCCCAGCCGGCTCACCTACCAGATCTCCACCATGCAGCGGCGGGGTCTGGTCGCCCGGCAGTCCTGCCCCGGGGACCGTCGGGGCAGCGAGGCGGTGCTCACCGCCGCCGGGCTGCTCGCCCTGCGTGAGGCCGCGCCGGGGCACCTCGCCTCGGTCCGGCGGCACCTGATGGACGACCTCGACGACGTCGAGGTCGCCACCCTGACCCGGGTCTTCGACCGGCTCGGCCGGCGGCTGCGCGCCGACCGGGACGCGTCGTCCACCCACCGCGACACCTGAGGAGCCCGTGATGCCCGCGATCACCGTCGACGACGTCCTCGTCCTGCCCCGCCTGCCCCGGCTCGACGAGACCACCAGCTACCGGCCGGTCCGCCGGCTGACCACCGCCCCCAGCGGCTACGAGGGTGAGGGTTTCCCGGTCCGCCGCGCCTTCGCCGGGGTGCCGATGTCGGATCTCGACCCGTTCATCCACCTCGACCAAATGGGCGAGGTGGACTACGCGCCGGGCGAGCCGAAGGGCACCCCGTGGCACCCGCACCGGGGCTTCGAGACGGTCACCTACATGATCGACGGGATCATGGACCACCAGGACTCGCAGGGCGGCGGCGGCACCATCACCGACGGCGACACCCAGTGGATGACGGCCGGCAGCGGCCTGCTGCACATCGAGGCCCCGCCGGAGCACCTGGTCGCCAGCGGCGGTCTCTTCCACGGCCTCCAGCTCTGGGTCAACCTGCCCCGGGTGGCCAAGATGATGCCGCCGCGCTACCAGGATATCCGTGGCCGGGAGTCGGCGCTGCTGACCACGCCGGACGGCGGCGCGCTGATCCGGATCATCGCCGGTGAGATCGCCGGGCACCGGGGGCCGGGGTCGACCCACACCCCGATCACCATCGCGCACGTCACGCTGGAGCCCGGCGCGGAGCTGGACCTGCCCTGGCGGGCCGACTTCAACGCGCTGGTCTACGCGCTCTCCGGTCGCGGCACGGTCGGCACCGACCGGCGTCCGTTCCAGGGCGGCCAGTTGGCCGTGCACGGTCCGGGCGACGCGCTGCGGGTGACCGCCGCCGGCAGGCAGGACGGCAACACCCCGGCCCTGGACCTCTACATCATGGGCGGACAGCCCATCCGGGAGCCGGTGGCGCACTACGGGCCGTTCGTGATGAACACCCGCGCCGAGCTGATGCAGGCCTTCGAGGACTTCCAGGCCGGCAAGCTGGGCGTGGTTCCCGCCCAGCGGCTGCCGCACACCGGCGGCCAGGGCGACCGCCCCTGAGACCGCCCTCCGACGGGCGTCCCGGTGCCACCGGGACGCCCGTCGGACGCCCAGGGCGGGGCCGCGCCGGTCAGGAGACCGCGAAGATCCCGGCCACCCCGAGGATCACCATGAGCAGCACCGCCAGGATCGCGCCGCGTTCGCTCTCGACCGCATCCGTACGGTCCTCGGTCGCGGGGTTCGTCGTCTCGGCGGGCATGGCCTGGCCTCCTCGGCGTTCACGGCTTCGCGGGGTGCGGTAGGCCACCGTCCGGGCGGGTTCCGGGAGACCCGGAGTGCGTACCGACGGCGGGGGTCCTACCGTGAGGACGTCGTCGACCTCGGGAGGCTGGAACGTGGCGATCGAGGACTGGTTCCTGACCGCTGAGGAACGCGCCAACCCGGTCTCCGGGATACCCGTCTGGACGTCCGGAAACCTCGCCGAGCCGTTGATTCACGGCTCGGCGTACTTCGACCGCCTGGTCACCGAGGTCGAGGCGCTCGGCGCAGGCGACCAACTCTTCTTCACCGACTGGCGGGGCGACCCGGACGAGCGGATGCGCCCGGACGGCCCGACGGTGGCCCAGCTCTTCGCCCGGGCCGCCCAGCGGGGCGTGCTGGTCAAGGGGCTGCTCTGGCGCTCCCACCTCGACTCGTTGTCCTACAGCGAGGCGGAGAACCGCGACCTGAGCGAGACGGTCAACGCCGCCGGTGGTGAGGTGCTGCTCGACCAGCGCGTCCGGCGGGGCGGGTCGCACCACCAGAAGCTGGTGGTGCTGCGCCACCGCGACGCCCCGGAGCGGGACGTCGCCTTCGCCGGCGGGATCGACCTGTGCCACAGCCGCCGCGACGACGCCGACCACCACGGCGACCCGCAGGCCCTCGCCATGTCACCGAAGTACGGCCCGCACCCGCCGTGGCACGACGTGCAGCTCGCCGTCCGGGGTCCGGTGGTCGCCGCGCTGGACACCACGTTCCGTGAGCGGTGGACCGACCCGATGCCGTTGGACTCGGAGAACCCGCTGGCCTACCTGCGGGACCGGCTGCGCGGCTCCGACCTGAGCCCCGATCCGCTGCCCGACCCGCCGGCCGATCCGCCGCCCTGCGGCCCGCACCACATCCAGGTGCTGCGCACCTACCCGGCGGTGCGTCCCCGCTACGCGTTCGCCCCGGACGGCGAGCGGACGGTGGCCCGGGGCTACACCAAGGCGGTACGCCGGGCCCGCCGGCTGATCTACCTCGAGGACCAGTACCTCTGGTCGACCGAGGTGGCCGAGCTGTTCGCCGAGGCGCTGCGGGACAATCCCGACCTGCACCTGGTCGCGGTGGTCCCCCGCTACCCGGACGTCGACGGCGCGTTGGCGCTGCCGCCCAACACGGTGGGCCGGGAGCAGGCGCTGTCGCTGTGCGAGCGGGCCGCGCCGGACCGGGTGCACGTCTTCGACGTGGAGAACCGGGCGGGCGACCCGGTCTACGTGCACGCCAAGATCTGCGTGGTCGACGATGTCTGGGCGAGCGTGGGCAGCGACAACTTCAACAGGCGTTCCTGGACGCACGACAGCGAGCTGTCCTGCGCGGTGCTCGACGAGACCCGCGACGAGCGGGTGCCCGTCGACCCGGCGGGTCAGGGTGACGGGGCCCGGGTGTTCGCCCGGGACCTGCGGCTGCGGTTGTGGCGGGAGCACCTGGACCGCGACCCGGACGGTGCCGACGACGCCGACCTGCTGGACCCGGCCGACGCGGTCGCGGCGATCACCGCCACGGCGGACGCCCTCCAGCGGTGGCACGACTCGGGCCGCTCGGGCCCCCGGCCGCCGGGCCGGCTGCGCCCGCACCGGCCCGAGCGGCTGCCCTGGTACACCCGGCTCTGGGCGCTACCGGCGTACCGGCTGGTCTACGACCCCGACGGCCGGCCGCTGCACGCCCGCCGCAAGGGCACCTGGTAGGTCCCGCCGGTCGGGGGCCGGCGCGGGCGGCGTGGGGTGGCGGGTCAACCCGCCCGGGTAGGCGAACGAGGTACGCGGGGCGTAGCAGCCGCCGGCGATGAGCAGGGGGTTCTCCGGGCGCAGCGCGTAGCTCGGATGCCGCGGGTCGAGGAACTCCACCGACTCGATCTCGAACGGGCTGACCGGTTCGGAGACGTAGGGGTAGATCCCGCTGAACAGCTCGCCGTCGCGCCTGGTGAAGTAGCGGTGATGGCCGGCGCGCAGCTCGTGGCCGGTGTGGCCGATCCGGGCCCGGGTCCGGATCAGTGGGACGCCGCCGACCTCGGTCTCGGCGACCAGCACGTCGCCCCGTACCCGCAGGGTGGTGCGTCCCAGCACGGCCGGTGCGCCCCGGGCGGCGGCGTAGTCCCGGACCCGGGGGCTGGAGGTGACGTAGTGGGTCCACCAGCCACCGGGGGTCTTCCCGTCGGGCGCGTCGACCCCGGCGAGGGCCACCCCGACGTAGGTCAGCGAGTACGCGCCGAGGCCGGAGGTCTGGGCGGCGTCCTCGACGACGTACTGGTTCATGAAGACCTGCCGGTCGGGCCGGGGGCACAGGCCGGGCGGGACCAACGCGGCGACCGCGTCCGGGTCGGCCGGCAACCAGCTGAAGTGCAGCGTACGGCTGTCGACGACGAGTTGCGGGTCCGCGGGGTCGAGCACGTGGTCCTCCGTACGGGGATGGTCTCCCGCGACGCTACGGGCGGTCCTGTCGGCGGGACAAGGACGGATAGCCGACACCGCCGCCGTGGTGTCGGGTTGCGGGTGGCCCGGCGGTTCGGCCGGTGCCTGTGATCACAATCGACGCGTACCGTGTCCGATAGTGCGGCTTTGTAACTCAAAATCACTTAAGTACATCAGCCTTTCGGCTAGATTTCCGCTCACCGATCAGGCTATGGTGGCTTCCGAACGGCCCATCTGAAGCTAAACCGAAGCGTCACGTCTTTTTGACCGCGGACGAGGTGCAGGGAGGACCACCAATGACCGCGCCCACCATGAGCAAGCCGGCGGCGACACCGTCCACCACCGAGAAGCTGGACCCGCGCGCCCTCACCGACAGCGCCGCCGACCTGCTGAACGCGATGGCCGCGCTGCCCGCCGGCCACCCGTCCCGGGCCGCGCTGCGCGACCGGGCGATCGAGGCCTGGCTCCCGCTGGCCAACCACCTGGCCCACCGCTACAGCGGCCGGGGCGAGCCCACCGACGACCTGGCCCAGACCGCCGCCGTCGGCCTGATCAAGGCGATCGACAAGTTCGACCCGTCGCGCGGCGTCGACTTCGCCGGCTACGCCATCCCGACCATCATCGGCGAGCTGAAGCGGCACTTCCGCGACCGCACCTGGGACATCCGGGTCCCCCGGCGGCTCCAGGAGCTGCGGCTGGCCATCTCCGACGCCAACAGCTCGCTGTTGCAGACCCTCGGCCGCTCGCCGACGGTCGCCGACATCGCCGCCCACCTGAAGCTCACCGAGGAAGAGGTCCTGGAGGGCCTGGAAGGCGCCCGCGCGTACAACGCGGTGTCGCTGTCCACCCCGACCGGCGACGGCGACCGCGCCACCGAGCTGGGCGACATGCTCGGCGGCGAGGACAACGAGTTCGAGCTGGCCGAGCTGCGGGTCGCCCTCGGCCCCGCGCTGGCCACCCTCGACGAGCGCGAGCAGAAGATCCTCACCCTGCGCTTCTACGGCAACCTGACCCAGTCGCAGATCGCCGACCAGATCGGCGTCTCGCAGATGCACGTGTCCCGGCTGCTCGCCCGGGCCCTGACCAAGCTGCGCGGTCAGCTCGACGGCACCTACTGAGGGGGTGGAGGCGGTCACCGGTCCCCGGTGACGGTCACGACCACGGGGCCCGGCCGGCGGTTCGCCGGCCGGGCCTTCCCGACTCCGGACGACGTACCGGCCCCGACGCACTCGCGTCGGGGCCGGTACCGCGTCCACCGGCGTTCACGCCGGCGTCCCCCGGCGGTCGGCTCCGGTCCGGTCAGCCGACCGCCGGCTCCCGCCACATCGGGTAGAACGGCGTCCCGTCGGGCAGCCGGAAGACCTCCCGCAGCCGGTAGCCGTGCCGGGCGTAGAGGTCCCGTCCCGCCTCGCTGCTGGCCTCCAGGTAACCGGGCACCCCGTGGGCGTCCAGCCAGGCGTGGTGGTGCCGCAGCAGCGCGGTGCCCAACCCCTGCCCCTGCCGCCCCGGCCGGACGGCGAGCAACGCCAGGTGGTGGTGGTCGGGGTGCGGATGGTTGGCGGCGAACAGCTCGTCGAGGTGCTGGAACCGGGGGGTCCACTCCCCGCAGGCGGCGGCCAGCCGGTCGGCGTAGTCCACCGGGGCCGGCGATTCGTCACCGACCTGCGGGAACCAGACCGCCACCGCGTCCCGGTCGGCCGTGCCGAAGACCAGCCCGTGCCGCATCGCGTGGTCGACCAGGATCTCGAAGTTGTCGGCGAAGACGGCCTCCCGCTTGGCCTCGTCGGGCACCAGCCACCGGGTCGCCGGGAGCACCAGGAACGCCTCGGCGATCCGCTCGGCGACCCACCGGGTGTCGGCGGCGGCGAGCCGTCCGATGGTCGGCCCGGTCACCGCCGGGACTCCACCGGCACCGGCTGCTCGACCGGGGGACCGAACAGCGAGGTGGCCGCGCTCTCCGCGCCCCGCCCGATCCGGGCGTAGACGTCGGGTCGGTTGGCGCGCAGCACCAGACCCCACAGCAGGCCGATCAGCGCGGCCACCGGGTAGACCCCGGGGATGATCCAGCGCAGCGGCGAATCCGGCGCGACACCGAGCAGGGTGGCGAAGTTCGCCACCGCCACCGCCACCACGGCGGCCAGCGCGACGGTGGCCAGGGCCGGGGCGATCGCCCGCTTCCACAGCGACTCCGAGGTGTCGGAGCGGGCGAAGTAGACGATCACGGCGACGCTGGTGGTGGCGATCAGCAGCAGCACGCCGAAGCCGCCGCCGGTGCCGGCGTAGTAGAACAGCTGCACCACCGGGTCCCAGCCGTTGACCGCGTACAGCACGATCACCAGCAGGCCGAGCAGGCTCTGCGCCAGCGAGGCCATCCGGGGTGCGCCGGTGCGCGGCGAGGTCTGCCCGAAGGCGGCCGGCAGCACCCGCTCCCGGCCCAGCGCGAAGGCGTACCGGGCGGTGGTGTTGTGGAACGAGATCATCGCGGCCAGCACCGAGGTCATGAACAGCGCCTGGCCGATGGTGACCGCGGTGTCGCCGAGGTGCGCGGCGGCCAGGTTGAAGATCAGTTCGATGCTCTGCTCACCGGCGGCGGCGGAGATGTTCTCCGGGCCGACGGCCACGGTCATCGACCAGGAGGAGAGCGCGTAGAGCCCGGCGATGATCGCCACCGAGAGGTAGGTGGCCAGCGGGACCGTCCGCCGCGGGTCCTTGCTCTCCTCGCTGAACACCACCGAGGACTCGAACCCGACGAACCCGGTCATGGCCAGCACCAGCAGTGCGCCCGCCCCCGGCACCAGGAGGTTGGCCGGGGCGAGGGCGGCGAAGCTGGTCGAGCCGCCCGCCGGGTGGCTGAGCTGACCCAGGTCGAACACGACGATCACCACGATCTCGGCGATCAGCAGCACCGCCAGGACCAGGCCGTTGACGTCCACCCGCAGCAGGCCGAGGAACGCGACCAGGGCCCAGGCGACCAGGGCCACCACGGACCAGTGCGGTTCGACGCCGAACAGGGTGCCGAGCACCGGGGCGGCGGCGGCGCCGATCGCGCCGTAGAGACCGACCTGGAGCGCGTTGTAGGCGATGAGCGCGACCCAGGCCGCGCCCACGCCGGCCGGGCGGCCGATGCCACGGGAGACGTAGGCGTAGAACGCGCCGGCGTTCTCGACCCGGCGGGCCATCGCCACGTAACCCACGGAGAAGAGCGCCAGGACAGCGCCCACGGCGAGGAAGGCCAGCGGCATGCCGGTGATGCCGGTGACCGCGTAGCCGGTGGTGACCACGCCGGCCACCACGGTCAGCGGCGCGGCGGCGGAGAGGACGAAGAAGATGACCGACGGCACGCCGAGGCGGCCACGGGCCAGGGCGTCGCTGACGTTGCTGGGGCGGTCGACTGTCGGATTCGGGGGCATGGGGCTGCTCCGGAAGAGGGGAGAGGAGGGGGGAAGGGGGTGGCGCGGCGAGATCAGGGGATGCCGCGCAGCACCGCCGCGCCGACCGCGGCCTCGGTGTGCACGACGAGTTCCTTCAGGGGGGCCGGCAGGGAACCGACGAGGGTGGACAGTCGGTGGTGGGCGCGCGGTCCGGCGCTCCACAGCACCTCGCGGGTCAACCCGGCGGCGGCCACCAGGCCGAGCAGCGTCGTGTCCGACACCAGCGGCTGTTCGGGCCGTTCGACCAGGGCCCGCAGCCGGGTCGCCGGCCAGGCGGCGGCGTTGAGGTCGATCGGCAGGTAGCTGACGGTGGTCCGCAGCAACCGGCGGTTCTCCTGCCGGCGCAGCACCCCGGCCCGGGCCAGCCGCTCCCCCACCGAGGTGGTGGACGACTGGGCCAGGAAGGCGAGCCAGGTGCGCACCGCCTGGTGCTGCGACTCACCGATCAGTTGGTCGAGCACGGTGTGGGCCAGCGCGTCGGCCGGGGGACGCCGGTCGATCACGGTGACCAGTCCACCGGAGACGGTGATCTGTCCGAACAGGATCAGCTCGGCCAGCAACCCGGCGGCCAGGCCGAGCCCGGTGGCGCTCGGGTGCAGTTTGGCCTTGCCACGACTGTCGTTGTGGGCGATCAGAAAGAACTCGTCGGCGACCAGCAAACGAGCCTCCCACGCATTGTCCACAGGTGATCCACGCCGGGTGACAGGATGCCCGCAGAGCTCGAGCTTTGCAACTCCCAGATTCGATAGTTGCACTCCGTGCTCGTGCGACCTGCGGATCTTGTCGTGACAGACTCGGAGGGTGACCGTCAGCCCCACTGTTCGCCGCCGCCGCATCGCCCGTGAACTCCGCCAACTGCGGGAACGCGCGGGCATGACACTGGACGTCGCCGCCCGCCAACTCGACATGTCCAAGAGCAACCTGTCCCGGATCGAGAACGCTCAGATCGGCATCAAACCCCGCGACGTCCGCGCCGCATTGGCCCTCTACGAGGTGACCGGGGTCGATGCCGAGGCGCTGATCGAGATCGCCCGGGGCGCCCAGCAGCGCGGCTGGTGGCAGAACTACAGCGACGTGCTGCCCGAGTGGTTCGAGTTCTACGTCGGCCTGGAGGCCGAGGCGGAGAGCCTGCGCACGTACGAGGCGGAGTCCGTCCCCGGGCTGCTGCAGACCGAGGCGTACGCCCGGGAGATGTTCCGTCGTACGGCCGGCGAGGAGGGGCTGGAGCGCAAGGTGGCCGCCCGGCTGCGCCGCCAGGAGGTGCTGCACCGGGACTCCCCCCGGGTGGAGTTGTCGGTGGTCCTCAACGAGGCGGTGCTGCTGCGCCCGGTGGGCGGGCCGGCCGTCATGGCGGAACAGTTGACCCACATGGCCCGGGTCGCCCGGTCACCGAACGTTACATGCTACGTACTTCCGTTCTCGGCCGGGGGCCATCCCGCGATGAGCACCCCTTACGTGATCCTCACGTTTGCCGACGCGGCCGACAATTCCGTGGTTTACCTGGACAATCTCACGGTGGGTCTGGCGCTGGAGGAAGCGGGACACGTGCGCGGGTATACCCTTGTGCACGAGGAGCTGTGCCGGATGGCACTGGATCCGGAGCGGTCCCTGGCCCGCCTGGAGGAGGCTTCTCGTCACTTTGCGTGATCGCATCGCCGCGGCACGCCCTGGGGGGAACGGAAGGTACGGGATGCAGGCGCTGCCTCTGTCCATGATGGACTGGCGGACCAGCAGCCGCAGCAGCGGCAACGGCAACTGCGTGGAGATCGCCTCCACCGACGACCGGATCGCGGTGCGCGACAGCAAGGACCGGTGCGGCCCCGCGCTGGTCTTCTCCGCCGACGCCTGGACAGCCTTCGTCACCGGCATGGAGGCGGTACGCCGGGTCTGACGCCCGGCGTGCCACAGTGGCAGCCGTGCTCCGTGACGTACCCCTCGACCTGCCGGTCCGGCCGGCGCTGGCACCCCTGCTGCGAGCGCTGACCGACGCCGGTGGCGCGGTCCTGGTCGCCCCGCCCGGCACCGGCAAGACCACCCTGGCCCCGCTCGCCGTGGCCGACGGGGTGGCCGGGCGGGTGCTGGTCGCCCAGCCCCGCCGGGTGGCCGCCCGCGCGGCGGCCCGGCGGATGGCCGACCTGCTCGGCGAGCGGGTCGGCCAGCGGGTCGGCTACGCCGTCCGCGGCGACCGCCGGGTCGGGCCGGACACCCGGGTCGAGGTGGTCACCACCGGCCTGCTGGTCCGCCGGCTGCTGCGCGACCCGGACCTGCCCGGGGTCGACGCGGTGCTGCTCGACGAGGTGCACGAGCGGCAGCTCGACGCCGATCTCGCGCTGGCCTTCGCCGTGGAGGCCCAGGCGGCGCTGCGGCCCGAGCTGTGGCTGGTGGCGATGTCGGCGACCCCGGAGGCGGACCGGTTCGCCGCGTTGCTCGGCGGCGACACGCCGGCCCCGGTGGTCCGCGCCGAGGCGGCCCTGCACCCGGTCGCCCGGGTCTGGACGCCACCGCCGCGCCCGGTCGCGCCGCCGGGCGCGGGACGGGTCGATCCGCTGCTGCTCGACCACGTCGCCGCAACCGTCCGGCGGGCCCTGCACGAGCAGGACGGCGACGTGCTCGTCTTCCTGCCCGGGGCGGGCGAGATCGGGGCGGTGACCCGCCGGCTGGCCGACCTGGCCGACCGGGTGGCCGTCCTGCCGCTGCACGGGCGGCTGCCCGCCGCCGCGCAGGACGCCGCGCTACGCCCCGCCGACCGCCGTCGGGTGGTGCTCGCCACCTCGGTCGCGGAGAGCAGCCTGACCGTGCCCGGGGTCCGGGTGGTGGTCGACGCCGGCCTGGCCCGGGTGGCCCGTACCGACCTGGCCCGGGGGCTGGGCGCGCTGGTCACCGTGCCGGTGTCCCGGGCCGCCGCGACGCAGCGGGCCGGCCGGGCCGGCCGGCAGGGCCCCGGGGTGGTCTACCGCTGCTGGTCGGAGGGGACCCACGGCCGGCTCGCCGCGCAGCCCGAGCCGGAGATCGCCACCGCCGACCTGACCGGCTTCGCGCTGGACCTGGCCGCCTGGGGCAGCCCGGACGGGGCCGGACTGGCGCTGCCCGACGCGCCGCCTCCCGCCGCGCTGACCGTGGCCCGGGAGACGTTGACCGCCCTCGGCGCGATCGACGCCGACGGCCGGGTGACCGCCCGGGGACGGGCCATCGCCGCCACCGGCACCCACCCCCGGCTGGGCCGGGCCCTGCTCGACGGTGCCGACCGGATCGGCCGGGACCGGGCCGCCGAGCTGGTCGCCCTGCTCGCCGAGGACGGCCTGGCCGGGCGGCACGACGACCTCACCGCCGCGTGGCGGCGGCTGCGCGACGACACCGACCCCGGTGCCACCGCCCGCTGGCGCGCCGAGGTACGCCGGCTGCGGGCCGCGCTGCCCGCCGGCGATCCCGACCGGGCCGGCACCCCGGGCGACCCGCCGACCGGTCCGGCCCGCACCGACGACCGGGACCGGCCCGGCCACCGGCGGGCGGCCGGCGACCG
>NZ_MZMV01000018.1 GCF_002210435.1 Micromonospora wenchangensis
TGGGCTGGGCTGGGCTGGGCTGGGCTGGGCTGGGCGTAGCGGGTCGGGGGCGGGGTATGCGCGGTGGGTGCGGGTGGTGGTGGTCGGTGCGGGGTTCTCCGGGCTCGCCGCGGCGGCGGCGTTGTGCCGGGGCGGGGCGCGGGTGCTGGTGCTGGAGGCCCGGGAACGGGTCGGGGGGCGGGTGGCGACCCGGCGGTTGGCCGACGGCACCGCGCTGGACCTGGGCGCGCAGTGGATCGACCCGACCCAGGACCGGATGGCCGCCCTGGTGGCCGAGCACGGGCTGACCACGTTCCCGTCGGCCGCGCACGGGCGGCCGGCGGTGCGCTGGGACGGGCGCTTGCGGGAGACGCCGCCGGAGTCGGTCCGGCAGACGGTCAACCTGCTCGACGACCTCGCCGCCGGGGTGGACCCGGCGGCGCCGTGGCGGGCGGCGCGGGCCGACGAGTGGGACCGGCTCACCCTCGGCGGCTGGTTGAGCACCACTGCACCCGATCCGGTGACCGCCCGGTACGTCGGTCGGCTGATCGCCGGCGGGTTGCTGGCGGTCGACCCGGACGAGGTGTCGCTGTTGCAGGTGCTGTTCTACCTGCGCAGCGGCGGCGGGAGCGGGTCGCTGCTGGGGATGGCCGGGGGCGCCCAGCAGGATCGGCTGGTGGGTGGGCCGGCCCTGCTGGCGGAGCGGATGGCGGCGGCGCTGCCGTCGGGGACGGTACGGTCCGGGGCACCGGTGCGGGCGGTCCACCAGGACGGTCACGGGGTGGTGGCGCACACCGACGAGGGGGCGTACCGGGCGGAGGCCGTGGTGGTGGCGGTGGCCCCGGCGCTGGCGGGCCGGATCGCGTACGCACCGGCGCTGCCGGCCCTGCGTGACGCGCTGACCCAGCGGATGCCGATGGGGTCGGCGTTGAAACTGCACGCGGTCTACCCGACGCCGTTCTGGCGGGCCGACGGGTGGTCCGGGGTGACCACGTCGGCCGACGGGCCGTTGACCGAGACGGTGGAGAACTCGACGCCGGGTTCGACCCGCGCAGTGCTGACCGCGTTCAGCTACGGCCGGCAGGCCCGGGACCTGCGCCGACTGTCCCCGGGGCGGCGACGGGCCGAGGTGCTGGCCGCGCTGGTGGAGCTGGTCGGTCCGGCCGCCGCCGGGCCCGACGACCTCGTCGAACACGACTGGTCGGCCGACGAGTGGACCCGGGGCTGCTTCTGCGGGGCGCTGACCCCCGGTTCGTGGCGGGACCACGGTCCCGAGTTGCGCCGGCCGGTGGGGAGGGTGCACTGGGCGGGCACCGAAACGGCGACCCGGTGGGCCGGTTACCTGGAGGGCGCGGTGCTGGCCGGCGAGCGAGCGGCGGCCGAGGTCCTGGCCCGTCCCACCGCCTGACGACACCGGACACCGGCACCGGCACAGGCACCCATAGATAGATAATCTTGATTCTATCTATTGAAAACTATCTCCGGTCGTGACCTAATACCTGACAGTTCCTTTCGTCGCTCCCGCCGCAACCACGCGGCTTCCCCCAGGGAGGAAAGATGAACCGTCTCCGTACACTCACGGGCACGCTGCTGGCGACCGCCACCATGGTCGCCGCCACCCTCGGCGTCGTCACCCCGGCCGCCGCCGCCCCGGCCGGCCTGCCCGGCATGGACGTCTCCAGCTACCAGGGCAACGTCAACTGGTCCGCCGCCTGGAACAACGGCGCCCGGTTCGCCTACGTGAAGGCCACCGAGGGCACGTACTACACGAACCCGTACTTCGCCCAGCAGTACAACGGGTCGTACAACGTCGGGATGATCCGGGGTTCGTACCACTTCGCCCGGCCGGACACCACGACCGGCGCGACCCAGGCCAACTACTTCGTCGACCACGGCGGCGGCTGGTCGAAGGACGGCCGGACGCTGCCCGGCGCGCTCGACATCGAGTACAACCCGTACGGCGCGACCTGCTACGGGCTGAGCCAGAGCGCGATGCGCACCTGGATCGCCTCCTTCGTCAACCAGTACTACGCCCGCACCGGGCGCTGGGCGACGATCTACACCACCACCGACTGGTGGACCACCTGCACCGGCAACTACAGCGGCTTCGCCGCCACCAACCCGCTCTGGCTCGCCCGGTACGCCGGCACGGTGGGCACGCTGCCGGCCGGCTGGGCCACGTACTCCTTCTGGCAGTGGGCGTCGTCGGGCACCTTCCCGGGCGACCAGAACGTGTGGAACGGCACCCTCGACCGGCTCCGGGTGCTGGCCTGCAACGGCCCGTGCTGACCCCGCCCACCCCCGGAGCACCCGAGGAGCCCGCCATGTCCGTACCCGTGTCCCGGCGCAGCGTGCTGCGCGGCGCGGTCCTGCTCGGCACCGCCGGGGCGCTCGCGCCGGCCCTGCCCGGTGGACCCGCCGCCGTCGCCGCCCCACCGACCACCGGCAGCACCCCGGCCACCGCCGCCGCCCTCGGCCGCGTCGACCAGCCGGTGATCGCCAACTGTGCCACCTGGGGGGCCCGGCCTCCGTCGTCGCCGGTGAGCGTGGTCCCGAGCCGACCCAACAAGATCATCGTGCACCACACGGCGTTCCCGAACTCGACCGACTACAGCCTGGCCCACGCGTACGCCAACTCGCGGGAGATCCAGGACCTGCACATGGACGGCAACGGCTGGCTCGACTCCGGGCAGCACTTCACCAACAGCCGGGGCGGCCAGCTCACCGAGGGTCGGCACGGCAGCCTGTACGCGTTGCTGCACGGCCAGACGATGGTGCAGGGCGCGCACTGCGTGGGGCAGAACAGCCAGGCCATCGGCATCGAGAACGACGGGATCTACGTCGACGTGCAGCCGCCGCAGGCGCTCTGGGACAGCCTGGTGGTGTTCTGCGCGTTCACCTGCCAGCAGTACGGCATCCCGGCCAGCCAGATCTACGGCCACAAGGACTTCGCCAGCACCCAGTGCCCGGGGCTGCTGCACGACCGGCTGCCCGAGCTGCGGTCGGCCGTCGCCGCTCGACTTGGTTGATTGCTTATATAAGCGATGCCTGATACAAAGGGGACCGTGCACGCCTTCGACGTCCTCGGCGACCCGGTGCGCCGGCGCATCCTCGAACTGCTCGCGCAGGGCGAGCGGAGCGCCGGCGGGGTCTGCGCGGTGATCCAGGAGGAGTTCGGGATCACCCAGCCCGCCGTCTCGCAGCACCTCAAGGTGCTGCGGGACAACGGGTTCGCCACGGTCCGCCCGCAGGGCGCCCGTCGGCTCTACGCGGTCGATCCCGCCCCGTTGCGGGAGGTCGACAGGTGGTTGGAGGGGTTCCGCCGGTTCTGGACGCCGGCCCTGGACGCCCTGGCCACCGAGATCGCCCGGGGTCGGCGCGAACGGCGGACGCACACCACGACGGACGACCCGACCGAGCACCGGAGCACCTCATGATCGAGACCAGCCAGCAGATCAGCGCCGTACGACGCACCGTGGGCAGCCGCACCCTCGAAGCGGGTGAGGCGCGCGTGCTGACCATCAGCCAGACGTACCCGACGACGCTTGACGACCTCTGGGACGCCTGCACCAACGCCGAGCGCATCCCGCGCTGGTTCCTGCCGATCTCAGGCGACCTGCGGCTGCACGGCCGCTACCAGTTCGAGGGCAACGCCGGGGGCGTGGTGCAGCGCTGCGACCCGCCGAAGGGCTTCGCCGCCACCTGGGAGATGGGCGACGAGATCAGCTGGATCGAGGTCCGCCTGACCCCGGAGGGCGACGAGCGGACCCGGTTCACCCTGGAGCACGTCGCCCACGTCGACGACGTCCGGTGGACCGAGTACGGCCCCGGCGCGGTCGGCGTCGGCTGGGACTCCGGCCTGCTCGGCCTGGCCAGCCACCTCGACGCCGACGGTGGGGGCGTCACCCCCGACGGGGCCGCCGCGTGGATCGGCTCGGCGGACGGGCGACGGTTCATGACGCTCAGCGGCGAGGCGTGGGCCGAGGCCGACATCGCCGGCGGCACCGAACCGCAGGCCGCCCGGGCCGCCGCCGCCCGCACCATCGCCGCGTACACCGGCGCGCCGCCGGCCTGACGGTACGGGTCGCGCCGGGTCGCCGGCCCGGCGCAAACCCGGGTGCGTGCTGTCGGTGCCGGCGGTCAGACTGGACGGCATGTCGATGCGCCGCGCCGAAGACGTCCTCGCCCTGCACCGCGCCGGGCAGCGGGTGCGCTACCTCTGCTTCTGGGGGCACCGGCCGCAGCGGGACGGCAGCGTGGGCCGCAGCTGCCTGAGCCAGTGGTGGCCGGCGTCGTTCACCGTCGACGGGCGGCACTTCCCCACCGCCGAGCACTGGATGATGTGGCGCAAGGCGCTGCTGTTCGACGACGCCGGGGCCGGGGAGCGGGTGCTCGCCGCCGGCCACCCGCAGCAGGCCAAGGCGGTCGGCCGCGAGGTCCGCAGGTTCGACCAGGCGGTGTGGGAGGCCGAGCGGTACGCCGTCGTGCTGGCCGGCAGCCTGGCCAAGTTCGGCCAGCACGCCGACCTGCGGGCGTACCTGCTGGGCACCGGGGACCGGGTGCTGGTGGAGGCGAGCCCGGTCGACCGGGTGTGGGGGGTCGGGCTGGCCCCCGACGACCCGCGCGCCGAGGACCCGGCCCGCTGGCGTGGGCTCAACCTGCTCGGTTTCGCCCTGATGGAGGCCCGCGAGATCCTGCGCGACGACCGGCCGACCGGCACCGGGCGGCCCGCCGGGCCGACGGCGGACCTGCCCTGAACGGGGTCGCCCGGGGGCGGTAACGTGCGGCGGCATGACCGTCCTGCCGTACGCGCACTGTCACTACTGCGGGGCGGCCTATCCGCCGGACGCCGGCTGGCCCCGGCTCTGCGCGGCCTGCGGCCAGACGGTGTGGCGCAACCCGACGCCGGTCGCGGTGGCGCTGCTGCCGGTGCGGACCGACGCCGGGCTCGGCCTGGTGGTGGTACGCCGGGACATCGAGCCGGCCCGGGGCCAGCTCGCCCTGCCCGGCGGCTTCGTCGAGTACGGCGAGGAGTGGTCCGAGGCGCTGGTGCGGGAGCTGCGTGAGGAGACGGGGCTGGTCGACGAGGCGCAGCGGGCCCGGCTGTTCGCGGTGCACGGCGCTCCGCACGGCGGCACCATGATGGTCTTCGGCGCGCTGCCGGAGCGGCCGGCCGCGCAGCTCCCCCCGTCGACGCTGACGGAGGAGGCCACCGAGTGGCTGGTCCTCACCGAGCCGGTCGAGCTGGCCTTCTCCACCCACACCCGGGTGCTGGCCGACTTCCTCGCCGGCCGGCACTGACCCCACCGCGCCCGGCGGACCGGCCGCAGGTGCCGGGCCCGCCGTGGTCAGACCCGGGCGGGTTGCGGGGCGAACGGGACGCTCGGCGTCGGGTCGGGGGCCGGCTCACCGGCCGGGTGCCGCCACAGCCCCCGGGCCCGCAGGATCGGCAGCACCCCCTCGCCGAACCAGTACGCCTCCTCCAGGTGCGGGTGGCCGGAGAGGATGAACTCGTCGATGCCGAGCGCGTGGTACTCGGCGATCCGGTCGGCGACCTCGGTGTGGCTGCCCACCAGGGCGGTGCCGGCCCCGCCCCGGACCAGACCCACCCCGGCCCAGAGGTTCGGGGCGACCTCCAGCCCGTCGCGGCTGCCACCGTGCAGGGCCAGCATCCGGCGCTGCCCCTCGGACTCGCTGCGCCGCAGCCCGTCCTGGGCGGCCCGGATGTCGGCCTCGTCGATGCCGTCGAGCAGCCGGCCGGCCTGCGCCCAGGCCGCCTCGGCGGTGTCCCGGGCGATGACGTGCAGCCGGATGCCGAACCGCGGCGACCGGCCGGAGTCGGCGGCGAGGGCGCGGATCCGGTCGAGTTTGCCGGCCACCTGGGCGGGCGGCTCGCCCCAGGTCAGGTAGACGTCGGCGTGCCGGGCGGCGACCGGGCCGGCGGCGGTGGACGAGCCGCCGAAGTAGACCGGCGGCACCGGGTCGGGCAGCCGGGCCAGCCGGGCGTCCTCGACGCGCAGGTGTTCCCCGGCGTGGTCGACGGTCTCGCCCCGCCACAGTGACCGCACGACGTGCAGGAACTCGTCGGTGCGGGCGTACCGGGCGTCCTTGTCGAGGAAGTCGCCGTAGGCGCGCTGCTCGGCGGACTCCCCGCCGGTGACCACGTTGAGCAGCAGCCGGCCGCCGGTCAGCCGCTGGAAGGTGGCGGCCATCTGGGCGGCGAGGGTGGGTGAGAGCAGCCCGGGGCGGAACGCGACCAGGAACTTCAGCCGTTCGGTGACCTCGGCCAGCATGGCGGTGGCCAGCCACGCGTCCTCGCACCACGCCCCGGTCGGGGTGAGCGCGCCGACGAAGCCGAGCTGCTCGGCGCTGCGGGCGATCTGCCCGAGGTAGGCGACGGTGGCGGGGCGCGCCCCACCGGCGGTGCCGACCGCGACGCCGTGGCCGCCGCCGACGATGTCGCGGCTGTCGCCGTAGGTGGGCAGGAACCAGTGGAAGGTCAGCGACATCGGGGGTCCTCCTGATGGATGGGACGACGACCACGACAGGCTACCCATAAATCCTATCGGCTTGGTAGGTTACTGCCCGCCGCCGACCTCCGGCGTCGCGAGCACACCGTCCACTCCCGAGGAGCCGACATGCCCACCCCGCCGAGGAGCCTGCGCCGGCTGGCCACCGCCCTGTTCACCGCCCTGTCCCTGGTCGCCGTCGGCGGGGTCACCGGCTGCGCCGACGACGCCGCCGACGCACAGGCCGGCAAGGGCCCGCTACGCATCGGCTACCAACGCTTCGGCGGGCTGAGCCTGGTCAAGGCCCGCAACGCCGCCCCCGACGCGCAGTGGTCGCTGTTCGAGAGCGGCCCGGCCCTGACCGAGGCGCTCAAGGCCGGCGCGATCGACATCGGGCAGGTCGGCGAGGCACCCCCGGTATTCGCCGCCGCCGCGAGGATCCCCTTCTCGGTGATCGGCACCTCGGCCCCGGTCCCGCAGGGCGAGGCGGTGCTGGTCAAGCAGAGCAGCGGCCTGAAGACCTTCGCCGACCTGCGCGGCCGGACGGTGGCGCTGAACAAGGGCAGCAACGTGCACTGGCTGCTGGTCCGGCTGCTGGCGGCGAACAACATGACGCTCAAGGACATCAACGTCAGGTACCTCAAGCCGGCCGAGGGACGGCCGGCGTTCGACAACGGCCAGGTCGACGCCTGGATCATCTGGGACCCGTACTTCGCCCTCGCCGAGCAGCCCGGGGTGCGGGTGCTCGCCGACGCCACCGGCCTGGCCAGCAACCGGGAGTACGTGCTGGCCTCCCCCGAGGTGGTCCGGGACCGCACCGACGACGTCCGCGCCTTCCTCACCACGTACCGGAAGGTCACCGACTGGGGCATCGCCAACCCGGCCGAACGCGCCACCGTGCTCGCCCCCGAGCTGAAGATCCCGCTGGACGTCACCACCCGGGCGCTGGCCCGCAGCGCCCGCCCGCTGGCCCCGGTCACCCCCGCCGTCGGCGTCGAACTCCAGGCCATCGCGGACGGCTTCACCACCCTCGACCTCGTCCCCGGCCCGGTCGACATCGCCGGTCGGGTGGACGACCGGTTCAGCGCGGTGTTCCAGTGAGCACCACCGTGGTGGTCACCGCGTCACCGGCCGCCGTTCCGGCCCCACCCGACGCCGGCCCGCGCCGTCGGGCCGGGCGGCGCTGGTGGCGACTGGTCAGCCCGGTCCTGCTCGTCGCCGGGTGGGAGGCCGCCGCGCGCGCCGGGCTGCTCGCCGAGGACAAGCTGCCCGCACCGAGCCGGGTGCTCACCACCGGCGTACGGCTGGCCGGCGACGGCACCCTCGGCGTCCACCTGCTCGACTCGCTCACCCGGGCCGGCATCGGGCTGCTGCTCGGCGGCGTGCTGGCGCTGGTGCTCGGTGCCGCCGCCGGCCTGCTCCGGATCGGTGACGACCTGGTCGACCCGCCGGTGCAGATGGCCCGGATGCTGCCCCACCTGGGGCTCGTCCCGCTGCTGATCATCTGGGTGGGGATCGGCGAGTCGTTGAAGATCACTCTGGTCGCGCTCGGGGTGTTCTTCCCGATCTACTTCAACACCTACGCCGGCATCCGGGACATCGACGAACGGCTCGTCGAGGCGGCCCGCACCTGTGGCCTGGGGCCGGCCGCGCGGCTGCGGCACGTGGTGCTACCCGGCGCGTTGCCGTCGCTGTTCCTCGGGCTGCGGTTGGCGATCGGGGCGGCCTGGCTCAGCCTCGTCGTCGGCGAGCAGGTCAACGCCCAGACCGGCGTCGGTTTCCTGATGATGGAGGCCCGCGAGTTCAGCCAGACCGACGTGGTGGTGCTCGGCCTGGTCATCTACGCGCTGCTCGGGCTGCTGTCCGACCTCGCCCTGCGGATGCTGGAAAGGAGGACCCTGACATGGCGACGCGGCCTGCGCGCGACCTGACCGGCGGGGTGGACGACCCCGCAGGCGCGACGACCGGCGCGGAGGACCCGGTCAGGCAGACCGGCCCGGCAGGTACGGCGACCGGCCCAGCCGGCGCGGCGGCGGTGCTCACCGCCCGCGCGGTACGGCGGGCCTTCGACGGCCGGCCGGTGCTCGCCGGGGTCGACCTGACCATCGCCGCCGGTGAGGTGGTGGCGCTGCTCGGCGGCAGCGGCTCCGGCAAGAGCACGCTGCTGCGGGTCCTCGCCGGCCTGGACGCCGACGCCACCGGCGAGACCCGGTTGCGCGGCACCGCCGCCGTGGTCTTCCAGGAGCACCGGCTGCTGCCCTGGAAACGGGTCGGCGACAACGTCGCGCTGGGACTGACCGGTCCCGACGTGCGCGCCCGGGTGGACCGGGCGCTGGCCGAGGTCGGCCTGGCCGACCGTCGCCGGGCCTGGCCGGCGGAACTGTCCGGCGGCCAGGCGCAGCGGGTCGCGGTGGCCCGCGCGCTCGTCCGCGAGCCGGACCTGCTGCTGCTCGACGAGCCGTTCGGGGCGCTCGACGCGCTGACCCGGCTGCGGATGCAGTCCCTGCTGCGCCGGCTGCGCGCCGAACACGGCTTCGCCGCCCTGCTGGTCACCCACGACGTCGAGGAGGCGCTGCTGCTCGCCGACCGCATCCTGCTGCTCGACGGGGGCGTCATCGCCGAGGAGATCCCCGTCGACCTCGGCCCCGCCGACCACCGCGCCGAGCGGCCCGCCCGCTCCCCCGACCAGCCCGGCTTCGGCGCGTTGCGTCGCCGGCTGCTCGACCGCCTCGGCGTACCCGCCGTCTGACCCCGGAGATGACATGACCCGCTGGACACCCGACCCGAGTTTCTACCCCTCCCCCCGCGAGGCGGCCACCGCGCCCGTCGAGAAGCTGGCCTACGTCGCGGCGTTCGACCGTACGGCGCAGCGGCCCGACGCGATCGTCGTGCTCGACACCGACCCGGAGTCCGCCGACTACGGCCGGGTCGTCGGCTGGACGGACCTGCCGCACACCGGCGACGAGCTGCACCACTTCGGCTGGAACGCGTGCAGCAGCGCGCTCTGCCCGACCGCGCCGCACCCGCACGTCGAGCGGCGCTACCTGATCGTGCCGGGGCTGCGGTCGTCGCGCATCCACGTGTTCGACACCCGGCCCGACCCGCGCGCCCCGCAACTGGTGAAGGTGGTCGGCGCGCAGGAACTGGCCGAGAAGTCCGGCTACTCCCGCCCGCACACCGTGCACTGCGGCCCCGACGGCATCTACCTGTCGGCGCTCGGCGGCGTCGACGGCGCCGAGGGTCCGGGCGGCATCGCCGTGCTCGACCACACCACCTTCGCCGTCCGGGGAGCCTGGGAGGCCGACCGGGGCCCGCAGTTCCTGGCGTACGACGTGTGGTGGCACCTCACCCAGGACGTGCTGGTCACCAGCGAGTGGGGCACCCCGTCGATGATCGAGGACGGCATCGTCGGCGAGCTGCTGCTGGGGCGGAAGTACGGCCACGCGATCCACTTCTGGGACCTCGCCAAGCGCCGGCACGTGCAGCGGGTAGACCTCGGCGACCAGTACCAGATGCCGCTGGAGCTGCGCCCCGCGCACGACCCGACCCGGTCCTACGGCTTCGTCGGAGTGGTGATCAGCGTCGAGGACCTGTCGGCGTCGGTCTGGTTGTGGCACCGCGACGGCGACGGCGCGGACGCCGGGTGGGCGGTGACCAGGGTGATCGACATCCCCGCCGAGCCGGCCGACCCGGCGGACCTGCCCGACCTGCTCAAGCCGTTCGGGGCGGTGCCCCCGCTGGTCACCGACATCGACCTGTCGGTGGACGACAGGTTCCTCTACGTCTCCTGCTGGGGCACCGGCGAGCTGCGCCGGTACGACGTCAGCGACCCGTTCCACCCGGTGCTGGTCGGCTCGGTGCGGCTCGGCGGCATCGTGGCCCGCGCCGCCCACCCGGCCGCCCCGGACGAGCCGCTCGCCGGCGGCCCGCAGATGGTGGAGGTCAGCCGGGACGGCCGGCGGGTCTACGTCAGCAACTCGCTCTACGGCTCCTGGGACGACCAGTTCTACCCCGACGGGGTGGGCGCCTGGCTGGCCAAGCTGGACGTCGACCCGGAACACGGCGGGCTCACCCCGGACGAGCGGTTCTTCCCGCACGGCGAGCAGTTCCGGGGGCTGCGGGTGCACCAGACCCGGTTGCAGGGCGGCGACGCCAGCTCCGACTCGTACTGCTTCCCGTGACCGGGCGGACCCTGCTGGCGGTGGCGGCGCTCGGCGCGTTCCACGGGCTGAACCCGGCGATGGGGTGGCTGTTCGCGGTCGCCCGGGGGTTGCAGGAGCGTCGCCGGGCGGCGCTGCTGGCCGCGCTGCCTCCGGTCGCGGCGGGTCACCTGGCCTCGGTGGCGGTGGTCGCCGCGCTGGTCACCGCCACCCGCTCGGTCACCACCAGCACCACGCTCACGGTGACCGGCGGGGCGGTGCTGGTCGGGTTCGGGCTGTGGCGGCTGTTGTCGCGGCGGCACTTCCGCTGGGCCGGGATGCGGCTGTCGACGGCACAGGTCGCCGGCTGGTCGTTCCTGATGTCGTCGGCGCACGGCGCCGGGTTGATGCTGCTGCCGGTGCTGCTGGCCGACCCGCCGGCCGGGGGTCACGCCGGGCACCTGGCGGCGACACCGGCCGGCGCGCTCACCGGACTGCTCGCGGCCGGGGTGCACACCGTGGCGATGCTGGCCGTCGCGCTGACCGTCGCGGTGGTGGTGTACGGGGTGCTGGGGGTCGGGGTGCTACGCCGGGTCTGGTTCAACGTGGACCGGCTGTGGGCCGGGGTGCTGGTCGCGGCGGGGGTGGTGACGCTGGCCGCCGCGATCTGACCGAATGGCCCCGACCGTGGTCGACCAGTGGTCCTGCCCGGCGGGTAACTCCTACTGATTCAATAGGAGTTACCCGCCGCCGAGCCGAAGGAGCCCCCGGTGTCCACCGTTGTGTCGTACGACGAGGCAGACCACGACGCCCGCCGGGCCCGGCAGTGGCTGGCCGGCCAGGCCCGGGACCCCGGGGTGTCCCGCACCGAGCTGATCGCCCTGGGCACGGCGATGAGCGCCCTCGCCGCCGCCGACGGACGGGAGCCGGTCGCGCTCGCCGCCGAGCCGGTCGGGGTGGACCCGGGCATCGTCAAGCCGCTCGACCCCGAGCTGCTCACCCCGCTGGACGGCAACGCCGAGCTGCGCTGGGAGGCGATGGCCGGGCAGGGGTACGTGGTGCCGAACGACAGGTTCTTCGTGCGCAACCACACCCACACCCCGCGCATCGACGCCGGCACCTGGCGGCTGCGGCTGTACGGCGACGGCCTGCGCGGCGGGCCGACCCGCGACGCCCCGGTCGAGTTCGACTACGCCACCCTGCGCGCGCTGCCCGCCGTCGAACTGCCCGCCCTGGTGGAGTGCGCCGGCAACGGGCGGCACTTCTTCGCCAGCCAGCAGGACACCCCGGTCTCCGGGGTGCAGTGGCGGCTCGGGGGCGTCGGGGTGGCCCGGTGGCGGGGGGTGCCCCTGGCCACCGTCCTGCGGCACGCCGGGTTGACCGCCGACGCGGTGGACGTGATGCCGGAGGGCCTGGACCCGCCGTACGTCACCGGGGGTGTCGACCTCGGCCGGGTCCGCCGTCCGCTGCCGGTCGGCAAGGCCCTCGACGACGTGCTGCTGGCGTACGAGATGAACGGGGTGCCGCTGCCGGCGGACCACGGCTTCCCGGTCCGGGTGGTGGTGCCCGGCTGGATCGGCATCTCCTCGATCAAGTGGGTCGGCGCGATCGAGGTCTCCACCACCCCGCTGTTCTCGCCGTGGAACACCAGCCTCTACCGGATGTTCGGTCCCGGCCAGCCGGCCGACGGTGGGCCGGCCGACACGCAGTCGGTCAAGAGCGCGTTCGAGCTGCCCTGGGACGCCCGGCTGACCGCCGGCGTCGAGACCACCCTGACCGGCCGGTCCTGGTCCGGGGCCGGCCCGATCGACCGGGTCGAGGTCGACACGGGCGACGGGTGGCGACCGGCCACCCTGGTCGGGGCGGACCGGGGCGGTCCCTGGCAGCGGTGGTCGACGCGATGGTGTCCGCCGGCCGCCGGCCGGTGGACGCTGCGGGCCCGCGCGGTGGACGTGACCGGCCGCGGCCAGCCCGACCGGGCCGGGGTCAACGACCTCGGGTACCTCTTCGACGGGGTGGTCCGGCATCCGGTGACGGCGGTCTGACCGGGGTGTCGGCCGCCCGGGTGCGGCGGGCGGCCGGACCACCCCGGCGCGACGGTCGCCGCCGCCGCGCCGGGGTGGGGTCGGTGTCCGGTCAGGCGCGGGCGCAGGTCGCCGTGCCGGTGGGACCGTTGCCGGTGCCCTGGAAACCGAACTCGGTGCTGGCCCCCGCACCGACGGTGCTGTTGTAGCTGACGTTGCGGAAGCTGACGTCACCGGAGCTGCCGGTGGTCTGCGCGCTCCACGCGTTGGTGACGGTGGCCCCGGACGGCAGGGTCAGGTTGACCACCCACCCGTTGAGCCCGGCCGGGCCGGCGGTGACCCTGACGGTGGCCACGAAACCGCCGGGCCAGGAGTTCAACGACACCGACGCGGTGCAGTCGCCGTCACCGGCCGGCGGGGTCGTCGTCGGCGGCGGGGTGGTCGTGGGCGGCGGGGTCGTGGTGGGCGGCGGGGTCGTCGTGGGCGGCGGGGTGGTGGTCGGCGGCGGCGTGGTCGGCGGGACGGTGGTGCCGCCGGCGTTGAGCGCGTTCAGCGTGGAGGTGTACGCGGCCTTCTTGTTGCCGTTGCCGTCGAAGAGCAGCGGGGTGCCGCTGGCCCGCCAGGAGTCGGTGTCCCGGATGCCCCAGACGGTGATGCCGGTGCAGCGGGAGATCGCCAGGCAGGCCCTGACCACCCGGGAGTAGCTGTCGGCCTGGGAGCTGCCGGAGCCCTCGATGTCCAGCTCGGTGATCTGCACCTCGACGCCGAGGTTGACGAAGCGCTGGAGGTTCGCCTGGTAGTCCGACGGCACCGGGGACTGGCTGTTGAAGTGCGACTGGAAGCCGACGCAGTCGATCGGCACGCCCCGGGCCTTGAAGTCCTGGACCATGGCGTACACGCCGTTGCTCTTCGCGTTCTGCCCGTCGGTGTTGTAGTCGTTGTAGCAGAGCTTCGCGCCCGGGTCGGCGGCCCGAGCGGCCCGGAACGCCGCCTCGATCCAGTCGTTGCCGGTGCGCTGCAGGTTCGAGTCACGACGCCCACCGCTGCCACCGTCGGCGAACGCCTCGTTCACCACGTCCCACGCGTAGATCTTGCCCCGGTAGTGGGTGGCGACCTGGGTGACGTGGTTGAGCATGGCGTTGCGCAGGGCGGTGCCGGACATGTTCTGCGCCCAGCCCGGCTGCTGCTGGTGCCAGGCCAGCGCGTGACCACGGACCCGCATCCCGTTGGCCTGGGCGTGGCTGACCAGCCGGTCGCCGCTGGTGTAGTTGAACTGGTTCTGGTTGGGCTCGGTGGCGTCCCACTTCATCTCGTTCTCGGCGGTCACCATGTTGAACTCGCGGTTCAGGATGCCGACGTAGACGGAGTCGGAGAGCTTGTTCACCGCCACCGCGGTGCCGAAGTAGCGGCCCGTCTCGGCGGCGGCGGCACCGAGGGTGGTGCCGGCGCTGGCGCTGGAGGCGAGGGCGACGGTGGTGCCGACGGCGACCACGCCGCTGGCGATCGAGACCAGGGCGGCACGCAGCCGCGCTGGTGTCCGACGCCCGCGGCCGCGGGCGGAGACATGGTTCATGGCAGACGCCTTTCCACGACGGTGAGGGGGTGCACCGCCCGACCTGTCGCCCGAGTGCGGTGACCGGCCCGGGGAGGCGGCATGGTCGCCCGGAGGCCACGCCAGCCTGTGCCGTCGCTCGACCGTCACCGCAGAGGTCGAGGGGTTACCCGGCTGACGCTATCGAAACATCTCCGAAAGTTCAACGAACGTCGATCCCCGATCGTCGCCGCGCATGGTGCGCCCACGGTCGGAAGGGCCCCGAACAGCACAGGCAGCACGGCTGGCAAGCGGGCCGGACCCGGCCTCGAAACCTTTCGACGACCTGCCGGCGACAGTGGCCGGCGGGAGTGGCCGGCGGCGTCGCCGGCCGCCGCTCAGTCGGTCGCCGCGAGGTAGCCGCTGGCCTGGAGGGCGAACAGTTCCCGGTACGGCCCGTCGGCGGCCATCAGCGTGTCGTGGTCGCCCTGCTGTACCAGCCGGCCACGGTCCATCACGAAGATCTGGTCGGCGTGCCGGACGTTGGCCAGCCGGTGGGTGATCAGTACGACCGTCCGGTCGGGCCGCCGCCGCAGGTGCTGGAACAGCGCGTGTTCGGCGCGGGCGTCGAGGGCCGCCGACGGCTCGTCGCAGATCAGCAGCCGGGCGTCCCGGTAGAGGCCCCGCGCGGCCACCAGCCGCTGCCACTGCCCGCCGGAGAGGTCGTGGCCGTTCTTGAACTCCCGGGCCAGCAGGGTGTCGTAGCCGAACGGCAACCCGGCGATCATGTCGTGCGCGGCGGCCGACCGGGCGGCGTCCTCGACGGTGGGCCCGGTCGCGTCCGGGGTCCGGTCGTACCGGCCGATGCGGATGTTCTGGGCGGCGGTGAACGGGAACTTCCACCACTCCTGGGTCATCACCGCCACCTGGGCGGCGGTCGACGCCGGGTCCAGCTCGGCGACGTCGACGCCGTCCCAGCGGATCACCCCGCCGGTGGGCCGGTAGAGACCGGCGATCAGCTTGGCCAGGGTGGTCTTGCCGGAGCCGTTCTCCCCGACCAGCGCGACCACCTCGCCCCGCCGGACGGTGAGGCTGACCTCGTCGACGGCCGGGGCGTCGGTGTCCGGGTAGCACAGGCTCACCCGGTCCAGCTCGATGGTGTCGAAACCGGTGGCGGGCCGGCCCGGCCCGGTGGCGGGCCGGCCCTCGGCGCGGTCGAGGAAGTCCCGGTAGTCCTGGTAGTAGAGGGCGTCCTCGTAGAGGTTGTTGGTGGCGAAGACGGCGAGGGCCAGGCTGCTGCGGGCGGACTGGAGGGCGAGCAGGGCGGTCGCCGCCGCGGCCAGCGCGACCAGGCCGGTGAGCAGCAGCCCACCGAGCACGGCGTACACCGCGAAGGCGGCGATCCCGCCGACGGACATCCCGACGGCCCGGGTCCGGCTCTGCGCACGGGCCAACCGCAGCAGCGCGGCCGTCTCGGCGCTCATCATCCGGCGGAACTCGGTGAGCAGGAAGTCGCGCATCTGGTAGGCCCGCACCTCGGCGGCGGTGTGCCGGTTGGCCATCAGGTTGGCCAGCATCCACATCCGGCGACGCCTGTTGATCCGGGCCAGCATGTCCAGGTACTGCCGGCGGGCCATCCTCACCGCGGTGACCGCCTCCGGCACCGCGGCGAGCAGCAGGCACGGCAGCAGCAGCGGCTGGATCACGGTCACCGCGGCGGCGGTGGCCAGCACGCCCACCACCCCGGTGATCAGGTTGACCGTGTGGTCGACGATGGACGCCGCCTCGGCCGTGCCCCGGTCGCGGACCCGGTCCATCTCCTCGGCGAAGCCGGCGTCGTCGAAGGCGGCCAGCTCGACCGCCGTGGTGGTCTCGAACAGCCGCAGCTCCACCGCGTAGGTGATCTGCGGGATGAGCCGGGCCTGAGCCCAGCCGGCGGTGACGGTCAGGGTGCCCTTGACGGCCACCGCCGCCGCGGCCAGCACCAGCGCGGGCAGGGCCGCCCGGACCCGGTCCGGCGTCGGGCCGGCGGCGAACAACTCCCGCAGCACGCCGGTGGTGGCGAGCAGGCCGAGGGTGGTCATCACCCCGGCGGCGAGGTTCAGGCCGATCGCGGCGAGGGTGTCGCGCCGGCTGGTGGCCCAGGCCAACGCGACGGCCTCGCGCACCAGCCGGGGCAGCCGACGGGCCACCGCGCGGAAGCTGGTGTGCGCGAACGCGGTGGCGTGGTGCATCCAGGCGCCGTCGGCCAGCTCCGGCAGGTCGAGGCCGGCATCGGCGGCGTCGGCGGCACCGGGCTCGGCGGGCTCGTCCGCGCCGGCCGCACGGCGGGGACCGGTCACCGTCGCCATGGTTCCTCCCGGGCCGAGAAGGGGCGGGGCACGGGCGAGCCTACTGTCAGCGACGAGGAACCGTCTCCCCGTGACGGCGTGTCGTACACCTGTCGCATTGGCGTGTCGCGGGGCACGTCGCGCCGCCCGCCGCGCCGGGTCGCGTCGCGTGGCCGCGCCCCGGGTGGCAGGCTGGACGCGAACCGTCGGCGGCACCACGCGCCGACGACCGTCGTGAAGGAGAAGATCGACCCGATGGCTGCGAGTGTGACCACCACCGACGAATGGCAGGCGCTGCGCAAGCACGCCGAGACGATGCGCGGCGCCCACCTGCGGGAGCTGTTCGCGGCCGACCGGCAACGGGGTGAGCGGCTCACCGGCGAGGTCGCCGACCTGCACGTCGACTACAGCAAGAACCTCGTCACCGACGAGACGGTCGGGCTGCTCACCGCGCTGGCCGCACGGGTCGGGTTGACCGACCGGATCGCCGCCATGTTCGCCGGGGAGCACATCAACTCCACCGAGGACCGGGCCGTGCTGCACACCGCGCTGCGGCTGCCGCGCGACGCCACGCTGACCGTGGACGGTCAGGACGTGGTCGCCGACGTGCACCGGGTGCTGGACCGGATGGCCGCGTTCAGCGAGCGGGTCCGCTCCGGGCAGTGGCGCGGGCACACCGGCGAGCGGATCAGCACGGTGGTCAACATCGGCATCGGCGGCTCCGACCTCGGGCCGGTGATGGCGTACGAGGCGCTCAAGGCGTACCGGGACGCGGGGATCGCCTGCCGGTTCGTCTCCAACATCGACCCGACCGACATCCACGACAAGACCCACGACCTCGACCCGGCGACCACCCTGTTCGTGGTGGTGTCGAAGACCTTCTCCACGCAGGAGACGCTGGCCAACGCCGAGCAGGCCAAGACCTGGCTGTTGTCGGGTCTGGACGCCGCCGACGACGCGGCGATCGCCAGGCACTTCGTGGCGGTGAGCACCAACGCGGGCCGGGTGGCCGACTTCGGCATCGACCCGGAGAACATGTTCGGCTTCTGGGACTGGGTGGGTGGCCGGTACTCGCTGCCGTCGGCGGTCGGGCTGTCGGTGATGCTGGCGGTCGGGCCGGACCGGTTCCGCGAGCTGCTGGCCGGCTACCACGCCGTCGACGAGCACTTCCGCACCGCGCCGGTGGAGCGGAACCTGCCGGCGCTGCTGGGGCTGATCAACGTGTGGTACGTCGACTTCCTCGGCGCGCAGACCCACGCGGTGCTGCCGTACTCGCAGTACCTGCACCGGTTCCCGGCGTACCTGCAACAGCTCACCATGGAGAGCAACGGCAAGTCGGTGACCCTGGACGGCACGCCGGTGGACCACCCGACCGGGGAGATCTTCTGGGGTGAGCCGGGCACCAACGGTCAGCACGCCTTCTACCAGCTCATCCACCAGGGCACCGTGCTGATCCCGGCGGACTTCATCGCGTTCAGCCAGCCCAACCACGACCTGGGCGAGATGCACGACCTGTTCATGTCGAACTTCTTCGCGCAGACCGCCGCGCTGGCCTTCGGCCGGACGAAGGAGCAGGTCGAGGCGGAGGGCACGCCCGCCGCGGTGGTGCCGCACCGGGTGATGCCGGGCAACCACCCGACCACCTCGATCATCGCGCCGAAGCTCACCCCGTCGACGCTGGGCCAGCTCATCGCGCTGTACGAGCACATCGTGTTCACCTGCGGCGCGGTCTGGGACATCAACCCGTTCGACCAGTGGGGGGTGGAGCTGGGCAAGGTGATGGCCAACCAGCTCGCCCCGAAGCTGACCGGGGACGCGCCGGACCTGGCCGACGTGGACTCCTCCACCGCCGCGCTGATCCGCCGCTACCGGCGGGAGCGCGGCCGGGCCTGAGGTCCGGACGGCCGCTGCCGGGCACCCCGGCGACGGTCACCGGTGAGGTCCGTCGGGACGGCGGCCGGGTCACCCGACCCGGCCGCCGTTTCTTTCGACCCGACTGGTCCAACCAGTTGACGGGTTGACCGGCAAGCCGCCAGACTGCTGCCGTGACCTTCGTCCCGGTGCCCCGCAGCTCCGTCTCCGACCACGTCTTCGGCCAGCTCCGCGACGCCATCGTCAGCGGGCGGCACGCCCCGGGTGACCCGCTGCCCGGGGAACGCGAACTCGCCGCCGCGTTCGCGGTCAACCGGCACGCCGTACGGGAGGCGTTGCGCCGGCTCCAGCAGCTCGGGCTGCTGCGGGTCAGCCAGGGCGGGGTCACGCGGGTGCTGGACTGGCGGGTGCACGCCGGCCTCGACCTGGCCCTGTCCCTCGCCCAGTGCGGCGACGTGCTGCCGGTGGAGAACCTGGTCCGGGACATGCTGGAGATGCGCGCCTGCGTCGGTGTCGACGCGGCCCGACGGTGCGCCGTGCGGGCCGCCGGGCCGGTACGCCGGGTCGTCGTCGACACCGTGGAGCGGTTCGCCGCGCTCGCCCCGGACCTGTCCGCGATGGCCGAGGCGAACATCGTGCTGTGGCGGCACATCGTCACCGGCAGCGGCAACACCGCCTACCTGCTCTCCTTCAACAGCCTGGTGGCCGGGGCGCTGGCCGTCGGCGAGGTGCCGCCGTCCCGACGCGCGGCCGAACTGCTGGACGTCGCCGGGCACCGCCGGCTGGCCGCCGCGATCGCCGACGGCCGGGGCGACGACGCCGCGACCGAGGCGCACACCCTGCTCACCGCGTCCCTCACCAGCCCGACCGGCTGACCGGCCGGCGTCCCCCGCCGGTCGACCCGCACCACCCCACCCGCCGACCCGTCCCGGGCGTCCACCCCCGTCGCCCGTCCCCCGGAAGGGAACGTCGCGCATGATCCCCGCCGTGCTCTACGCCGTACCGGCGTTCCTGCTGCTCATCGCCGTCGAGGCGTGGTCGTACCGGTTCGCGCCGGACGACGACGAACGCGGCTACGAGCTGCGGGACACCACCACCAGCCTCACCATGGGCGCCGGCAGCCAACTGATCGGCTTCCCGTGGAAAATGCTCACCGTCGGCCTCTACGTCGCGCTGTGGACGGTCGCCCCGGTGCAGCTCTCCCCCACCAGCGTCGGCACCTGGGTGCTGCTGTTCGTCGCCGACGACCTGGCCTACTACTGGTTCCACCGCACCCACCACGAGGTGCGCCTGTTCTGGGCCAGCCACGTGGTGCACCACTCCAGCACCCACTTCAACCTCTCCACCGCGCTGCGGCAGAGCTGGACGCCGATGACCTCGCTGCCGTTCTGGCTGCCGCTGGCGCTGCTCGGCATCCCACCCTGGATGATCTTCCTCCAGCAGTCGGTCAGCCTGCTGTACCAGTTCTTCCTGCACACCGAGCGGATCGACCGGCTGCCCCAGCCGGTGGAGTGGGTCTTCAACACCCCGTCGCACCACCGGGTGCACCACGGCGCGAACCGCGAGTACCTGGACCGCAACTACGGCGGCATCCTGATCGTCTGGGACCGCCTCTTCGGCAGTTTCGCCCCCGAGGACACCGCGGTCCGGTACGGGCTGACGACGAACATCGGCACCTACAACCCGCTGCGGGTGGCCACCCACGAGTACGCCGCGATCTGGGCCGACGTCCGGCGGGCCGGTTCGTGGCGGCACCGGCTCGGGCACGTCCTCGGCCGTCCCGGCTGGCAGCCCGCCCGATGAACAGCACCCGAGCCGGCCTGGGCCGGCCGGCGTCCGGCGTGGTCGGCCGGTGGTGGCTCGGGTTGTTCGGGCTGGCCGCCGCCGTCGAGCTGACCGGGGTCGCCCTCGACGCGCCGGCCGTGCAGTGGGCGGCCAAGCCGCTGCTCGCCCCGCTGCTGCTCGGCTGGCTGCTCGCCGCAGGCCGGCGGTGGGACCCGGTGGCGACCGGGCTGGTCTGCGCGACCGCCGGTGACGTGGCGTTGCTGGTGCCCGGCAGCACCGCGTTCCTGCTCGGGATGGGGTGCTTCCTCGGCACCCAGGTGGCGTTCCTGACCGCGTTCCTGCGGCACCGGCGGCCACCCGCGCCGGCCGTGGCCGGCTACCTGGCGATGTGGGTGGCGGGCAACGCGCTGCTCTGGGGCCGGCTGGGTGACCTGCGGCTGCCGGTGCTCGGATACAGCCTGGCGTTGACCCTGATGGCCGCCGCCGGGTGGGGGGTGTCCCGGCGGGTGGCCGCCGGTGGCGCGCTGTTCCTCCTGTCCGACCTGCTGATCGGGGTCGAGGCGACGGGTGTCCGGCTGCCCGGCCACGGGCTGTGGGTGATGACCACCTACCTCGCCGCCCTGCTGCTGATCACCACCGGCTGGGCGGGCCGCCGGCAGCACCGGATCGGGCCGCCCCGCGTCGACCCGGCTCAGCCGAGGGCGGCGACCAGCGACTCCGGTGCCACCGTGGACGGTCGGTCGCTGACCTGACCGTCGCCGATCTCCACCAGCCGCCACCGGCCGTCGGCCCGCCAGGCCAGGTCGGCGGTGACGAAGGGCAGGTCGAGCGCCGTCACCACGGCGGCCAGCGGCCCGAGGTCCACCGGCACGTCGGGCAGTTCCGTCGGGGTGTCCGGGTGCGGGCCGGTGAGCACGCAGTGGCCGCCCACCCACCAGGTGCGGATCTCGACGCCGGCGAGGGGTTCGAAGCGGCGCAGCACGAACCCACCGGCGAAGTCGTCGTCACGCAACGCGCGGAGCCGGGTCGCGACCCGCCAGGCGGCGTCGCCGTCGGTCAGCTCCGGCACGAAGCACGCCTCGTGCCAGTGGTGCTTGGCGGATTTGGTCCAGTCCCGCAGCACCGCCGGACCGCTGCCCAGCGCGGTACGGGCGCGGTCGAAGTCGGCCCGGTCGACGCCCACCGTCCAGCGGGACTCCGGGGTGAGCGCCGCCGCCGTGGCGTACCACCCGGGCAGTTCGTGGGCGCGGCGGTACCGGTCGGCGTCGGTGCGCAGGGTGACCTGCCGGGCGCGCAGCGCCTCGGCGAAGCCCGCGTACCGGGCGGTGGAGAGCATCCAGCCCCGGTAGACCGCGTCGCCTGCGGCGGGCACCCCGGCGACCGCCCGGGTGACGTCCCGCCCCGACGCGAGGGCGTCGTGGTCGACGACGGCGACCGGGTGCCCGGCCTCCCGGGCGGCCTGCGCCTCCGGCGCGAAGTGCGGGTCCGGTCGACGGGGACGCAGCGGGTCGGCGGGGACGATCAACAGCATGCCCGCATCCTCCCCCGGTCGGCCCGCCCGCAACCATCGTCTTTTCCCGCGAACGCGGCACACGGATTTACCCGGAATGGGGGCACGAACGGTCACGCCGTCGGACAGTTCCGCAGCGTGGCGGTGGTCATCCGCACCCGGGGCGGTTGGTTTCGCTTGCGCGCGGGGTGGAGACTCTTCTTCGGTACCGACAAAGGGGGAGACCGTGTCCGACACCGACCGCCCGCAGCGACATACCCGAGCCGCCGTTCCCGCCGGGGTGACCGATCCGCTCCTGTGGCGGATGGCCCTCGACGTGATCGACGCGCACCATCCCGACCAGGGCGGGCGTTGCGACAACCTGCTCTGCGAACACCAGGAGTGGCCCTGCGACGCCGCGCGCAACGCCCACCGGGCGCTGACCATGGCCGGCGACGTGACGACCGGCGACGTCGACGACCGCCGCACCGTACGGGAGCAGCCCGGTCGATCCGCGCGGCGCACGCGAACCGTCGAGGCGGCCTGAACCGTCGATCGCCGTCCCCCTCGCCCCCGGCGGCTGGCGCACCGGGCCGGTGAGGGGGACGCGACCTGTCTTCTCCCCGTCCCGCCTCCGGACCGTGCCGGTGGGCTGCCGAAGACCTGACCCGGCAGTCAGCCGAGGCGCTTGGCGGAACGGATCGCGGTGGCCAGGTTCTCCAGCAGCGGGGCCGCGCCCGCGTACGAGAAGCGGGGCACCGCGTCCCACGGGGTGACCTGGTTGGCCTTGACGGCGGGGAGCTGCGCCCAGGTGGGCTTGGCCGCGAGGTCCTTGGGCTGCAACGCGGTGGATCGGTTGTCCAGCAGGATCAGGTCGGCCGGGAACTTGCCGGCGTTCTCCCAGCTCAGCGCCTCGAAGTAGTCGCCGGCCTCCAGCTTGGTCGGCACCACGATGTCCACGCCCAACTCGGCGAAGTACATCAGGTCGGTGCTGACCTTCGGGTTGGAGACGTAGAACAGGTCGGGGCTGCCCGAGGAGGCCATCACCCGGATGCCCGGGTTGGCCCTGACCGCCGCCCGCACCTGCTCGGCGGCGGCCTCGAAGCGGGTCTTGGCCGCGGTGACCTTCGCGGCGGACAGGTCCGCGCCGAGCGAGCGGGCCAGTTCGGCGTACCGCTCGATCGGGCGGGTCATCGGGGTCCGCGCGGTGGCGATCGCCACGCTGGGCGCGAGCTGGAGGATCTTGTCCCGGCTCTCGTCCGGGACGTACCAGAGGGCGTCCGGGTCGTACATGTGGGTGACCAGCAGTTCGGGGCGCAGCGCGGCGTACTTCTCCACGTTGAACTCGCCCCAGACGTTGCCCAGCACGGTGACCTTGTCGACGTCGAGGTCACCGGCCTGCGGCTCGCGGGAGCCGTCGGTGCGGGTGGTCTCGCCGAACACCCCGACGAGCGCGGAGTCGAGTCCGAAGTCGACGAGCGCGGCGGCCACCCCGGTGAAGGCGACCACCCGGGTCGGCGCGGTGGCCGCCTCGACCTTGCGCTGACGGTCGTCGGTGAAACTCCACGGACCGGCCGGGGCGTTCCCGGCGGGCTTGGCCGGGTCGTCGCCCCCGCCACAGGCGGCGAGGAGGGCGGTCAGGGCCGCGCCGCCACCGGCGGCGAGCAGCCCCCGGCGGGAGAGGCGGGGGGAGGACGAGGAAGGCAGCATGCGACGTCTTTCGATCAGGTGCGGACCGTGACGACCCGCGACAGCACGTTAGGTTAACCTAACCTAAATCACTGTCAACCCGGCGCGCGCCGCTCTCGTCCCCCAGGAGCCGACACTGTCCGCCACCCTCTCCCCACCCACCGCTGCACCGGGCGTGGCACCGGACCGACGGCGCGTCGGCGTCCGGGCCGCCGGGCTCGGCGCGGGCCTGCTGCTGCTCGTCGCCGTGACGGTGCTCAGCATCGCCGTCGGCGCGAAACAGCTCACCCTCGCCGAGGTGTGGCACGGGCTGGTCTCCCCCGGCTCCCCCGAACACGCGGTGGTGCAGCAGATGCGGCTACCCCGGACCCTGCTCGGGCTGCTCGCCGGCGCGGCCCTCGGCACGGCCGGCGCCCTGATGCAGGCGCTCACCCGCAACCCGCTCGCCGACCCCGGCCTGCTCGGCATCAACGCCGGCGCGTCCGCCGCCGTGGCCACCGCCACCGCCCTGCTCGGCGTCGCCACGGTCCGGGGCTGGATCTGGTTCGCCCTGCTCGGAGCGGTGGTCGTCACGGTGGCGGTGCACGCCGTCGGCGGCGGCCGACAGGCCACCCCGGAACGGCTCGCGTTGGCCGGGGCCGCCCTCAACGCGGTGCTCTACTCGTTCGTCAGCGCGGTGATGCTGCTCGACGCGGCCTCGCTGGACCGGTTGCGGTTCTGGACGGTCGGTTCGCTGGCCACCGCCGACTTCACCACAGTCGCCACGGTGGCCCCGTTCATCCTGGCCGGGCTGCTGGTCGGGCTGGCCGGGGCCCGCCCGCTCAACGCCCTGGCCCTCGGCGACGACGCGGCCCGCGCGCTGGGCGCCAGCCCCGCCCTGGTCCGGGCCGGCACGGTCACCGCGGTCACCCTGCTCTGCGGCGCGGCCACCGCCGCCTGCGGCCCGATCGTCTTCGTCGGCCTGCTCGTCCCCCACCTGGTACGCGCGCTGACCGGCCCGGACCTGCGCTGGCTGCTGCCGTACGCGGCGGTGCTCGCCCCGGTGCTGCTGCTCGGCGCCGACGTGCTCGGCCGGGTCCTCGGCCGACCCGGGGAACTCCAGGTCGGCCTGGTCACCGCCGTACTCGGCGGCCCGCTGTTCCTGCGTCTGGTGGCCCGCCGGTGAGCCGCACCCGTCCTGCCGCCCCACCGCCCCGGCCGCTGGCACGGGCGGTCCGCATCGGCACCCGCTCGGTACGCTGGCGCGGCCGGAGCGTGACCGTCGGTCTGGTCGCCGCCGCCCTGACCGTCGTCCTCGGGGTGCTCGCCATCGGCGGCGGCGACTATCCGATGAGCACCGCCGACGTGCTGCGCACGCTGACCGGCGGCGGCACCGTCGCCGAGAACTTCATCGTCGGCGAACTGCGGCTGCCCCGGCTGGTGACCGCGCTCGGCGTCGGCGCTGCCCTCGCCCTGTCCGGCGCGATCCTCCAGTCGCTGGTCCGCAACCCGCTGGGCAGCCCCGACGTGCTCGGCGTCACCCAGGGCGCGTCGACCGGCGCGCTGATCGTGGTGGTGGCCGGTGGCGGCACCCTGCTGCTGTCCGGCGCGGCCCTGCTCGGCGGGCTCGCCACCGGCCTGCTGCTGTGGACGGTGGCCGGCCGGCACGGCGTGCACGGCTACCGGCTGGTGCTGGTCGGCATCGGCACCACGGCGATCCTCACCGGCGTCAACGGGTGGCTGCTCACCCGGGCCCCGCTGATGGACGCGGCGCGGGCCGTGCTCTGGCTCACCGGCAGCCTCGACGGGCGGGACTGGGCGCAGGCCGTCCCGCTGCTCGGCCTGCTGGCGCTGCTGACGCCGGTGGTCGCCGGCACCGCCCGCGCGCTGTCCCTGATCGAGCTGGGCGACGACACCGCCACCGCGCTCGGCGTGCCGGTGTCGCTGGTGCGGCAACTGCTGCTCGGCGCGGCGGTGCTGCTCGCCGCCGGGGCGGCGGCCGCCGCCGGACCGGTGTCCTTCGTGGCCCTGGTCGCGCCGCACCTGGCCCGCCGGCTCACCCGGGCACCCGGGCCGAACCTGGCCGCCGCCACCGGCACCGGTGCGGTGCTGCTGCTCGCCGCCGACCTGGCCGCCCAGCGGACCATCGAGGGCCACCAACTTCCCGTCGGGGTGGTCACCGGGTTGATCGGCGGGACCTACCTGGTGTGGCTGCTCGCCGCGCGCCGTCGCGCGGCACGGATCTGAGGAGGACGCGGTGACGAGTCGACTCGGCGGGGTCGGGATGACCCTGGCCTACGAGCGGCGGGTGGTGGCCCGGGACCTGACGGTGGCCGTGCCCGACCGGTCGTTCACGGTGGTGATCGGCCCCAACGCCTGCGGCAAGTCCACCCTGCTGCGGGCCCTGGCGCGGACGCTGCGGCCCACCGCCGGCACCGTGCTGCTCGACGGCCGGGACATCCACACGATGCGGTCCCGGGAGGTGGCCCGCACCCTCGGCCTGCTGCCGCAGTCGTCGGTCGCGCCGGAGGGCATCACCGTGGCCGACCTGGTCGCCCGGGGCCGCTACCCGCACCAGGGGCTGCTGCGGCAGTGGTCGACCGAGGACGAACGGGTGGTGGCCGAGTCGATGGCCGCCACCGGCGTCACCGAGCTGGCCGCACGACCCGTCGACGAACTCTCCGGCGGGCAGCGGCAGCGGGTCTGGATCGCGATGGCGCTGGCCCAGCAGACCTCCCTGCTGCTGCTCGACGAACCCACCACCTACCTGGACGTCGCGCACCAGATCGAGGTGCTCGACCTGTGCGCCCGGCTGCACGAGGAGCAGGGCCGTACCCTGGTCGCGGTACTGCACGACCTGCACCACGCCGCCCGCTGGGCCACCCACCTGATCGCCATGCGCGATGGCCGGGTGGTGGCCCAGGGCGACCCGCGTGAGGTGGTCACCGCCGCCCTCGTCGAGGAGGTGTTCGGGCTGCCCTGCCGGATCGTCGAGGACCCGGAGACGGGCACCCCGCTGGTCGTGCCCCGGGCCCGGCGCGGACGTCAGTCCGGGCCGGTGAGCGCCGGGTAGTCGGCGGCGGTCAGCGGCCCGGCCGACAGCGAGCCGTCGGCGCGGGGCACCTCCAGCGGCCGGCCGCGCAGCAGGAACGACACCCCGGTGACGTCGGGACGGCTGTCCAGGGTGCAGACGATCTGGCCGTAGGCGAGCACCTCGTCGCTGCGCCCGGACTCCTCCCCCGGCGGTTCCACCTCCACCTGGGCCCGCCCGTCGACCAGCCGGGCGCCGAGCACGTGCACCGCACCGGGCAGGGCGGTGCCGAAGCCGACCGCCCGTTCGGCCCGGGTGGGGCCGGCGAGCAGGCGGCGCAGGTGCCCGTCCACCCCGCCGGCCGTGTCGACCTGCCGGACCGTACGCACCAGTTGACCGCTGCGGACCAGGCAGAACGCCTGCTCCACCCGGCCGGGGGCGCTGCTCGCGGCCGGGGCGGCGGGCGGACCGAACGGCGGTTCGACCGAACGGGGCTGTTTGTCGGCCGGCACCCCGCAGCCGGCGAGCAGCAGCACCGCCACCAGCACCGCCACCAGCCGGCGGGTCACGGTCGGCTCCCCGGCAGCTCCACCCGGAACCGGGCGCCGCCGCCCGGCCGGTCGGACACGCTGGCCCGGCCGCCGTGGGCGGCGGCGTGCTGGGCGACCAGCGCCAGGCCCAGGCCGGTCCCGTCGCCGCCGGCCCGGTCGTGCGCGGCCCGGCCCCGGACGAACCGGTCGAAGACCACCTCCCGGTCGGCCACCGGCACCCCCGGGCCGGCGTCGTCGACCTCCACCACCCCCGTCCCGTCGGAGAGCCACAGCCGCACCGCGACCGGGCCGCCGCCGTAGCGGACCGCGTTGTCCAGCAGGTTGACCAGCAACTGCTCCACCCGCCGGGGGTCGACCGACCAGTGTCCCGGCGCGGGCGGCCCGGCCTCCACCAGCGCCCCGGGCAGGCCCCGTCCCCGGCACACGTCCCGGGCCAGCGCCGCCACGTCGACCTCCTCCCGCTGCGCCGGCCGGTCGCTGCGGGCCAGCTCGATCAGGTCGTTGACCAGCTGCTGGAACCGGGTGATCTCCTCGCTGACCAGGCCGGCGGCGGTGGCCGTGCGGTCGTCCAACCGGTCCCGCCGCCGGGACAGCACGCTCGCCGCCGCCGACAGCGTCTGCAACGGCGAGCGCAGCTCGTGGGCGACGTCGGCGGCGAACCGCCGGTCCCGCTCGATGCGGACCGCCACCTGGTCGGCCATCCGGTTGAACGAGGTGGAGAGCCGGGCCAGGTCCGGGTCGGTGCCGGGGGCGAGCCGGGCCGTCACGTCCCCCGCGGCGATCTTCTCGGCCGCGTCGGCCACCGCCGTCAACGGCCGCAGCCCGTGCCGGGTGGCGTACCAGCCCAGCGCCGCGCCGGAGCCGGCCACGGTGACCGCCACCACGGTCAACGCCAACGCCAGCACCTGGAAGGTCTGCTCCAGCTCCCGCAGCGAGGTGATCTCGTAGTAGCCGGTCGAGTCGGCCAGCGGCACCCCGACCAGCAGCGCCGGCTGGCCGTCGACCCGGACCCGCTGCACCGCCGGTTCCCCGTCGGCGACCATCGCCATCAGCCCGGCCGGCACCGCGCCCGAGGGCCCCTCGTCGGCGGTGCGGGCGTACCAGCGGCCGTCGCGGTGCACCAGGGCCCGACGGCTGCCCCCGGTGTCCAGGGTGCGCAGCACCTCGTAGACGTCCGGGGTGTCGGTGTCCAGGCCGGCCCGGACCACCGCCGCGTCGAAGTACGCCGCCCGCAGCGCCGTGCGTTCCCGCTCGTCGAGCAGCGACCGGCGCACCAGCTCGTAGGAGATCAGCGCCATCAGCGCCGACAGCAGCAGCGCCCCGATCGCGAACGCGGCGGTGACCCGGGCCCGCAGGCCGAGCCGCCTCATCGTTGCAGCTTGTAGCCGAGGCCCCGCAGGGTGACCAGGTGCCGGGGGTTCGCCGGATCGGCCTCGATCTTCTGCCGCAGCCGGCCCACGTGCACGTCGACCAGCCGCTCGTCGCCGGTCTCGTAACCCCACACCCGGCTGAGCAGCTGCTGGCGGGACAGCACCCGGCCGGCGTGCTCGGCCAGTTCGCAGAGCAACCGGAACTCGGTGCGGGTCACCGGCACCGGCCGCCCCGACCGGCGCACCTCGCCGGCCTCCGGGCTGATCTCCAACGGGCCGAAGACCAACACCGGCACCGCCGCCGCCGACGGTGCGACGGCGGTCCGGCCCCGCCGGCGCAACGCCCGCAACCGGGCCGAGAGTTCCTTGATGGCAACCGGCTTGACCAGGTAGTCGTCCGCGCCCGCCTCCAACGCGGCGACGATGTCGTGGGTGTCGTCGCGGGCGCTGACCACCACGATCGGCACGTCGTCGTCGCGGCGCAACTGCCTGATGCACTCGAACCCGTCCAGGCCGGGCAGCATCAGGTCGACCAGGACGTAGTCGGCGGTGTCCTGCCGCTGCGCCCGCAGCCCCTCCTCCGCCGTGGCCGCCCCGCGCGCCAGGTAGCCCTCGTCCTCCAGGGCCAGCAGCAGCGCCAGACGGATCCGGTCGTCGTCCTCGATCACCAGTACGCCCGCCATCGGGAAATCGTGCCCGGTACGCGCCGACGATGACGAACGGGGCACGGCCAACGCGGGATTTGTCACGCAACTGACATACGTCCGCGCGGCGGTCGCCAACCTCGCCCCGGAGGCTGGGGCCGGACAGCGCGCGTGGAAGGAGGCCGAGTCGTGGGAGCGTCCCGCCCGGAGTGCACCGTACCGCTGGTGGAGGTGTGCGTCACCGACGACCTGGACCTGGCCGCGCTGGCCCGGTCCCGGCAGGTCTTCGACCGGCTCGTCGCGCTGCGCCCGGCCCACGTGGTGGTGGACCTGTCCGAGTGCCGGCACCTCGACGCCGCCGCGATCGGGCTGCTGCTCGACGTGCACCGTGAACTGGCCCGCCACGGTGGCGTGCTGACCCTGCGGGACCCCAGCGCCCGGGCGTTGCGCGTGCTGAGCGCCGCCCGGGTGTCCCGGGTGCTGCCGATGGTCACCACCCCACGGGCCCTGCGGGTGGACGGCGGGCAGGTCCCGTCCGCCGCCCACCGGCAGCCCGCCCTGGGCCGGGTCCGGGAGCACAGCCGATGAGCCTGCCCGGGATCGTCGCCGCCGTCGTCGTCGGGCTCGTCATCGGCACGCTGGGACGGCTCGTCGTCGGCGGCCGTACGCAGGTCCCGCTCTGGCTCACCCTCGCCGTCGGCCTGGTCGCCGCGCTGCTCGGCACCATCGTGAGCCGGCTGGTCGGCATCGACAGCGACGGTTTCACCCTGCGGCAGCTGATCGTGCAGGTCGGCCTGGCCGGGGTCGCCGTGGCGCTGGTCGTCGGCACCGCCGGCGGCCGTACCGAGCCCTGACCCACCGGAACCGGTCGTGGTCCGGCGCGCGGGGTCTCCGGTCGACCACCGCGCACCGGGCCACGACCACCGGACCGCCACGGCCGTCCTCGAGGAGGAGATCCGATGACCGTCGTACCGGACGAACCGCTGATGACGCTGATCTGTGACAGCTGCGGGACGGTGGCGAGCGGCCCGGCCTGCGTCCTGCCCGACGCCGAGGTGGTCTGGACGTTCGTCGCCGAGCAGGGCTGGACCGGTTCGCCGTTCGCCACCGGGCCGCACCGCTGCCCCCGTTGCGAACTGACCCCCGAACCGGGCCCGGCACCGGCACGTGCCCCGCGCCGCGCCGATCCCCTCGGGGTGCTGGGCGTCGAGCACCTCGACGAGGTCGCGGTCGTCACCGCCGCCGGTGACCTGGACCTCGCCACCGGCGACGCCCTGCACGGCGCGTTGACCGAGGCGGTCGGGGCCGACCGGCACGTGGTGGTCGACCTGGTCCGGGTGCACCTGATCGACTCCACCGCGCTCGGGGAGCTGGTCCGGGCCCGGCAGGACGCCCGGCAGCGTGACCGGCGGCTCAGCCTCGCCGGGCCGTCCCGGTTCGTGCGCACCGTGCTGCACACCATGCGGCTGGACCGGGTGTTCCCGGTCTTCGACACCCGCCGGGCGGCGGTGGACTGGTCCCGGTCCCCGGCGACCGATCGGCCCCGGGAGAGGAGCACGGCATGGTGATGCCGTGGCCGCTGCCCGACGACAGCTGGTTCCGTCCCGAGCCCGACCCGCCCGGCCCGCCCGGGGAGGACGTCCGGCTGGCCGCCGAGGTGGCGTACCGGATCGTCGGCGGGGTCGGCCTGCGGGCCCGGCGGATCACCGTCACCGTGCAGAACCGGGTGGCGATCCTCGGCGGGGTCGCCCCCGACGTGGACGCCCGGCAGCTCGCCGGTCAGGTCGCCTGGCAGGTGCCCGGCGTGGTCGACGTGTGCAACGCGGTCAGGTTGGCCGCGAAACGCTGACCGTCCGGCGTCGCCGGACGGTCGGCGCGGCACCTCAGCGCGGCGCGGCGACGTGGGCGGGTGGTTGCGGGCCGAAGGCGGCGAGGAACCGGTCGCGGAACGTGTCCATCGGCCACACCGGGGCGTCCGGCCCGGGACGCAGCCCCTCGTGCCAGCCCCAGCCGGACACCCGGGCCAGCACCGCCGGGTCGCGGGCGAGCACGGTGATCGGCACGTCCCGGCTCGCGTTCGGGCCGGTGACCAGCGGGGACGGCTGGTGGTCGCCGAGGAAGACCAGCACCGTGTCGTCGTCGCCGTACGTCTCGACGTAGGAGATCAGGCTGTTCAGCGAGTACTCGACGGCCCGGCGGTAGCCGGTGCGCACCTCGGTGGCGCTGCGCCCCACCACGTCCTTCGGGTTGAACGCCACCGACGTCGGCCGGCGGTAGATCGAGCCGTCCCCGACGTGCTCCCAGTCGAGCATCCGGGGGATCGCCGCCCACGGGGAGTGGCTGGAGACCAGCGGGATCTGCGCCATGATCGGGGCGTGGCCGGGGGTCCGCTCCCGGCGCTGGAAGGTGGCCAGGGTGTACTGGTCGGGCATCGGGGCGTAGCTGAACTGCGGGCCCCGGTAGTCCAGCCCCGCCGCGTCATGGTAGCGGTCGTAGCCGAAGAACGCCCCCTGCGGCCAGGGCGAGGTGGCCGCCGGCATCACCCCGACGGTCTGCCAGCCGGCCCGCCGGAACGCCTTGTTGAGGGTCAACCGGTCGCTGGCGAGCAGGCTGTCGTGCCGCTGCTGGTTGTCGATCCACAGCCCGGACAGCAGCGTGTCGTGGGCCAGCCAGCTCCCCCCGCCGGAGGTGGGTGAGGTGAGGAAGCCGCTGCGGGCGGTGAACCCGGCGGCGGCCAGCCGCTTCGTGCCCCCGTCGAGCACCGCGCCGACCCCGTCGGCGAACTCCGGGTCCTCGACGGCGTCGCGGCCGTAGCTCTCCACGAAGGCCAGCACCACGTCCTTGCCGCGCAGCGCGGTGAGCAGCTGGTCGCCCGGGGTGTCCCGGTAGGCGTCCCGGGTCACCTGGTCGGCGAACTCCCGCCGGTCGCGCAGGCCCGCACCGGCCTGGCCGACGTGCTGCCCGACCAGGGTCGCGGTGCCCGAGTCGGCGACCGGCACCCCGAGCGTCGCGGCGACCACCCAGACGGCGGTCAGGCCGGCCACCGCCCGGACGGCGGTCCGGCGGTGCCCGGTCGTCAGCCGGGTCAGCCGCAGCACCGACCGGGTGGTGAGCACCAGCAGGGCGACCACCAGGGCGACCAGGGCGACGGCGGCGGCGACCGCGCCGCCGGTGCCCACCGAGTCGGTGACGAAGGCGTAGCCGTCGTCCAGCAGCACCCAGTCGAGGACCAGGTCGAACGGGCGGGCGAAGCTGGCCGACATGCCCAGGTCGAGCACCTTGACCACGGCGACCAGACCCAGCGCCACCCCGAACGCCACCGCGACCGGCCGGCGGGCCCGGCCGGGCAGCGCCAACAGCAGGGCGGCGGCGACCAGCGCCTCGACCGGCACCCGCAGGAACGCCATCGGGGTGAGCTGGTCGAACCGGCCCGGTGCGGTCAGCACCGCGAGGACCAGCAGCCCGGCCAGCACGGTGGTCACCCGCCCGGCGACCGTACGCCACCGTCCCCGGCCCGCCCCGGCCCCGGCCGTCGGGGTCGGCTCGGCGGCCGCGTCCGGCCCGGCCGCCACGGCGGACCCGGCGGCCTCGGAAGGCCCCGCGGCCCCGGAAGGCCCGGCGGGCTCCGCTGGCTCCGCGGGCTCGGCTGCCGTGCTCGGGCGACGCAGGCGTGACAACAACGACACTCCGGATGGTCCTTCCTGGGGAGGGTCCCGGCGCGGCCGGGTCGGCGGGCCGGCTCAGACCGGCTGGTGGGCGGCGAACGGCCGGTCGGTGACCGGGTCGGCCCGGGGCCGCACCGATGGTACGGACGGCAACGCCACGACCGACGGCAGCAGCGGGACCGGGATCGACGTGCCGGCAGTCGGCGCGACCGCCCGGGTGGGCCGGGTCGACCGGTGCCACCACAACCAGCCGACGTCGTGGCCGAACGACTCGACCAGCAGCGCCAACGCCACCGCCGCCAGCACAGCGGTCACCGGCCGGGCCAGCACGTCGGCGGCGACGACGAGCAGCAGCACCCCCTGGGTGGCGGCGACCACCTTGCGCCAGAAGCGCGGCGGCAGGGCCCCCCGCATCCAGGGCAGCAGCCAGCCGGCGACGACGAAGGCGTACCGCAGGCCGCCGATGGCCAGCACCCACGGTCCCACCACCGGCGTCACCTGGACGCTGAGCACCAGGATGAGGAACGCGTCGACCTCCATGTCGAAGCGCGCGCCGAGCGTGCTGGCCGTGCCGGTGCGCCGGGCCACCCAGCCGTCCACCGCGTCCAGGGCCAGCGCCACCGCCGTCATCGGCACCAGCACCGAAAGCGGGGTGGGGCCGGAGAAGCCGGTGACGACCAGGGCGGTCACCCCACCGACCAGCACCCCCCGGGCGAGCGTCACCCGGTCCGCCGGCCCGAGCCGGTCGACGCCCCGACGACGCAGGCCACGCTGCAACGCGACGCAGGTGACCACGCCGTACCCGAGGCCGGCCAGCCAACCGGCGACGTCGAGCCCGACGGTCGCGGCCAGCCCGGCCAGCAGGACGGTCTGTGCGGTCAGGCCGAGCACCGGACCGGTTCGAACCCTGGACACCCTGCCTCCGTGTTTATGATCGACGACCTCGGCAGTGGGTACGCAGGACGCGGCCGTTTCGTTCGGTTCCGCCGGCAGAAGAGGAGAAAACCCGCGTGATCCACGATGCCCGGGCCTTCTGGCTCCGCTCCCCCGGCGTCGGTGAGCTGCGGCCGGTGACCCTGCCCACGCCCGGCCCCGACGAGGTGCTGGTCCGCAGCCGCTACTCCGGGGTGAGCCGCGGCACCGAGACGCTGGTGTTCACCGGCAGTGTGCCACCGGGCCAGTACACGGCGATGCGCGCCCCGTTCCAGGAGGGCGACTTCCCCGCCCCGGTCAAGTACGGCTACCTCAGCGTCGGGGTGGTCGAGGCCGGCCCGGCGGCACTGCGTGGCCGGACGGTGTTCTGCCTGTACCCGCACCAGAGCGCGTACGTGGTGCCGGCGTCGGCGGTGACCCCGGTGCCGGACGACGTGCCGGCGGCCCGCGCGGTGCTCGCCGGCACGGTGGAGACGGCGGTCAACGCGCTGTGGGACGCCGCGCCGCTGGTCGGCGACCGGGTCAGCGTGGTCGGCGGCGGCATGGTGGGGTGCAGCGTGGCGGCCCTGCTGGCCCGCTTCCCCGGGGTACGGGTGGAACTGGTCGACGCCGATCCGGCGCGGGCGGCGGTCGCGGAGGCACTGGGGGTCGACTTCGCCCTGCCTGCGGCGGCGACCGGCGGCCGGGACCTGGTGGTGCACGCCAGCGCCACCGCCGCCGGGTTGCAGCGCAGCCTCGACCTGCTCGCCCCGGAGGGCACCGTGGTCGAGTTGAGCTGGTACGGCGACCGGCCGGTGGAGCTGTCGCTGGGCGGGGCGTTCCACGCCGGCCGGTTGACGATCCGCAGCAGCCAGGTCGGCACGGTCTCCCCGGCACGGGCGTCCCGGCGGGACTTCGCCGACCGGCTGACGCTCGCCCTGGAGCTGCTCGCCGACCCGGTGTTCGACGCGCTGCTGACCGGGCGGTCCCGCTTCGCGGAGCTGCCGGCGGTGCTCGCCCGGCTGGCCTCGGGGGAACTCCCCGCGCTGTGCCATCTGATCAGCTACGACGAGGAGACGCCGTGTTCAGCGTGACCGTACGGGACCACATCATGATCGCCCACAGCTTCCGGGGGGAGGTGTTCGGGCCGGCGCAGAAGCTGCACGGGGCGACCTTCGTCGTGGACGCCACCTTCCGCCGCGCCGAGCTGGACGACGACGGCATCGTGGTGGACATCGGCCGGGCGACCGACGAGCTGAAGGCGGTGCTGGCCGAGTTGACCTACCGCAACCTCGACGACGAGCCGGCGTTCGCCGGGCAGAACACCACCACCGAGGTGCTGTGCCGGACCGTCGCCGACCGGCTCGCCGACCGGGTGCACGCCGGTGGGCTGGGCGCGGGCGCCCGGGAGCTGGCCGGGATCACGGTCACCCTGCACGAGTCACACATCGCCTGGGCCAGCTACGAGCGGTCGTTGTAGCCCGTGCGGGCGGTGCACGTCGTCCTGCCCGGCGACATCGACGACCCGGCCACCCCCAGCGGCGGCAACGCGTACGACAGGCGGGTCTGCGCCGGTCTCGGGGCGGCCGGCTGGACGGTGCGCGAACACGGCGTACCCGGGGACTGGCCGCACCCCGACGAGGCGGCGCGGGCGCGGCTGGCCGGGCTGCTCGCGGCCCTGCCGGACGGGGTGCCGGTGCTCTACGACGGCCTGGTCGCCTCGACCGTGCCGGAGCTGCTGGCGGCGCAGGCCGGCCGGCTGCGCCAGGTGGTGCTGGTGCACATGCCGCTGGGCGACGACGCCGAGGCCCGCGCCCTGCCGCTGGCCGACGCGCTCGTCACCACCAGCGGCTGGACCCGGGAGCTGCTGCTGGCCCGGCACCGGATCGACCCGGCCCGGGTGACGGTGGCCGTCCCGGGGGTCGACCCGGCCGAGGTCGCCCCCGGCACGGCCGCCGGCACCGGGCTGCTCTGCGTCGCGGCGGTCACCCCGGTCAAGGGGCACGACGTGCTGGTCGACGCCCTGACCGGGCTGGTCGACAGGCCGTGGACGCTGGACTGCGTGGGCGCGCTGGACCGCGATCCGGCCTTCGTGGCCGGGCTGCGGGGGCGGGTGGAGCGGGCCGGGCTGGCCGGGCGGGTGCGCTGGCACGGGCCGGTGTCCGGGCCGGCGCTGGACGCGGCGTACGCGGGGGCGGATCTGCTGGTCCTGCCGTCGCGGGCCGAGACGTACGGGATGGTGGTGGTCGAGGCCCTGGCCCGGGGGGTTCCGGTGCTCGGCAGCACGGTCGGCGGGGTGCCGGAGGCGCTGGGCCGGGCCGGTGACGGTGCCGCGCCCGGGGTGCTGGTGCCGCCGGGTGACCCGGTGGCGCTGGCCGGTGCGCTGCGCCGCTGGCTGCACTCGGCCGACCTGCGGGACCGGCTGCGCCACGCGGCCCGGGGCCGGCGGGCCGGCCTGCCCGGGTGGGCGGCCACCGTGACGATCGTCTCCCAGGTGCTGGACGGAGTGAGGACATGACCGCGTACGCCACCGGACCGTTCGCCGACTGGCTGCGGCTGCGGGAACCCGCCGACGCCGACGCCCGCAGCGGGGAACTGGTCGACCTGCTCCGCGCCCGGCTCACCGGCACCGGGCCGGCCACCGGTGCCGGTGGGATCGGCGGGCCGGCCGCCGGTGCCGGTGCGCCGGGCCTGACGCCGGCCGGTGAGGGCGGGCCCGGGATGCTGGTGACCGGGTCCTCGTCGGTCACGTCGCTGCGTGGGGACCGGCCGTGGGTGGTGCACGACCTGGGCAGCGGCACCGGGTCGATGCCGCGCTGGCTGGCCCCGCTGCTACCCGGCCCGCAGCGTTGGGTGCTGCACGACCGGGACCCGGGGCTGCTGGAGCGGGCCGGCGCGGCGGTGCCGGTGGCCGCCGACGGCAGCCAGGTGCGGGTGCTCACCCGGCAGGGCGACATCACCCGGCTGACCCCCGCCGACCTGGCCGACGCGGACCTGGTCACCGCGTCGGCGCTGCTGGACATGCTCACCGCCGACGAGATCGCCCGGATCGTGGCGGCCTGCGCGGGCGTCGGCTGCCCGAGCCTGTTCGTGCTCTCGGTGGTCGGCCGGGTCCGATTCGACCCCGCCGACCCGCTGGACGCCGAGATCGCCGCCGCCTTCGACGCCCACCAGCGGCGTACGGTCGACGGCCGGATGCTGCTCGGCCCGGACGCCGCCGCGGTGGCCGCCGCCGAGTTCGCCCGGCACGGGATGCCGGTGACCGTGCGGCCGAGCCCGTGGCGGCTCGGGCCGCAGCGGGCGGCGCTGATCGTGGAGTGGTTCGACGGCTGGCTGGGGGCGGCCGTCGAGCAGCGGCCCGACCTGGCCGACCGGACGGCCGGGTACGCCCGGTGGCGGCGGGCCGAGGCGGCGGCCGGCCGGCTCACCGTCACCGTCGGCCACGACGACCTGCTCGCCGGGGTGGAATGAACCGGTTCGCCGGCCGGTACGTGAGAAGGGACAGGATCTCCGGAGGAGGAACCGCGTGTCACCCGACGCCACCGGCACGTCACCCGCCCGCGCCCGTACGGCCTGGGCCTGGGTGAGCAACCTGGGCGGGGTGGCCCTGGTCGGCGTGCTGCTGTGGTGGCTGGGCACCGGTCCGGCCCTGGCCGGGCTGCGCCGGATCGACACCCCGGCGGTGCTGGGCGCGCTGGCCCTGGGCGCGCTGGCCGCCCTCGGCTGCGCGTGGCGGTGGCGGCTGGTCGCCGAGGCGCTCGGCATCCGGCTGCCGCTGGGCACGGCGGTGGCCGACTGCTACCGGGCGGTGTTCCTCAACGCGACGCTGCCCGGCGGGGTGCTCGGCGACGTGCACCGGGCGGTGCGGCACGGCCGAAAGGCCGGTGACCTGGGCCGGGCCGTCCGCGCGGTGGTCTGGGAGCGGACCGCCGGGCAGCTCGTCCAGGTGGTGCTGGCGGTGGTGCTGCTGCTGGCGCTGCCGTCGCCGGTGCGGCCGTACCTGCCGACGGTGACGGCGGTGGCGGTGACGGTCGGCCTGGCGCTGGTGGTGCTGGTGCGGGCGCTGCCCCGGTCGGGGCCGTCGCGGCGGGCCCGCGCGCTGCGTGCCGCCGTCGCCGACGTGCGGGCCGGGCTGCTGGGCCGGCGGACCGGGCCGGGGGTGCTGCTGGCCTCGACCGTGGTGGTCGGCTGCCACCTGGCGACGTTCGTGCTCGCGGCCCGGGTGGCCGGGGTCACCGCGCCGCTCGCGGTGCTGGTGCCGCTGACGCTGCTGGCATTGTTGGCGATGGGCCTGCCCGCCAACGTGGCGGGTTTCGGTCCGCGCGAGGGCGTCGCCGCCTGGGCGTTCGGGGCGGCCGGCCTGGGTGCCGCCGAGGGGGTGGCGACCGCCCTGGTGTACGGAGCACTCGTGCTGGTGGCGGCCCTGCCGGGCGCCGCCGTGCTGGTGCTGCGGGGTCGCCCGTCCGCGCTGCGCGGTCGACCGGGTGACCGTACGGTGGGAAACCAGGGTGGTTCCTCACCGGTACCCGCTGCCGGGCTGGCCGGCAGCGCCTGACAGAGGAGACACATGTACGACGCACTGCCGGCCGCGACGGTCCGGACACAGGTCACGGTCCCGCTGCGGTTCCCCGACGGGTACGCCACCACGGCGCGGGTCTTCTCCTTCGACGGCCTGGTGGACGGGCGGGAGCACCTGGCGTTCGGGCTGGGCGACTGGGCGGGCGCGCTGCGCCGGCACGCGGCGGGTGGGGCGGCGCCGCTGGTCCGCCCGCACAGCGAGTGCCTGACCGGGGACGTCTTCGGCAGTCAGCGCTGCGACTGCGGCCCGCAACTGCGCGAGGCGGTGCAGCGGATCTCCGACGCCGGTGGTTTCCTGCTCTACCTGCGGCAGGAGGGGCGCGGCATCGGCCTCTACCCGAAGCTGGACGCGTACGCCCTGCAGGACGCCGGGTTGGACACCTACGAGGCGAACGTGGCGCTCGGGCACGGCGAGGACGAACGGGACTACCGGGCCGCCGCGCAGATGCTGGCGGTGCTCGGGGTGCCGGAACTGGTGCTGTTGAGCAGCAACCCGGACAAGGCCGAGCAGTTGACCCGGCTGGGGGTGGCGGTCGCCGAGGTGGTGCCGACCGGGGTGTTCCTCTCCCCCGCCAACGCCGAATACCTGGCGGCGAAGGCCAGCCGGGCCGCCGCCCGGGTCGTCGACCTGCCGTCGTTGAACTGAGATGGGTGTCGTACCGGCCGGGACGGCGGCCACCGGCGTGCCGGCGACAACAGCCACCGCCGTGCCGGCGACAACGGCCACCGCCGTGCCGGCGTCGACCGGGCGGCCGTACGTGCTGCTGAGCTGCGCCACGTCGATCGACGGCTACATCGACGACGCCACGCAGGAGCGGCTGCTGCTGTCCAACGCCGAGGACATGGAGCGCATCGACGCCGTCCGGGCCGGGTGTGACGCGATCCTGGTCGGCGCGGGCACGATCCGGGCCGACGACCCCCGGCTGGTGGTCCGCTCGGCGCGGCTGCGGGCCGCCCGGCAGGCCGCCGGGTTGCCGCCGTCGCCGGTGAAGGTGACGATGACCGCCCGGGGGCTGCTGGACCCGCAGGCCCGGTTCTTCACCGTGGGGGACGCCGAGAAGGTCGTCTACTGCGCCGGCCCGGCGGTGGACAGGACCACCGAGCTGCTGTCCGGGCTGGCCACCGTGGTCGACGCGGGTGACCCGTTGGACCCGGTCCGGGTGCTGGCCGACCTGGCCGGTCGGGGGGTGCGGCGGTTGATGGTGGAGGGCGGCGCGTCGGTGCACGCCCAGTTCCTCACCGCCGGCCTCGCCGACGAGCTGCACCTCGTGGTCGCCCCGTTCTTCGTCGGCGACCGGCGGGCCCCCCGGTTCGTCGGTGACGGCGCGTTCCCGTGGCATCCGGGCCGCCGGGCCCGGCTCGCCGAGGTACGCCAGATCGGCGACGTGGTGCTGATGCGGTACGCCCTGTCGGAGCGCTGCGCCGACGGGGTGCCGGGATGAGCGACAATCGCCGGATGCGGTGCGCATCGTGGCGGGAGATCCTGTCGGCCCAGCTCGACGGGGAGGAGACCGCCGAGGAGCGGGTGGCGGTCCAGGCGCACCTCGACGGCTGCGCGGACTGCCGCGCCTGGCACGAGGTGGCCGCGACGGTGACCCGGCGGGCCCGGACCCGGGTGGTGACGGCGGCGGCACCCGACCTGGCCGGGACGATCCTCGCCGCCGTGCCGCCACCGGCCCCCCGGCGCGTCGTGCGGTGGCGCGGTGGGCTGGTCACCGGGTTGCGCACGGCGCTGGGCCTGCTCGGCGCGGTCCAGCTCGCCCTCGGGTTGGCCCAGGTGGGTCAGGGTGTCAACGCCGAGCACCTGCACCCGGCCGGGCAGCACCTGTGGCACGAGTCGGCGGCGTGGAACGTGGCGGTGGGCGCCGGCTTCCTCTTCGTCGCGCTGCGGCGTACCCCACCGGCCGGGTTGCTGCCGATGCTCAGCGCCTTCGTCGCCACCCTGGTCCTGCTGTCGGTCAACGACCTGGTCACCGCGCAGGTGGCGGTGCCCCGGCTGGTCAGCCACGGGTTCCTGGTCGGCGGCTATCTGATCACGGTGCTGTTGTACCGGCTGGGTCCGCGGCCGGCCGGCCCGCCGCAGGGACGGCGTACCGGCCGGTCCCGGTGGCGGTTGCGGCTCGACGACCTCGACGAGCCCCGCCCGGTGACGGCGCAGCCGTACGGGGCGCAGGCCCGGGACCGTCGGGCGGCCTGAGCCGCGCCGACCGTAAGCACCTGGCAAGGTTTCCGGCGGGTCGGGGCGGGGGTGCGCGGGGCTACGCTGGCCGGCACGAGAGGGAGGTGCCGGTGGCGCAGCGGGTGCTGGTGGTCGACGACGACCGGACGGTCAGCGACGTGGTGTGCCGCTATCTGGAGCACGCCGGCTACCATGTGGACCACGTCGGGGACGGGGCCGCCGCGCTCGCCGCCGTGGCCGCCGCACCGCCGCAGCTCGTGGTCCTGGACGTGATGCTGCCGGTGCTCGACGGGTTGGAGGTGTGCCGGCGGCTGCGGCAGCGGCCGGACGGCGTACCCATCGTGATGTTGACCGCCCGGGGTGACGAGGCGGACCGGATCCTCGGCCTGCAACTGGGCGCGGACGACTACCTGAGCAAGCCGTTCTCCCCGCGTGAGCTGGTGCTGCGGGTCCGTTCGGTGCTGCGCCGGGCCGGCGGTGAGCAGGTCACGGCGGCGGCGCAGGTGCTCGACGACGGCGGGCTGACCGTGTCGACCGGCCCCCGGGTGGCCCGGCTGCACGGGCGGGAGCTGGCCCTGACCCTGCGCGAGTTCGACCTGCTGGCCCACCTGATGCAGCATCCCACCCGGGCGCTGTCCCGGGCCGAGCTGCTGGAACGGGTCTGGGGGTGGCGGTTCGGCGACCAGTCCACGGTGACCGTGCACGTGCGCCGGCTGCGGGAGAAGATCGAGGACGATCCGGCGAACCCGCGCCGCATCGTCACGGTCTGGGGTGTCGGCTACCGGTACGAGCCGGTCGATGACTGACCTGGCGCTGATCTTCGGGGCGGCGCTGGCCGCGGCGGGCGGGGTCGGGCTGCTCGGCGCGGGGGTGCTGCGGCTGCTGCGCGGCCGGTCCATCACCGTGCACGTCACGGTGCTGCTGGCCATGACGGTGGGCGCGGTGGTGGCCGGGGTGGCGGTGATCGCGGAGGCGATGTTCCTCTCCCCGCACGACCTGGAGGTGGTGTTGATCACCGTCTCGGCGGCGGCCCTGGTCAGCCTCGCGGTCGGCTGGCTGTTCGCCAGGCGGCTCGCCTCGGCGGCGGTCTGGGCCGCCCAGGCGCGGGCCCGGGAGCGGCGGATCGAGAAGGGCCGGCGGGACCTGGTCGCCTGGGTCTCGCACGACCTGCGTACCCCGCTGGCCGGGCTGCGGGCGATGGCGGAGGCGCTGGAGGACCGGGTGGTCGCCGACCCGGACACGGTCGACGAGTACCACCGCCGGATCCGGGTGGAGACCGACCGGATGACCCGGCTGGTCGACGACCTGTTCGAGCTGTCCCGGATCAACGCCGGGGCGCTGCGGCTGTCGCTGTCGGCGGTGCCGCTGGGCGACGTGGTCTCCGACGCGCTGGCCGGCACCGCGCCGCTGGCCGCCGCCCGCCGCATCCGGCTGGTGTCCGCCGCCTCCGGGTGGCCGACGGTGACCGCCAGCGAACCCGAGCTGAGCCGGGTGGTGGGCAACCTGCTGCTCAACGCGGTGCGGTACACCCCGGCCGACGGCACGGTACGGGTCAACGCCGGGCGCGACGGCGACGTCGCCTGGCTGGCCGTCGCCGACACCTGCGGCGGCATCCCGGAGGCGGACCTGCCCCGGCTGTTCGACGTGGCGTTCCGGGGCGAGCCGGCGCGTACCCCGCACACGGGCAACGGGCCGCTGGCCGGCTCCGGCGGGTTGGGGTTGGCCATCGTGCGCGGGCTGGTCGAGGCGCACGGCGGCCGGGTGGACGTGCACAACGTCGCCGAGGGCTGCCGGTTCGTCGTCCGGCTGCCGCTGGCCACCGGCTGACGGCGACGCCGCGGGGTCGGGGGTTCAGTCGAGGCCGCGGATGAGGTGCGGCTCGGTGTCCGGCTCGGACCAGTCGCACTGCCCGCGCCGGTTCGCCCGTCCCCAGGCGTCCAGGGCGGAGGGCTGCCGGTCCGCGCCCGCCGGGCGGGTGGTACGGGCGCGGCCGGGCCCGGGGCGGGTCTCGTCGTCGGCGTCGTCGGTCATCGTGTTCCCCATTCCGGGACGTCTCCCATCGTGACCCCGGCGACGGGCCGGGCACACGTTCCTCGCTGCCCAGGTCAACGGTCGAATCGACGTCCGGCGACGGGTGGCCGCCGGGCGTCGCTTTTCCGACATCGATCCCACCCCCGGGCGCATCGGGCCTTGGCCGCAATCATCACCGGTGAGACGAGAAGTGCGCATCCGGAAAAGGCAGCCGTTAGCGCCATTCGTATTGCACGCCGTTGACCATGCATTGAGGGTGCCCTAGCATTGAGTCCAGCCGATTCGGCAAAACCGACAAAGCCCTTTTGCCGCCACCAATCCACCAGGTGCCGGCGCCGCCCCGGGGGGTGTGGCGGAGCCGGAACGACGCTGCACCGTCGCAGTCCGAGCAGGCGAATCACGTGGCACAGGCCAGCACCCACCAGACGCTCGCCGGGGGCACGATGGAAGACCACAGCAGCAGGGCGGTCCGGCGGGTCATCGCCGAAATGCACCAGAATCTGGGAAAGCAATTCAGCGTGGACGAAATGGCGCGAACCGCCCTGCTGAGCAAGTACCACTTCTGCCGGGTGTTCCACCGGGTCACCGGAGTGTCACCGGGACGTTTTCTCTCGGCGATGCGATTCCAGCGCGCCAAGCACCTGTTGCTGGCCACCTCGTGGAGCGTCACCGACATCAGTCACCACGTCGGCTACACCAGCGTCGGCACGTTCAGCGCCCGGTTCAGCAGCAGCGTCGGCGTCTCCCCCTCCAGCTTCCGCCGGCTCGGCCGCAGCCTGGGGCGGGAGGACCCCTACCGGCAGCCCGGCCCGACCCGACCCGACCCGGCCGACACCACCGGGCCGACGGTGCGCGGGCAGGTCCGGGCGCTGCCCGGCGAGGCGCCCGACTGGATCTTCGTGGGGCTGTTCCCGGAACGCATCCAGCAGGGCAGGCCGGTCAGCTCCACCGTGCTGCCCGGCCCCGGGCCGTACCTGCTGGGTCCGGTGCCTCCGGGCACCTGGTTCGTCCTGGCCCACGCGGTGCACCGCCGCCGGCCGGCCACCGGAACCCGTCCGCTGCTGGTCGGGCACCACGGCCCGGTGACGGTCGGCGTGCCGTCCCGGTCGGCCCGGGCCGACCTCACCCTGCGCCCCATGCGCACCTTCGATCCACCCGTGGTGCACGCCGCCGGCCTGCCGTCGCTGCCGCGCACCGGCTGACGCGGGCCCGCCAGCCACCGGGGTGGGCCGCTCAGGCGCTGGCCGGCTGCTCGGCGGGAGTGGCGTAGCGGCGCGCCAGGTAGCTCTCCTGCGCCATCCGACGCATCGCCTCGAAGGCCACCTCGGACAACACGTTCCAGACCGCCATCGCGGTGGCGGAGTGCGCCGACTCGTGCTGGAACTCGTGCGTCACGATCCGCTCCGCGCTCTCGGCGTGTTCGCTGAACACCTCGATGTCGCAGTCGGCGTCCAGCCGCTGCAACGCGGTCAGCACGTGGGCGAGGGTGTCGCGGCCCGGGGAGGCGACGTCGACCTCCCAACCGAGCCGGTCGATGAACGCGTCGACCTGGACCCGGGCCGGGCCGACGTCCGGCGCGTCGTCCTCCTCGGGCTGGTCGGGGAAGAGCGCCCAGATGGTGGCCCGGCACTGCGCGCCCAGCGCCAGTCCCTTGTCGTCGAGGGCGGCCAGCACCCGGCGCACCGAGGACAGGCTCAGTCGTCCGATGCCGGCCAGCACCCGGATCAGCCGGAGCCGGGCGAGGTGCTCCTCGCCGTACTCCGCCTGGTTACGTGCGGTGGGACGGCCCGGCGGCAGCAGGCGCTCCCGGATGTAGAACTTGATCGTCGGAAGTGGAATACCACTGATCCTGGCCAGATCTGAGATGCGCATCCGTCCCCCCAGGGTCCCGGTGGCCACCGCCGGACGCCGGCGGGGGCGGGACTCCGCCGCCCGGCAGCGGCCGGCCCGAACGTAACGGCGGTGGCACCGCCGTGGACAGCGGACGCCGGGAAGCACGGCGGGTGGTGGCCGTCGGCGCAACCGCGACGACGGTGCCGGAACCGCCGGACGGCACGACGGCGGCGCCATGGGCAGGGCGGGCACCCGGGGCCGTACCGGCCGGGGTGGTCGCCGCGCATCCGGGACTCATCGCACCTCCCCCAGCACGATGAGCAACCTGAAAGTTGCTCAGCGAAATAGTAACCAGTGCGACCTGCGCGCCGGTTATTCGATGTTGCTGAACCGCACTTCGTGACTGGGGTCCAGGGGCACGCCGGGCACGCCCCGTCTCGGCGGCGGCCCCGGACCCGCGGCGGTCGCCGGTTCCCGCCCGCCGGGCCGGTACGACGTGTTCCCCTGGCGGGGGCGGGTGTCGAAGGCCACCCTTCCCCACAAGGCTATTGCAGTTAGCTTTCAAGCTATCTAAGCTAGCTTCATGACCGACGCCCGGAGCAGCACCCACCCACCGACCCGCTACCTGCACCGCCCCCAGGGCCGCGTCGCCTACGACCTCCAGGGCGACGGCCCCCTCGTGGTGCTCGTCCCCGGCATGGCCGAGCTGCGCTCGTCGTACCGGTTCCTCGCCCCGGCCCTGGTCGCCGCCGGCTACACGGTGGCCACCACCGACCTGCGCGGCCACGGCGACAGCGACACCACCTTCACCTCCTACGGCGACCCCGAGACCGCCTCCGACATCAGCGCCCTGATCGACGAACTGGGCCGACCGGCCGTCGTCGTGGGCAACTCGCTGGCCGCCGGCGCCGGGGTCATCGCCGCCGCCGAGCACCCCGGGCAGGTCTGCGGGCTCGTGCTCGTCGGGCCGTTCGTCCGCAACCCCCGGCAACCCCCCGGGATGCGGAGCCTCTTGCGCGTACTGACGGCCCCGCCCTGGGTGGCAGGTGTCTGGAAGGCCTACCTGCCCACCCTCTACGCCGGCGCCAAACCCGCCGACTTCGCCGAATACCGGGCGGCCGTCGTCGCCAAGCTCCGCCAGCCCGGCTACGGCACGGCGTTCTCCCGCACGGTGCGGCAGACCGACCACCGCTCCGCCGAGGCACGACTGGCCCGGGTCGACACCCCGGTGCTGGTCGTCATGGGTGAGCGCGACCCCGACTTCAAGGACCCGGCGGCCGAGGCGGCATGGATCGGCGAGACGCTGCGCGGCGAGGTGGTCATGGTGCCCGACGCCGGCCACTACCCGCATTCCCAACAGCCCGGACGGACCGCCGCGGCGGTGCTCGACTTCCTCGCCCGGATCACCACCCGTGCCTAGGGCCGGCCTCACCACCGACGCGGTCGTCGCACGCGGCGCACAACTGCTCGAGGCGCACCCGCAGGACGAACTGACCCTCGCCGCGCTCGCCGGGAGCCTCGGCGTCCGCGTCCCGTCGCTCTACAAGCACGTCGACGGCCTCCCGGGACTCCGCCGCGGCATCATGCTCCGTGCCAAGGCGGACCTGGCCGCGACGCTCGCCGAGGCGTGCGTCGGCCGGGCCCGCGACGACGCCGTCCGCAGCCTCGCCACCGCCTACCGCAGGTGGGCGCGGCAGAACCCGGCGCAGTACCCGATGACCGTCCGGGCGCCCGATCCCGACGACGCCGAGGACCAGCGGGTGAGCGACGCCGCCGTCCAGGTGGTCTACCGCGTGCTCGCCGGCTACCGGCTGCTCGGCGACGACGCGGTCGACGCCACCCGGCTGCTGCGCACGGTCCTGCACGGCTTCGTCAGCCTGGAGACCTCCGGCGCGTTCGCGCTCCCCGCCGACCTGGAACGCAGCTACGACCGGGCCGTCGACAGCGTCGTGTCCGCCCTCGAGAACTGGAAGGGCCGGTGACCGCCACGCCCGCCCGCACCCCACCACCGGCAACCCCGGTGCCGGTCCTCTACCGCGTCGAGGGCGCGGCCGTCGCCGTGGCGGCCGTCGTCCTCGTGGTGCTGACGGGCTTCGCCTGGTGGTGGCTGTTCGCCCTGTTCCTCGTCTTCGACCTGTCGATGCTCGGCTACGCCGTCGACCACCACGTCGGCGCGATCGTCTACAACCTGGGGCACACCTACGTCGCCCCGTTCGTCCTGCTCGCCGGGTACGGCCTCGCGCACGCGCTCGACGCGACCGGGTGGACGCCGCTGGCGCTCGTGGCCGCCTGCTGGTTCTTCCACATCGGCGTGGACCGGGCACTCGACTTCGGGCCGCGCCCGCTGCGCTGACCCCGTCACCCGCGCTCACCCAGGGTCACCTGGACGACGACACGCTGTGCCGACCTGCGGGACGGTGTCCCCGTCGTCCGCGAGGATGGCCGACGGGAGGCGGGCGTCCCCGCCGACGCCCGCCTCGCCGGGCAGCCCGCACACACGGGCGTCGCGGGATGTGGCGTCCCCCGAGGGGAGCAAGGATGACACTGTCGGACAGGCTCGCGCCGGAGGCGGGGCGGCTCCGGCTCGGCGACGAGCTGAGCGTCAACCGGCTGGGCTTCGGCACCATGCAACTGCCCGGCCCCGGCGTCTTCGGCCCCCCGGACGACCACGCGGGCGCGCTGGCGGTGCTGCGCCGGGCGGTCGAGCTGGGCGTCAACTACCTCGACACCAGCGACTTCTACGGCCCGCACGTGGCCAACGACCTGATCCGCGAGGCCCTGCACCCGTACCCCGACGACCTGGTGATCGGCACCAAGATCGGGGTGGTGCGCGACAGGTGGGGCGACTTCGTGCCCGCCGGGGCGCCCGACCAGCTACGCGGGCAGGTGGAGGAGAACCTGCGCCGGTTGGGCCGGGACCGGTTGGAGCTGGTCTACCTGCGCGTCGGCGGGGACGGGCTGCTGCGTCCGGGTGACGTCCGGTTCTCCGAGTCGTTCGCGATGATGGTCCGGCTACGCGACGAGGGCCTGATCGGCGGCGTCGGGCTCAGCGGCGTCACCGTCAGGCAGCTCGACCAGGCGCGGGCGACGATCCCGATCGCGGCCGTGCAGAACCGGTTCCACCTGCTCGACCGGGACTGCCACGACGTGCTGCGGCGGTGCGCCGAGGAGGACATCGCCTTCGTGCCGTACTTCCCGCTGGGGGCGGGCCTGCTCGGTGCGCGGCAGGGACGGCCGCCGCTGCCGTTCGGGCCCGACTTCAGCGCCGCGCAACGGCGTACCGTCGACGGTGTCGCCGAGGCGCACGGCGCGACCCGCGCACAGGTCGCCATCGCCTGGCTGCTGGCCCACTCGCCGACGGTGCTGGTCATTCCCGGCACCAGCTCGGTGCGGCACCTGGAGGAGAACATGGCCGCCGCCCGGCTACGGCTGACCCCGGCGGACCGGACCGCGCTCGACGCACTGGCCTGACCCGCCCGATATCCACCCCGCCCCCGCCCCCGCCCGGACCGGCGTCCGCCGCCGACCCCCGTTGATCAAGAGGTTTGCGTCACCGATGATCTTCCAGTTGACGCGAACCTCTTGATCAACCCCGCAGGGGAGGGCGGGCGGGGTCGGCCCGCGAGGGCGGTCAGGTGGGTGGGTCAGGCGGGTGGGTGGGGTCAGGCGGGTGGGGCGGCGACGCTGGAACGGTGGACGAGGGTGGGGGCGATGGTGTGCCGTTCGACCACCCCCGGGCCGGCCTCGATCTGCCGCAGCAGCATCGCCAGGCCGGCGCGGGCCACCGCGTCGAAGTCGGGCCGCACGGTGGTCAACGGCGGGATGAAGTACGCCGCCTCCGGCACGTCGTCGAAGCCGACCACGCTGATCTCCTCCGGCACCCGCCGCCCGCGCTCGCTCAACGCCCGCAGCACCCCCAGCGCAAGGTGGTCGTTGGCCGCGAAGATCGCGGTCACCTCCGGCATCCGGGCCAGCATCTGCCCGCAGCGGTAGCCGGACGCGGCGCTCCAGTCGGCGGACAGCACCGGGGGCACCTCCGCGCCGGCCGCCCGCAGCGCCGACCGCCAGCCCTCGACCCGACCGGCGCTGTCGAACCAGTCCGCCGGACCGGAGACGTGCCACACCGTGCGGTGCCCGGCGTCCAGCAGGTGCCGGGTGGCCAGCCCGGCCCCGGCCGCCTGGTCGACGGTGACCAGCGCCGCCTCCCGGGCCGGATCGCCGTCGACGGTGACCAGCGGCACGCCGTGCGGCAGGTGGTCGAGCGCCTCGTCGGCGGAGGCCACCGGGGCGATCACCACGATGCCGGCGACCCGGTGGTCGAGGTGCCGTTCCACGGCGGCGGAGATGGACCGCCGGTCGAGGGTGCTGACGCTGCCCACGCTGACCGCGAACCCGGCCGACGCGGCGGCCTGCTCCAGGGCGGCCAGCAGTGACGCCGGCCCGTAGAGGGTGCTGTTCTGGGCGACCACCCCGATCAGCTGGGAGCGGCCGGTGACCAGTGCCCGCGCCGCGCGGTTCGGCCGGTAGCCCAGCTCGGCGATCGCCGCGCGGACCCGGACCCGGGTCTGTTCCCGCACGTTCGGGTGGTCGTTGAGCACCCGGGAGACCGTCTGGTGGGAGACTCCCGCGAGGCGGGCTACGTCCGTCATCGCAGGACCACGCATGGGGGCCATTATCCACCGGGGCGGCCCCGCCGGACGCCGGTGTCCACGCCGCCGGCTGCTCGGAAGTTCCGGTGCGACGGGCCGCCTTGCCAAGCCGGCGACGGGCTGACGATACTCATGAATGTTCCCGAGCCGGACATGATCGAGCGCCGGGCAGCCTCGATCGGCGCAGCCGCATGTCCGCGATCCTCCGGAGGAACCCGTCCCATGAGACCCAGGATCAAACTGTTCGGCACCGCCCTGGTCGCCGCCGCGCTCACCGCGCTGGCCGCGATAGCCGCTCCCACCCCCGCCTCGGCGGCGACGCTGACCCAGGTGACCAACTTCGGGGCCAACCCGAGCAACCTGCAGATGTACCTGTACGTGCCGAACACGGTGGCGGCCCGGCCGGGCCTGCTGGTGGCGGTGCACTACTGCACCGGCAGCGGCCCCGCGTTCTACTCCGGCACCCAGTACGCGGCCCTGGCCGACCGGTACGGCTACATCGTGATCTACCCGTCGGTGACCCGCAGCAGCAAGTGCTTCGACGTCTCCTCCCCGCAGGCGCTGCGCCGCGACGGGGGCAGCGACCCGGTGGGCATCAAGTCGATGGTCGACTACGTCCGGTCCCGGTACGCCGTCGACCCGAACCGGATCTTCGCCACCGGCACCTCGTCCGGGGCGATGATGACCAACGTGCTGCTCGGTGACTACCCGGACGTGTTCGCGGCGGGCGCGGCCTTCGCCGGGGTGCCGTTCGGCTGCTTCGCCACCACCGACGGCTCGGAGTGGAACAGCCAGTGCGCCAACGGGCAGGTCACCAAGACCGCGCAGCAGTGGGGCGACCTGGTCCGCAACGCCTATCCGGGGTACACCGGCAAGCGGCCCCGGATGCAGTTGTGGCACGGCACCAACGACGAGACGCTGCGGTACCCGAACTTCGGCGAGGAGGTCAAGCAGTGGACGAACGTCCAGGGGCTGAGCCAGACGCCGACGTTCACCGACACCCCGCAGGCCGGATACACCCGCACCCGGTACGGCGGTAGCGGCGGCACCGCGCCGGTGGAGGCGATCAGCATGCAGGGCGTCACGCACAACCTGCCGGTCGACGCCGCCCAGGCGATCCGCTTCTTCGGCCTGGACGCCCCGCCGACCACCACCCCGCCGCCCACCACGACCCCACCGCCGCCCACGACCACGCCGCCGCCCACCACCACTGCGCCGCCGCCCACGACGACGCCGCCGGTGCCGACGACCACGCCGCCGACGCCGTTCCCGCCCACGCCCACCACGCCGGGTCCGGGGGCCGAGTGCCGGGTCGCCTACACCGTGAACGCCTGGAACACCGGCCTGACCACCGAGATCACGATCACCACGCTCAGGGACACCGGGATCAACGGCTGGAGCCTGGCGTTCACCCTCCCCGCCGGGCAGACCATCACCAGCGGCTGGAACGCGACCTACTCGCCGACCAGCGGAGCGGTCACCGCCAGCAACGTCTCCTACAACGCCTCGATCCCGCCGGGCGGCTCGGTCAGCATCGGATTCCAGGCCAACCACACCGGCAACACCGCGAAACCGGCCTTCTTCACCCTCAACGGCTCCCCCTGCGCGGTCGTCTGACCGGCACCGCTACTGGCGGTGATCAAGAGCTTCGCGTCACGAGAGGCGATCCGGATGACGCAAAGCTCTTGATCACCGCCGCTCCCCCTCCCCCGTCCGACCGGCCGGTCCGGTTGTCGCGCGGACGGTCCGGGTGGGGTGGGGTGGTTCGGTGGATGTGGGGGTACGGGCGGATCGATAGGGTGACGGTGACGGGGGGTCGCCCGGGGTCGCGGGCCGGGGTCGCCGGCCGCGCGGGGACGGGCGGCGGTGTGCAGCCCGGTGGACCAGCCGCGAGCGGACCGCGCCGTCGTCACCACTGATCGTCCACAAGGGAGCGTCTATGCGTCTGACTCTATCGATGACACCGGTGCGGCGCCGGTTGCCCGCGTTCGCTCTCGGCCTGGGCGCGGTCACGCTCCTCGCCACCCCCGCCGCCGCCGTGCCGGCGGGCGGTCACCCGGCGGGCCCCGCCACGGGCGTCGCCTCCGCGACCGCCCGGCCGCAGGCCGTCCGCGCGGCGGGCTGGACGCCGGTGCCGGGCACGGCACAGGCCCGGTCCGCGCCGGCCACCGCCACCTACGGCGGTGAGCTGCACGTCTTCGTGCAGGGCCCCGACGGGCAGGTGCGGGTCAACCGGTACGACACCAACCCCGACTCCTGGTCCGGCTGGTCCACCGTTCCCGGTGACGCCGCGGCGAGCTCGGCACCGGCGGCGGCCGTCTACGGCGGGGAGCTGCACCTGTTCGTGCAGTCCGACCAGAAGGTCCGCACCAACCGGTACGCCCTGGACACGGGCACCTGGTCCGGGTGGAGCACGATCGGTGGCACCACGTCCGCGTCGTCGGCCCCGTCCGCCACCGTCTACGGCGGCCAACTGCACCTGTTCGTCCGGGGCGCGAACGGCAAGGTCCGTACCAACCGGTACACGCTGGACACCGCCGCCTGGTCCGGCTGGGCCACCCTCGCCGGCCCGACCGGCGCCAACTCGGCCCCGTCCGCCGCCATCTACGGCGGTGACCTGCACGTCTTCGTGCGGGGCACGAACGGCAACGTGCGCACCAACCGGTACACGCTGTCCACCGGGGCCTGGTCGGGGTGGAGCGACGTGCCCGGCACCGCACGTGCCGCGTCCGCGCCGGCCGCCCTGGTCTACGGCGGCGGGCTGCACGTCTTCGTCCGCACCGGCGGCGACGACGTACGCACCGCCTGGTACCTCCAGGACTCCGGCGCGTGGACGACGTGGAGCACGGTCGACGGCCCCGGCCAGACGATCTCCGCCCCGGCGGGAAGCGTCTACGGCGGTCTGGTGCGGCTGTTCGTGCGGGGCGACGACGGCGAGGTCTACCAGGGCCAGCCCTGACGGTTGCCGCTGTGGTGCCGCCCCGTCCACCGCCTCGGTGGGCGGGGCGGCGTCGTGTCCGGCCGGACGGTGGTGTGCGGAGTCCGGGCCGGACGGTGGCGGCTAGAGTCCGGGGCGTGGATGCGCAGGGGCGACGGGCGGTCGTGGTGGGCAACAGCGACGGGGTCGGACTGGCCCTCACCAGGCAACTGGTCGCGGCCGGCTGGACCGTCGCCGGGGTGTCCCGCAGCGGCAGCGACCTGACCGCCCCCGGCTACACCCACCACGTCGCCGACGTCACCGGCGACGCCTACCGCACGGTGCTGGCCGGGGCGGTCGACCGGCTCGGCGGGGTCGACGTGTGCGTCTACGCGGCGGGGGTCGGTGAGTTCTTCGACCTCGGTGACCTGGCCGCGCAGACCCGGGCGCTGGAGGTCAACCTGATCGGTGCGGCGCGCACCGTGGAGGTGGTCGTACCGGCGATGGTGGCCGGGGGCGGCGGTCACCTCGTGGGCCTGTCCAGCCTCGCCGACGCCGCCCCGTCGGCCCAGGCCCCCGGGTACGCCGCCGCCAAGGCGGGGTTGACGTCGTACCTGGTGGGGTTGCGGGGCGCGCTGCGCCCGCACGGGGTGCGGGTGACGGTCGTCCGGTTCGGGTTCGTCGACACCAAGATGGCGAAGTCGCCGGTCAAGCCCATGCTACTCAGCGTGGAGCGGGCCGCCGACGTGGTGCGCGACTGCCTGCGTAGCCGGCCGGCGGTCGTCTCCCGGCCCCGGCGGATGGCGGCGGTGGTGCGGGCGGCCGGGGTCGCTACGAGGGTGGCCGCCCGGCGGTGAGCCGTCCCGGCGGGGCGGCCCGGGGACGCCTTGAATTCGCCGGGACCACCGTGCGATTCTTGTGCGTCGATGAGTGGCCGTGTGCGGGGCCGACCGTCGTCCAAGGGCAACCGGGAGCCGTCGGGTTTCCGGGGGACGGCGACAAGTGCGACGAAACGACGTCCGCAGTCCGTCCATCCGTCCCGCCCGCCGTCCCGACGCTCCTCGTGGTGCGACGCCACCCCGACCGGCCGCGGTGCACGGTGGTGACCCCCGAAGGAACCCCGTATGAACAGAGTTTCCGCCCCACCGTCGCGCCCGTCGCGTCGCGGCCCGGGGCGCGCGACGGCGCTCGCCGCGAGCCTGCTGCTCGCCACCGGCGGGCTCGCCGTGACCGGCCCGTCGCCCGCCGACGCGGCGGCCGACCCGGTGGCCGTGACCGTCAACGCCAACGCCGGGCTGGCCACCGTGCCGGACACCGCGCTGGGCGTCAACCACGCCATCTGGGACTCCCAGCTCGGCACGGCCGAGACGTCGGACCTGCTCAAGGCCGCCGGGGTGCGGATGATGCGCTACCCGGGCGGCTCGTACGCCGACATCTACCACTGGCGCGACCACACCGCGCCCGGCGGGTACGTCGCCCCGAACACCGACTTCGACACGTTCATGGCCGCCGCCCGGCGGGTCGGCGCCCAGCCGATGATCATCGCGAACTACGGCACCGGCACCCCCGCCGAGGCCGCCGACTGGGTCCGCTACGCCAACGTCACCAAGGGGTACGGCGCGAAGTGGTGGACGGTCGGCAACGAGAACTACGGCAACGGGCACTACGGGTCGGCCTGGGAGGCCGACGACCACCCCGACAAGAGCGCCAGCCAGTACGCCCGGCTGGTGGTCGACTACGCCGACGCGATGAAGGCGGTCGACCCCACGATCAAGGTCGGCGCGGTGCTGACCATGCCGGGGAACTGGCCGGACGGGATCACCGCCGGCAGTGACCCGGGCCCGTGGAACCGGACGGTGCTCTCGATCGCCGGCCCGAAGGTCGACTTCGTGGACGTGCACTGGTACCCCGGTGGCACCGCCGCCGAGTCGCTGGCCCGTACGGCCCACATCGACGAGGCGGCCCACCTGCTGCGCGACCAGCTCGCCCGGTACGCCGGCCCGAACGCCGCCCGGATCGGCATCAGCTTCACCGAGCTGAACGTCGGCACCGGGCAGAACACCCAGCCGGGCGCGCTGTTCCTCGCCGACGCCTACAGCGACCTGCTGGAGAACGGCGTCTTCACGGTCCAGTGGTGGAACGTGCACAACGGCATCGGCACCGTCACCGACGTGGCCGGGCAGACCGACTACGGCGACTTCGGGCTGCTGTCCAGCGGCACCTGCACCGCCGACGGCACGGTCTGCGAACCGCCGCTGAACACGCCGTTCGCCCCGTACCACGCGCTGTCGATGATGAACCTGTTCGCCCGGCCGGGTGACCAGCTCGTCCGGGCCGCCACCGACGAGCCGCTGGTCACCGCGCACGCCGTGCGGCGGGCCGACGGGGATCTCGCGGTGCTGCTGGTCAACAAGGACCCGGCCAACGCCCGGCCGGTCACCATCGACTACGCCGGCTTCACCCCGTCGGGTGCCGCGCCGACGACGTACTCGCTGACCAACGGGGCGTCCGGTGTGGTCACCGGCCAGTCCGGCAGCGCCGGCAGCCGGACGCTGCCGGCGTACTCGCTGACCACGCTGGTGCTGCGACCCTCGTCCCCGGTCACCGCGCACCCCGCCCCGCCGGGGCAGCCGACCGCGAGCGGGGTGACCGACCGGTCGGCGACGATCTCCTGGTCGCCGGCCCCGCCGAAGGGCGCCCCGATCGCCAAGTACGAGGTGTACCGGCAGAACGGCACGGTCAGCGAGCAGCTCGGCGAGACGGCCGGCACCTCGTTCACCGTGGACAACCTCGTCCCCGGCACCCGGTACACGCTCAACGTGCTGACCCGGGACACCGCCGGGAAGGTGTCGTGGTCGTCGTCGCCCGTCACCTTCACCACCGCCGGCCCGGCCGACAGCGGCTGCACCGTCCGGCTCACCACCGCAAGTGACTGGGGCAACGGCTGGGTCGGCAACGTCGAGATCGTCAACAACGGGGCGAACCCCGTCGACGGCTGGACGTTGACCTTCACCTGGCCGACCGGATGGCAGCAGGTGAGCAGCGGCTGGAGCGCCACCTGGACCCAGACCGGGCGTACCGTGACGGTCGCCGCCACCGACGACAACCGGCGGATCGCCGCCGGTGGCAGCACCACCGCCGGCTTCGTCGGGGCCTACAGCGGCCCGAACGTCCCGCCCACCGGTTTCGTGCTCAACGGCACCCCCTGCAGCGTGGGGTGACCGGGCCGGGTGGCCGTCGGCGCAGCGGTGCTGCGTCGGCGGCCACCCGGGGGTCGGTCAGAAACCGGCCGCGTGCGCGGCGGCGGTGCCGCCGACCACCGGAAGAACGATCTTGCTGCTCTTCAGGGCGACCTTGATGTTCGCGGCGGTGGTGTCCGCCTGGCTGGAGTACTGCGGGTAGCTGGCCACGATGATCACGCCGATCCGGTGGCCCGGCTTGAACACGTAGTCCTCCGGCAGCAGCGGGAAGGTGAAGTTGTACGACTCCCCCACCACCAGCGGCACGGCGGTCCGGATCGACTGCCGGTTCTGGGCATCCATGATGCCCTTGGTGACCAGCTCGTAGTCGGCCGTGGCGACCCGCTTGGCGGTCTGCTTGTAGCAGCCGTCGTCGGTCGGGCTGTTCAGCCCCCAGCAGTCCTCGGTGGCCAGGGTGATGATGCCCTCACCGGAGGCCCGGTGCGCCACCCGCTCGTCGGTGCCGTAGTCGACCAGGATCGCCCCGAAGTTGGTGTCGGTCTGGTCGGCCGAGGCCCGTAGCTGCACCGTCGGCGTGCCCGAGATGTGCAGGGGCGCGGTCAGCGGCGCGGACAGGAACGCCAGCCGGTTCGGCTGCACCGTGTCCGGGTTGAGGATCATGGTGTTCTGGCTCTGGGTACGGCTGTCCTGGAACGCGCCGGTCGCCGGCTTGGCGGTCGGCACCAGCTTCAGGCCACCGGCGCCGGTGGTGCCGGGCTGGAGGAACACCTCCGTGTCGGCCTTGCCGGGGATCGGCCAGTCGGCGTGGGTCTCCCACACGTCGGCGGCCCGCTCCAGGTCGACCCGGGGTTCGTCCATGATGCCGTTGGCGATCCCGTGCAGCCAGAAGTCGAACCACCGGTGCAGGGTGGACACCCACACCGCGCGCCGCGAGTCGAACGGGTCGACGTGCCCCTCCTGGGAGAGCCACAGCTTGCGCTGGATGTTGTTCTCCGCCAGGGCGTACCAGAACTTGCTGAAGTGGTCCGCGCGGACGTTGTCGTCGTTGAGACCGTGGTAGAGCAGCACGCTGGCGGTCATGTTGGGGACCTTCTTGACGTAGCTGCGCTCGTTCCAGAAGGCGGTGTAGTCGCCGGTCTCGTCGCCGTCGGCGGCGGCCATCGCGTCCCGCACCGGCTTGCAGTACTCCCGCCGTTCCGGGTTGGTGACCGTGTTGGCCAGCGACGCCACGTAGCTGTTGCCCCGGGTGACCACCCCGTTGCTGCGCACGTAGTCGTAGTACTCGGTGGGGCCGCTGATCGGCACCACAGTGGTCAGCCCCTTGACGCCGGTCACCGCCGTCGCCATGGCCAGGGAGCCGTCGTACGACTTGCCGATCATGCCGGACTTGCCGTTGTGCCAGTCGGCGGTGACGACCTGGCCGGCGGCGTTACGCGCGGTGGCCCGGCCGTTGAGCCAGTTGATCGCCTGCTTGGCGCTGAGGTTGTCCTGGTTGGCGTTGGTGGTGGGGCAGCCGGTGGAGTTGTTGGTGCCCACCATGTCCAGCAGGATCACCGCGTAGCCGCGCGGCACGAAGTAGTTGTCGTAGAACAGCGGCCACTTGTCGAGCAGGCCGTCGCCGTCCAGGTCGGCCTTGCACTCGGACTCGTTGCCCCGGCAGACCGTCGAGTAGTAGGGGCTGGCGTCCATGATGACCGGCACCTTGAGCCCGTTCGCGGTGGCCGCCGGTCGCATCAGGTCGAACGCGATGATGTCGCGCAGACCGTCGTTGTCGCTGTCGAAGGTGGAGTCGATGAACAGGCGTTCCCGGATGGCGTCGGCGTAGCCGAACACCGGCTGGGTGACCCCGTCCTGGACCACGATCGCCGGTTCGTCCGCCGCCGCCACCGCCCGTGGCGCCGCACCCAGGGCGGCGAGCAGCACCGCGGACAGTACGGCCGCCCCGGCGCGGAGGGGCGTTCCCATTGCAGCCATGCAGTCTCCTTGAGAGTCCCGAGACCCGGCACGCTATGGGCCGGCCGACCGGCACCACCACCTGCACCTGTAGGAACTTTGCCCACGCCGCCCCGACGACGCCGCCGCGGTGACACCGCACCGGCGGCACCGGGAGGCCGTGGCGGTGGGCGCGCCGGTCAGTCCCGGTAGCCCCACTGCCGCAGCGGCTTGTCCAGCACCCGTTCCACGGCGGCGAGCTGCGCCACGCCCAACTCGTCCTGGTAGGCGGCCTGCCGCCCGGCGTGGAACCGGTAGCGTCCGAACCCCTTCTCGAACGCCGGTGACCAGTCCAGGCCGAGGAAGTCGAGCATCCGGGCCACCTCGGCGCGCGGGTCGGCGAGCAGGTCCTCGTAGCGCACGTCGAGCCACTGCCCCTCCGGGTGCACGGCGCGGGCCTCGGCGAAGGAGTCCATCAGCATCTTCCAGCCCAGCGCGGCGAGCACCGGGAACGACCTGTCGTACTCCTCCCACTCCCGGCGCAGGTCGGTCGGCAGCGGACCGAGGAACCAGTTGTCCGGCCCGCGCCAGCCGTCCCACCAGCCCATCTGGAGCCAGGAGTTGGTCACCGCCCGGCCGTCGCGGACCACGTTGACCACCCGCAGCCCCGGGTAGCCGGCCCCCAGGAACCCGGTCCTCGGCCAGCCGGTCACGTGGTGCAGCAGCAGCCGGCAGCCCTGCCGTTCGATCCGGGCGTCGAAGAAGGCCCGCAGCCGCCGCCGCAGGTACGGGGTGAGATCGTCGGCGGTCAGGTCCCGGCACGGGCGGGAGAAACCGGCCACCACGTGCCGGTCCAGCAGGTGGTACGCCTCCGAGGGGGCGACCCGCAGCCGGCCCTTCTCCAGCAGCCGGCGGCTGTGCCGCAGCGACGTCATGCCCGCCGGGCGGGGCGCGGAGCGCCGGTACAGCGGGCCGTTGAACCGGCCGGCCAGGTTGAGCCGGGACAGCTTGTCGTCGACCCCGGAGACGAACCCGACCCCGGGATGCCGGGACAACAGCTCCTGCACCAGGGTCGACCCGCACCGCCCGGTGCCCACCACCACCGCCAACATCGCTCAGCCCTCCTCGTGCCCGGCCGACGCCGGCTGCCGGACCTGCGCCGACCGCCCGGACCCCACCGCCACCGACGACCCGGACCCCGCCGGGCTCGCGGCTGCCGGGCCGCCGCGACGCCACGGGTAGCCGAACCGGCGCAGCCCCGGCACGGTCAGCGCGGTGACCAGCGCGTACGACCGGCGGGACAGGTCACGCCGCCACTGCACGTCGGCGGTGATCGGCACCGGGCCGGTCCGGTGCCGCGACGGGTTCCCGGCCACCGAGTGCGTCGGCGTCAACCGGACCGTCGCCGGGCCGGTGAACGGGCCGCCGGCGGGGTCCACCCCGGCGAACGCGGCGATCCGGCGCAGCGTCGCCTCCGGTTCGGCGGTCAGGTCCTCGTAGCGCACCCGCAGGTAGCCCGCCGGGGCGCGGTCGGCCCACAGCCGGACGGTGACGGTGTTCCAGACCAGCCAGAGCAGGGCCGCCTTCCCCACCGGGGGCCGGCTCATCAGCTCGGGGTCGGCGTCGCCGTCCAACCCCCGACGCCGACGCCAGGAGAACGCGGTGGCCCGGGGGTCGCGGACCAGGTGCAGCACCCGCAGCTCGATGCCGGGCAGCGCGCCGACCAGCGCGCCGTACGGGGGCAGCTTCGACGAGTCGACCACCACCCGGGCCCCGGTGTGCCGGGCCACGGCCGCGTACAGGTCGGCCAGCGCCGCGTCGTCGGGGTGCGCGGGCACCGGCCGGACGCCGCGCCGGTGCCGGCGCAGCAGCGCCGGCAGGCCGCGCATCCGCAGCCGGCCGCGCAGCCCGGCGGCGATCGCGGCGGCCCGGTCGGTCGGCAGCTCCCGGCGCACCTCGCCCCACAGCGGGCAGTCCCGCAGCGGCCGGCCGCAGCCGCACGGCCGGTTCTCCACCTCGCCGCGCTGCCACAGGTAACGCAGCTCACCGGCGGCGAAGACCCCGTCGTACTGGCCCAGCACGGTGGTGACCAGGGTGCTGCCGCTGCGTCCGCTGCCGGCCAGGTAGAGCACCCGCACCGGGGGGTTCACACCGGCTCCCGCACGGTCCGCGCGGCGGTCGCGTAGACCTCCCGCAACCGGGTCAGGTGCGCCTGCGGGGAGAAGTCCCGCTCCACCCGCGCCCGCCCGGCCCGCCCCATCCGGTACGCCCGAGCCGGATCGGCCAGCACCCGGTGCAGCCCGGCGGCCAGCGCCGCCGGGTCGTCGGCGGGCACCACCTCGCCGTCCACCCCCGAGGTGACCAGCTCCGGCAGGCCACCCAGGTCGGAGGCGACCACCGGCACCCCGCAGCCGTACGCCTCCAGCACCGCCATCGGCTGGTTCTCGTTCCACCGCGACGGCACCGCCACCACCGTGGCCGAGCGGACCAGCTCGTGCAGCCGGGCCTTGTCCAGCCGGCCGTGGAACCGGACCCGCCCGGGGGCCCGTCGCCGGGCCAGCTCGGTCAGCCCGTCGCGGGCCGGGCCGTCCCCGGCCACCTCCAGCACGACGTCGTCGGGCAGCCGGGTGAGCGCCTCGATCAGCACGTCGACGCCCTTCTCGGCGGCCAGCCGACCGGCGAAGACCACCGGGCCGCCGGGTGCCGTCTTCACCGCCGTCGCGGCGACGTCGACGAAGTGCGACACCACGTGCATCCGGTCGGGGAAGACCCCGGCCCGGCGCATCACGTCGGCCAGGAACCGGCTGGGGCTGACGAACGCCTGCACCGGCCCGTACGCCCGGGTGGTGCGGTGCAGCCACGACTCGACGGCGAGCAGCGAGCTGGCCCCCAGCGAACCGTCCTTGCAGCGGCGGCGGGCCGCGCGCAGCGGGCCGCCGGTGACGCACGCGTCGCAGACCGTCCCCCGGTCGAGCATCTGGTAGCTGGGGCAGGCCAGCTTGTAGTCGTGCAGGGTCATCACCGCCGGCACCCGGGCGGCCCGCACCGCGGCCAGCACCGACGGGGAGAGCTGGTGGTAGATGTTGTGCAGGTGGACCACGTCGGGGCGGAACTCGTCGAGCACCCGGGCCAGGCCCCGCCGGCTGGCCGGCGACCAGATCATCCGGGCCGCGACCGCCGCCCGGGCGCCCGCGCCGCGCGGCGTCGGGTCCAGCTCCACGTGGGACGGGAAGTGCCTGGCGTACGGGGTGGGGGCGTCGTTGTCCGGGTGGGTCATGCCGAAGAACGCCACCTCGTCGCCGTCGCCCCGTTGCAGCTCGGCGACGTCGAGCAGGTAGCCCTCGGCGCCGCCGCGCCGGTAGAGGAACTTGTTGACATGGAGGACACGCATCGGCCTGCTCCGGGGGTGGCTGCTGCGGTGCGTCGGGGGTCGGGAGGTGCGGTGGTCGCCCCGGACAGCAGCGGTGACCAGGGGCCCCACCGTATGCAACACCCACGTCGTGAGTCCAGCTCATGATCCCCAAGTAGCCACACGGCCCATCGCCGGCTGACCACACGGCCACGTGGTCAGCCGCGATGATCTGCCGGTACCGTGTGCCCCACCCCGCCCGACGTGCCCGAGGAGGACCCGGTGCCCCACCCCGACGAACCCTCGGCGCTGGCGTACACCGCCCGACGGGTCCGCCGGCACCTGCGCTGGGCCCGCACCGAGGGCGTCCGGCGGCTGATCGAGGAGGACCGGCTCGACCCGGTCGAGCGGGCCCGCACCGCTCTGGCGAAGCGGCGCTGGCGACGGGCCCACCCCGGGCCGCCCGGCCGGGCCGTCCCGGTGTACCTGGTGGGCCTGCAACGCTCCGGCACCAACATGCTGACCCGGGGGTTGGACGCCGACCCGTCGGTGGAGGTCCGCAACGAGAACGACCGGGCCGTGTTCCACCGCTTCCGGTTGCGCCCCGACCCGGTGCTGGCCGCCGTCGTCACCCGCAGCCGGCACCGGTACGTGCTGGTCAAGCCGCTGTGCGACACGCACCGGGTGGACGAGCTGCTCGACCTGCCCGGGGTCGCGCCGGGGCGGGCGCTGTGGGCGTACCGGGACGTCGACGACCGGGCCCGCTCCGAGGTGGCGAAGTTCGGCGACGCCAACCTGCGGGCGTTGCGGGCCATCGCCGACGGCACCATCTCCGACCGCTGGCAGGGGCAGCGCCTGGACACGCCGACGCGGGACCTGGTCGCCAGCTTCGACTACGACCGGATGACCCCGCACACCGCCGCCGCCCTGTTCTGGTACGTGCGCAACTCGTTGTACTTCTCCCTCGGGCTGGCCGACCGCCCGGACACCCTGCTCTGCTCGTACGACGCGCTGGTCGCCGACCCGGCGGGGTACACCCGGCGGCTGTGCGCCTTCCTCGACCTGCCGTACGACCCGGTGCTGCACGCGCACGTCGGCGCGCGCTCCCCGGCGCGACCCCGGCTGGACGTCGACGCCCGGGTGCGGGCGCTGTGCACCGAGCTGACCGGCCGGTTGGACGCGGCGGCCGGCCGGCAGGAGGCGGTGGACCATGGCTGAACCGCAGACCCCGCTGCCCGACGCCGGGCCGGGCCGCCCGCAGGGGCCGATCTTCCTGGTCGGCTGCCAGCGTTCCGGCACCACGATGCTGCGCCTGGTGCTCGACTCGCACTCCCGGGTGAGCTGCGGCCCGGAGACCCGGTTCCTGGCCGACATGCAACGCATCGTCGGCCGGGACTGGGAGCGGCTGTCCCGGTTCGGGTTCCCCCGGGAGTACTGGCTGGGCCGCATCGCCGACTTCTTCGGCGGCATCCAGGCCGACTACGCCCGGTCCCGGGGCAAGACCCGCTGGGCCGACAAGACCCCGCTGTACGCGCTGTCCATCGACTTCCTGGCCGAGGTCTTCCCCGACGCGCAGTTCGTGCACGTCATCCGGGACGGCCGGGACGTGGTGGTGTCGCACCGCAAACGGTTCGGCTACTGGTCGGCGGTGAAGTGCGTGGTGAAGTGGCCGCGCTACATCCGCATCGCCCGCGCCGCCGGGGCCCGACTGCCGGCCGACCGCTACCACGAACTGCGCTACGAGGAGACTGTCACCGACCCGGAGAAGGCCATGCGGGGCCTGTTCGAGTTCCTCGGCGAACCCTGGGAGGCTGGCGTGCTCGACTACGACGGCAAGCAGCACGACGTGGCGGGCAAGTACACCGCCGAGGCGGAGCGACGGCGGGCCGCCGCCGGCACCGACGCCCCGATCTACGGCTCGCGGGTCGGCACCTACCGCCGCGAGCTGGACCCCTTCCTGCGGGTGCTGGTCCGGGTCTTCTCCAGCGCCACCCTGCGCGAACTGGGCTACCGGTGAACCGGGTGCGGCGCGACGACGCAACCCCGGGCGGGGGTACGGCGGCCCGCCGGGTCGGGCGGCGGGCGCTGCTCGCCGGGGTGCTGCTGGTCGCCCTGCTCGCCGGGGCGGCCTGTTCGGACGATCCCGCCCCCGGGCCGGCCCCGTCGGCGACCGCGCCGTCCACCGCCCCGTCGGCCGGTGCCAGCGGTACGCCGCTGCCGGCCGGCGCACCGGTCCGCAACCCGTTCGGCGCGCACTGGGACTTCTCCCGGCACGACCAGTTCGTCCCCTACCTGGAGAAGCTCTCCGGCTCGGCGACGTACCACGAGCTGAGCTGGTGTGACATCGAGAAGACCCAGGGCAGCCCGGACTTCTCGGCGGTGGACCAGATCGCCGAACGCAGCCGCAAGCTCGGCATCACCCTGCACCTGAAGATCCGTACCGGGGTGTGCTGGGCGACCGGCGGGACGGCGAAGTTCACCCGGGGCCAGGCCAACAAGACCGAGTCGGCGATGCCGCAGGACCTCGCCGCCTACCAGAACTTCGTCCGCACGCTGGTGCAGCGGTACGCCCCGTACGGGGTCCGCGAGTACGCCGTCGAGAACGAGGTCAACGCCCAGCAGTACTGGGCGGGCAGCCCCGAGGACTACCGTCGGCTGGTCACCGCCGCCGCCGAGGCGATCCGCGCGGCCGACCCGCAGGCCAAGGTGGTCGACTCGGGCATGAGCAGCGTCGCGTACGGGATGGGGGTCGCCGACCGGCTGCTGCGCGTCGGTCAACCGGACCAGGCCGTCGCCGCCTACCAGGCGTACTTCCAGCGGCGGATCGGCACCCGGGGTCGGCTGATCCCGGCGGTGAACGACCCGACGGCGTTGCGTGCCGCGTTGGACAACGCGCAGAACTCCCGCAACCTGGCCTACCTCGCGGTCACCGAGAAGTTGCTCGACGACCGGGTGGTCGACGTCCGGCAGCTGCACTTCTACGAACACTTCTCCGGGGTACCGGCGCTGCTGGACTACCTGCGGGCGGAAACCCCGGCCGGGGTGCCCGTGCAGGCGTGGGAGGTCGGCCAGTTCTGGAAGGACGGCGGCGACGACGCGGCGGGCCGGGGCGACGAGATGGTCAAGGTGGTCAGCATGCTGGTCGCCGGGGGTGTCCGCGAGGTGCTCTGGCTGCCGCTGGCGTACAACCCGAACAACCGGGCCGGCGCGGAGGTCCGCTACGGGCTGCTCGACCCGGACGGCACCCAGCGGCAGGCCGGCGCGATGATGGCCGCCCTGGCGGCGGCGGCGCGGGACGCGACGGTCGAGCCGGTGAACGCCAAGGGGCTGACCGGGGTGGCGTTCCGCCGTGGCGCGGAGAGCACGCTGGTGGTGTGGTCGACCTCCACCGGCACCGTGTCGTTGCCGGCTGCGGCCGGGGTGACCGGTGGCCCGGTCGGTGCCGACCCGGCCGCCCGCGGGGGCGCGCTGCCGATCGGGCCGAGCCCGGTGCTGGTGCGCGCCACCGGCACCCCGGACGCGGTCCTCGCCCCGATCCGCTGACCGGCTCCCCCGCCGCACCCGCTGCGGTGAGAGGGGTGGGGCTCCCATGATCACATTGCGATTCGGTGCACTGATCTCGGCGTGTCGTCTACATAATCGCAATCTGTTCATGGTCCCGCACGCTGGCGCGGCGGCATTCACCCCGGCAACGGGAGGTGTGCCGCCCGCTCACCAGGTACGCGGCCAGCCGAGCAGGTCCGCCAGGCGGGCGTTGTGCGGGGCGAACCCGGCGGCCAGTTCGGCCCGCAGTTCGGCGGTGAGCTGCGACGGGCCGGTGTCCGTCCGCCGGGTGTGCCTGGCGAACTCCGCCGGGGTGAACGGGGCCAGCCCGAGGAACCGCAGCGCCCCGGCGTACGTGCCGGCCGGGTCGGCGTACAGGTCCTCGCTGCGGATCACGTGCAGCCGGTCGGCGGGCAGGTGGGCGTACCAGCGGTCGAGCTGTTCGGCGTAGCGGCCCCGCGCGGCGTAGGAGAAGTTGCGCAGCGCGTGGTGCGCCGCCGGGGTGTCCGGCCCGTCGACCAGCGCCTCGGCCAGCCGCCCCGGTTCGGCGGCGAGCGCCTCGGCGAAGCCCAACGGCTCCACCCCGTACGAGCGGGTGTGCAGGTAGTGCGAGTAGGCCCGCTCGACCGGGTCACGCAGCAGCGCCACGAACCGGGCCTCGGGCAGCGTCGCCGCCACCCGGGCCGGCACCCCGGGGTGGAACAGGTAGTAGGGGCTGGCCTCGAAGCTGCGCCGGCCGGGGGCGGCCGGCGGGAAGTGCGCCCGGTACCAGCGGGTCCCCCGCCCGAAGTGCAGACTGAAGAACTGGAGTTCCTTGCCGGTGGCGGCCCGCACGTCGGGGTGCGCGGCGAGGTAGTGGTGCAGCGAGGTGGTGCCGCACCGCTGCCCACCGATGATCAGGAAGTCGGGTAGCGCGCCGACCCGGCCGGGCAGCGCCGCGCGTCCCCAGGCGCGGGTGCCGCGTACCACCCGACGCAGCCGGTCCACGGTGGCCCGGCGCGGTCCCGCGCTCACCGCGACACCACCCGGCCGGAGGTGTCCCGCTCGACCCCGTCCACCCCGGCGGGGGGCGGGACGACGTCCGGGGTGTCCGCGGCGGGGTCGCCGCGGCGGCGTCGGCGGGCCAGGGTACGCAGCACCATCAGATCCTCCCGGCTCAGTCCCAGCGCCAGCACGGCCCCCAGGTAGACGGCCACGATGGTGGCCAGCCCGGCGACCGGCCGCCACGGCCAGCCCGGCACCAGCCAGCGCACCAGCAGCCCGGCGGCCAGCGCGGCCACCCCGGCGGCGAGCCCCTTGGCCATCCCGGCGGTGAACGGCAGCGCGCCGGTCAGGTAGCGGACCTGCACCACCCGGGCGATGTTGACCACGATCAGCGAGGCGCTCCACGCCGCCGCCGCGCCGACGATCCCGTAGGCGGGGATGAGCCACAGGTTGAGCAGCACGTTGAGCACCAGGGCGACCAGGTTGTCGGCCATGTTGAGGGCCACCCGGCCGGACATGTTCAGCACCGTGCCGCACGGGCCGGTGGCGGCGTTGACGAGCTGGCCGAGGGCGAGGACCACGGTCACCGCCGCGCCGGTGGCGACCTCGCCGCCGAAGACCCGCAGCAGGTCGCCGGGGAGCACCAGCAGCGCCACGAACGCCGGCAGCGACAGCCGCACCACCCAGCCGGTGGCCACCGCGTAGACCCGGCGGACGTCGTCGAGGTCCCCCCGGTGGTAAAGGTGCGCCAGGTACGGGCCGAACGCCGCGTTGACCGGGGCGAGCACGAAGATGGCGACGGTGACCAGCCGGGTGGCGACGTTGTACACGCCGATGTCGGGGTTGGCGAAGAAACCGAGCAGCAGGGTGTCGACCCAGATCAGCCCGGTCGACGACAGCGACGACACCCAGCTGACCGTGGAGAAGCGGAACAGCTCCCCCGGCCGGTGCACCGGGCGGGCCGGCGGCACCCGGCGCACCAGCCGGCCCAGCGCCAGCAGGGCGAGCAGGGCGGCCGACCAGCCGGCCACCACCAGCGCCCAGAACGCCCCGGTCAGCCCGGCCCCGGTGAGCAGCGCGAGCGCGGTGAGCAGCAGCCGGGTGCCCGGCTCGTAGAGCTGGCCGATGAAGGTGAACGGCCGCTGGGTGCGCCAGCCCCGGGTCGCCGCCAGGGCCGCCTCGCAGATCGTCGAGGCGGGCAGGGTCAGCGCGACCAGCCGCAGCCCGGTGACCAGCCCCGGGTCGTGCAGCCGGTCGGCGAGCCACGGTGCGCCCGCCGCCAGCGCCCCGGCGAGGACGACCGACGAGCCGGCCGAGACGGCCAGTCCCAACCGGATGGTGCCGCGCAGCGCCGGGGCGTCCGCGTCGGCCAGGTGCACCGCCACGAACCGGGTGAGGCCGGCCCGGAACCCGGACAGCGACAGCAGCCCGGCCAGCGACAGCACGGCGTAGCACTGGGCGTACCGGCCGACCTCCCGGATGCCCAGCACCCGGGCCAGCAGCAGCATGATCAGGAAGACGGCCGCCTGGCTGAGCAGGGCGCCGAGCAGGTTGAGCCCGCCACCGCGGGCCATCCCCCGGACGTGCCTGTCGCCCTGCGCGGACGCGTGCGACACCGCCACCTACCGGCGTCGGTGCTGCTCGGGCACGGTCGAGGTGACGACCGGCAGCACCACCGTGTCGTCGCCGCCACGCCGCCCGCCGGTCAGCGCCGGGGCGGCCCGGCCGACCGCCGGCTGCTGACCGGCCCGGCGGCTGCGCGGCAGCCACTCCAGCACCGCCACCAGCAGCACGGCCAGCAGCAGGCCGGCACCGGACACCGGCAGCACCAGGGCGACGAGCGCCTTGGCCCGGGACACCGGCTGCACCTCGCCGACGCTCGTCACCTTCTCCGGGTCGGCGGCCTGGGACTGGGCGCGGGCCTGTTGCAGCCCCTGCCGGGCCGAGGCCAACGCGCTGGTGGCGCTGTCGCGTTGCGCGAGCAGCGCCTGGTAGTCGGGCAGTTTCGGGCCGAGCGCGTCGAGCCGCTTCTGCCCGGCGCTGATCGACTCGGCGGCGGCGTTGGCGCCCCGGGTGTTGCCGACCGCCTGCATCTGCAACTGCTGCTGTCGCAGGCTGGCGATCTCCTGGAGGGTCGACTGGTAGAGCTTGTCGGGCTGGCTGACCTTGTTGGTCTTCTCCCAGTCGTTGATCGCCCGGGTGGCGGTGGTCAGCTCGTCGGTGGCCGTCTTCACCTCGTCGGTCGCGATGCCGACCTGGCTGGCGAACAGGAAGGCCAGGGCCCGCTTGCCGGTCGCGGCGAGCACCGAGGCGACGGTGGACCGGTCGGCGGTGGTGTAGGTGACGGTGAGCTGACTGCTCGCCCCGACCTGCTTGACCGCCAGGCCGTCGCGCAGCGCGTCGGCGGGGACCCCGGTGTCGGCGGCCACCTGGTCGACCACCTGCGGGGAGGTCACCGCCGCGGCGAAGGCCGCCGCGAACTGGTTGGCCGCCTGGGTGCCGGTGTACTGCTGGGCCGCGCTGCCGCCGACCAGAGCGGGCGCGGCGACGTACGAGGTGGCCGCGTACTGCTGCGGGCCGAGCAGCACGACCAGCGCGGCCGCCGCCCCGGCCACCAGCGGAATCCCCACCAGCAGCCAGAGTCGACGCCGCGCGACCCGCAGATAGTCGACGATCTCCACCCTGCTGCTCCCCACTGCTCGTTGCTTCATCGGTTGTGCCACCCGGTCGTCACCGGTCGGGGCGTCGCCGCCCGGGACGGCTCGGCCGGTAGCCCCCGGGCGACCGCGCCGGCTGCCGCGGCGAACGCCGCGAAATACCACAGGGTGACCACGTTCGAGATCACGTTGGATGCCGCGCTGACCGCGACGAAGGCGACCGCGCAGCCCAGGAACCCGACCGCGATCCCCCGGCCGAGGCTCCCCGGTGGGGCGCGGCGCAGCGCGTTCAGCCCGGTGTGCAGGCACAGCGCCATCATCGCCAGGTACGCCAGCAGCCCGGCCAGCCCGGTCTCCACGTACGCGCGCAGGAAGTCGTTGTGCGGCTTCTTCGCCTCGTCGGCCTCGAACTTGGTCATGTTGGGGCCGATCCCGGTGACCGGGTTGCGGTTGGCCAGCGACACGATCTCCGACCAGTAGCCGACCCGCCAGGCGAGGGTGTTGCCGGTCGGGCCGCCGCCCACGGCGGTGCTGTCGGCGAGCTGCCCGAAGCGGTGCGCCACGCTCGGCAGCAGCGCCACCCCGGCCACCGCGACCAGGCAGAGCGCCACCAGCATCCGCCGGCTGCGGTGCAGCACCGCCACCACCAGCAGGCCCAGCCCCGCCCCGAGGATCGCGCTGCGGGTGTTGGTGAGCAGCAGGAACAGCAGCGACGCGGCGAGCAGCACGCCGAGGCCGAGCCGTAGCCGGCGGCTCAGGTAGCGGTGGATGCCGAATCCGAAGATCACCATGAACATCAGGTAGCGGCCGAAGGTGGTGGACTGGCTGAACGGGCCGCTGATCCGGGTGAAGTCCCCCTTGATCTCGGCCGGTGGGTGCCCGAGCAGGGACAGCACGGCGGTGTAGCCGACCGCCAGCGCCAGCGAGGCGTACGCGGCGAGCAGCACCCGGCGGACCGCCGGCAGGTCCGGCATCAGCTGCTCCAGGACCACGAACATCACCACCACGGTGCCGATCCGCAGCGCCTCCAGGGCGCTGGGCACCGGCTGGGCCGCCCCCGCCGCGCTGACCAGGCAGGTGGCCCCGACCATCAGCATCGCCACGCCGAGCGGCGAGCCGCGCAGCCGGCCCCGCTGGCGGAGCTGGGCGGCGAGCCAGAGGCCGGCGGCGAGCAGGAACAGCACCGCGAGGATCGTCGACGGGTCCATCGCCCGGGTCGCCGCCGCGCCGTCGGCCCGGCCGGCGGTCGGGCCGCTGAGCTTGAACAGGTCGACGCAGGAGCGGACCGCCAGCATCAGCAGCACGTACGCCGCGAACCGGGTGAGCGCGAGCACGCCGACGGCCAGTCCGGCGAGGACCACCAGGGGCAGCACCGCGCCGACCCGGCCGCCACCGGACGCGGTCAGGCCGACACCGAGCGCCACCACGGCGCACAGCAGGGCCGCGCCGACGGTCAGCAGGCGGGCGGTCGGATCACCAATGGACCACCGTCGTCGCCCGCCCCCGGGCAGGGCGAGGCCGCCCTCCGTGCCGTGTCGCTGTCCGTCCACCGCTCGCCGACCACTCGTTTCCTGGGAACTGTTGCCGGTCGCCGCCGACGGCCGGAGGAACGGCCTAATCTAACGGTCGCCGAGGTCGGGGGACATGGGCCGTTACGCCGACCGTGGGCGACCCAACGTCCGGTTCCCCGGGGCGGGGGGCGCGCAGGGCCAGCGAGAAGTAGAGTCTCTCCAGCTCACGGGCGGCGGCGTCCCAGCTGTACTCGGCGAGCACCCGGTCGCGCAGCACGGCCGCGCCGGCCCGTTCGGCCGGCAGGTCGGCGGTCACCGTGCCCAGCGCCCGCAGCAGGTCGTCGACGTCACCGTCGCGGAACAGCCGCTGCCCCGGCCCGTCGCGGTCGAGCACCTCACGGTGCGGTTCGATGTCGCTGGCCACCACCGGCAGCCCGTACGAGGCGGCCTCCAGCACGGTCAGCGGCAGCCCCTCCAGGCGGGACGGCTGCACGAAGGCGGCGGCGTGCGAGTACAACTCGGCCAGCACGTCGCCGTAGACGAAGTCGGTGAACACGATGCGCGGGTCGTCGCCGGCGGCCTCGCGGAGCCGGGCGACGTAGCCGTCGGTGAACGCGGAGCCGCCGACGATGGCCAGCCGCAGGTCGGTGGGGAGTCGCCGGAACGCCCGGACGAGCAGGTCGGCGGCCTTCTCCGGGACGAGCCGGCCGACCAGCAGCAGGTAGCCGCCGGGGCGCAGGCCGAAGCGGGACAGTTCCCGGGGCGGCCGGTGGGTGGGGGCGGCCACGCCGTTGGGAATGTAGCGGGCGGGTCGGCCGAACCGGCTGGTGTAGTGCTCCGCGAGGCCCCGGGACACGGTCACCCGGGCGTCGGGCAGGTGCCCGCTGAGCCGGTACGCGGTGCCGAGCACGGCCCGCGCCGCCCGGCCCCACTTGTCGCGCTGGTTGTCCAGCCCGTGCACGGTGAGCACCACCCGGGCGCGGGAGGCGTAGCGGGCCAGCGGCGCGGTCAGCACCGGGCCGAGACCGTGGTAGTGCACGATGTCGGGGCGCTCGGTCAGCGCCGCCAGGGTGGAGGTGGCCGAGTGCACGATGGCGTCGAGGTGCTTGCTGGGCACGGTCCGGGCCCGCCGCAGCCGGATGCCCCGGTGCCGGGTCGCCTCCACCGCGCCGTAGCTGTCCCGGCAGTAGACGGTCACCTCGTGGCCGAGCCCGGCCAGCCGGCTGGCCACCTCCTCGACGTGCCGTTCGATCCCCCCGTAGGTGGCCGGCACGCCCTTCTGGCCGATCATCGCCACGCGCAGGGGACGCCAGGCCGGCGGGCGGGTCAGGCTCGGCCCCGAGCGGTCGGGGCGCAGTTGCTCTCCCCGGTCGGCGGCGTCGTTACGGAACGGCACTGTCCCCCCTCGTTTTCGCTGACCACCGGGGCGGTGGCGCGGCCCCCGGCGCACGGGACGCTAGATGATCGACGTTCGGCCGGCCACTGGCCGGTCAGTCAGACCTGACCGGCCACCCGCGGTGACCGGTCAGGTCGGACACCCGCGGTGCCGACCGGTCGACCGCCGGTGACCGCCCGGTGCCGATACGCCGCCGGGAGGACGGAGTCTCCGTCCTCCCGGCGACCGGAGGGTGACGTCAGGAGGTCGGGCCGCCGAACTCCACCCAGTTGAGGTTGAACAGGCTGGTCGTGGGTCCGCCGGAGACGGGCTTGAAGACCAGGTAGAGCGCGTGGGTGCCGGCCGCCTGGCTGACCGGGAAGGTCTGGCTGGCCCAGGCGCTGGTGCCGGTGGTCGCGTTGAGCGTCGCGCTGGTCACCAGCTCACCGGTCGGCGAGTCGAGCCGCAGTTCGACGATGCCGCGCGGGGTTCCGGCGGTGGCCGTGGAGCCACCGGCGTACCGGAAGGTGATCTTGTCGATCCCGCCCAGGTTGATCGGGTCGAGCGCGATGTGGTCACCGTTGTCGATGCCGGACACGTGCTGGCCGCCACCGGCGTCGGTGGTGTTGGCCAGGGTGACGCCCTGCTGGACCTGGGCGAACTCGGCCTGCTGCCGGAAGGTCTGCAGGACGATCTGGTCGAGCGCGGACAGCGCCGGCTGACCGTTGGCACCCTTGTCGGTGTAGGTGGCGCTGATCGCGCCGTACAGGTAGCCACCGGCGTGGTCGGCGCCGTCGGCCGGGGTCTCGAACGAGCCCGAGCAGCCGTTGGCGTCGCTCATGCCGTGGCCGTGGGTGTCGTGGCCGAGCACGAAGGAGACCGTGACCCGGCTGCAGTCGATCGGGCCGTCCTCGGGGTCGGTCACGGTGACCGTCCACGGCACGGTGTCACCCCAGTTGAAGAAGGTGCCCGACAGCGGCGAGGTGACCTTCACCGTGGGCGCGGTGTTGCCCACGGTGATCTCGCGGGTGAGCACCGCGGTCTTGCCGCTGGTGTCGGTGACCGTCAGCTTGGCGGTGAACACCCCGTTGGTGGTGTAGGTGTGCGACGCGTCCCGGTCGGTCGAGTCGGTGGTGCCGTTGCCGTCGAAGTCCCAGGCGTAGGTGATGGTCTCGCCCGGGTCCGCGTCGTAGGAGCCCTCGGCGGAGAACTGCACGGTCAGCGGCGCCTGCCCGGAGGTCGGGCTGGCCTTCAGCTCCGCCACCGGGGCGCGGGTGCCCTTGGCGTAGCGGATCACCGACAGCGCGGCGTCCGGGTTGGCCCGGAAGAAGCCGTCGCCGTACTCCAGCAGGTAGAGGTTGCCGTCCGGGCCGAACTCCATGTCCATCGGGTTGTCGAAGACGAAGCCCGGCAGGAACTGCTCCACCCCGACCAGCTTGCCGCTGCCGTTGGTGCGCATCATGAAGATCTTGTCCCGGGTGAACTCCCCGAAGACCACCGCGTCCTGGTAGTACTCCGGGAACTTGGTCGCGGAGTCCAGCGCGGCGTCGTACTTGTAGACCGGGCCGCCCATCGGGCCGACGCCACCGGTGCCGAGCACCGGCCACTGGAACTCACAGGTGCCGGGCGGGGTGCTCAGGTACGCCTCGGCGCAGGTGGTGGTGGCCCGGAAGGTGTAATTGAGCTGCGGGTCCTGCACCGGCGGGAGGACCCGACGGCCGGTGTTGCGCGGCGAGTCGTTCACCGGCGCGGCGCAGTTGAACGCGCCCTTGGACTGCTTGGTGACGAAGTCGTAGTCGATGTACGGCAGCGTCGGCGAGTAGCAGTACGGCCAGCCGAAGTTGCCCGCCTTGTTGGTGGAGATCCACCGGCCGGTGCCCTCCGGGCCCCGCGCCGGGTTCGGCGTCTGCGAGTCCGGCGAGTAGTCGCCGATGTAGACGAAGCCCCGGGAGTCCACGTCGAAGCGGAACGGGTTGCGCAGGCCCATCAGGAAGATCTCCGGGCGGGTCTGGTCGTCCCGGTCCTCGGCCTCGGGGAACAGGTTACCGGCCGGGATGCTGTACGACCCGTCCGCCTTCACCTTGATCCGCAGCACCTTGCCCCGCAGGTCGTTGGTGTTGCCGGCGGACCGCTGGGCGTCGTAGCCCGGCCCCTGGGTCGGCGACTCGTTGATCGGGGTGAAGCCGTCCGAGCCACCGGCGTTGGTGTCGTCGCCGGTGACCAGGTAGAGCAGGCCCTTGCCGTCGAACTTGACCTCACCGGCGACGTGGCAGCAGATGCCCCGGTCGGTGTCGACCTTCATGATCTTCTGCTCGCTGGCCAGGTCCAGGTGCGGGGTCGGCTCCTCCACGAACTTGAACCGGGAGAGCTGGTTGTGCCCCTTGTAGACGTCCCAGGCCGTCGGGTCGGTGCTGGTCGTCGGCGCGTCCGTGGTGGGCGTGTCGAGCTTCGGCGCGTAGTAGGCGTACACCCACTTGTCGGTGGCGAAGTCCGGGCCGATGGTGACCGACTGGAGGCCGTCCTCGTCGTGCTGGTACACCGGGATGGTGGTGATGACCGGGCTCGCGCCGGTCTCCGGGTCGTAGAGCCGGATCTCGCCGGCCCGGGTGTTGTGCAGCACCCGACCGTCGGGCAGCACCGACAGGGTCATCGGCTCGCCCGGCTCGTCGTTGAGGATGACCTTCTCGTAGTTGGCCTTGACCGTCGCGCCGCAGTCGCCCTGGACCATGCCGGCCGACCACTGGATCGCGCCGAGCAGGTGCTTGCGGAACGCACCGTTGGCGTACGTGTCGGCGGAGTCGCCGAGCCCGGTGTAGAACGACCGGCCGCCCTGGAAGTCCTTGCACCAGGAGATCGGGTGGTCGTAGCCCATGGTGCCGCCGGTGAACGTCTTCTCGTCCACCGTGGCCAGCACGTGCGCGGTGCCCCGGACGTTGGTGGTGAAGTTGTACCACTGGTCGTTGAGGGTGAGCTGCCGGGCGAGCGGCTTGCTCGCCGGGTGCGCCCGGTCGGCCACGTCGATGAGCCCCGGCCCGCTCGACGCCGTACCGGCGGCGGTGGTGCCGACGATGTCGCGGTAGAACGTCCACGACGGCTCGGCCTCCACCGCGGCGTGCACGCCGAGGTAGCCGCCGCCGTTGCGGATGTAGCGCTCGAAGGCCGCCTCCTGGCCGCTGTTGAGCACGTCGCCGGTGGTGTTGAGGAAGACGACCGCGCCGTAGCTGGCCAGGTTGTCGTCGGAGAAGGCGGTCGAGTTCTGGGTGACGTCGACGGTGAAGCCGTTGCCGTTGCCCAGGGTGCGGATCGCGTTGACGCCCTTGTCGATCGACGGGTGACGCTCACCGTCGGTCTTGGTGAACACCAGGACGCTTGGCGTGTCCTGGGCCGGCTGGGCCAACGCGGGAGCGGTCGCGGCGAGCGGGACGACGATCCCGACCCCTGCGATCGCGGCGAGCCATCGGTGTACCGATCTTGCCATCTGGTTCCTCCGGTGGGGGACGATGTGCTGCCTGCTCCGGGCGGGTGCCGGGGCCACCCGGGTTGGTGCGGTGCTGCGTCTCGCTCTCCGGTGGGGACGGGACTACGCCGTCCCGACCCCGTGCGGTTCGCCGACCGGGGAGCTGCGTACGGCCAGGGCCCGTGCCGGGGGCGCGCGGCGGCGCGGCCCGGGGTCACGGGTCGGAAGAGGTCACGTGGTGGGAGGGCCCGCCGGGGCGGTACGCCCGGTGGTGTCCTGGACCGCCGGGCGGCCCGGACTCCTCGGGGCGGGCCCGGGAGGTGGCGGTCGCGTCGGGGGACGCGACCGCCGCCTCCGGTGCCGCCGGCGGTGGTGCGACCGCCGGTCGGTGCCCCTGCTGCGGCCGGTGGCCGGCCGTCGGCGGGTCAGTCCTTGTTGTAGATGGTCAGGTCGGCCATGTTGGCGTAGCTGAGCCGGGCGAAGTCCAGCGACTGGCCCGGGTTGGCGGCACCGCCGGGGGCGGTGTCCATCTCCCAGTTGGCGTGGTGGAAGTCGGACTCGCCGATGGTCTGGAAGAACTGCTGGAAGTTGATGTCGCCCTCACCGAGCGGGATCATCTCGTAGCCGTTGGCCAGCGCGGAGTTGCGGTTGCCGTCCTTGGCGTGGAACAGCGGGAACCGCTTGGTGCGTCGGGCCACGTTCAGGATCGGGTCGAACAGCGAGGTCTTCTGCTGGCCGGCCGAGTTGGTGTACTTGGTGTGCTTGAACCGGGCCACGTACGCCCAGTAGATGTCGCACTCGAAGTAGACGTACTTCGGGTCGGTCTTGGCGAAGAAGTACTCCAGCCGGCGCACGCCGGAGGAGCGGGTCGGCTTTCCGTTCGCGTCCAGCGGGCCGCTGTCGAGCAGGAACGAGTAGGCCACGTCGTGGTTGTGGGTGTAGAGGCGCATCTTGCGCTCCTTGGCCTGCCGGCCAAGCTCGTTCCACAGGTCGGCCGCGGCGTCCCAGTCGGACTGGTAGGCGCTGTTGGTCGGGTCGCTGCCGGTGCCGATGTTCTTCATGCCGAGTTCCTCGGCGATGTCCAGCTGCTGCTGGAAGGTGGCCGCGTTGATCGACGTGTGGGTGCCGTTGGCGACCAGCCCGTTGTCGTCCAGGATCTTGCGGATCTCGGTCGGGGTGATCTGCCGGCCCAGGATCGAGGTGTGCTGGTTGTAGCCGGCGAACTCGATCTCCTTGTAGCCCATCTCGGCGAGGCTGGCGAGCACCCGCTCGAAGCCGTAGGGCACGCCGCTGTCGTCCGGGGCGGCGGAGATCCGGTCCCGGACGCTGTAGAGGATGATGCCCCGGTTCTGCTCCGGGATGAGCGGGTCGACCCGCCACTTGCCGTCCGCGCGGGCCGGACCCTTGGTCTGGAGCACCGGCAGGCCGGCCGCGCCGAGCACGGCGGCGGCGCCGGCCGACGCGGCCAGCAGCTTACGGCGGGTGACCTGGGCACGGTACTGGGGGTCGGAGGCCATGCGGCGCTGATCCTCGTTCACAAATTCCACCTTTCGAGGGTGGCCCTGACGGGCCACTGAGACGTGCGAGTCCTGCTGGGAGGGTCGAAGGACCTGCGCCGCCGAATACGCGTGGCCCGGTGGATGACTGCTCGGTCAAGGGGGGATGTCAACCGTGTTACGTCTGTGAACCGGACACTAACGGTGGCCGACGGCTAAAGATAGACCTCGGACGGAGAAACTTTTGTTCGCACGAACAAAAGTTCCTGTCGGTCAGAACCGATGCCCGAACGGTCGTCCACACCCGGCCCCCCGGTCGATCCCCCGTCCCTCACCAGCACGAACACCGACGCCGGCCGGGACGCGGACAGGCGGACGCGACGCGGCGGCGTGGGGTCGACCGGAATCGAATCGACACCACGCCCACCGCGTCGCCACCGACCGGGCGTCGGTCGGTCCGCCGCCAGCGGGTCCGGGTCCGCTACCCGGACCCGGCCAGCACCAGTTCCCCGAGCCGCTGCTCCAGCGCCGCCGCGTCCAGGCCGCCCGGCCAGCCGCGCAGCAACGCGCCGCCCTTCGCGACCAGCACCACGGCCGGTGGCTCGCGCACCGCGTACGACCGCCAGACGGTCTGCTGTTCGTCCACCACGACGGGATACTCCACCCGGTGCGTCCGCAGGTAGTCCTGCAACTCGTCGGCCTGGTCGGCACCGGCCACGCCGACGAAGACCACCCGGTCCCGGTGCCGGCGCGCCAGCTCGCTCAGCGCGTCCTGCCGGTCGGCGCAGGTGGTGCACCAGGAGCTGAAGAAGGTGAACACCACCGGGCGGTCGGCCCAGAGCCGGGCGGCGGTCAGCGGGGTGCCGTCGGTCAGCCCGCCGGTGAACGCCGGGGCGGCCGGCGCGTCGCCGGGCGGCGGGCGCAGCGCCAGGTCGGCGGGGACCGGTCCGGGCAACGTCGCGGCGCCCCCGGCGAGCGCCGCCGGTGCGGGCCGGTCGGCCGGTCGGGCGGTGCAGCCGGCCAGCACCAGCACCGCCAGCAGCCCGGCGAGCAGCCGCCTCACGCCGGCACCACCGCGACCAGCGCCGGACCCTCACTGGTGTCCGGGGTCAGGTCGAGCGCCGGCCGGCCGGCCACCTCCAGCCGGTACCCGGCGCGCTGCGGCACCTGCACCGGCACCGCGAACTCGCAGTACGTCGGCACCCGTTCCACCCCGAGGTCCTCGTCGAACGCGGCGACCGCCGTGCCCGCCGGCAGCGTCCCGGTCACCAGGGCCGCCCCGTCGGGGTCGAGCACCCGGAACGGCGCCCGGTGGTGGAAGTAGAGGTACGGTCCGGTGCCGGCGCAGTCCACGCCCTCGGCCCGGATGTTGATGTCGCGGACCAGGACCCGGACGGTGGTCGGGGTGACCGCCTCCGGTCCGGCGTCGGGGCCACCGCAGCCGGCGGCCCCGGCCAGCAGCAGGATCGCCAGCGCGCCGACGCCGTGGCGGGCGCTCGTGGTCAGCCGCACGTGGTCTCCTCCCACCCGTGCCGTGGGTCCGTGGCGGCCTGCGCCACCACGGACCCACGACGTCGGTCGATTCCGGTCAGGACTTCTCCACCCGGCACTGCTTGGTCACCGTCTTCGACGGGTCGCTCTCCGAGGTCGCGGTGAGCTTGACGAAGCCGGTGTCCGCCGCGGCGGCGGTGGCCCCCACCGACACCCGGACGGTGGTGGACTTGCCGAACTGGGCGGTGGCCAGCGGGTTGGGCAGCCAGGTCCGCCAGCCCTTGCCGGCCACCTCCGCCGAGAGCCGGTAGACGTCCGACTTCAGGTACGCGGTCGCGTCCTCCGGGTGCTGCTGGCCGCCGGCCGAGTACGTGCCGCTGTTGGTCAGCTCGAACGAGCAGGTCACGCCCCGGTTGGTGGGCTTGCCGGTGCTGGTCACCTCACCCTTGCCCAGGGACACGCCGTGGGTGCTCGGCCCCCCGGTGCCGTCCAGCGACCGCACCGCCACCGTGTACGACAGCGAGCCGGCCGCGTCCCGCTTGAGGTCGACGATGTAGAAGTGCAGCCGGTTGGCCTCGTCGACGTACTCGTACTGGCTGCCGGTGTCCGCCCCGGCGTGGAACAGCGCGTCGGAGAGCTGCCGGTAGTCACCCATGGTGATCTTCTGCGGGGTGCCGTCCGGCCGGTAGAAGTCGATCATGTCGATGTCCTGCGGGTTGGCGTCCACCACCCACTGGAACGGCGCGCTGTCGGCGTTCTTGGTCTTGCTCAGCAGCACGCCCCGGTCCGGGGTGAACGAGTCCGCCCCCATCCGGTCGACGACCTCGATGGTGTAGTTGTTGAAGCTCCCGCCGTCGCACAGCGGGTTCGTGGCCACCGTGCAGGCCGGCGAGAGGTCCTTGTTCAGGGCGATGTTCACCCCGGTCAGCCCCTTCGGGCCGGCATCGACCGCGCGGGCGGTCACCTGGGCGGTGACCATCCCGGACGAGGCCAGCGCCTCCCGGGACAGCCGCAGCACGTGTTCCTCACCGAGCAGGCCGATCTTGAGCTTGTCCCGCACCGTGTGCAGCGAGCCCATCGAGCCGCCGTTGGTCGGCGGGATCTGCCAGCGGGTGTGCGGGCCACCGGGTCCGTTGAACGACCCGCGCGACATCATGCTCCAGATGCCGGTGTACGCCCGGCGTAACGGCTCGCCGTACGGGTTGTTGTAGTTGTCGCCGATGCCGAGCAGGTGGGTCAGCTCGTGGGCGTACACCCCCATGCCGGAACTCTCCCCCTGGGTGGAGGAGCCGCTACCGGCGTTGGGCCACAGCGTCGCCGCCGCCTTCCAGGAGGTCCACTCCACGTAGCGGGTCTTGGCCCAGTTCGGCAGGTTCGGGTCCGGCGGGCCCCAGGCGTCCGGCACGTCCTCCTTGTTCTGGAAGATCATCTGCCCGAACTCCTGCCAGGTGGACGACTCGTCCTGCCCGGCGCTGAGGATGAAGACCAGCTCGTACTGGTTGGCGACCGCGTCACCGACGGCCGCCCGCCAGGCACCCAGCCCGTCGGTGCGGATGTTCTTGTTGCAGGTGTCCCCGCTGGGGCAGGCACCCGGGTTGAAGCTGTTGTCCAGCCCGTACTGGTAGGACTTCGCCGGCATCTGGTACGGCCCGAACCCGGCCAGGTCCACGCCGTAGCGCCCGTTGGAGTCCTGCATCCAGTACTCGTGCAGGGTGTGCCCCTTGTTCAGGGTGTTCGGGGTGTTGAGGAAGTCCTGGTAGAACTTCGGCACGTCGGCGCGGGGGATGTTGGCCGCGACCGACTGGGGGTTGCCGAAGACCGTCGAGCGGGCCCGCTGGGACACCGCGAACGTCTGGTCCGGATAGTCGAGCGCGACCAGGGCGATCTTGAAGTTGCGGATGGAGCCCCGCACGCTCGGGTCGGCCCAGTTCTTACCGGGCACCGCCCGGTAGTCGTCCCAGGTCATGGTGTCGGGGTTCTGCCAGGCCTGCGGGTCGAGGACCTGGAACGGCGCGGTGCCGCCGGCCGGGTTGGCCGGGGCTGCGGCGGCCTGCGTCGCGGCGGTCGCCACGAGCGTGCCGGCCAGGACCGCGGCCAGCACACGACGCCGCAGTCGGGGGGTGTTGCGAGGAGCACGGTGCACGGGTTCACCTCTCGTCGGGAGGGACGCGGCCGCCGGTGACCGGCGTCCCGAGGGGTGGCTGCCGGGACGCCCGCACACCGGGCCGCGCAGCGAATCTAGGAGGACGGGCCGGGGCCGGTCACCGTGCAGATGTCGGCAGGTGGCCGGGCGGCTTCCGACACCTGAAGGACCGGCGTCGGGTCGCGGCCGGCCGCAGGGTTCAGCGGGGACGACCGTCGGTGACCGGGTCGACGGTGACCGACAGGGCCCGGACCAGGTCCCGGCGCAGCCGGGCGGCGGCCGCCGGCGGCAGCGGCCCACGCGGCGGACGGCACCGGCCACCGAACCGCCCGGCGGAGTCCATCGCGAGTTTGATCGCCTGCACCGCCTCCGGCCGGGAGCCCCAGCCGAAGGCCGGGTGCAGCTCGGCGTAGAGCGGCAACGCGCGGGCCAGGTCACCGGCGGCGCACAGGTCGTACAGGCGCAGGGCCGGCCGGGGCAGCGCGTTGGACAGGCCGGACACCCAGCCCCGGGCCCCGCACAGCACCAGTTCCAGCAGCACGTCGTCCGCGCCGGCCAGCACGTCCACGTGCGGGCAGAGGTCCCTGATCCGGTGCACCCTCCGTACGTCGCCGGAGAACTCCTCGACCGCGACGATCCCGTCGGTCTCGGCGACCCGGGCCAACAGCTCCGGGGTGAGGTCCACCCGGGTCTCGTACGGGTCGTTGTGCGCCACCACCGGCAGACCGACGGCGGTCACCTCCCGGTAGTGGGCGACCACGTCGGCGTCGCCTGCGGGATAGCCGTCCGGGGGTGGGGCGAGCACCCCGTGCGCCCCGGCGGCGGCGGCCTGCTCCGCCCAGCGGCGGGACTGCCGGCTGCCGTACCCGCCGACCCCGGGCAGCACCGCGCAGCCCGGCGGGGCGGCCTGCACCGTGGCCCGCACCACGTCGGCCCGCTCGTCGTCGGACAGCGCCCGGTACTCCCCCACCGACGCGCACGGCGTCACCCCGTGGCAGCCCGCCCCGGCCAGCCAGCGCACGTGCTCCTGGAGCCGGTCGAAGTCGACGCCGAGGTCGTCGCGGAACGGCGTGGTGACGGCGACCAGCACCCCCCGCCAGGGCCTACCAGCTGTCACTCGGGCGTTCCCTCCTGCGCGCCGGCGGCCCGCTGCCCACCGCACCGGAACCTTACGATCGTCGATCACCACGGTGCTTCGGACAATTGCCGGAACAGTCGCCGTGGGGGCCGTCCTTTTGTCGGTAGATCCGCGGTGGACCTTGCGCACAGGCCCACCGGCCGCAGAGGGTAGGGCACCGGCTGTCGCACCCCCTGCCGCGCAGCCAACCAGGGGAGATCCATGCATGGTGAGCTTCAGCGCATAGTCGACGCCGTCGCCGCCCGGGTGGGGCGTCCCGCCCTCATCGAGGACCGGCGGCAGCGGGTGGTCGTCTACAGCGAACACGACGGTCCGATGGACGAGGTGCGCCGGATGTCGATCCTGCGCCGGCAGACCACCCCGGAGGTGATCGCCTGGTTCCGCCGGATGGGTGTGCTCACCGCCCGTGAGCCGGTGCGTACCCCGGCCGACGTCGACCTCGACCTGCTGCCCCGGGTCTGCGTACCGATCTGGCACGACGACCTGCTGCTCGGCTTCGTCTGGTTCATCGACGACGACGGGTCGATGACCGACGCCGACATCGCCACCGCGACCGGCGCGTTCACCGACCTGTCACTGGCCCTCTACCGGGAGAACCTGCTCGGTGAGCTGGCCTCGCAGCGGGAGTCCGAGGCCACCCGGACGCTGCTGGTGGAGAGCCCGCAGGCCCGCGCGCACGCCGTCCGGGCGCTGCTGGAGGAGGGCACGGTCGCCGGCGACGGCACGACCACTGCGGTGGTGGCCCAGCTCGCCCCGGCCGACGGGCGGCACCCCGACGAGGTGGCCCGGATCGCCCTGGAGCAGGCGCTGGTGGCGACCCGCCGGTGGCTCGGCGTCCGGGAGTCGCTGCACATGGTGTGGCCGGACCATGGCGTGCTGCTGATCTGCGGCGGCCGGATCGCCGGCCGGCCCACCCCGCAGGCCGCCGCCGGGTATCTCGACGACGCGCTGCGGCAGGCGACCCGGGGGCTGTCCTCGGTGGAGCGGACGGTGACCGGGATCGGTCAGCCCCGCCCGGGGCTGGTCGACGCGGTGCAGTCCTACCGGGAGGCGGTGCAGGCGGCCCGGGTGGGCGTGCAACTGCCGGCGCTGGGTCCGGTGGTCTCCTGGGCCGGCCTGGGCATCTACCGGGTGTTGTCGCAGCTCGACGGCCGGGACCTCGACGTCGCCGGGGTGCACCCCGGGCTGGAGCGGCTGCTGCGCGACGACGCCCACCAGGTGCTGCTGGAGACCCTGGAGGCGTACCTCGACCTGGCCGGCAACGCCCACGCCACCGCCGAGAAGCTGCGGCTGCACCGGACCACCCTCTACTACCGGCTGCAACGGGTCGAGCAGCTCGCCGACACCGACCTCAAGGACGGCAACGAGCGGTTGTGCCTGCACCTGGCGATGAAGCTGGGCCGGCTCACCGGCCACTACCGGTCGGGGTCCTGACCGGCGCGGGGTCCCCGCGTCGACCGTCGGGACAGGACACCCGCGCCACCCGCGCTGTGACAGCCCGTGTCCGTCCGGACAGATCATTGACAGATCCGAGCGGGTACGGCCAGGATGGGCGCACCGATCGGCATTGCCCCCACGACCGACCGTAACCAGGTACGCCCTCACGCCCGTCCCGCAGACCGGATCGGCGCCGGTCCGTCGCCTCCGTACGCCGGGAGACACCCCGTGTCCCCCGTCGTCGGCGGTCGACGTCGCGGTCCGGCCGCCCACCGTCGTCCGACCGTCGGCGTCCGAGCTCCCCCGTTTCGCACCCCGCCCGACGGCGGGCGCTGCCGCGCGCCGTCGGCCCGTCTCGCACCCCCAGGAAAGGTGGCCCGAGATGTCTCGTTCCGCACTCCCCCGCCGTTGGCGGCGGTTACCCGCCGCGACGGCCGCCGGCGTGGCGTTGCTGCTGCTCGCCGGGCCGGCGACCGCCGGCACCGCCGCCCCGGCCGACCGGGAGGCCGACGCCCCGGCCGTGCTCGAACGCTCCGCCGACGAGCAGGCCGACGTGGTGGAGGTGACGGTCGACGGCACGGCCCAGCTCGACGCCCTGGTCGCCACCGGCGTCGACCTCGACCACCACGTCACGCCCACCGAGGCGGGCATCGTGGTGCACGCCGTGGTCACCCCCACCGAGGTCGCCGCGCTGAAACGGATGGGCTACCGGGTCGGCGCGGTGCTGCACGACGCCGACGACTCCGCGCAGCGGATCAGCGAGCGCGAGGCGACGATCGCCGCCCACCGGGCCGAGAACCGGTCGTACACGGCGACCCTGGAGCGCAGCGCCGCCACCTCCGACGTGAAGATCATCCGGGCGGACTACTACACCTCCGGCACCAACCAGGTGCTCTCGGTCGAGGCGAAGTGGGCCCAGGGGCAGACCTCCACCAGCACGTTGACCGTGGCCCGGGACAGCGGCCCCGGCACCGAGATCGGCTCCGGCGGCACCCAGAACATCACCCGGTTCGTCGACGCCGGGGTCTACCTCTACCACCGGGGCGCCGCCGCCGTCACCGCCCGGCCGCAGCGCATCCAGATCACCAGCCCCACCGGTGACGTCGCGGTCGCCGAGGTCAAGGAGTGGCTGCCGATCCCGGCCGACAGCCCGGAGGGCCCCGGCTACCAGAAGGACTTCGTCACCAGCTACCTCACCCCGACCGAGCTGTACGACCGGATCAAGCGGCTGGCCGACGCCTACCCGCAGCTCGCCGAGGTGGTGAAGCTGCCGTACCAGACCAACGGGTACCGGCGTAAGGCGCAGGTGGTGCTCGGCGGGACCGCCGCCACCCGGGTCGCGGTCGACTCGCTCGCCTGGGGGCACGAGGGCGGCAACGACATCACCGTCGAGCTGGCCGACCCGGGCGCGGCCGACCGGCCGCTGGCGGTCACGGTGACCGGCAAGGCCATCCGGGTCAGCCTGGCCACCGACGCCACCGGGGCGGTGACCAGCACCGCCGCCCAGGTCGCCGCGGCGCTGACCGCCGAGGCGGGTGCGCTGGTCACGGCGTACACCTATCGGGGGGACGCCGGGGCCGGGGTGGTCGCGCCGGTCGCGTCGACGCCGCTGTCGGACAACCTGAAGGCGCCGGCCGGGGTCTCCCGCGACCCGCACCCGGTGTACGCCATCCGGATCGGCAAGTACCGTGACGGCTCCCGCACCGGGGTGCTCGCCTACGCCCAGGAACACGCCCGGGAATGGGTCCCGCCGCTGGTCACCATCGAGACCGCCGAGCGGCTGCTGCGCAACCACGCCACCGACGAGAACACCAAGCAGCTGCTGCGCACCCTGGACATCTGGATCGTGCCGTCGATCAACCCGGACGGCGGGCACTACTCGTTCTACGACTACGCCTCGCAGCGACGCAACATGACCAACCACTGTGCCCCGGGCGGCGCCACCGACGCGCTGGCCCGCAACTCGTGGGGGGTGGACAACAACCGCAACTACACCGAGTACAGCCTCTTCGACGGCTACTCGGGGGCGTCGGCGAGCTGCACCGGCGACACCTACGCCGGGCCGAGCGAGCTGTCCGAGCCGGAGAACCGCAACGTCGACTGGCTGGCCCAGCGGCCGAACATGAAGTTCTCGATGAACCTGCACTCCTCCGGCAACTACTTCATGTGGTCGCCGGGCGCGTACGCCACCCCGGGCCGGATCTCCGCGCCCCGGCCGACGCTGGCCGACGAGTCGTTCTTCTGGGGCGCGTCGTCGCGTATTCTCACCGCGATCAAGCGGCACCGCAACATGGCGGTCACCCCGGCCAGGACCGGCCCGATCTCCGACGTGCTGTACTCGGCGGCGGGCAACTCCGGTGACATGCTCTGGTACAAGTACGGCATCTACGCCTGGAACTTCGAGGTGGGCACCAGCTTCCAGCCCACCTGGGAGGAGGCGCACCAGGAGACCATGGAGTTCAGCAACGGCCTGGTCGAGCTGCTGCGGGTGGCCCGGGACTACGACAAGGACCGCAAGCGCCCGACCAGCACCATGTCGGTCACGCCGAGCGCCACCGAGGGCGCGGTCAGCGTCCGGTTCGACGTCAGCGAACCGGCGGCGGTGTTCTACACCCTCGACGGCAGCAAGCCGACGTTCGCATCCACCCTGTACGCCTCGGCGGGCATCCGGGAGGGGGGCGAGACGCTTACCGTCCCGGCCGGCACCAAGGTCCACTGGTTCTCGGTGGACGCGGCCGGCAACATCGAGCGCAACTACCGGCCGGACGACGACAGCCTGACCTTCAACCGGGGCTGGGCGACCCTGCCCACCGGCTGACGGGCACACCGGCGGGGGCCCGCGCCACCGGGCCCCCGCCGGTCGACCGGCTCAGTCCCCGGCCCGCCACCGGTAGAACTCCGTCGCCACCGCGTCCAGCGGGCTGCCCCAGGTGTCCGGGTCGAACGGGCTGATGTACGGGCTGAGATCGTCCATGATCTTGGCGAACGCCGGCTGGTCGTGGCCCTGCCGCACGGCCCCGTCGAACGCCTCCCCGACGCGCTCCAGCACGTGCAGGTAGACGTCGTCGATCGAGTACAGCCACCGCCCGGTCACCCCCATCGTGGCGGGCAGCGGGCCGGCGTCGGACTCGGCGAAGATCTGCGCCACGGTGGGTTCCGCACCCGGCTTGATCCGGGCCACGATGACCGTCCGGCTCGGCTCGCCCGCGTCGGACGGCGGCTCGGCCGGCGTCCAGGAGTAGAACTCCTTCGCCACCGAGTCCGACGGGTTCCTCCAGTCCCTCGGGTAGGGCGTCACGTACGGGGCGATCTGCTCGGCGATCTGCTGGAAGGCCGGCAGGCCCCGGGTCTGCCCGGTCACCCGCGGGTCCGCGTTCCGCTCGATCAGGGGGATGTAGAGGCCGTGGAAGGACAGCAGGGTCCGCCCGACCACGCCCAGGTCCTGCGGGCGGGTGGTCCGGTCGTAGTACCCGAACACGTCGGCGACGGTCTGCTCGCTGCCCGGCACCATGCGGCAGACGATCACGTTGCGGAAGGTCATCGGAGCTCCTCGGGGATCAGGCGGTACGGGTCGGCTCGGTGGGGCGGGGACGACTGGCCGGCGGTGGCGACACCGGCGGGGCGGAGGGGGCGAACCGGACCGGCAGCTCCAGCAGGCCCCGGAACGGGGACGCCGCCGGCAACCGGCGCAGCTCGGCGGGCGGCACGGCCAGGCGCAACCCGGGCAGCCGGCGCAGCAGCGCCGCCAGGCCGATCTGGGCCTCCATCCGGGCCAGCGACACCCCGAGGCAGTAGTGCACGCCGTGGCCGAAGCCCAGGTGCGGCCCCCGGACCCGGCGCAGGTCCAGCCGGTCCGGGTCGACGAAGTGCGCCGGATCGTGGTTGGCCGCGTTGAGCACCACGCCGACGATCGACCCGGCCGGGATGCGCACCCCGCCGTACTCGACGTCCTCGGTGGCGACCCGGGGGCTGGCCACCGGCAGCGGGCCGTCGAAGCGCAGCAGCTCCTCGATCGCCGAGGGCAGCAGCTCCGGGGTGTCCCGCAGCAGGTCGAGCTGGTCGGGATGGGTCAGCAGGGCCACCGTCGCGTTGCCCAGGAAGTCGGCGGTGGTCTGGTGCCCGGCGAACAGCAGCAGGAAGGTGGTGGTGACCAGTTCCGCCTCGGACAGGCTGCCGTCCTGGTCACAGGCGTCGATCAACGCGCTGATCATGCCGTCGTCCGGGGCGGCCCGCTTGGCGGCCACCAGTTCCGCCAGGTAGTGGTGCAGCCGTACCTGCGCCTCGCCGACCGCCGCCCGTTCCTGCGCCGGCGGCCGCCGCGACGACCCGGAGGTACGGATCACCTGGGTCCAGTCCAGGACCCGCTCCTGGTCGGCCCGGGGCACCCCGAGCAGTTCGCAGATCACCACCATCGGCAGCGGGATCGCGAAGTCGTGCATCAGCTCGGCCCGGCCCTGGGCGACGAACCCGTCGATCAGGTCGTCGACGATCTGCCGTACCCGGGGACGCAGCGCCTCGATCCGGCGGGGCGCGAACGCCTGCGACACCAGCCGGCGCAGCCGGGTGTGCTCCGGCGGGTCCGAGTTGAGCATGTTCCGGTTCAACGCCTCGGAGTTCGGACCGAATATCTGCAGGTAGTGCTGCCCGGGGCCGTAGAGGTCCTTGGACAGCCGGGGGTCGGTCAGCGCCGTGCGCGCGTCGTCGAACCGGGTCAGCAGGTACGAGTCGAACCGGGGTGAGCTGACCGGGCAGACCGGCGCGTCCGCGCGTAACCGGGCGAAGGACGGGTAGGGGTCGACGGCGAACTGCTCGGTGTAGAGCTGTGCGGCGGGAAGCGGCTCGGTCATCTCGTCTCCTCGGGCGCGCTGGGCATGCTGTGCAGCACCTGGTAGGTGTGTCGTTCGGCGGATTCCCGCAGGTCACGTACCACCCGCAGCAGCCGGTCGCGGTGCTCGCTGCGGCCGAAGGCGTCCAACCGTTCCCGGTCCGCCCAGTCGCTGATGATCAGGTAGCTGCGCGGGTCGTCGGCGTCCCGGACGAGGTCCTGGCGCAGGCACCCGTCGAGCTGCCGGATCTGCTCCGCCGCCGAGAGCCACTCCGCCTCGAACCGCTCCGCGCAGCCCTCCCGGGTGCGCATGGCGAGCACCGTGCGCACGGGCGTCACCGCGCACCGCCGAAGACCAGGTGCAGGTTCTTGCGCAGCGCGTCGGCGTCGATCGGCTGGCTGCGGAAGCCGACGTGCCCGTCCGGGCGGACCAGGTACAGGGCGGTGCCGGTCACCCCGTACCGGGTGCGGAACTCGCCCCCGGCGTCGACCACCACCGGCGGCGCGGCCGGCCCCGGTGCCCCGGCGTCCGGGCTGAGCAGCAGGTACGCGTCGACCTCACCCCGGGTGAGGGCGCGGACGTCGGCGCAGAGCCCCGGCACGGCGGCCAGCGCCGCCGGTTCGGCCGAGGCGTCGGCGTAGAGCAGCAGGGTGTGCCGGGTGCCGGCGGTCAGGTCACGCAGCCGCAGCGGATGCCCCACCCCCTGCCGCCGCAACCCGCCCAGGTCGGGGGCGCGGTCGCCGGGGCGCGGGCCCGACCGCAGCCCGTCCGGGTCGGTGACGCACTCGCCGACCAGTGGACTGTCGGCGTAGCTCAGCAGCAGGGACATCTCCTGGAGGAACTGCCGTTCCAGGTCGGCGCGGTCCAGTTCGTCGGTGAACGCCATCCGTACCGCGCGGCCGACGATCTCCTCGCCCTCCGGGCGGCGTTCGGCCTCGTAGCTGTCGAGCAGGCCGGGGGCGGCGATCCCGCGTACCGCCAGCGCCACCTTCCAGGCCAGGTTCCAGGCGTCCTGGATGCCGGTGTTCATCCCCTGTCCGCCGGCCGGCGGGTGCAGGTGGGCGGCGTCCCCGGCGACGAAGACCCGGCCGTGGCCGTACCGGTCGACGATGCCGTGGCTGATCCGGAACACCGACGACCAGCGCAGGTTCGCCGCCTTGGTGCCCGGCGGGGCCAACCGGTCCAGCGCGGCCTGCACGTCGTCGAGGGTCGGTTCGGCCAGTTCCTCGCTGAACCCGGGCGGGGCGTCCCGGCCGCCGGTCTGGGCGAAGAACCGGGGCGGCGCGAGGGTCGCGATCCGGTACCGGCCCTGCCCGCGCAGCGGTACGCAGACCAGCATGCCGTCCATCCGGCCGTCGGTCTCGTGCAGGAACCGCAGCAGGTGCCCGTCGGGCATGTCCCAGTTCACGTCGACGTCGGCGAGCATGAACAGTTGCGGGAACCGGCCCAGCCCACCGGAGAACGTCAACCCGAGCAGGTCACGGACCCGGCTGTGCGCACCGTCGGCACCGATCAGGTACTGCGCCCGGACGGTGCGGATGCTGCCGTCGGCGAGGGTGAGGGTGGCCAGCACGCCGTCCGAGCCCTGGGTGAACCCGGTCAGCTCCGCGCCGCGCTGCGGCCGGACGCCGAGGGTGGCCAGCCGGTCGGTGAGGAGGCGTTCGGTCTCGTACTGGGGCAGACCCAGGTGCGCGTACGGCAGGCCGGGCAGCTCCCAGCTCATCCGGTGGGTCTGGGTGCCGTTGACGAACACCACGTTGCCGGTGAGCCAGTTGCCGGCGTCCATCGCCTCCCGCACGATGCCCTGCTCGGCCCAGATCTCCATGGTGCGGCAGTGCACCCCGATCGCCTTGTCGGCCTGGCCGGGCGGGGCCACCGACTTCTCCACCACCCGGCAGTCGATGCCGCGCCGGGCCAGCTCGACGGCGGCGGTCAGCCCGGTCGGCCCCGCCCCGACGATGAGTACGTCAGTTGTCGTGTGCACGTCGGTCTCCCTACCGGTGCTGGCTGCCCGGTCGACGCCGGGACGGGTCGTGGGGTGGAACAGTCGACGGCGGAAGTCGAGCAGGAACGGCGCGATCGGCCCGGCCTCCTCCCGCGCGTGGGCCGGGTTGGCGACCCAGCGGTGGAACTCCGCCCCGGTACGCCACTCGGCGAAGATGTGGTGGACGTCCGAGTCGGGCTCGCGCAGCAGGTCCTCGCGCAGGTAGCCGGGGACGCCGGACATCCGGGCGGTCACCTCGGCGTGGCCCCGGTGGAACTCGGCGAGCCGGTCGGCCGGGACGGTGACCTCGACGTCCACCAGGATCGTCGGGTCCCCGTCCGGCTCGTCGCGCATCACCAGGTGGTCGTCGGCGGTGGCCGGTTCGCACCCGTCGCGCAGCGCGTCGGCGAGGTGGGCCGCCACCGGGCCGTTCTCGTAGTCGTGCAGGGCGTCGTCGTCGGCCCACTCGGTGACGAGCACGAACGTGTGCGGGTCGTTGGCGTCGAGGAACAGCTCCCGGCGCAGGTTGCCGGGCAGTGCGCCGATCTGCGCCGCGGCCGTCCGCCACGCCGACCGGACGCGCTGTTCGGCACCGGGGCGCGCGCGGACCCGGAGCATTGTCCTGATCATGGGGTCTCCCTTGACGGCCTGCCCGAGACGAGGGTCCCGACCGCCGGCACCCGCACCGGCCGTCGCCGTCCGACCCTGTCGCAGCGCACGTCACCCCGCCGTCACCGGCGGGCGGACCCGGGTCGCCGCCCGTTGACGCCACCGGGACGACCCGCGACACGGTTCGTCATCCGGGGACACACCGACGTCGCGCAGGGGAGGCCGCCGCGCGACGCCGCCGCACCTGCGGCGCACCGGCACGGCGTGCCGGGCGGGCGGGTCAGGGGCGGCGGTTGCCGCTGCTCGCGCGGACGACGAGCTCCGGCTCGACCTGGGGACGGGGGGTGCCCGCGCCGGTGCCGTCGAAGAGTTCCAGCAGGGCCGCCACGCACCGGCGGCCGACCTCGTCGAAGTCCTGCCGCACGGTGGTCAACGGCGGGGAGAGGTACTCGGCCTCGGGGATGTCGTCGAAGCCGACGACGCTGACGTCCTCGGGAATCCGCGCGCCCCGCTGGTGCAGGGCGCGCAGCAGGCCGAGCGCCTGGTGGTCGTTGGCGCAGAACACCGCCGTCACGTCGGGGCGCTCCACCAGGGACTGCCCCAGCTCGTAGCCGGCCCGGGGGCTCCAGTCGCCGACGATGACCGGCGGGACGCGGCGGCCCGCCTGCTCCAGGGTCTGCCGCCACCCGTCGACCCGGTCCCGGGCCTCCAACCAGTCCCGGGGGCCGGCGATGTGCCAGACCGTCTCGTGGCCGAGGTCGAGCAGGTGCCGGACGGCCAGCCGGGCCCCGGCCACCTGGTCGACCGAGATGCTGGGCAGCTCGCCGCGCTCCCCGCTGGCCTCGACCACCACCGCGGGCACCCCGGTGGGCAGGCCGTGCACGGCGACCGACGCCGTCATCATCGGGGTGATGACGACGACGCCGGCCACCGACTGCTCGGTCAGCGCGTCGATGGCCGAGCGCATCCCGCTACGGTCCAGCCGTTCCAGGGTGACGATGCTGATGCCGTACCCGGCGGCGCGGGCCGCCCGTTCGATGCCCAGCAGCGTGGCCGCCGGCCCGAACAGGATGGTGTCGAAGCTGACCACGCCGATGACCCGGGAACGGCGGCCGGCCAACCCCCGGGCCAGGGCGTTGGGCCGGTAGTTGAGCTGGTGCACGGCACGCAGCACCCGTTCCCGGGTCTCCGGCCGAACGCTCGGGTGGTTGTTGAGCACCCGGGACACGGTCTGGTGCGACACCCCGGCGAGTTGCGCGACGTCGCTCATCACCGCGGCGCGTTCGGGCCGCTGCTGGCCCATGGCGGCTCAGAAACCCCGGGCCAGGCGGTAGTAGGCCTGGTTCCAGCGCAGCTCGTCGGCGAACCGGCGGGGGGTCGTGTCGGCGTCGATGACGACCAGCTCGGTGCTGACCATCTCGGCGAGGTCGTGCAGCTCCTCGACGCCGACGGCCTGGGACAGCACCGTGTGGTGCGGGGCGCCGGCGGTGAGCCAGGCCTCCGCCGACGCGGCCAGGTCCGGCCGGGGCCGCCACACCGCCCGCGCCACCGGCAGCTTCGGCAACGGGTACGGCGGCGCGACCACGTCGATCTCGTTGGCGACCAGCCGGAACCGCTCCCCCATGTCGGCCAGGCCGAGCACCACGGCCGGGCCGGGCTGGGCGTCGAAGACCAACCGGACCGGGTCCTCCCGGCCGCCGATGCCCAGCGGGTGGATCTCGACGTTCGGGGTGGCCGCCGCGATGGTCGGGCAGACCTCCAGCATGTGCGCCCCGAGCACCAGTTCCCGGCCGGGGGTGAGGTCGTAGGTGTAGTCCTCCATGAACGAGGTGCCGCCGGTGGTGCCGACGGACATCGACTTGAGCGTGCGCACCAGCACCGAGGTCTTCCAGTCGCCCTCGCCGCCGAAGCCGTACCCGTCGGCCATCAGCCGCTGCACCGCGAGGCCGGGTAGCTGCCGCAGCCCGCCCAGGTCCTCGAAGTTGGTGGTGAAGGCGCGGAACCCACCGGCGTCGAGGAAGTCGCGCAGCCCCGCCTCGATCCGGGCGGCGTAGCGCAGCGAGTCGTGCCGGTCGCCGCCGGAACGCAGCGCGTCGACCAGCCGGTAGCTGTCGTCGTACTCCTTGACCAGGTCGTCGATGCGGGCGTCGGCGACGGCGTCGACGGCCTCGACCAGGTCGTTGACCCCGTAGGTGTTCACCGATACGCCGAAGCGCAGCTCGGCCTCGACCTTGTCGCCCTCGGTGACGGCCACGTCGCGCATGTTGTCGCCGAAGCGGGCCAGCCGCAGCGACCGCATCTCGGCGTGCCCGATCGCGGCCCGGGTCCACGCGCCGATCCGGGCGGCGACCCGGGGGTCGCTGACGTGCCCGGCGACGGTCTTGCGGGCGACACCGAGCCGGGTCTGGACGTACCCGAACTCCCGGTCGCCGTGGGCGGCCTGGTTGAGGTTCATGAAGTCCATGTCGATCTCGGACCAGGGCAGTTCCACGTTGGCCTGGGTGTGCAGGTGCAGCAGCGGGGTGCGCAGCGCGTCCAGCCCGGAGATCCACATCTTGGCCGGGGAGAACGTGTGCATCCAGGCGATCACCCCGACCGCGCCCTGTACGGCGGCGTCGCGGCAGACGGCGAGGATCTCGGCGCTGGAGGTCAGCACCGGCTTCCAGACCACCCGGGCCGGGACGGCCGGGTCGGCGTCGAGTCGTTCGGCGATCCGCCGGGACTGCTCGGCCACCTGGCGCAGGGTCTCCGGGCCGTACAGGCCCTGGCTGCCGGTGAGGAACCAGACCTCGGCGACCGGGGATGGGTTGGTCATGGGCGTTGCCTTCCGGTGGGGCTGGCGAGGGTTACTTGGTACGGATGCCGACGAGGCGTTGGAGCAGGATGAACACGAACAGCAGGCCACCAATGACGATCTTGGTCCACCACGAGTTGAGGGTGCCGTCGAAGGTGATCAACGTCTGGATGATGCTGAGCACCAGCACCCCGAGCAGGGTGCCGAAGATGTAGCCGGACCCGCCGGTGAGCAGGGTGCCGCCGATGACGACCGCCGCGATCACGTCCAGCTCCATGCCCACCGCGATCAGCGGGGCGCCGGACAGGGTGTAGAAGGAGAGCAGGATGCCGCCGATCGCCGAGCAGAGCCCGCTGATCGTGTAGACCGCGATCTTCGTACGGCCCACCGGCAGGCCCATCAGCAGCGCGGACTGCTGGTTGCCGCCGATGGCGTACACGTTGCGGCCCAGCCGGGTGTACGCGAGCACGGCCGCCGCCACGGCCACCACCGCCACCGCGATCAGCGCGCCGACCGAGACGAAGTTCTCGCCGAGGTGGATGCGGTGCTGGGCGGTGCTGGTCCAGAAGCCGTCGGTGATCGGGATCGAGGTGGTGCTGATCCAGGTGCACACGCCCCGGGCGAAGAACATCCCGGCGAGGGTGACGATGAAGGGTTGGATGTCGAAGAAGTGGATCACACAGCCCATCGCGAACCCGAGGACCGGGCCGATCAGCAACGCGATCACCAGCACCACGGCGGGGTGCAGCCCGTTGCCCAGCAACGAGGCCGACACCATCGCGGTCATCGCCACCACCGACCCGACCGACAGGTCGATGCCGCCGGTGAGGATCACGAAGGTCATCCCGACCGCGACGACCAGCAGGAAGCCGTTGTCGATGAAGACGTTGAAGACGACCTGGATGTTGGAGAACGCGCGGTACTGGGAGACGCCGATGGAGTACATCACCAGCAGCAGGGCTGCCGTGGCGAGCACCGGTACGTGCCGGGGTGGCACCCGCCACCAGGCACGGCCCGGACGGGCGGCCAACGGGGTCGTGGTCATGCCGGAACCTGCTCCTTCTCTGTGCCGACCGGCTCCACCGGCGTGACCGGGACGCTGCGCCGACGGCGGAACCGCGCCCGGAAGGCCGGGGCCTGGATGAGACAGACCACGATCACCACGACCGCCTTGAACAGCAGGGACGTCTGCGGGTCGATGTTCATGGCGTAGACCGAGGTGGTCAGGGTCTGGATGAGCAGCGCGCCGACCACGGTGCCGCCGAGGTAGAACCGGCCGCCGGCCAGCGCGGTGCCGCCGATGACCACGGCCAGGATGGCGTCCAGCTCGACCCAGAGGCCGACCGCGTTGCCGTCGGCGCTGGAGACGTTCGCCGTCATCATGAACCCGGCGATGGCGGCGCAGGCGGCGCTCACCACGTACACCAGGAAGGTGATCCGGCGGGAGCGGATGCCGGCCAGCCGGCTGGCCTCGGCGTTCCCGCCGACCGACTCGATGATCATGCCGAGCGCGGTACGCCGGGTCAGCACCGCCACCAGCACGGTCACCGCGAGGGCGATGACGATGGCGAACGGCAGGGTCAGCAGGTGCCCCACCCCGATCACCTTGTACGGCCCGCTGTTGATGGTGATGATCTGCCCCTCGGCGATCAGCTGGGCCAGCCCCCGGCCGGCCACCATCAGGATCAGCGTGGCGATGATCGGTTGGATGCCGATGCCGGCGACCAGGATGCCGTTCCAGGCCCCGAGCAGCAGGGCCACCCCGAAGCCGAGCGCCACCGCGGTGAGCACCACGCCCAGGCTGTTCTGGTCGGGTTGCTCGCTGATGTAGAGGCAGGCGACCGCGCCGGCGACCGCCGCCACCGCCCCCACCGACAGGTCGATGCCGCCGGTGGCGATCACCAGGGACATGCCCAGGGCGACCAGGATCAGCGGCGCGCTGAGCCGGACGATGTCGATCAGGCTGCCGTAGAGGTGGCCGTTCTTCAGCTCCACCGACAGGAAACTCGGCCGGTAGATCGCGTTCGCCATCAGCAGCAGCACCAGCACCACGAGCGGCCAGAACAGCCGGTGGCCGGTGACGCCCGCAGCGCGGGCCCGTACGGTGCTCATGCCGGCACCGACCCTTCCTGGGAACTGCCGCTGGCGATGACCTGCATGACGCGGGCGGCATCGAGGGTGTCGTCGTTGGTGAGTTCGGTGACCAGCTGCCGGTCCCGCATGACGGCGACCTTGTGGCTGAGCCGGAGCACCTCCTCCAGTTCGGCGGAGATGAACAGCACCGCCATCCCGCCGTCGGAGAGCTGCGCGACCAGGCGTTGGATCTCGGTCTTGGCGCCGATGTCGATGCCCCGGGTCGGCTCGTCGAGGATCAGCAGCCGGGGTTCGGTGATCAGCCAGCGGGCCAGCAGCACCTTCTGCTGGTTGCCACCGGACAGGTTGCGCACCGGCATCTCCGGATCGGCCGGCCGGATGCTCAACGCCGTGATCCAGTGCCTGACCAGTTCGTCCTGCCGGCGGCGCGGCAGCGGCCGTAGCCAACCCCGGGCCGCCTGCATGGCCAGGATGATGTTCTCCCGCACCGACAGCTCGCCGACCAGTCCCTCGGTGCGGCGGTTCTCGGAGCAGAACGCGATGTCCCGGTCGATGGCGGCCACCGGGTTGCGGATCGTCACCGGGGTGCCGTCCACGGCGAGCCGGCCGGTGTCGGCGCGGTCCGCGCCGAAGAACAACCGGGCCACCTCGGTACGCCCCGAGCCGAGCAGACCGGCCAGGCCGACCACCTCGCCCTGGTGGATGGTGAGGCTGAACGGGGCGACGGAACCGGACTTGCCGAGCCCGTCGGCCGCCACCAGCGGGGTGCCCGACTCCAGGGCCGCCCGGTCCTCGCCGCTGGTCGCCTCGTCGAGGCGTTCCAGGGCGTCCAGCTCCTTGCCGATCATCTTCTCCACCAGCGCGATCTGCGGCAGTTCGCTGGTCAGGTACTCGCCGACGAGCCGGCCGTTGCGCAGCACGGTGATCCGGTCGGCGATGGCGTAGACCTGGTCGAGGAAGTGGGTGACGAAGATGATCGCGATGCCGTCGTCGCGCAACTGCCGCATGATCCGCATCAGCTGGGCCACCTCGTCGGCGTCCAGGCTGGAGGTCGGCTCGTCGAGGATCAGCACCCGGGCCCGGATGTCGACGGCGCGGGCGATGGCGACCATCTGCTGCACGGCCAGCGAGTAGTTGCCGAGCAGTTCGGTGACGTCGATGTGCAGGTCGATGCGGGCGAGCAGGTCCTTGGCCCGGCGGCGCATCTCGCGCCAGTTGACCGCGCCGAGGCGGCGCGGCTCCCGGCCGATGTAGATGTTCTCCGCGACCGACAGGTTGGGCAGGAGGTTGACCTCCTGGTAGACGGTGCTCACCCCGGCGGCGGTGGCCTGCATCGGGCCGGAGAAGGAGACCTCGGCGCCGTCGAGGGTGATGGTGCCGGAGTCGGTGCCGTAGACGCCGGTCAGCACTTTGATGAGGGTTGACTTCCCGGCGCCGTTCTCGCCCATCAGGGCGTGCACCTCACCGGGGAAGAGCCGGAGGTCGACGCCGTCGAGGGCGCGGACCCCGGGGAAGATCTTGCTGATCGCGGTCATCGTCAGGACCGGGTGCCTCTCCGACATCCCACCGAACCTTTCCTCGGAAGCGGAGGCCGCCGCGCCGAACGCGGCGGCCTCCGGTCGGATCAGTACTTCCGGTTGGGCAGGGCCGCCTTGGCCTGCTCCTGGGTGAAGGTGGTCTCCTCGGTCTCGACCCGGGCGGGGACCTCCTCGCCGGCCTTGACCTTCTTGGCCAGGTCCATCAGCTGCGGGCCGAGCAGCGGGCTGCACTCCGCGATGAAGTTGAACTTCCCGTCGGCGAGCGCCTGCATGCCGTCCTTGACCGCGTCGATGGTGATGATGGTGATGTCCTTGCCGGGCGTCTTGCCCGCCGCGGTGATCGCCTCCAGCGCGCCCAGGCCCATGTCGTCGTTGTGCGCAAACAGCACGTCGATCTTCGGGTTGGCCTTGAGGAACTGCTCCATGACCTGCTTGCCGCCGGCCCGGGTGAAGTCACCGCTCTGCGAGGCGACGACCTTCAGGTTGGGGTTGGCGGCGATCGCCTCGGCGAAGCCCTTCTTGCGGTCGTTGGCCGGCGCCGAACCGGTGGTGCCCTGCAGCTCGACGATGTTCACCGGACCGGTCGCGGCCGACTTCTCCTTGACCAGCCACTCGCCGGCGAGCCGGCCCTCCTTGACGAAGTCCGAGCCGATGAAGGTCTTGTAGAGGCTCTTGTCGGCCGAGTCCACCGCCCGGTCGGTCAGGATCACCGGGATCTTGGCGTCCTTGGCCTCCTTGAGCACGGTGTCCCAACCCGACTCCACCACCGGCGAGAAGGCGATCACGTCGACCTTCTGCTGGATGAAGTTGCGGATCGCCTTGATCTGGTTCTCCTGCTTGCCCTGCGCGTCGTCGAACTTCAGCTCGTAGCCGGCCTCGGCGGCCGACTCCTTGATCGAGTTGGTGTTCGCCGTGCGCCAGCCGCTCTCCGCGCCGACCTGCGAGAAGCCGATGACCAGCTTGCCGTTGCCGCCGCCGCTGCTGCCGCTGTCGCCGTCACCGCCGGTGTCGCTGTTGCCGCAGCCGGCGAGTCCGCCGGCCAGCAGGCCGACGGCGAGCATCGCGCCGAGGCCGCGCCGGGTGAGGGTAATACCGGTCTTCGCCATGTGAAGACTCCTTGTACGGGGATGAGGTGGGGGATGGTGCGTGCGCGGAAGGACCGGCCGGCACGGCACGCCGGACGGACCGGGCCTTCCAGGGGTGGTGCATCGGGTTGCGGTGGATCGACCGGTCCGCCGGGGCGGGCCGGTGGCGAGGACGGGCGGTCGGGCGTTACGGCCCCGACTGCCCGTAGACGTTCTGGTAGCGGTCGTAGAGGGAGTCGATGTCGGCCTGGGCCATCGGCACCGGGGTGCCTAGCGTCCGGGCCAGGTGGGCGGTGCGGGCCACGTCCTCGCACATCACGGCGGCCTTCACCGCCGCGCGGGCGTCCCGGCCGATGGTGAACACGCCGTGGTTGCGCATCAGCACCGCCGGTGAGCGGTGCCCGGACAGGGTCGCCACGATGCCCTTGCCGATGTCGTCCCCGCCGATGAGCGCGAACGGACCGACCGGGATCTCGCCGCCGAACTCGTCGGCCTGGGCGGTGAGGTTGCACGGGATCGCCTCGCCGCAGGCGGCCCAGGCGGTGGCGTACCCGCTGTGGGTGTGCACCACGCCGCCGACCTCGGGCATCGCCCGGTAGACGTAGGCGTGGGCGGCGGTGTCGCTGGACGGCGAGAGGTCACCGTCGACCACGACCCCGTCGAGGTCGCAGACGATCATGTTGTCGGGCCGCAGGTCGTCGTAGGACACCCCGCTCGGCTTGATCACCATCAGCTCCCGGCCGGGCACCCGGGCCGAGACGTTGCCGGCCGTCCAGGCCACCAGGTTGTAGCGCACCAGCTCGCCGTGCAGGGTGGCCACCTGCTCGCGCAGCCGGGCCACCTCGGCGTCGAGGTCGAGGGTCATGCCGGCACCTCCAGGGGGTCGGTGGTCGGTTCGGCGGCGGGCGCGGCGGCCGGACGGCGGGCGGCGTTGCGGATCGCCCGCAGTCGCAGCAGCACGTCGTCGCCACCCCGGCCGAAGTGGTCGTGCAGCCGGCGGTACTCGGCGTAGAGCGCGTCGTAGGCGTCGGCGCGTTCCGGGTCGGGCCGGTAGACCTCGCGGTCGACCCGGCCCATCGCCGCCGAGGCGGCCGGCACGTCGGGGTACGCGCCGGCCGCGACCGCCGCGTGGATCGCCGAGCCCAGGGCCGGGCCCTGCGCCGAGCCGATGATGCCCAGCGGACGCCGGGTCACGTCGGCGTAGATCTGCATCAGCAGGGCGTTGCCGGTCAGCCCGCCGGCCACGATCAGCTCGTCGACCGGGACGCCCGCCTCGGCGAACGCCTCGATGATCATGCGGGTGCCGAACGCGGTGGACTCCAGCAGCGCGCGGTAGACGTCCGGCGGCCGGGTGGCCAGGGTGAGCCCGACGAGCACCCCGCTGAGGTCGTGGTTGACCAGCAGCGAGCGGTTGCCGTTCCACCAGTCCAGGGCGACCAGGCCGTGCGCGCCGACGGGCTGGGCCGCGGCGGCGGCGGTGAGCTCCTCGTGCGAGGCGAATCCGGCGGGGGCGGCGTGCTTGACGTACCAGCCGAAGATGTCGCCGACGCCGCTCTGGCCGGCCTCGTAGCCCCAGGAGCCGGCGCTGATCCCGCCGTCGACCACGCCGCACATGCCGGCGACCTCGGCCCGCTCGGTACCGTTGACCACGTGGCAGGTGGAGGTGCCCATGATGGCGACCAGCCGGCCGGGGGTCAGCGCCTGCGCGGCGGCGGCGGTGACGTGGGCGTCGACGTTGCCGACGGCCACCGCGATCCCCTCCGGCAGCCCGGTCCAGGCGGCGGCCTGCGCGGTGAGCCCGCCGGCCCGTGCGCCGAGCTGCGCCAGCGGGCCGTCGATCTTGGCGACGAAGTCGGCGAAGCCCGGGTTCAACGCGGACAGGTACGCCGGGGACGGGTAGTGGCCGTCCTGGAGCAGCCCCTTGTAGCCGGCGGTGCAGACGTTGCGGGTCTCGACGCCGCAGAGCTGCCAGACGATCCAGTCGGCGGCCTCGATCCAGCGCTCGGCGCGGGCGTAGACCTCCGGGTCCTCCTCCAGCAGTTGCAGCCCCTTGGCGTACTGCCACTCGGCGGAGACCTTGCCGCCGTAGCGGCCGATCCAGGACTCGCCGCGGGAGTGGGCCAGCGCGTTGATCCGGTCGGCCTGCGGCTGGGCGGCGTGGTGCTTCCACAGCTTCACCCAGGCGTGCGGGCGGGTACGCAGGTCGGGCAGCTCGCACAGCGGCGTGCCGTCGGCCAGGGTGGGCAGCACGGTGCAGGCGGTGAAGTCGATGCCGATGGCGACCACCTGGGCCGGGTCGACGCCGCTCTCGGCGAGCGCGGCGGGCACCGCCCGGCGCAGCACCTCGCGGTAGTCGTCCGGGTCCTGCAGCGCCCAGTCGGCCGGCAGGGGCTGGCCGTCGACGGCGAGCGTCGTCTCCATCACCGCGTGGCGGTACTCGTGCACCGCCGTGGCCAGCTCGGCGCCGTCGCCGACCCGCACCACCAGCGCCCGACCCGACAGCGTGCCGTAGTCGACGCCGACGACGTACCGGTCCTGCGGCTTCGCGCCTGCATCCATGCCGTTCTCCGTTCAATCGTTGGGGGCAAGTGTTAGCGCTCACATGGAATCCGTCAAGGCGCATCCATGTAACACTGCCGTAACCATCCTGAGCGGCCCCGGCACGGCATCCACCATCACCGCTCCGACCAGCCATCGAGCAGCGGACATACGCCGAACAGGTGAGCGGTCACATCCGTTCGGTCGGGCCGACCCTTGACACGCCCGCGCGGGCGGTTCCAGACTTCGGGGCGACCGCGCGGCGGGCCCGGAGCCGGGCCGGACGGGCGACGACCGGTCCACCGGCGTCGCCGCGCCCACCTGCCGTGCCCGCGCGACGGACCACGGCCCTCGTCCGCCCGAGACGGACCACACGGCCTTCGTCGCCACCCGCAGGAGGCCGCATGAGGATCGTCGACGCCCGGGTCATCGTGACCTGTCCGGGCCGCAACTTCGTCACCCTGAAGATCGTCACCGACGAGGGGGTCACCGGCGTCGGGGACGCCACCCTCAACGGCCGGGAACTCGCCGTGGCCTCCTACCTGCGCGACCACGTCGTGCCGCTGCTGATCGGGCGCGACCCGGCCCGGATCGAGGACACCTGGCAGTACCTCTACCAGGGCGCCTACTGGCGGCGCGGGCCGGTGACGATGAGCGCGATCGCCGCCGTGGACACCGCGCTGTGGGACATCAAGGGCAAGGTCGCCGGCCTGCCGGTCTACCAGCTGCTCGGCGGCCGGTCCCGCGACGGGGTCACCGTCTACGGGCACGCCAACGGCGAGACCGTCGAGGACGTGCTGGTCGAGGTCGCCCGCTACGTGGACCTCGGCTACCGGGCGATCCGGGTGCAGTGCGGCGTGCCCGGCCTGCCGAAGACCTACGGGGTCAGCGCCGACAAGCTGTTCTACGAGCCGGCCGACGCGGCCCTGCCCAGCGAGGCCACCTGGTCCACCGCGCGGTACCTGGCGCACGTCCCGACGGTCTTCGCCCGGGTACGCGACGAGTTCGGCCCCACCCTGCGGCTGCTGCACGACGTGCACCACCGGCTCAGCCCGATCGAGGCCGCCCGGCTCGGCCGCAGCCTGGAGCCGTACGCGCTGACCTGGATGGAGGACCCGGTCCCCGCCGAACTGCCGGAGGGGTTCCGGCTGATCCGCCAGCACACCACCACCCCGGTCGCCGTCGGCGAGGTGTTCAACACCATCTGGGACGCCGCCCAGCTCATCCGGGAACAGCTCATCGACTACATCCGCACCACGGTGGTGCACGCCGGCGGCATCACCCACCTACGGCGCATCTTCGACCTGGCGGCGCTGCACCACGTGCGCAGCGGCTCGCACGGGGCCACCGACCTCTCCCCGGTCTGCATGGCCGCCGCCCTCCACGTCGACCTGGCCATCCCCAACTTCGGCCTGCAGGAGTACATGCGGCACACCGACGCCACCGACGAGGTCTTCCCGCACGGCTACCACTACGCCGACGGCTACCTGCACCCGGCGGAGACCCCCGGCCTCGGGGTGGACATCGACGAACAGGCAGCGGCCCGCTACCCGTACGCCCCGGCGTACCTGCCGGTCAACCGGCTGGAGGACGGCACCGTCCATCCCTGGTGAGCCGGGGCGACACCGGGCCGCCGAGGGTCAGCGCAGTTCCTTGACCCGGATCAGGTTGCCGGCCGGATCGCGGAAGGCGCAGTCGCGCACCCCGTACGGCTGGTCGATCGGTTCCTGCACGACCTCGGCGGCGCCGGCCTGCACCTTCTCGAAGGTGCCGTCGAGGTCGCCGGTGGCCAGCATGAGCCAGCCGTAGGTGCCCTTGGCCATCATCTCGGCGATGGTCCGGCGTTCCTCGTCGGTGACCCCCGGGTCGACCGCCGGCGGGGCCAGCAGGACCGACGTGCCGGGCTGGCCGGGCGGCCCGACGGTGATCCAGCGCATCTTCCCCGCACCGACGTCGTTGCGGACCTCGAAGCCGAGGATGTCGCGGTAGAAGGCCAACGAGGCGTCCGGGTCGTCGTGCGGCAGGACGCAGGTGTCGATGGTGAGATCCATGCCGATCACGCTAGGTGATGAGCGGGGCGGGTGCTTCTCGATTCCTGACCGGTCGGGTCACCTGTCTGGTCAGGCACGGCGGCAACTGGGCCGACCCCTGCGCCGCCAGCGCCCGGTAGCTGCTCGGCGGCATGCCGACCAGCTCGGCGAAGCGGGTGCTGAAGGTGCCCAGCGACGAGCAGCCCACCGCGAAGCAGACCTCGGTGACGCTGAGGTCGCCCCGGCGCAGCAGCGCCATCGCCCGCTCGATGCGCCGGGTCATCAGGTAGGAGTACGGTGACTCGCCGTAGGCGCGGCGGAACTGCCGGCTCAGGTGACCCGCCGACATGTGCACGCCCCGGGCGAGCGCCTCGACGTCCAGCGGTCGGGCGTACTCGCGGTCGATCCGGTCCCGCACCCGGCGCAGCCGGGCCAGGTCACGTAGCTGCTGGTCGGGGGCGGATCTGCTGGTCACCCTCGTGATCGTGCCACGTCCCGGCGGGTCGGTCCACGCCGGCACGAGACGCGGCGGGCGGTCAGTGGATGCGGCGGCCCCGGGCGTCGGGCACCCCGGACTTGCGGAAGAAGTACGTGTTGACCTGGTCCCGCCACTCGGTCGCGCAGCGCAGCTGCTCGGCGAGACGCTCGGTGACCCGGTCGTGCACCGCCGGGTCGATCATCCCGGCGAGCCGGGCCCACCGGTCCCGCATCGCCACCACCTCCGCCACCCCCGCGAAGTGGGTGTCGTAGATGTGCTGGATGACCGTGCTGCCGCTGTGCAGCACGTGGGAGTACGGCACGTGGTGGAAGAAGAGCAGCAGCTCGTCCGGGCACTGCTCCAGCGACTCGTACACCTGCGACCAGGGCGGCGGGTACTGGCCGGTCATGCCGGTGCCGGTCGCCCGGGTCCGGTCCACCCCGACGCCGTCGCGGTCGGCGAAGTGGTAGGTGCCCCACCTGCTGTACTCGTAGCCGTCGACCCCCGGCCCGTAGTGGCCGGCCGGGTTCACCATGAAGCCGACGCCCAGCGGGGCGGTGTACCGCTCGTAGGTGCGCCACGAGTCGTCCAGCACGGCGTGCAGCGTCTCGCGGACCAGCGCCGGGTCGTCGAGGGTCGCCGCCGGGAAGGTCAGGTCGATCCACTCGTCGAGGAGCGCCGCCGGGTCGAGCCGCGGGTCCCAGGCCAGCCGGCCGAAGGCGTACAGGTTGGCCTGGGCCAGCGGATGCCCGCACCAGAACGGGTCGTCGCCCACGTTGGCCACGGCCACCAGGTCGCCGCCCCGGCGCGGCCCCGGGCCGGACGCGTCGGCCAGCACGTCGGCGACGCTGCGCTCGGCGGGCCCCCACGGCCGGAACGCCAGCACCTCGTGCCACCAGGGGGCGAGGTAGCAGGCGTGCCACTGCTGGCCGGTGTACTCCTGGGTCACCTGCAACTCCACCGCCAGCCGGGTGGCCGGCATGGCGGCGATCACCGGCGAGACCGGCTCGCGGGGCTGGAAGTCGACCGGGCCGAACTTCACCTGGAGGACGACGTTGTCGGCGAACCGCCCGTCCAGCGGGGCGAAGTGGTCGTACGCGGCACGGGCCCGGTCGGTCGTCCGGTCCCGCCAGTCCTGCCGGTGGTTGTAGACGAACGCCCGCCAGTGCACCACTCCCCCGTGCGGGGCGAGCGCGCCGGCCAGCAGGTTCGCCCCGTCGGCGTGGTCGCGGCCGTAGCTGAACGGGCCGGGCTGCCCCTCCGAGTCGGCCTTCACCACGTACCCGCCGAAGTCGGGGATGCGCGCGTAGACCCGGCGCGTGGTGCTCTGCCACCAGTCGCGCACCCCGTCGTCGAGCGGGTCGGCGGTGGACAGGCCGCCGAGGACGACGGGGGCGGCGAAGGTCACCGACAGGTGCACCCGGACGCCGTACGGGCGCAGCAGGTCGGCGATCTCGGCCACGTCGTCGAGCCGCTCGGTGAGCAGCAGTGCCTCGGTGGGGCCCACGTTGACGTTGTTCACCGAGATCGCGTTGACCCCCGTGGAGGCGAGCAGCCGCCCGTAGGCCCGCAGCCGGTCCCGGTCGCCGCGCGGCCGGCCGTCCCGCCAGAAGATCGACCCCCCGGCGTAGCCCCGCTCCACCTGCCCCATCACCGGGTGCACCGCCACGTTGTCCCAGTGGTCGAGCATCCGGCGGCGCAGCGCCGGCCGGTGCGCCCGCGCCGGCTGCTCCCCGGTGAACGCGGCCTCGCCGAGGCGGACCAGGTGGAACAGCCCGTACAGCAGCCCGGCCGGCGCGTCGGCCAGCACGACCGTGACCCCGTCGGAGCGGGCCAGCAGGAAACCCTCGTCACCCAGCGGCCCACCGTCGGGGTCCGGAGCCGTCGTCGCGCCGGCCGGCACCACCTCGGGCAGCGGTCCCGAGTCGCGCAGGGCGAGCACCAGGTCGACCGCCCCGGCGGCGGTGCGCTCCACCCGGCCGCCGTGCCGGGCGCAGGCGCGGGCCACCTCGTCGTGGACCGTGTCGACGAGCGGGCCGTCGCCGTGCAGCAGCACCCGACGCGCGCCGAGCGCCTGGAACGCCTCCGGCGGCAGCCAGGCGGGGTGCGGCGCCTCGGTGGCGGTGGCCGGGGCGGTGGCGGGGCTGGTCATCGGGTGAAGTCCTTCCGCACGAGGTCGGTCATCGGGGTGGCGACCCGCAGGTACGCCAGGACGAACGGCCCGGCCAGCAGCACCGGCAGCGCCTCGGAGACGAGCACGGTGAGCGCCCCGGCGGCGGCCAGCAGCAGGGCGGTGCCGACGGTGACGGTGGGCGTACGGACCAGGAAGTACAGCGCCAGCCGGAGCACGTCGCGGGTGCGGAAGGTGAACAGCGAGGCGATCACCAGCGCGTTGCCGCCGGCCAGGGTGACCGCGACCCCGATCGCGAGCAGCGGCACCGCCCAACCGGTGGGGACGCCCGCGACGGACAGGTGGGCGAGGTTGACCGCGATGACGGTCAGCCAGAGCAGCAGCGGCACCCAGATCCGCAGCACCTGCGCGAGGTTGGCCCGGTAGCCCTGCCGGAACCGGGCGGCGGGCCGCAGGTCGGTCAGGTCGGGGCGTTGGTGGTGCAGGGCGTACAGGGCGGCGGAGACGGCCGGACCGACCGGGACCAGGCAGAGCGCCACCAACGGCAGGTTGCTGGCGTCACGGCCCAGCAGCAGCACCGGGACCAGGCCGGGAAGGGTGGTGAGGACCAGCAGGAAACCGACGACGAGCACGGTGTACACCGCGGCGGCGGCCCGCGACAACGGGCCGTCGCCGACCTCCCGCCAGGTCGGCGCGCTCACGACGGCTCGTCCCGGTCGGCCGCCGGGGGGCCGCCGAGCAGCCGCGTCTCGTCCCACCACGGCGGGGTCTCGTCGCGGACCGCCGCCAACTCGACGAGGGTGACCTCGTGCCGGGCCAGGTCGAGGTCGAGGTCGACCCGGCCGGCGGTGATCGGCAGGGCGCGGTGGGAGCGGGCCGGCTCGGCGGCCTCCCGCAGGCTGTCGAGCTGCCCCGGGCGGGGGGACCGGGGACGGCCCATCTCGCTCCAGGCCGCCCAGGCGTTGCCGGCGTCCTCGCTGACCGAGGAACGGAGCAGGAAGGCCGACGTGACCTCCCCGTCCACCGTCGGGGCGGGACCCACCGGCACCGACAGGGCCAGCCGGTGCCGGTCGGGCACCGGGTGCAGGCCGGTCACGTCCACCGGGGCCCAGGCCAGGATCGCGACCCGCCCGTCGGGGTGCCGGGTGACCAGGTGGTCGACGCCCCGCGCGAGCACGTCGCCGCCGAGCCGGGCCAGGAACGCGTACAGGTGGTAGGTGGGTTTCTTGATCTGGCGGTGGGTGAGCAGGCCGAACCCGCCGTGGAACAGCGCGGTCGGCACCCCCACCTCCTCGAACACGTCGCTGAACGTCCAGTACGAGAAGGAGTCGACCAGGTCGCCGCCGGCCGCCAGCACCGGGGCGAGGTAGGCCGCGTGGAAGGCCGTGTCGTGGATCGGGTTGTCCGGCCGGTAGGAGGAGTTGAACTCGGTGATGTGCACCGGCAGGTCGGCCAGCGCGGTGCCGTACAGGTGCCGGCGCGGGGCGGCGAACTGTTCCAGCAGCGACGACGCCGGGGCCAGGGTCTGGTGGGTGCCGAACGGCACGTGCTGGGCGGGGCCGGAGGTGTAGGCGTGCCGGCTGACGAAGTCGACGGGCACGTCGTGCGTGGTGACGAAGTCGGCGAAGGGCTCCCACCAGTCGTCCGCGCCGGGCGAGATGGCCGGGCCGCCAACCTGCAACCCGGCGTCGACCTCCTTGACCGCGTGCGCGGTCACCTCGTAGAGGCGGTGGTAGGCGTTCCGGTCGGCGCCCTGCCAGAAGTCGGGCAGGTTCGGCTCGTTCCACACCTCGATCGGCCAGCCGCGCACCTCGTCGAGGCCGTACCGGTCGACCAGGTGGGCCACCGTGGCGCGGACCAGGTCGCCCCACTCCGACCAGCAGCGGGGCGGGGTGACGTTGCCCTGCCACCAGAACACCGTCTGCTCGCCGGAGGCCAGCGCCTCGGGCATGAAGCCCAGCTCCACGAACGGCCGGATGCCGAGGCCGAGGTAGGCATCGACGACCTGGTCGACGTACGTGAAGGAGTGGTGCACCAGGCGTTCGCCGCCGTGCCGGTAGGGGCGGTGGACGCCGACGCCGTCACTGAGCAGGCCGTGCCCCCGGATGTGCCGGAACCCGATGTCCTGCTGGATCAGGGCCAGCGAGTCCTGGTAGTCGCGGCGCAGGGCCAACTCGAAGCGTCCCGTGCCGACACACCGCCGCCAGGCGTCGGTGAGCCGCCCCACGGGTCGGGCGGGAACGGTGATCCGCATCTGGTGTCCTCCGGTGCTCGCCGGTCCGGTGCCCGGCCCGACCGGAACCCGGTGGAGGGTTCCGGCCGGGCCGGGTCGGTCAGCCGTTGTCCTTCTCGAACCGTTCGTGCGCCTTGTTGACCAGGCCGATGTACTGGTCGGCGTTCTTGGCCTTCAGTTCGCCGACGTAGGCGTCCCACTCGGTGAGGGGCCGCTGGCCGAGGATGAACTTGAGCGTGTTCTGGATGACGTGGTCCTTCAGCGGGGTCTCCCACAGCGACGCCTGTTCCCGCTCCTCGTCGGTGAGCGGGGCCGGCGGGTCGACCGGCAGCGGCGTGCGGGCGTTCATCACCTTCTGGAACTCCATCTCCTCCGGGGAGAAGAACGACTGCACCAGGTCGAGCCTGCCGCCGTAGGAGAACACCCCGTTGCCGAAGCCGAAGTCCTTCTGCAGGTGCTTGCTGCCCTTGGGGTTGAGCCCGATCATGTCGACGTCGGGGTTGAGGGTGTACTTGCCGGCGGCGTCCTTGCTGTAGGTGGTGCCCTCGACGCCCCACTTGGCGAACTCCTGGCCGGCGTCGGAGTAGTACAGCCAGTCGACGAACTGCATCATCGCCACGAAGTTCTTGCTGTCCCGGGCCTTCTTGGAGATCATGACGCCGTTCTCCAGCCGGCTGGCCGGGTTGATCTCGCCGGCCGGGCCGACCAGCAGCGGGATCTTCGTCAGCTTGGCGTTCGGCAGGGTCTTGGCCAGGTCGGGGCGGTAGTCGTTGACCAGGGTCTGGGCGTTGCTGCCGATGACGAAGGACTTGCCGTTGGCGAGCTTCTGCCGGGCCTGCTCATCGGTCTGGGTGAAGCTCTCCGGGTCGAGCAGCTTCTCCGCCACCAGCTTGTTGAGGTACACGATCACCTGCTTGTACTGCTCGGTGGCGCCGGTGTAGACGAACTTCTTCGCCGCCGGGTCCCAGGTGGCGGGGTTCCAGCTCCAGCCGGTCCGGATGCCGTGCGCCGCGCCGACGATGCTCAGCAGTTCCCCGCCCGGGTTCGGCTTGCTCCACCGGTCCGAGTACGGGTACGAGTCGGGGTAGCGGGCCTTCATCGCCTTGAGCACGGTGTACAGCTCGTCCCAGGTCTTGGGGATCTGGAGGTTGAGCTGCTGGAGGATGTCGGTGCGCACCGCGATCGAGTACTCCGCCCACGGCTTCTCGTGCAGGCCGGGGAGCAGGTAGAACTTGCCGTCGGACTGTCGCAGCGTGTCGAACTCCGGTTGGAGGTTCCACTTGGCGATCTTGTCCTTGAGGTTGGGCATCAGGTCCAGGTAGTCGCTCACCGGCAGGATCGCGCCGGAGGAGACGAAGGCGTTCTCCGCCGGGTGGTAGGTCTTCGGGATGATCAGTGGGGCGTCACCGGCGCCGATGAGCAGGCTGCGCTTCTGCTCGTAGTCGCTCAGCGGCACGGCCACCGGTTCGAGCTTGACGTTGGTCCGCTTGGTCAGCTCCGACCAGAACAGCCAGTCGTCCTTGAGCGGATAGTTGGGGTGGTTGTTGTAGAGGATGGGGAAGGAGAGCGGCTCGGTGGCCTTGAACTGCTTGTCGATCCCGTAGTCGGCCATCGCGCCGGCCCGGTTGCCGTCGAGGTCCTTGGCGTCCGGGGCGTCGTCGGAGCAGGCCCCGACGAGGGTGAGGGTGAGCAGCCCGGCAGCGGCTATCGCCACGCGGCGCCACGTCCTGTGGAACATGGCTCGTCCTTTCGATCAGGTGGTGTGGGGGTGCAGTGGGTGCATCGGTCGGCCGGGCTACCCCTTGACCGCGCCGAGCATCACGCCGGACACGAAGAACCGCTGGATGAAGGGGTAGACCGCGAGGATCGGCAGGGTGGTGAGCACGATGGTCACGGCCTGGATGGTGGCCGCCGCCTGCACCGCGTCGGACTCGGCGACGCCGCCGGCGGACTGCGCCCCGGTCGCCCCGGCGATGAGGTTGCGCAGGTAGACCGTGACCGGGAGCAGGTCCTGCTGATCCAGGTAGAGGAACGCGGTGAACCAGGAGTTCCAGAACGACACCGCGTAGAACAGCACCATCGTGGCGATGATCGCCTTGGACAGCGGCAGCACGATCCGCAGCAGGGTGCCGTACGTGCTCAGCCCGTCGACGGCGGCGGCCTCCTCCAGCTCCACCGGCAGGCTCTCGAAGAACGCCTTCATCACCAGCAGGTTGAACACGTTGATCGCGTTGGGCAGGACCACCGCCCAGATGCTGTTCTTCATGCCCAGGCTGGTGATGAGCACGTAGTTGGGGATCAGCCCGCCGGAGAAGAACATGGTGAACACGGCGACCCCGACGAGCACCCCCCGCCCCTTGAGCTGGTGCTTGGACAACACGTACGCGTAGCAGGTGGTCAGCACGATCGAGATCGCGGTGGCGACGACGGTGTAGACCACGGTGTTGCGGTAGTTCGTCCAGAACATCGGGTCGGACATCACCAGCCGGTAGGCGGTGAGGTTGAAGCCCTGCGGGACGAGGTTGACCTTCCCGGCGATGATCGGCGCCTCGTCGCTGAGCGACCGGGCCACGATGTTGACGAACGGGTAGAGCGTCACGACCACCACGAGGGTCAGCACCACCGCGTTGACCGCCTGGAACACCCGGTAGCCCCGGGTCGGGCGGATGCCCCGGCGGCGGCGGGACGCGGGGCGGGCCGCCGGGGTCTTCGGGCCGGCCGTGCCGGGCGCCACGGTCACCACAGGCTCGTCCCCACCGTGCGGCGGGAGATGGTGTTGGCGCCCAGCACCAGGATCAACCCGATCACCGCCTCGAACAGGCCGATCGCGGCGGCGTAGCTGAAGTTGCTGGACTCGAAGCCCAGCCGGAACAGGTACGTGGAGATCACGTCGGCGGTCGGGTAGGTCAGCGGGTTGTACAGCAGCAGGATCTTCTCGAACCCGACGGCCATGAAGGTGCCGATGTTGAGGATCAGCAGGGTCACCATCGTCGGCCTGATCCCGGGCAGCGTGACGTGCCAGGTCTGCCGCCAGCGGTTGGCCCCGTCGATCCGGGCCGCCTCGTACAGGTTCTCGTCGATGGTGGTGAGCGCCGCCAGATAGAGGATCGTCCCCCAGCCGACGGTCTGCCAGACCTCCGAGGAGACGTAGACGGCGCGGAACCATCCCGGCTGCTGCAGGAACGGCACGCCCTCCCCGCCGACCGCCCGGACCAACTGGTTGACCGAGCCGTCCATCGACAGCAGCTGCATCACCATCGCCGCCACGATCACGATGGACAGGAAGTGCGGCAGGTAGGACACCGACTGGACGAACCGCTTGAGCCTGCGGGCCCGGACCTCGTTGAGCAGCAGCGCCAGCACGATCGGCAGCGGGAAGCAGAACAGCAGGGTCAGCGTGCCCAGCACCAGGGTGTTGGTGAACACCTGCCAGAAGGTCGGGTCGGCCAGGAACAGCCGGAAGTACCGCAGGCCCACCCAGTACTCGCCGAAGACGCTGCCGCCGGGGCTGAACCGGCGGAACGCGATCACGTTGCCGATCATCGGCAGATACCGGAAGACCAGGAAGAACAGCAGCGGCAGGACGGCCAGCGAGTAGAGCTGCCAGTCCCGGCGCAGGGCCCGCCGCCAGGGGTGCCGGCGACGCCGGACCGGGGCGGGCGTCGCCGCGGCCGGTGGCGGCGGCAGTAGCGTCGGGGATGTCATCCTCGGCCTCCTATCCGGCCTGCGGGTCGGTGCCGGCGGGCTCGACCCGTACCGCCGTGAGCAGGTGTCGTCGCGCGCCGACCTGCCGCTGCGCACCGGTCAGCCGCAGCGGCAGGGTCGCCGCGGTGTCGCCGCTGGAGCGACCGAAGCGCAGTTCGACGTCGCCGGGTTCGACGATGCGCCGGCCGTCGCGCCCGGTGAACGAGGCGACGTCGGCGGGCACGGTGAAGCTGACCTGCGCCGCCGTGCCGGGGTCCAGCGGCACCCGGGCGTAGCCGACCAGCCGGACCACGGGTCGGGTGGTCTGGGCGACCGGGTCGTGCAGGTAGAGCTGCACCACCTCGGTGCCGGGCCGGTCGCCGGTGTTGCGCACGGTGATCCGTACCGTCGTCTCGCCGTCGACCGGCCAGGCCGGTGGCCCGCCGGTCTCCCCGGCGTCCGACGCCACCGGGTCGGACCAGGCGAAGGTGGTGTAGCCCAACCCGTGGCCGAACGGGTACGCCGGGGTGGGGTCGATCGAGGACACCTCGGAGCGGCGGCCCAGCGGCGGGGTCAGGTAGGTGCCGGGCAGGCCACCGGCGTCGCGCGGGACGCTGACCGGCAGCCGGCCGGACGGGTTCACCGCGCCGGTGAGCACCTCGGCGAGCGCCTGCCCGCCGCGCTGGCCGAGGAAGAACGCCTGGACGACGGCCGCGGCGCGCTCGTGGTCGGGGCCGAGCGCGTAGGGCCGGCCGGTCATCAGCACCAGCACCACCGGGGTGCCGGTGTCGAGCACCGCCCGGACCAGGTCGGCCTGTACGCCGGGCAGTCGCAGGTCGGGCGCGTCGCAGCCCTCGCCGGAGGTGCCCCGGCCGAACATGCCGGCGCGGTCACCGACGGCGAGCACGCAGACGTCGGCCTGCGCCGCGGCGGTGACCGCCGCCGCGATGCCCGAGGTGTCGTCGCCGGTGATCGCGCAGCCCGGCTCGTGCACGAGGCCGGGAACCGACCTGCTGAGTTCGTCGCGCAGCGAGGGGATCTCCAGGCCCAACCCGTGCTCCGGGTGGCGGACCCCGACGTGGTTGGGGAAGGAGTAGCAGCCGAGCAGGGCCATCGGGTCGTCGGCGACCGGGCCGACCAGGGCCACCCGCCGGCCGGGGGCCAGTGGCAGCACGCCGTCGTTGCGCAACAGCACCACCGACTCGCGGGCCAGCCGCAGGGCGACGTCCCGGCTGGTCTCGTCGTCGAGCCGCAGGTTCGCCGCGTCCTCGGGCAGTTCCTGCCAGTCCTCGTCGAGCAGCCCGAGTTCGATCTTCTGGATCAGCACCCGGCGCAGCGCCCGGTCGATCAGCGCCTCGTCGACCGCGCCGGAGCGCACGGCGGCCACCAGCGGTTCGCCGAACGCGTCCACGGTGGGCAGTTCCACGTCGATGCCGGCGCGCAGGGCGAGCCGGGCGGCGTCGGCGGCGTCGGCGGCCACCCCGTGCAGGGTCTCCAGGAAGCGCACCGCGAAGTAGTCGGCGACGACGGTGCCGGTGAAGCCCCACTCGTCGCGCAGCAGCCCGGTCAGCAACCCCTCGTCGGCCGCGGCGGGCAGGCCGTCGATCTCGGCGTACGAGTTCATCACCGAGCGGGCACCGCCGAGGCGCAGGGCCATCTCGAACGGCGGGAGGATGACGTCGGCCAGTTCCCGGGGGCCCATCGACACCGGGGCGAGGTTGCGTCCGCCCCGGGAGGCGGAGTACCCGGCGAAGTGTTTGAGGGTGGCGACGATGCCGGCGCGTTCCAGGCCCCGCACGTACGCCGCCCCGGTGGTCCCGACCAGGTACGGGTCCTCCCCGATGGTCTCCTCGGTACGCCCCCAGCGGTAGTCGCGGGTGACGTCGAGCACCGGGGCGAGTCCCTGGTGGACCCCGGCGGCCCGCATCGAGCGGCCGATCCGGCCGGCCATCTCCTCGACCAGTTCCGGGTCGAAGGAGGCGCCCCAGCCCAGCGGGGTGGGGTAGACCGTGGCCCGCCAGGCGGCGAAGCCGGTGAGGCACTCCTCGTGCACCTGCGCCGGGATGCCGAACCGGCTCGCGGCGGCGATCTGCGCCTGGGAGGCGGCCAGCGAGCGGGCCCCGACCACGGGGTCGACGGGTGCGGTGCCGAACGGGCGGGTCAACTGGCCGAGCCCGTGGCGGATGATCGTGCTCCACGGCGGCGCGCCGTCGATCATGTCGGCCTGGTGCGGGGCGACCCCCTCGCCGGAGGCTTCCGCGCCGACCCAGACGCCGACGAGTTGGGCGATCTTCTCCTCCAGCGACATGAGCGGGACCAGGGCGTCGGCCCGTTGCGCGGGTGAGCGCCGGGGGTCCCGCCACGGTTGGGTTCCGCGGGGTGCCGGGCCGTCGTCGACGGGCACCTGACTTCTCATGCCACACCCCTCACCTTCGACACTCCCCCACCCACGCCCGCCGGGAACGGCAACGCGGCGGCGGGGGGTTCGAAAATTTCGTAAACAGCGCGTTACCTTTTTCGGGCAACTTAGGAGGCATTGCCGGCGCGTGTCAAGGGCCTCAATTGGGATACGAGGCCGCGTAATTCCCAGAAAGTACATTCACCCCCGTCAAAATCTTCGGGCACTGTCGAATCCCGGTTTCGAACCGAACGTGCTAGAGTTCTCCGAAACTTTCGGACGTGCCTGGTGAGGCTTCGATGACCGCGTCCCGCCCGCTCACCCCACAGGCCTCGGCCACGATCGCCACCATCGCCGAGGAGGTCGGCGTCTCCGTGGCGACCGTCTCGAAGGTGCTCAACGGGCGGGCGGACGTCGCCGCCGAGACCCGGGCGCGGGTCGAGGAGAGCCTGGAGCGCCACCGGTACCGCCGCCGCATCCGCCGGCAGTCGCCCGGGATCGACCAGATCGACCTGGTCTTCCACGAGTTCAACTCCGGCTGGGCGATGGAGATCATGAGCGGGGTCGAGGCGGTGGCCTCCGCCGCCGGACTGGGCATCGCCATCTCCCAGCTCGACGGGGCGCACCGGCCCGCGCCCCGCCGGCTGGACGCCCTGGTCGCCCGGCGTCCGCTGGGCCTGCTCTTCGTGCTCTGCCACCCGACCCCGCCGCAGCAGCTCATGCTGGCCGAACACCGCATCCCGTTCGTGGTCGTCGACACCGACAGCGCCACCTCGGCGTCGGTGCCGACCGTCGGCTCCAACAACTGGAACGGCGGCCTGCTGGCCACCCGGCACCTGCTGGAGCTGGGGCACCGCCGGATCGCCGTCATCTCCGGGCCCCGCGACGTGCTGTGCAGCCAGGCCCGCGCCGCCGGCTTCCGCTCCGCCCACGACGAGATCGGCCTGCCCCTGGACGCCGACCTGGTGCGCTACGGCAGCTTCTACGTCGACGGCGGGCACGCCCACGGCCTGGAGCTGCTCGCCGGGCCCGACCGGCCGACCGCGATCTTCGCCGGCTCGGACCTGCAGGCCATCGGCGTGCTCCGGGCCGCCCGCCGGCTCGGCCTGCGGGTCCCCGACGACCTCTCGGTGATCGGGTACGACGACCTGCCGGTCGCCGGCTGGACCGACCCGCCGCTGACCACCGTGCACCAGCCCCTGCGGGACATGGCCGGCACCGCCACCCAGATGCTGCTGGAACTGGCCCGCGGCACGACGGTGGCGACCAGCCGGATCGACCTGGTGACCGAGCTGGTCGTCCGGGAGAGCACCGCCCCACCCGCCACCACCCGTCCCTGAGCACCCGAGGAACCCATGGCATCCAGCGAGGACCTGCGACGGTACGCGCCGACCGTCGTCGAACCGGCCGACTTCGACGAGTTCTGGCGGGACACGCTCGCCACGGCGGGTGAGCGCCCGGTGCTGGTCGACGTCCGCCCACACCGGACCGACCTGCGGCTGGTCGACACCTGGGACGTCACCTTCGCCGGTTTCGCCGGTGACCCGGTGCGGGCCTGGTACACCCGGCCGGCCGGGGTCGACACCGCGCTGCCCGCAGTGGTCGAGTACGCCGGCTACGGGCGCGGCCGGGGCCTGCCGCACGAGCGGCTGACCTGGCCGGTGGCCGGGTACGCGCACCTGCTGATGGACAACCGGGGCCAGTCCGGGCTGCACGGCGCGGGCGATACCCCCGACCCGCACGGCGCGCCCGGCGGCCCATGGCCCGCCACCTGGGGCATCCTCACCCCGCACGACTACCACTACCGCCGGCTGATCACCGACGCGGTCCGCGCGGTGGACGCCGTCCGCGCGCTGCCCGGGGTGGACCCGGCCCGGGTGGCAGCCGTCGGCAACAGTCAGGGCGGCGGGCTCGCCCTGGCCGTCGCCGGTCTGCGTGACGACCTCGCGGCGCTGCTGAGCACCGCGCCGTTCCTCTGTGACGTCCAGCGCGGGATCGAGCTGACCGACGCCGCCCCGTACGGCGAGATCGCCAGGTACCTGTCGGTGCACCGGCAGGTCGAGGAGGCCGTCCGGCACACGCTGTCCTATGTCGACGGGGTGACCTTCGCCCGGCGGGCCACCGCACCCGCGCACTTCGGCATCGGCCTGCGCGACGACGTCTGCCCGCCGAGCACCGGCTTCGCCGCCTACAACCAGTACGGCGCGGCGAACGGCCGGGCGGGGCTTCCCCCACGTGAGCTGCACACCTACCCGTTCAACGGCCACGAGGGCGGCGAGGCGTGGCAGGTCGAGCGGCAACTGCGCTGGCTCGCCCCGCTGCTGCGCCCCGCCACCGACGACCCGGCGCGGTGACCACCGGGCGGTGACCGGCGTCGCGCGGGTGGGGACGCCGACCCGACCGGCGGACGGGACGCCGCCCGGCGCAGGGGCGCTCCGCTGCGCCCGGCGTCGTCGGGGAGCCGGCCGGTAGTTCACCCGGGCATCGTCGCGCACCGATCTGTTGCCGATGTTAGCGATAACACGATATGGTGCATCGCGGCGGGAGCGCAGGGCACGCTCCGGCCGTGGTCACCGCTTCGTCCACCCGTCGGGGTTCGTCCACCTGCGGGGGTCGGTGGCCACCGGCACACACGGCGTCCACCGCCGGTGACGCGGTCCGGGTTCCCGGTCGACGCGCGTGGCGCACCTCCGCCCGTCAGTTCCAGGGGAATCCGCCGGGCAACGGCGGTCGGTCCGTGCGCGCGGCGACGTCCGGGCCCGTGCCGGCACACCCCCTTGTCCACGAGCCGGACGAGACGGCGACATCCCGGGACGGTCGCCGTGCTGCACGTCCGCACCGCGCTCCGCGCGCCACCCCAGGGAGTTTCCATGAGCGGCACGAGCTGCCCGAACGCCGGGCCACCCCCGTCCGACCGTCCCCATCCGGTCAGCACCGCCCCCAGCGGCCGACGGCTGCCCACCATGCGGCGCGGCCTGCGCCTGCTGGGCCTGGCCACCGCCGCCCTGGTGGCCGCGGTCGCCACCGGGTCGGTGCTGACCGCACCTGCCAACGCGGAGTCCAACGGCGGGGTACGCGTGATGCCCCTCGGTGACTCGATCACCGACGGCTTCAACGTCCCCGGCGGCTACCGCATCGAGCTGTGGCAGCGGATGGTCGCCGACGGCTACCGGGTCGACTTCGTCGGCTCGATGTTCAACGGGCCGTCCAACCTGGGCGACCACGACCACGAGGGCCACTCCGGCTGGACCATCGCCCAGATCGACGCCAACGTGGTGAACTGGCTGCGCAACACCACCCCGCGCACGGTGCTGCTGCACATCGGCACCAACGACATGTACAACGCCTCCGGCGCACCGACCCGGCTCTCCACCCTGATCGACAAGATCACCAACACCGCGCCGAACGCGGACGTCTTCGTCGCCACGATCATCCCGCGCAACGGCACCGAATCGGCGGTCCGCACGTTCAACGCGGCGATCCCCGGGATCGTGCAGAGCAAGGTCAACGCCGGCAAGCGGGTGCACCTGGTGGACATGTTCAGCGCGGTGGGCACGGCCGACCTGGCCGACGGCATCCACCCGAACGCCACCGGCTACCGCAAGATGGCCACCACCTGGTACAACGCCCTGCGGGCGGTGCCCGGCAGCCTCGGCGGCAACACGCCGACCACCCCGCCGACCACCGCCCCGCCCACCACGCCGCCGCCCACCACGCCCCCGCCGACCACCCCGCCGCCCACCACGCCCCCGCCCACCACGCCGCCGCCGGCGGCGGGCTGCCGGGTCGCGTACACGGTCAACGCCTGGAACTCCGGCCTGACCGCGTCGATCAGCATCACCAACACCAGCAGCACGGCGGTCAACGGCTGGGCACTGGCGTTCACCCTACCCGGCGGGCAGACCATCACCAGCGGCTGGAACGCCACCTACACGCCGACCAGCGGGGCGGTCACCGCCCGCAACGTCTCCTACAACGGCACGATCGCGCCGAACACCTCGGTCGACGTCGGCTTCCAGGCCGAACACACCGGCAACGCGGCCAAGCCGACCGCGTTCACCCTCAACGGCACCGCCTGCACGGTCTCCTGACCCACCCGTCCGGCACCGGTGTGCGTGCGCACCGGTGCCGGACGTCTTCCCACCACCGACTCCCACCACCCCCAGTAGGAGTACCGAATGCGACTCACCAGAACAGGGCCGGGCCGGGTGTTCCTGGCCGCCGGCCTGATCGCCGCCGCAACGGCGGTCGCCCTACCGGCCCAGGCCGCGGCGGCCGGCTGCGCTGTCGACTACACCGTCTCGTCCGAGTGGGGCGGCGGCTTCGGCGCGAACGTCGCCGTCACCAACCTGGGCGACCCGATCGACGGCTGGACCCTGACCTGGTCGTACGGGGCCGGGCAGCAGGTCACCCAGGCGTGGAACGCCACCGTCACCCAGTCCGGCGCGCAGGTCACCGCCCGCAACGTCAGCTACAACGCCGCGATCGGCACCGGCGCCACCGTGTCGTTCGGCTTCAACGGCTCGTGGAACGGCAGCAACCCGAAGCCGACGAGCTTCACCCTCAACGGCACCACCTGCACCGGCGGCACGACCACCCCGCCGCCCACCACGCCGCCGCCGACCACCCC
>NZ_MZMV01000019.1 GCF_002210435.1 Micromonospora wenchangensis
GCGACGGTCGACCCGTCGCTACCGTTGCCGCCGGACGACGACGAGAAGGCCGCCTACCGGCACCGCCGGCTGCCGGTGCTGATGATCGCCTCGTTCGTCAGCTTCACCGGGCTGCTCACCAGCCAGTTGCTCTTCGTCCGGATGGCGCCCTGGCTGCTGGCGCTGCTGCCGCTGTTCGGCTTCACCGTCCTCTACTACCTGATCTCGGCGACGGTGAACATCGGCACGCCCGGGTTCGACCTGGACCGGCACCGCCGGCTGGTCCGCGACTTCCAGCCGCCCGTGCACCCGTCGGTGGACGTGTTCCTGCCGGTCTGCGGCGAGGCGACCGAGGTGCTGCGCAACACCTGGGAGCACGTCAGCCGGATGGTCGACCACTACCCGGGCCGGGTGCACGTCTACGTGCTCGACGACTCGGCCACCGACGAGCGGGAGGCGATGGCGCTCGCCTTCGGCTTCGTCTACCAGCGCCGCCCCAACCGGGGCTGGTACAAGAAGGCCGGCAACATGCGGTACGCATACCAGCGCACGCTGGGCGAGCACATCCTGGTGCTGGACGCCGACTTCACCCCCCGGCACGACATGCTCGACGAGATGGTGCCCTACCTGGCCGCCGAGCCGGATCTCGGGATCGTGCAGTCCCCGCAGTACTTCCGGGTGCACTCCGGCCAGGGGTGGCTGGAGCGTGGGGCCGGGGCGGTGCAGGAGCTGTTCTACCGGATGGTGCAGGTGTCCCGGCAGCACCACGAGGCGGCGATCTGCGTCGGCAGTTGCGCGCTCTACCGCCGGGAGGCGCTCGACGCGATCGGCGGTTCCACCCTGATCGAGCACTCCGAGGACGTGCACACCGGGTTCGACATGCGGCGGCGCGGCTGGCGGCTGCGCTACCTGCCGGTACCGCTGGCCACCGGGCTGTGCCCGGCCGACGTCAACTCGTTCTTCACCCAGCAGTACCGCTGGTGCGCCGGCTCGATGAGCCTGCTCGGGTCGACGAAGTTCTGGAACACCCGGATGCGGCTGCGTACCCGGCTGTCGTACCTCTCCGGGTTCTGTTACTACCTGCACACGGCGCTGTTCACCTTCGTCGGCCCGCTGGTGCCGATCGTGCTGCTGGCCTGGTTCCCGCAGTCGGTGGCCCCGGCGAACTACCTGTGGATCGTGCCGAGCCTGGTCTACAACCTGGTGGTGTTCCCGCTGTGGCACCGGTGCGCGTACCGGGTGGAGGCGTGGACCGTGAAGATGATCTACGGCTGGTCGCACGCCTTCGCCATCTGGGACCTGCTGCGCGGGCAGAGCATGGGCTGGCAGCCCACCGGCGGCACGGGACGGAAGAACAGGACGGGTCGACTGTGGTGGGGAATGGCCGTCTGCACGGCGGGCAGCGGAGCACTGTGGACCGGCCTGGCGGCCCACCGGATGATCACCGACGACCTGTGGACCTTCGCGCCCGCCTTCCTCGGTGGCGCGTTCTACCTGGCCGTCGCGTTGCAGGCGCTGCTGGTGAAGCCGGCGCGGGACATCCGGCCGGAGCGTTCCCGGTGACCTCCCGCCAACTGTTCACCATCGTCACGCTGTTCGTGATCGGGGTGTTCGGCTACGCCGCGCTCGCACCCAGCCCGGCCAGCCGTCCGGCCCGGTTCGCCACCGAACCCAGCGCGTCGCCCTCCCCCACCGGCCCGCCCCCGGCGTACGACGTCCGCCCGCTGGTCCAGCCGCAGGGCCGCTACCTGGGGGTGGCGCTCAGCGGCGCGCCGCAGGACATGAGCCGGGTCGACCGGTTCGCCGACCTGGTCGGCAGCAAACCCAACATCATCACCATCTACGAGAGCTTCGACGACGAGTTCGCCGCCGCCGAGGTCCGCCGGGTCCACCGGTACGGCGCACTGCCGATCGTCCGTTGGGAACCGTTCAAGGCGAAACTGAAGGACATCGCCGCCGGGCGGCACGACCCGTACCTGGTGGAGTTCGCCGTCGCGGTACGGCGGCTCAACCTGCCGGTCGCGCTCACCATCGCGCACGAGATGAACGGCCACTGGTACTCCTGGGGCGCGCACGACAACACCGCCAAGGAGTTCGTCGCCGCCTGGCGGCACATCCACGCCGTCTTCGCCCGTGCCGACGCCACGAACGTGATCTGGACCTGGACCCCGAACGTGGTCAACCCGGTCCCGTCGGTGAAGCTCGCCCCGCTCTACCCCGGCGACGCGTACGTGGACTGGGTCGGCATCGACGGCTACTTCACCAGGCGCGGCGAGCAGACCTTCGACGAACTGTTCGGCCCGACCATCACCCAGGTCCGGAAGTTCACCGCCCGGCCGCTGCTGATCGTGGAGACCGGGTCCGAGCCGGGCGCGATGCGCCGCCGGGCGGTCGACGAACTCTTCACCGCCCTGCGGAAACGACCCGACCTGCTGGGTTTCGTCTACTTCAACCAGAAGGGCTCCGGCGACTGGGTGATCGACTCGGACCGGCCGGCGCTCGCCGCGTACCGGTCCGGGACGGCGGCCGACCCCCGGATCGGCTTCCGGGTCAACTGACCCGGGCCGCCCACCCACGGGCCCCGGGGCGCTGCGCCGGGTTCCTATGATGAGGGCGGCCCGCCGTGGGCGGGCCGAACGGGTCAACGCGTCTGGGGGGCAGCCGGAGATGACCGGAGCACCACGGCCGGCACGCGCCGCACTCCGGCCGGACGACCCCGCCGCCCGCGTACACCTGGCACCCCGCCGCCGGCCCGGCCGGATCGGCGAGTTGCACGTGCTGCAACTGCTCCTGCTGGAGGCGGTGCTGCTCGGCGTCCTCGCCAGTGGACTGTTCGGGATGCCGGTGCTGGTCGTCGCCGCGCTGTGCGGCGTACTCCTGCTGACCGTGGTGTTCCTGCGCTCGCGGGGCCGCTGGTGGCTGGAGAAGCGGGCGCTGGCCCGGCACCAGCGGCGACGGGCCGCGGCGGCGGTACCGGTCGCCGCCGACCCGGGGTTGGACGCCCTGCAACGACTCGCCCCCGGCCTGTCGGTGGGCACCGTGACGATGGCCGACGGCACGCGGATCGGGGTGGCCCGTGACGACGCCGGCTGGTTCGCGGTGGCCGCCGTCGACGGCTCCGGACCGACCGGTGACGCGCCGGCCGGCCTGCCGCTGGACGTGCTGGCCACCGCGCTGGCCGAGTCCGGCCAGCCGGGCACCGTGCTCCAGGTGGTGACCAGCACCGTGCCGGCCGGCGGCCCGACCGACGACCCGTCCGCCCCGGCGCGGGAGTCCTACCGGCAGTTGCTGGCCGGCCTCGGCGGCACCCCGGTCCCGGCCGGTCGGTCGACCTGGGTGGCGGTCCGGCTGGACGCCCGCGCGCTGGCCGAGGCGGTCGGCGACTACGCGGTCGACCTGGGCGTCGCCCCCTCGGTGGTGGCCGCGCTGGCCCGCCAGACCGGCAAGTCGCTGCGCCGCAGCGGGGTCGAGCACCGGCTGTTGGACGCGCACGGCCTGCTCGCCGCCGTCGGCCGGTCCTGCGGCTTCGCCCCCGGCGTCCCGGCCGGGGTCCGTGAGGAGTGGTCGGCGTGGCACTGCGGCCCGCTCGCGCACCGCTCGTTCTGGATCCGCCGCTGGCCGTCGGTCGACCGGGCGGCGGCCATGCTCGGCTGGCTGGAGACCCTGCCGGCGTCGCTGGTGACGGTGTCGTTGACGGTGGCCACCAACGGGCCCGGTGCGGATCTCGACCTGCGGGGCCTGGTCCGGGTGAGCGGGCCGGCGGAACTGCTGCCGCAGTTGTGCGGGCCGGCGGTCGACGGGGTACGACAGGCCGGCGGGGAACTCTTCCCGCTCGACGGCGAACACGGCCCGGCGGTGTACGCGTCGGCACCGACGGGAGGTGGCGCGGGATGACCGGCCCTGGCGACGAACGGCGTACGGCGGTGCCGGCCACCTTCGGCACCTCCCCCGACCAGCCGGCCGGACCGTACCGCGACCCGGCCGGCGGGCCGTACCCGCAGGTGCCGGCCGGTGAGCCGGACCCGTCCGGAGGACCGTATCCGCAGGGGCCGGCAATCGCCGGTGGGTACCCGGGCGGGGCGGTCGCCTCGGCCGCCGTACCGCCGCCGGTGGCCGCACCACCGGTCACCGCGCCCCCGGCCGCCACGGACGCGCCGGTGCTGGGTGCGCCCCGCGCCCGGGTCGACGCGGAGGCCGGGGCCGACGCGGCCGGTACCGCCGCCGCGACCGCGCTGGCCACCGCCGACCCGCTGACCCGGGCCCTGGCCAGTCCGCTGGCCGCCCCGGAGAGCCATCCGTCCGTTCCCCCCGGCCCGCCGCCGGCCCACCGTTGCGAGGTCGGGGACGCGACCGGTCGGGGTGCGCCGTCCGGTCGGCTGCCCCGGCTGCGGATCGGCACCCACGCGGTCTCCCCGGCGGCGCTCGCCCGGCTCAGCCCGAGCCCGCTCCCGGCCGGTCTGGTGCTCGGTGCGGACCGCCGTCGGGCGGCGGTCACCATCCGGTTGTTCCGCCCGGAGCCGACCCGGGTCGCCCTGGTCGGCGGGGTGTGGGCGGGTCAACTCGTCGCCTTCCGGGCGCTGGCCCTGGGTGCCCGGGTCGTCGTGCTCACCACCGAGCCGACCACCTGGGCCGGGTTCGGCCCCGCGGCGCTCGGCCGGGCCGCCGGCCGGGTCGAGGTACGCGCCGACGACCGGCCGGTGCCCACCGACGGCAGCCCGCAGCAGCCCACCCTGATCGTGCGCGACCTGCCGTCCGGCGTGACCCGCCCGACCGCCTCCGGGGCGGCGGCCCCGGGTTCGTGGCAGGCCGAGCTGACCGTGTTGCGGCGGCTCGATCCGGGCAACGCCCCCGCCCTGCGGGACAGCGACCTCTGCGTGTTGCAGCGGCTCTCCGCCGACGAGTCCGTGACCGCGCAGCAGGCGCTGCGGCTGCCGCCGGACAGCAGCCGGTTCCTCCAGGTGATGGCCGACGACATGCTCAGCCTGGTCGGCGGCGGCGCGGACCGGCACCTGTGGATCAGTCAGACCCCGGTCGAGCAGCATCTGCTGGGCGTGCCGCGGCGCTGACGAGCAGCCGCGCGAGGCGCTTCTTCCGGCCGTTCTCGCGGACGATCCAGGCCACGTCGCCGTCGTCGACGGCGGCCAGCGCCCGGAACGCCGGCAGGCCACCGGCCGGATCGGCGGCCACCGCGACGCTCCAGCAGTAGCCCAACGCCTGCCGCAGCGCCCGGACGCCCTCGTCGCGGCGCTGGTCGGCCGGCAGCTCCGCGAGGGCCGTCGTCGCCCGTTCGCACAGGGCGACGGCGCGGGCGGCGGCCTCCGCAGCGGTCAGCAGGCGCGGTTCGCACACGGCCGCGACGGCCGCCCGCCGGACCAGCGGGTGCGGGTCCCCGACCCAGGCCGTGCCGAGGTCGAGCAGGCGCGGCAGGTCGGCGTCGGCGAGCCGCTGCAACGCCAGGGCCACCGCCTCGCGTACCCGCCAGCGGGGGTCGGTCGCGTGCCCGTGCAGGCGCGCCTCGATGCGCGTACGGGCCCGTGCCGGCGGGCCGTCGGCCAGCAGCCGACCGAGGCCCAGCACACCGCAGAAGACCAGGTACTCGTCGTCGGTGGCGAGCAGGCTGTCGAACGTGTCGGGCCCGCCCTCGTCGGCGACGGCCTGGGCGAGTTCGAGGTTGGCGCGCGGCCCCGGCAGCCCCGAACGCTCCCGCAGGTACGCCGGCCACCCCGCCGGCCCGCCCGCCCGCAACTCGGCCCGGTACTGGTCACGGCGGCTCACCAGCGCAGCGTAACCCGCCCGATTCCCACGCGGAGTCGCCCCGACACGCGGACCCTCGGGTGGCAGGTCCCGCCCGTCACCCAAACGGGTCGTACCCTCACGTTGTGCTGCTCTGCTACGTCGACGAGTCGTGCACCGCCCGGGTCTACTGGATCGGCGCGTTGCTGGTGCCCGACACCGTGGCGATCCCGCTCAGCGAGGCTCTCGATCGCGTCATGGTCGACGCCGCGAAGACGTACGGAGTCCCCGCCGACGCGGAGCTGCACGGTTATGAGATCTTCCACGGCCGCAGGGCATGGTCCGGCATTCCGCCCCGGGCCCGCATCGCGGTCTACCGGTCGGCGATGGAGGCGATCGGTACACCCGGGGAGGTGGCGATCATTCTGCGTGGGGTGCAACGCGAAGGGCTGAGCAGGCGGTACCCCAACCCTCGCCCGGCCCACGAGGTCGTACTGTCGCACCTGCTGGAACGGGTGGACGGATACGCCGCGTCGAAGGCGGAGTACGCCCTGGTCATCGCGGACGAGGTGCCGGATCAGGCCGGTCACCGTGCCGACCTGGGTCGCTACCGCGTGTCGGGCACGGGTGGATACCGGTCACGCAGGCTCACCCGGATCGTCGACACGCTGCACTTCGCCCCGTCGCACGTCAGTCGCCTGGTGCAGGCGGCCGACCTGGTCACGTATCTCTTTCAGCGCTTGGAACTGCCCGGCACGGACCCGCGTACGGCACGGGTCAACGAACAACTCTGGTCGCTCGTCGAGCCACGTCGCTACCACTCGTGGTGCTGGGATCCGATGCGCAGGCAAAGCTGAGACGAATGCACGAGAGGCCCGCATCAGCGGGCCTCAAGGCGGGCGCGGGAGCCCTGCGGGCGTCCTGCACCATCCAGGCTAGCAGGCGGTTCCGGTCCTCGGGAGCAGAACCGACCGTCGGACCGACGGCCCGCTACGTCGGGGGCACCAGCGGAAGCTGGACCAGCTGGGCGCCGTGCCGGCGGGTGAACAGCCAGCCCCGGCCGGGCGGCAGCCGCTGCGGCTTGACGGTGCCGAACAGCGCGCCCTCCTCACGCGGACCGGACATCATGATGCCCGGGGAGGCGAGTTCCCTGATCCGCCCGATCACCGGGTCGAACATGGCCCGCCCGGCACCGCCGATCCGCCGGGTCAGCACCAGGTGCAGGCCGATGTCGCGGGCCTGCGGCAGGTACTCCAGCAGCGGCGCGAGCGGGTTGAGCGCCGCCCCGGCCACCAGGTCGTAGTCGTCGACCAGCAGGTAGAGTTCCGGACCCTTCCACCAGCTCCGGTCGCGTAGCTGCTCGGCGGTGACGTCCCGCCCCGGCAACCGCTCCCCCATCACCGTGGCCACCTGCTTGACCAGGTCGGCGGTGACCTGCGGGGAGGTGCCGTAGCCGATCAGGTGCTCGGACTCCACCGCGCCGAGCAGGCTGCGCCGGAAGTCGACCAGGATGATCCGGGCCGCCGCCGGGTCGTTGCCCTCGACGATGCTGCGGGCCAGCCCGCGCAGGAACGTGCTCTTGCCGCACTCCACGTCCCCGAAGAGCAGCAGGTGCGGTTCGGCGGTGAAGTCGAGGCGTACCGGCTGGAGGTCGGTCTCGGCGATGCCGATCGGGATGACGCCGCCCTGCGCGGCGGGCAGCGCCTCGTAGGGAAGCTCGGCGGGGAGCAGCCGGACGGCCGGGGCACCCGCCGACGTCCAGTGCTGCTGCACCCGCTTGACCAGGTCGGCCAGCGCGTCCGGCAGGTCGTCGACCACCGGCCGGCCGTCGAGGCGGGGCAGGCCGGCGAGGAAGTGCAGGCCGTCGGGGGTCAGCCCGTGGCCGTGCTGCTCCGGCACGTTCACCGCGGCCCGCCGGTTGATCACCGAGTCGGCGGGCTCGCCGAGGCGCAGCTCCACCTTCGCGCCGAACATGTCCCGCACCGCCGGGCGGACGTCCATCCACCGGTTGGTGGCGGCCAGGATGTGGATGCCGTAGCCGAGACCCCGGTTCGCCAGCTCGGTGACCAGGGGCTCCAGGTCCTCGAACTCGGCCCGCAGCGCCGCCCAGCCGTCCACCACCAGGAACACGTCACCGAACGGGTCCTCGGCGAACCGGCCCTCGCGGCGGGCCCGCCGGTAGGCCGCCGCGCCCTCCACCGCGTGCGTGGTGAACAACGCGTCCCGGGCCTGCATCAGCCCGTGCAGCTCGGCGATGGTCCGGCGGACCTTGTCCACCTCGCGCCGGCTGGCCACCCCGCCGACGTGCGGCAGGCCGGCCAGCGCGGCCAGGGTGCCGCCGCCGAAGTCGAGGCAGTAGAACTGCGCCTCGCGCGGGGTGTTGCCCAGCGCCAGGCTGGTGACCAGGGTACGCAGCAGGTTGCTCTTGCCGGTCTGCGGTGCGCCCACCACCATCACGTTGCCGGCCGCCCCGGCCAGGTCCAGCCAGAACGGGTCGCGGCGCTGCTCCAGCGGCTTGTCGACGATGCCGGCCACGCCGTGCAGCGCGCCGTGCCGGTCCTCGGCGGCGATGGTCAGGCCCCGCACCGGGGACACCTGCACCGGTGGCAGCAGGGCGTCGAGGGTGGGCGGCTCCTCCAGCGGCGGCAACCAGACCTGGTGGGCGGCCGGCCCGTGCCCCTCCATCCGGGCCACCAGCACGTCGAGCAGGCTCTCCCCGACGTGCTCGTCGACCGGGGCCTCCGCCGGCTCGTCAGGCGCGTCGTCGGTGGCGAGCGGGACGTAGTCGGTGGTGTAGTCGCGGACCGGGTCGATCAGCCGGCCGCCGACGGTGGGCACCCCGCCGTGCTGCCGCACCGCCCCCGAGACGTACGCGGCCTTGAACCGGATCAGCCCCTCGGTGCCGGCCTTGAGGTAACCGTGCCCCGGTGAGCGGGGCAGTTCGTAGGCGTCGGCCACGCCGAGCACCGCGCGGGACTCCATCGAGGAGAACGTGCGCAGGCCCAGCCGGTACGACAGGTGCGTCTCCAGGCCGCGCAGCCGCCCCTCCTCCAGCCGCTGCGAGGCCAGCAGCAGGTGCATGCCCAGCGACCGGCCCACCCGGCCGATCTGCACGAACATGTCGATGAAGTCCGGTCGGGCGCTGAGCAGCTCGCTGAACTCGTCCACCACGATCAGCAGGCTGGGCAGCGGGGCGAGCGGCACCCCGGCCGCGCGGGCCCGCTCGTAGTCGCGCTGCGAGGCGTAGTTGCCGGCCCGGCGCAGCAGCTCCTGCCGGCGGGTGATCTCGCCCTGGATCGCGCCGAGCATCCGGTCGACCAGGAACAGCTCGTCGGCCAGGTTGGTGATCACGGCGCTGGTGTGCGGCAGCCGGTCCAGCGCGGCGAACGTCGCGCCGCCCTTGAAGTCGACAAGCACCAGGTTGAGGATCTCCGGGCTGTGCGTGACGGTCAGCGCCAGCACCAGCGTACGCAGCAGCTCGCTCTTGCCGGAGCCGGTCGCGCCGACGAGCAGCCCGTGCGGGCCCATCCCCTCCTGCGCGGACTCCTTGAGATCCAGCTCGATCGGCCGGCCGTTCTCGTTGACCCCGATCGGCACCCGCAGCCGGCTGCGGTTGGGGCGGCTGCCCCAGGCGTCGGTCAGGTCCAGCTCGTAGGGGTCGCCGAGGCCGAGCAGGTCGGCCAGGCCCAGGTCGGTGGCGACGGCCGGCTGGTCGGCGTACGAGGCGGCGGAGAGCCGCAGCGGCGACAGCTCCCGGGCCAGCACCTCGGCCCGCGCCGGGTCGAGCGTGTCGGCGCGGCCGACCCGGGTGACGCCGTCCGTCGTGGTGCCCGAGATGGTGCCGTCGTCGGCGACGTCGAGCACCACGGAGGTCTCGTCGAGCAGGCGCGGCGGCCGGCCGGTGAGGTCGAGCAGGGTCACCCCGGCGACGCCGCCCTCGGTCATCAGGTGGTCGGAGCCGGCGACCTGCCCGCCGTCGACCACCACCAGCACGTACGGCGTGACCGCCGCCGTCGCCGTCGGGTCGAAGCGGGGTCGGTTGGCCAGCACGTCGACGAGCATCGCCTCCAGCGCCACCACGGTCGGGGCGAACAACCGGATCGGGCCCACCGCGTCCAGCTTCGTCGGGTGCTGGGCGTGCGGCAGCCACTTCGCCCACTCCCAGCCGTCCCGCCGGTCCGGGTCGACGCAGAGCGCGACCAGCAGGTCGTCGGGGGCGTGGAAGGTGGTCAGCTGGGCCACCACCGCGCGGACCAGCCCCCGTACGGCGTCGTCGGCACCGCGCAGGTACACGTGGGAGAAGTCGCGCAGCGCGATCGCCACCGGCAGGTCGGGCACCACCGAGTAGGTGGCGACGAACCGGCGCAGCGCCACCGCGCACAGCGGCTCCAACTCGTCCACCGGGCGGGTCTGCGGCGGGATCAGCGGGGTGGCGACCTCCTGCGGGCCGAGCCCGATGCGGACCACGCTGAAGTCGGCGTCACCCCGGCGACGTTCCCACAGCCGGCCACTGGTCACTGTGGACCAGAGCGAGTCCGGGTCGGGGTGCCGGTAGTGGATGGCCTCCCGCTGCTGGCGTACCGTCGCGCGGACCTGGGCGCGTAGCTGGGCGAGGCGGCGCATGTACTGGCGGCGGGCCTCGATCATCTCGCGTTTGCCGGGCCCCGACTGGTTGACCGCCATCACGGCGATCATGCCGAGGATGGAGATCCCGTACATGCCACCGACCACATAGGTCATCACCCCGCCGCGCTGCATGCCCATCATCAGGCCCATCGCCGCGGCACCCGCCGCCATCGGCAGGATCATCAGCATCCGGGTCCAGCCCCGGCCACCGGCCGCCGGCACCTCGGGCGGCGGGTCGAGGAGCACCTCGCCGGTCGGCAGCGGGGGCGCCGGCCGGCGGGGTGGACGCTTGACGACCACCAACGACGACATCTCCCCCGTACCTCCCACCACGTAGGTCTCCGGCGGCCCACTCTATCGACCGGTCGCCCCTGGCAGGGACCGCCGTCCGCGCTCGGACGGCCACCCGGCGGGCGGCGCGACCGTGCTACCTTGACCGCCGCGGCGGGCCCAGCAGACGCCGCGCGAACGCGTGGCACACGGGGAGGTGACCAGCGTGACGGCCCCGGGCGGTCTCAGTCTGGCCAGGGTGACGATCGCCGCTCCCCAGCGGCGGATGGACGTGGCGTTGCCCAACGGCATGCTCGTCGGGGAACTCCTGCCGCACCTGCTCCGGCACGCCGGGGAGGGCCTCGGCGACGTCGGCGAACAGCAGGGCGGATGGGTGTTGCGCCGGGCCACCGGCACCCTGCTCGAAGCCACCCGCAACCTCGCCGTGCAGGGCGTCCGCGACGGCGAGCTGCTGCACCTCACGCCCGGCCGCGACGAGTGGCCCGAGCTGGCGTACGACGACGTGGTCGAGGTGATCGCCAGCGGCGCGCGCCGCACCGGTCGATCGTGGAGCGACGACGCTACCCGGCGGGCCGGGCTGGCGGTCACCGCCGCCCTGCTCGGGTTCGGGCTGGTCGCGTTGATCGCGGTCGGCGCGCCGTGGCGTACCCCGGGGCTGCTGGCGCTGGGGGTCGCGGCGTTGCTGGCGGTCGTCGGGCCGGTGCTGTCGCGGGCCGTGCCCGACGCCACCGCCGGGGCCGTGGTGGCCGCCGCCGGCCTGCCCTACGCGCTGCTCGGCGGGGCGCTGCTCGGCGCACCGGACGGCGCCCGGCTGGTCGACCTGGGGGCACCGAGCCTGCTGCTCGGCTCCGCCGCGCTGCTGGTCTTCGGCATCGTCGGCTACGCGGCGGTGGGCGGGGTGCAGCGGCTGTTCATGGCCGGGGCGGCGGCCGGGCTCACCGGTGTGCTGGCCGCGCTGCTCTGCTACGCCGGGGTCTCCCCCGCCGGTGCGGCGGCGGCCACGTTGACCACGGTGATCGGTCTGCTGCCCGGCTATCCGCTGATCGCCGGCTGGCTGGGCAGGCTGCCGGTGCCGGAGCTGCCCGACCGGCCGGAGGAGATCCTGACCGACCGGCCGGTGCCCGAGCGGGCGAAGGTCTTCGTGACCGTGGCGCGGGCCACCGAACTGCTCACCGGGATGCTGCTGTCCGCCTCGGTCTGCGGCGCGCTGGCCATCGCGTTCCTGCTGACCGCGGACCGCACCCCGGCCGGCGCGCTGCTGGCGCTCTGCGGCGCCGGCGCGCTGCTGCTGCGGGGACGGCTCTTCCCCACCCCCGCACAACGGGTGCCGCTGCTGGTCAGCGGCCTGCTGGGGCTGTCGTCGCTGGCGGTCGCCGCGCTGCTGGGCACCGCGCCGGGCGGTGGCCGGGTGCTCGTCTGGCTCGGTGTGGTCGCCGCGGCGGCGCTGACGCTGGTCGCCGGGCTGGTCTACAGTCGACGCCGGCCGTCGCCCTACCTGGGTCGGGCCGCCGACATCGCCGACGTGATCGCCATCATGGCGTTGATCCCGCTGGCCTGCGCGGTCATCGGCCTGTTCGGGGCGATCCGGGGGATGTTCGCCTCGATCGGCGGGTGAGACGACGATGACGACGCGGCGGGACCAGCTCCAGTCGTACCAGTTCATGACCCAGCGGGTGATGTCGGCGTTCGTGATGCGCGAGACCGACCCGCAGCAGTCGCCGCTGCGCCGGGGCATCGGCGCGCTCTTCGGCGGGCTGATGGTCGCCGTCCTGGTCGCCGCCGGGGTGGGCATCTACGGGCTGCTCACCAAGGTCGGCGGGAACAGTTGGCGGCAGCCCGGCGCGGTGGTGGTCGAGAAGGAGAGCGGCGCGACCTACATCTACCTGGACGGACGGCTGCACCCGACGCTCAACTACGCGTCCGCGCTGCTGGCCGCCGGACGCCCCGGCACCCAGGTGGTACGCGTCTCGGCCAGCACCCTCGGCGCGGTGCCGCGCGGGGTGACGATGGGCATCCCGAACGCCCCCGCCTCGCTGCCGGCCGCGAACCGGCGGGCCGGTCTGCCGTGGACGGTCTGCTCCACCCCGACGACCGACGACACCGGCCGTACCACCGACACGGTGACCCTGGCGTTGGCCGCCCGGCCCGCCGGTGGGCGGGGGGTCGGCGACGACGGGCTGCTCGTCAAGGACGCCACGCTGGGCATGAACTACCTGGTCTGGCACGGTCGCCGGCACCTGGTGCAGGGCTCCCGGGTGGTCGTGCCCGCCCTGTTCGGGGCGGTCACTCCGACCCCCGTCGGCACCGCCTGGTTGAACGCGCTGCCCGCCGGGGTGGACCTCGCCGCGCTTCCCGTCGCCGACCGGGGGAAGACCTCCCGGGAGGTGTCCGGGCGGCGCAACGGCGACGTGCTGGTCACGCAGACCGCCTCCGGCCCGCAGCACTACCTGGTGCTCGCCGACGGGGTCGCCCCGATCACCCCGGTGCAGCAGGCCATCCAGACCGGCCAGTCGGGGCGGCAACCCGTCCCGGTCGCCGTCTCCGACGTCACGTCGCTGCCGAAGAGCCAGCGGGTCCCCCGCCCCCCGGACCGGGGCCAGCCGCCCGCCACCCCGCCGAAGCTGCTCGGCCCCGAGCCGGGGCAGCAGATCTGCGCCGCCACCGCCGACGCCGGCACCCCGCCGGAGTTGACCGTGGGCGGCACCCTGCCCGACGCGGACCGGGCCGCACCTACCGGTTCCGTCTCCCCCGACGGCATCCCGCTGGCCGACCGGATCGCCGCCCCCGCCGGCCGGGTCACCGTGCTGCGACTGCTCGGCAGCCCCGGCGCGTACAGCATCGTCACCGACCTGGGCATCAGGTACCCGGTGCCGTCCGCCGAGGCGTTGCGCCTGCTCGGCTACCCGGCGGAGGGGGCGCTGACGGTGCCACCGAGCCTGACCATGCTGGTCCCGACCGGCCCCACCCTGGACCCCCTGGCCGCGGTCCGCCCCGCGCCGATCACCACCGGCGGCTGACCGCCGACCGTCCGCCGTGGTGGGTCAGCGGCCGGGTGTCGGATCGTCGAAGAGCTGCACCGGCGGGCCGGGTTCGGTCGGCGGCGTCGACCGGGCGGGTGCCGGCGCGACGGCCGCCCGCCACCGCCGACGCCGCACCCGGGGCAGGGTCAGTGCGACGGCGCACACCACCAGCACGGTGGCGAGGGCGAGCGCGGTGCCGGCCAGGGCGATCCGCCGGCTCTCCCGTACGGCCGGGTCGGTGCGGTCGTCGGCGGGCCGGAACCGGGGCAGCGGGGCCGGCCGGGCCTGCGGCAGCAACTGGTCGTTGACCGCCCCGTACGGGTTGACCGTGCCGTGGCCGTACTCGGTGCGGTCGGCGCCGGGGACCGCCGTCACGGTCAACAGCCGGACCAGTTCGCTGCGCGGCGCACCGGACCGCTTGGCGAGGGTCAGCGCCCCCGCACCGGCCACGAAACCGCAGGCCAGTGCGGTGCCGTCGGCAGCCTCGACCAGTCCTTCACCACGCTGGGTGGTGGTCACCGCCACCCCCGGCGCGACCAGGTCCAGGTACGGCCCGTACTGCGACTTCGGCCAGCGCCGCCCGTCCGGTCCGATCGCCCCGACGGCGAGCACCTCCGGGTAGGCGGCCGGATAGGACGCCGGGTTGCCGTCCCCGCCCCGGTCACCGCTGGCGGCCACCACCAGGACGCCCCGGTCGACGGCCCGCCGCACCGAGGCCCGCAGGGTCGCGGCGTCCCGGTCGGCGGCCACGGTCACCGCGACCACCCGGGCACCCCGGTCGACGGCCCAGTCGATGCCCCGGGCGAGCACCGCCGGGTCGACCGGGGCGGCACCGAACGCCCGGTCGTCGACCACCCGTACCGGCAGCACCCGGGCGCTCGGCGCGAGTCCCGCGAACGGTGACCCGCCGGCCTGCCGGGCGACGATCAGCCCGGCCACCCGGGTGCCCTGCCCGGTGCAGTCGGTGTCGGCCGGGCCGCTGCCCCGGACCGCGTCGAAGCCGCTGCCGACCCGCCCCCGCAACTGCGGGTGGTCGGCGTCCACCCCGGAGCCGAGCACCGCGACGGTCACCCCGGCCCCCTGGCTGAACGGCCACACCTGCTCCGGGGCGAGCACCTGCTGCGCCCACGACGGCGTGCCGACCTGCCCGCCTGCCGGCGCGCAGTCGGGTGCCGCCGTGGCGGGCCGCACCGGGCCGGCCAGGTTGGCGGCGACCAGCCCGACGACGAGCCCGACCGCCACCTGACGCACCCGGCCGGATGTCACCCGACGTCGCCCCCGTCGGGCCCGGTCGGGGGTCGTCGGCAACCCGACGGCAGGAGGGCGACCGCCCGTACCGGTCCGGTCGTCCGGTTGCCGGTGGACCGGCTCGTACCCCGTCATGTGTTCCTCCGTCCCGGCCTCACGCCGCCGGTTGCCGGCGGGCGGGCGGCAGCGCCGACCCGGTCCGCCCGTCGTCGACCCGGCCGACCCGGCCCCCGGCCACCGCGTCGACGGCCAGGTCACGCAGCGACCCGGGGACCGCCCGCAGGGCGTGCCAGAAGACGCCGAAGCTGTCGGCGCAGCGGTGCAGCAGCCGGTCGGCCACGTCGGCGGCGGTGTCGTCGTCGCGGGCCCGGGGGTCGTCGTCGTCCCAGTACCAGACCGATCCCTCGTCGCCGCCGGCCACCCGGACGGCGAGCAGGCCGCCCTGCACGTGCCCGACGGCCAGGAGGTCGGCGGTGAACCGGTCGGTGAACCAGGCGTTGGCGTGGCATAGGTCCTGCATCCAGTCGGCCCGGACCACGCCGAACAGCGGCTGGTCGACCACGAAGCCGAACCGGGGGTGCACGGCCGGCCAGTCCGGCCAGCCGCCGTTGGTGCGGGCCAGGAAGTCCCGGTAGCCGGCCGGCAGGGTACGGCCGAGCCGCTGTTCGACGCGGGCCACCGCCTGCGGGGTGAGCCGTTGGGCGAACCGCAGCGGCGGCGGGGTGGCGGTGTCCACCGGCAGGCCGCGCCGCCGGTGGTCGGCGTCGCCGGTGCTCACCCCGCCCAGGTGCCGCAGTGCCGCGTGCAGTTCCGCCGGCACCAGCGCGACCCGCCGGCTACGCGCCAGGTGCGCCCAGACCCACCCCGCCGGGGTACGCCCCGACGCCTGCGGATCGGCCGGGTCCGGCACCGCCAGGTTGGCGGTGAGCACGTCCAGCACCCGGGCCTCGTCCACCCCGATGCCCGGCGGCAGCGGCGGCAGCTCGACCACCGCCCGCGCGTACGGCGTCCAGTCGGGAAAGCCGTACGGGTCGACCGGCACGCCCTGCCGGTAGCGGACCCGCAGCATCGGCGCGACCGGGTGGGCCACCCCGAAGGCGTACCGGGCTGCGGGGACCGGCCCGCCCCCGCTCACCGGCCCCACCCGTCGGGGGTGCTCTCGTCGGGGGTGGGCCAGAGCAGGAGGAACGGGACCTGGTCGGCGGGGACGGTGACGCCGGCCGGGGAGTCCGGGTCGACGGCCAGCGCGTGCCCCGGCGGCCAGACGGTGAGCAAGGCGGCCATCGTGGCCCGCAGGCTCGGCGTGCCGTCCGGGTAGGCCCGCGCGAAACGTTCCGGGGCGGTGAACACCTCGATCACCGGCGTCTCCTCCGCGCCGACCGCACGCCACGGGAAGTCCGGGTCGACCAGCCGGGCCGGGTCGGACACCGGGGCGGCGGTGGGGAGCACCACCAGCGCGTCGAGCAGCGCGTCCAGGTAGCCGACGGAGTCACCGCGCTCGGCCGCGTCCCGCAACAGCACGGCGGTGTCCGGCCCGTCCGCCGGACCGGGGGCGGGAGCCGGTGGGGCGAACCCGGCGGCCGGGTCGTCCGGCCCGTCGGCCGCCGCGGCGGCGATCTCGTCGTCGGCCGCCGCCTCGGCCAGTTCGGTGAGCAGCTCCGCCCCGGCGGGCACGGTCAGCTCCCCGTCCGCCGCCGCCCGGACCGCCTCCACCGGCAGGTACGCGTCCAGCGGGGTGCCCGGGTTGACCGCCAGCCGCCAGCCGGCCACCGGCCACCGCTCGCACAGCTCGTCGTACCCGGTCACGGTGTACGCGTCGGCGACCCCGGCGACCTGCGGCGCCATCGCCTCCAGCGAGGTGAACACGGGCAGGAACGGCGCTCCGAAGAGGTCCATCGTGACGAACCGCTGCCCGCCGTCGGCCGGGTCGTCGTCGCGCACCTGCGGAAGGAACAGCTCGGCCCGGGTGAGGATGCGGAAGAACCCGGTGCGGTCGTCGTCGCGCGCCGCGCGCAGCAACGCCCGTTCGGTGTCGTTGGCCGGCTGCCACGACTCGTCCACGACGGGTCTCCCTCCCTGCCCGGTGCCGACCTGAGCCTAGCGATGTCCCGGCGGCGGGCGGGACCCGCAGCGGGCGCACGCTAGGCTACGGGCCGGTCGCCGTCCGCCGACGTTCCGCAGGAGGTTCCATGCGACGTGTCGTCGCGGTCGCCGCCCTGGCCGCCACTGTGGCCGGTTGTTCCGCCGGCCCGCCGCCCGCCCCGGACCCGGACCCGGTGGAGCACGTGGTCACGCTCACCGTCGAGGTGGTCGGCGGCGGGGGTGGGCTGTTCGGGATGGCGGTCACCTGGGGGCACAGCAGGTTGGAGACACAGTCCGCCACCAGCCTGACCTGGGCCTGGTCCCACGCGGTGACGCTGCGCTATCCGGACGTGGAACGGGTGTGGGTGTCGGCGACGCCGCAGGTCCGGCCGGGGGTCGACGAGCGGTTGGCGTACGCCGGCGGGACCCCGACGCTGCACTGCACGATCCTGTTCGGCGACCGGCTCGTGCAGGACCAGAGCAGCATCTCCCCGACGTGCGAGGCGAACCTGTCGGCCAGCCCACCGGCAGGCAGGGCCCCCACCCCCGCGCGGCCGTCGGGCGGCACCGCCGACTGACCGCGTCCACCCCCGACGGTTCAGCCCAGCCGGCGCAGCGCCCCCACGTACGCCGACCGCACCGCGACCAGCCGGCTTGCCCGGAACCGCCCCGGCTCCCGCTGGTAGACGGTGCGGCCCAGCGCCGTCCAGACCGCCGTGAACGGCACCCGGGCACCGCCGGGCGGCACGAACTTCACCACCTCGTCGAGCGCGGCGACGGCGGCGCTCAGCCGGGCCCGGCACCGCCGACGGTCCGCCTCCGGCAGGGTCCGCGCCCCGGCCGGCACCCCCCGGGCGTGGTTCTCGGCCACCCACAGCCACTCCCCGGCGTCGATCAGCCGGGACGGCTCCGGGCCGCCGTACCGGAAGCCCTCCTCCACCCCGACGGGCGCGGCGGGCAGCCGGAACAGGAACTCGCGGGGGGTGCCGCACCCCTGGCACGCGCCGGTGTAGCGGCGGGCCAGGTCGCCGTCGGGCAGGGTGAGCACGGTGGAGGCACGCGGGAAGCCCCCCTGCCCGCAGCCGCACGGTTGCAGGTCCATGTAGAGGTGGGCCTCGTGGGTGGAACGCGCGGCCAGCGGCGTCACGCCGGGCTCCACGGCATGTGGTCGAGGTGGAAGTCCCGCACGACCTCGATCCGGCGACGCCGGAACCGCCCCGGCTCCCGCTGGTAGACCGTCCGCCCCCGGGTCGACCAGAACGCCGCCTCCGGCACCGCGTCGCCGGCCTCGGGGAGGAACTTACGGACCTCCTCCAGGGCGGCCACGGCGGTCCACCGCAGGTCCGCCGCCTCGGCGTCGTCGCCCTGCCGCTCGGCCACCTCCGCCGCCTGGCCGCACCAGTCGGCGACGAGCAGCCACTCACCGGGGTCGAGCAGGGCGGAGGGTTGCGGGCCGCCGAACCTGCTGCGGGGGTGCGGACCGGCGTCGGCGGGTGCCGTCCGCCCCTCGGGCAGGGCGAACAGGAACTCGCGCCGCTCGTGGCATTCGGCGCACCGACCGGAGTACCGGTACGCCGGTCGGGACTCCCGCGTCGTGGCCGTCGCGGTCCAGGCGGCCTCCATCGACCCGCACCTGGCGCACGGGTGCAACTCCAGGTAGAGGTCGACCTCGTCCCGGGTCCGGGCGGCGGGCAGCAGGGTCACTCGGGGTCCCGGTAGTGGCCGGTGTCCGGGTCGAGGCCCATGATCTCCCGGGCCTGGCGCATGTACTCGCGCTGTGCCTGCGCCGACGGTGACCGACGCTGCGCCGAGTCGGCACCCTCGGGGGTGAAGTCGGCGTCGTCCACCTGGTGTGTGGCCTGCCACCGGGCGTGCAGGTCGGCCAGTTCGCGCAGCCGGCGCTGCCGCTCCGGATCGTCGGTCATCGCCATCGGGTCACCTCCGGATGCCGCCCGTCACCGGGCGGACCGCCCGCCCGGACCGCCGGACCGGGGCTGGTCTCTGCTGGCCGGCCGCTGCCGGCGGTCCGACCGGTCACGGCAGCGGACGCTCCACCCGCTCGGCGACGGTCTCCCGGGCCCAGGTCGCCGCCCGGTCCGGCCCGCCCGTCACCGTCCACCGGTACACGTCGACCGCGGAGCGGACCTCCAACAGGTAATGGTTGTGCGAGAAGAACCGCAGAGTCCAGCCCCCGTCCGGGTCCGGCACGAACGTCGGGGACGTCACCGCCGGAGCGTCCGGCACCGCCAGCACCCGGGTGAAGTGGTCGGGGTCGCGGACCAGCCAACCGGCGCGGGTGCCCTCGGTCACCGAGAAGGGGCGTACCACCGGGCCGTCGATCTCCCACGTCGAATACAGCTCACCGAGCAGCTCCGCGTAGGCCAGCGGGTCCAGCCCGGCTCCCACCCGGCGACCCAGTTCACCCATCACCTCGGGCCGGTTGAGATGCAGCGTCCCGCCCGACACGGTGAGGAGCAGGGCATGGGTGACGAAGATCGGCTGCCGGGCGGCCACCACCCGGACCGCGTCGGCCACCCACTCCTCGTCGGCGACCGCCCACCGCGCCGGGCGGGCCAGGTAGCGGAAGCGGGCGGTCCGCACGGTCACCGACTCCGGACCGACCCACACCCGCTCGGTGGCTTCGCCCGGCTCCAACACGTACCGCTGGAGCGCCTCGGTCGTCCGCTCCGTGTCCACCAGCAACCTCCCCGTCACGGCCGTCGGCGCACGTCATCCTGCCACAGCGACGCACCCGGCCGTCCCGGTCGGGCGCCGGAACGCGCCCGCTGCGGCTGTCGGTGTCATCCCGCGACCGGGCCGGGTGGTACAGGCGTCCACAGCAGGGCCGCGCCCGCCAGCGCCGCCCGCTGGTACGGCGGCAGCGGTTCACCGGCCCAGAAGGTCTCCACCTGCGGCGCCTCCTCGTCCTCCTCGGCGAGGGCGCGCTGGGCATCGTAGGTGATGTCCCAGGCCCGCATCCCAGGGCTCAACTCGGCAAGGCAGACCCGCCGCTCCACCGGCGAGCCGTCGACCGCCGACCGCCACGCCCGCCAGACACCCCGGACACCGGGATGACGGGAAACACTCACCACGAACCGGGTGTCGGGCCAGTCGGTCAGCTCGTAGGCCAGATCGGCGAGGTGACCGAGCCGAGCCGGCAACCCGGTGGGGTCCTCCGGGTCACCACCGGTCAGGTCCAACGGGTTCGGCAGCCGGTCCCCGGCGCGCTCGACGACCCCTGTCCGCGCCGGCAGGAAACGGAAGGCATCCGCCGACGGCGTCTCCTCGGAGACCGGCACCTCGTCGTACAACTGAGGCTCACCCCCCGGCACGTCCAGCGCGCGCAGGACCCGGCCCAGCAGCTCCCGGTCCGCAGCGGAGATCGGTACGTCGTACTGCACCGTCGCTACCGACACCGCATCCGGAAGGTACCGCAGGTCCCCGTCGCCGAGGAGTTTCCGCAGCTGGGTCACCACCTCGTCCGGGAACCGCCCCGCCAACCGCAACAGCATGCGGTGTACGGCGGCGAAGAGTTCGTCCGCCTCATCCCATACAGGACTGTCGATCACTGTCAGATCTCTTCCATGATTATTATCGTGCAGTTGTCCTGGAACTCGGGAGGCAACTGGGCCCGTACCTGTTCCTCGAGGTCAGGATCGGAGGTGCGACGCATCCGCGAGCGTGGGGGGAAGACCGCCTCCTCATCGACGGCGAAGGACGAGAACACCGATATGTCGCGGGCCTGCTGCCCGGTGAGCCGGTAGACCACCAGGATCCTCCCGCCCGTGGCAGGGTTCTCGGCCATGAACCGTACCGCCACGTCGAGGCGGCGACTGACGCTGAGGAACTCCCGAGCCCTACCGGTCGGCAGCCACGAGTTGCCATAGATCGGGGAGTACACCGGGGTGGTCCAGTCACCTCGATAGGCGACCACCGGCCGGTCCGGACTACCGACGGCCGGCAACTGCATCATCGCGTCGTGCACCATGTCAGCGTGCCACCGCACCTCGTCGAACAACCGGGGTGACACCGAGCGGAGCCGGCCGGTGAGGTCGTCCCAGGCCCTGTCGAGCGCCTGGGCGGCCCGGACCCGCTCGACGGCGCTCTGCGCGCCCGGCTGTTCCCGCGCCCGCTGCCTGGCCGCCGCCATGCGCCGTTGCGCCTCCACCCACCGCGCGGCCGGGCCACTGAGCGGCGAGCGTGCGGTGAGGTGACCCGCCCCCTCATGTACCACCGGACGGAGCAGCAACGGCAACGGCAACGCCTTGGTACCGGCGGCGATATTGCCCAGGTAGTTCCTGACGAGTTCGTCGACCTTCCGGTCGAACACCTCCCTCGTCGGCCGCTCCGCCACCCCACCGGTGAACAGGTGGGTACGGATCACGTTGTTGATCAGGTAGTGGCTGTGTCGGGTGTAGACGGCCAGCGCCATGACGTGGGGCTTCGACAGCCGCTGACCCAGACGGCGCACGGCTGCGGTGTCGGCCGGGTCGATGCCGTTGCGCCGCAGCCAACCGGCGAGGTCGGCGTCCCGCACCCGGCCGCTCTCCAGTTGGGGCCACAGCCGGTCCGCGATCGCCGGGACCTTGTGCTGGGTCTCCGAGAAACCGTGCGGGTCGACGGCATGATCCAGGTAACGGGCCTCGTGGGGGAAGAGCCCGTCCACCGTCACCTCGGCCCGCAGCGTGGGCAGGTCGACGTCGGGCAGGCTGCGGTAGAGGTCCACCGCCGTCAGGCGGCTGTCGGGCGGGCGCAGCTCCACCCGCTTGACACCGGCGATCTCCGCTCCGCGCAGGATCTCGAAGAGGGAATGGTCCCGGGCCGGCAGCATCCAGCCCATCAGGCCGCTCAGGAACCGCTCGGTCTGCAGGCCGTCGAGCCCCACGAACCGGGCGGCGGTGAGCATCCGGGCGGTGGTGCCGGAGACCCCGTCGATGACCGGGAAGCCGTCCCGACCCACCCAGCGGGCCCACGGCCCATGGTCGGTGTCGTGCGCGGTTGCCCCCTCACGCCACGGCAGCAGGCTGTGGTCGCCGAGCGGAGCGCCGGCCTGCTCCCGGTTCACCTGGTCGACGTACGCCCGTTCGAGCCGACCGAGCGGAGTGCCCAGCCGGGCATAGTGGTCGGGGGTGTTGGCCAGGGCCAGCTGTTCGTCATCCGAGCGGGGCCGGCGGGGAGACTGACTCGCCGTCATCTCGGCCAGGTCCCGGATGCCGTGCTCCGAGTTCCTCGCCACGTTGCCGGTGGCGAAGAAGTCCCGGCCGAACTTCAGCCTGTCCCGCAGTGGGTCCGGCATCAGCCGGTTCACCGTACCGTCGAGCAGGTCCCCCATCCGACGGACCGCCGCCACGTCGACGCCCGCGTCCCGCGCCTGCTCCCACCGGCCCTCGTCGAGCACCGACAGCAGCGCGTGGGACAGGGTGTACGGGTTCTTCCAGTTGCAGTAGGCCGCGTTGTAGAAGGCGGTCATCGTCTCCCGGAGGTTGCCCTCGGCGAGCAGCCGATCGAAGCCGACCGAGGTGCCCACCTGGCCGGCGCTGTCGGGCGCGTCGTCCCGGAAGAAGGCGCTCTCCACCCGGGCGACCACCTCGGCGCGGGTCTGCCCCGGGTGCGCCGACCCGGTCAGTGCCACCAGGATGTCCCGCATCCGGGTCAGCGCCGTCCGTACCGTGTCCTGCACCTGCGGGTCGCGGAAGTAGTACGCCCCCAACCGCTGCTCGAACCGGGTCGCCTCCCTGGACCAGCGGGGATCGTGCAGGAACCGCGCGAACTCGAACGGCACCCGACTGACCCGGGCCGGATAGCTCGCCGGGGCGAGGTCACCCGGGGGCTTCGACGGGTCAACCGCCTCCGGCGGCAGCACATCGCCGTCGCGGGCACGCCCCGACGGGCCGCCGCCGGAGGGACCGGCACGCCCCTCCGGTGGGCCCTCCCGACCCAGCAGCGCATCCCGGCCGGCGTCGCCGAGCCGCCCGTCGAGCAGCCTCAGCCGGGCCGCCGCCCCCGGATCGTCCGGATGCAGGCCGAGATGGTCGCGCAGGGCCCGCAGTTCGGCGCGGGCGTACGTCGCCTGCGCCGGGTCGCGCAGCAGGTCGGCCAGCACCTCCACCTCGGCCAGCCGGCCCAGGTCGTGCGGGCTGGGACCGATGCCGTCGGCCAGCACGCCCGGGGTGAGCGCGTCCGGCGCGAACGGGTCCAGCCCACCGGCGGCCCGCTGCCTGATCGCCGCCAACTCGGCCGCCTCGTGGGCGACAGCCCGCGCCACGTTGATGTCGGCAGCCCGGTCGGACAGCTCGATCCGCCAGCCGCCCCCCTCCGGTGGCACGGTGCCGTGCGGCAGGTCCCGGCCGTCCGCGTCGACCGGCACCGAGCGGGCCACCGCGCCGTCGGGCAGGGCGTCCGCCGGCACCGCGGTCAGGTCCAGCCGTACGCCGCGCAGCGTGCCGTCCGCCAGCGACCGGTCCATCAGCAGGCGCAACGCCTCGTCGCCGAGTCGACATACCAGTTCCGGCGCAGCCACCTCCCGGCCGTACCCGTGGAACTGCGCGTCGGGCACCCGGGCGGCGGTGACCGGCGCAGGACCGTCCCCGCGGAGCAGTCCGTGGATCGCCGACGGGTCGGGCACCCGGGGCAGCCCGGCGGTGTACGCCGACCGGGGGTGCAGCGGACCGGTGTCGCTGATCGACTTGACGCCCTTCCAGTCGGCGCCGAGCAGGGCCCGCTTGCCGATCCAGGAGGCGTCCCGCCCCCGGTGGTGCTCCCCCCAGCCGGCCTGGCTGATCTCGAACGGCGTCGGGTACCGGCCGCTGCCGAACGGGTGGCTGCGGGCCCGGTCCAGGATCTCCCGTCCCGCCTCCCGCTGCCGGTACGCCTCGGTGAGCACCTGCTCCGGGTCGCTGGTGCCGTAGCGTGCCCGGAGCCGGTCGACGTCGACGGGGCCGTCGCCGTCGGCCGCCCGCCGGGCCAGCGCGATGTCGACGTCCACCGCGCGCAGCTCACTTCGGAGCCGGTCGAGCACGCCCTCGGCCCGGTGCCCGGTGTTCGGCGCCCAGTCGAATCCGTCGCGCGCCCACGCGTACCCGCCGACGGTGGAGGCGGCGTGCACCTCGACCCGTTCGACGCCTGAGTACCGGTACCAGTCGGTGAGATGGCCGTTCCACTCCCGGGCGAAGCCCTGGCCCTGGACCCGTTCGCTGAGCTTCAGCGAGACGTGTTCGACGAAGAGGCTGCCGTCGTGGTCGCGGTGGAAGGACCGCACCACCCGACCGACGGGCACGCCGTCCGGATCGTGCACGGCGGCCCGGACGACGACCTCGTCGCGGTGCACACTGACGCTGTACGGATCGTCCAGTTCCACCCGGACGCGCAGCCCGGCGAACTCGCGCCCGTCGAGCTGGTCGGCGAACTCCCGGCGGACGGCGTCGCCCCAGGCGTCGGCCTCCTCCCGGCTGCCGGGGATCAGCTCGTCGAGCGAGGGACGCCGGTCCTCCCGCCGCCACGGCGGGTCGGACCAGATCTCGTCGTTGCGGGTGGGCTCCCGCCCGTCGGCCGGTGTCGCCCCGTCCGCCTGCGGCACCTGCTCCAGCTCGTGCACGGGGTAGCCGCGTCGGGCCAGGTCGGCGTCGAGCCGGTGGAGGTCCTCCCGGAGCCGGGCCCGGTCGATCGGGTCGGTCGCCGCCCGCAGCTCGTCGACGACGCACCGGCGCTCGGTCAGCCCGAGCAGAGTCCGTGCATCCGGAGCCACCGCGTCGGCCGCCCCGCGCCCCGTGCCCGGTCGGCCCGCCGAACGTGCCGGCTCCGGAGCGGGCCAGCCCGGCCCCGGTTCCGGTGCCGATGTCCGGTGGTCCGCGGCCCACGCCGGAGCCGACCACGGTGCGACGGTTCCCTCGCCCGGTCCACCCGGTCGCGGCGTCCCCGCTTCGGGGGTGACCGGCCGGGGTGCCGCTCCCCGCTCCGGCGCGAGCGGGGTCGGGTCGGCCCCGCCGAGGAGGCCGGTGATCCGGTGCAGGGCCCGACCCAGCACTCCCGGGCGGTGCCCCGGCCCCGGCCGCGTTGGCTGTCCGGCCGCCGGCCGGTCCGCCGGGGCACCGTCGCGTGCCGGCCCCCACTCGGCGAGCGGTGGCGCACCGGGGCCGGAGCGGGGTGGGGCCGACACGTCCGGGGCGGCCGGATGGTCGCGGAGCGCGGGCAGCGACCGTCCCGACTGCTCCTGTCCGATCGCGTCGAGGTCGATGCCGTACCGGTCGGCGATCTCCCGGCTCAGCGGGCCGTGGAAGGCGCCGCCACGACGCTCGCCGGGGATCGGATGGTTCGCCTCGGCGATGGCCAGGCGGGCCCGTTCCACGATCTGTGCGACAGGTTGGTCGACCGCCCGGTCGAGCAGTTCCCGGGGCAGGACGGCCCGCTCGGCCGGATCCAGCACGTACCGGTCGAGGACGTAGTCCCGCATCTGCTGCGGGGTCCAGTCGGCCATCTCCTGGTAGGCGTCGCTGCGGGGTAGGCGCGGGTCCCCTGCGTGGTCGGCGGCGCGGAAGCCGGCCAACCCCCGGAGGAAGTGCTGCTGGACGGCGAACGCCTGGAACTCGCCCTCGAACCGGAACGGCACCAGCACCTGCGCCGGGATGTCGTCGCCGAAGCGTCCCTCGGCGACTCCCTGGGCCAGCACGTCGCCCAGCACGTCGGGGCTGGGCTGGAGCCGGTGCATGCTCTCGTGCACGACGGTCGCGGCGACCGCGCTGATCGGCCGGTTGGTGGCGCCGTCGCGGGGGTCGACATAGAGGATCTCGGTCCGGGTGTCGAAGCCACCCCGCGCCGGTCCCCGGACCCAGTCGTCCAGCTCGGGCAGGCGCAGCTCCGGTGGGAGCAGCGCCTCGACGCTCTCCATGTCCTTCGGGATGACGCGTTCGAAGGTGTCGGCCGCGTGCCGCTCGAACGCCGGACCGAGCACGTCGCCGATCTTCGCCACCGCGATCGCCTGGTCGATGACGTGGAACCGGTGGGTGACCGGGTCCACGCCGACCACCCGGTGCGCCATCTCGACGGAGTTGAGCGGGTCCACCCCGTCCAGGTCCCGCCAGCCCGGGTCGGCGTGTTCCCCGCCCCGGGAGAAGTCCCGCCAGTCGCGGTAGCGGTCGGCGTACCCGTCGACCGCCCGGCTCAGCGCGCGTACCTCCCGCACGACGTCGCCGAGCGGGCCGCCGTCGCGGGCCCGGTCGGCGGCCGCCTGCAACCGGTCGGCCTGCCCGGCCACCGCGTCGAGGTCGGCGAGCCGGCCGGCGACCGCCGCCTCCGGGTACCGGGCGAGCAGGTTCTCCTTCGCCCTGCCCACCAGCTCGTGCACCTGCTCGGGCAGCTCCGCGCCGGTCCGGGTGCGGTGGGCCGGGAAGTTGCCGCTCGGCGCGAGTTCCTGACTGATCGGCAGCTCGTCGCCCGCCCGTAGCGGCACGGTCGCATCCGGCACGGCGGCGGGCGGCCCGGCATCCGGGCCGACGGTCCTGGGCGCGGCGACGTCCGGGGGCACGGGCCCCGGCCCGGCGAGGTCCGGGGGCACCGGCCTCGGGGCGGCCGTGTCCGCAGGTGCGGGCCGCGCGGCGGGGGCGGGAGGTGCGGCGTTCGGGTCGGCCGGGGTCCGCTGCGCGACCAGCGCGGTCGTCTCCGCGCGCAGCCGGGCCACCACGGCGTCGATCTCGGCCTGGCTGCGCGGCAGGTAGGAGCCGTCCTCCCGGCGTACCGCGAGGTGTTCCCGGGCCCAGTCCCGCAGCTGTCCGGGGGTGGCCGGGTCGTCGGCGAGCAGGCCGCGCACGGTGTCCGGGGTCAGCGGCCGGGGCGGTGCCGGCGCGGGGGCGGTGGCGTCCCGGAAACCGACCGCGTCGGCGTCCAGCACCGGCGGGTCCGGCCGCGCCGGTGCCTCCAGCGCCGCGAGCGAGGGCTCCGGCGACGTCCGCGCCGGTCCGGGTCGCGCCGGCCCGTCCGGTGGCGTCGCCCCGGCCCGTCCCCCCTCCGGTACGCCGTCCGTCGGCACCCCGGCCCGGCCGGGCCCGACCGGGCCGTCGAGCACCTGGTGGATCTCGCGGTGCAGGGTGCGCCAGGCTTCGCCGAGCTGCCGGTCGACGAAGGCGGCCCGCGCGGTCGGGTCGGCCGGCAGGTGCTCCGGCAGTACGACCCCGGCCGGCTCCCGCTGCACCCACTGCCCGTGCTCGACCGCCATCCCGGGCCGCAGCACCACCGGCTGGCCGGGTGGCAGCGCCGAGTTGACCTGGAGCACCACCCCGACGCGCAGCCCGTCCGGGTACTCGACGGTGAGCAGGCGGGACGACTCGTCCCAGCTCGCCCGGTGCGGCTGGTCCACCGGCCCGGCGTCGCGGCCGGCCAGCAGCTCCCCGACGTGCCCGTCGAACATCGACCGCACCGCCTCGGGCAGCGGCACCGCGGGCCCGACCGGATGCGATCCGGCCGGCACCAGCTCGGCCGGGACGCGTCCGTGCGCTACGCCGCGTAGGTGCCCCCCGGCGGCCAGCTCGCCGCCTCGGCCTGCATCCGCAGGATCTTGCCGTACGCCTTCCTGTACTGCATGTCCGCCGGCCCGTCCAGCACCTGCCCCTCCCGGGACGCCTTCTGGATGACCAGCCGACGGTCCTTCTCCGGGTGGCCGAAGCTGTACTCGACCTCCCGACTGTCCTCCCGGACCAGTTCGAAGTCCACCAGAATCGCCATCACCGGTTCTCCTCGGCCACGAGTTGTCCAGGTCCTCTCCGGTCCGGCCGGGTGCGACCCGCTCCCAATTGAACAGGCTCTGGGCGTACGCGTGGGCATCCGGGTAGGTGGCGTCCGGGTGCACCAGCAGGTAGCCCGACTCGGCCAGCTCGTGCTCCAGCAGGACCAGGTCGGGTTCGAGCGGGCGACCCTCCCGCAGCCTGATCCACGCCTCCGCGATGTCCTCGTCCGCGTCGAAGCGTCGGCGGACCCAGCCGTCCGGGTAGTCCCGCAGCACGTGCTCGTCGACCATGAGGTGCTGTTTCACCCGGGCGATCTCGGCGTGGGTGAAACCTGTCGTGCCGCCGGGGCGGGCGACGGTGGCGAGGTTCGCCGCGATGTCCGCGACGTCCCCCGGGTCGGCCCGGAACCGGTCGTAGGCCCGGTCCGCCCACTCCATCGCACGGAGTTCGTCGCGGGGACGGATCGAGGCCCCGCTCTGCGCGTCCCGGTCATCGGGCCCCCGGTTCTGCGCCCCACGGTCCTCGGGGGGCCGGTCGTGCGGGGGCCGGTCGGTGGCCGGGCGGTCCTCGGGCCGGGCGTGGTCCGGGCGGGGCTCTGCCCTGTTCATCCCGGTCGGGTCGGTGACCGGCCCGGTCCGGCCGGCACCGGTGGCCGCCTGGTGGTCCCGGATGATGGTCGCCGGTGGTTCGACTCGGCCGGCCGGCGACGGGGGTGGCGCGTCGTCACGGTCCCGGCGTGCCGGCTCGGCGTCCCGCCCGCCCGGCTCCACGTCCCGGTGTCCCGGGCCGGGATCGGCGTCGGGGCGGACCGGGTCGACGTCGGACCGGACCGGACCCGCGTCGCGGCCGGGCGGACCCGCGTCGCGGCCGGGTGGGGCGTGGTCGCGGCCGGGCGGGCCGGCGTCACGGCTGCCGGGGTCCAGGTCCCGAGCAGGCGACGGTCCATCGGGGCGGGTGGGAGCGCCGTCGCCGGGTCCACCCGGCGGCGCGGTGTCAGCCGGTGTCGGCCGGGTCACCGGGTCACCGGCCGTCCGCCCGCCGGTCGGCGGGGTCGACTCCCCCGCCACCCGGTCGCCACCCGGGCGGGACCACTCCCCCGGCATCCGCTCGCCCCCGGGCCGCACCGGATCGGCAGGCGGGCGGGCCGGATCGGCAGGTGGACGGGCCGGGTCGAGAGACGGGCGGGCCGGGTCGGCGAGGCGGGTCCCCGCCTCCGGGGTGCGCACCGGTGCGGGGTGGCGCGGGCCGCCGCCGTCCCCGGTGCCACCCACCAGGTCGGTACGTTGCGGCAGGTCGGCCGGGGGCAGCTCGGGTCGCGGCGGGTGCGGGCCACCCGGGCCGCCGGGGTCGGGCCCGTCGCCGTCGACCACCGTCGGGTCGGGTGACCGGACGCCGTCGCGGGCGAGCACGGTGCCGTCGGCGGCGATCGCCCCGCCGTCGAGCCGTTGGCCGTCGCCGTCGACGTGGGCCCAGACCGCGCCCCGCTCGCTGTAGGTGACCCGCAGGCCGGCGGCCCGGTCGACGGCGGCCATCCCCTCGGGGAGCAGCATCACGTCGCGCCCGATCCGCAGGTTCGTCCCGCCGACCCGGACGGTGTCCAGTTTGTTCTGCGCGCCGAAGATGACGCCGGCCTTGGCCCCCTCCGCGCCGCCGTGCAGCATGTTCTGGAGGTCGAACTTCCCCTGTGCGGCGTCGGTCGCGCCGGTCACCAGGGCACCGGTGACCCCGCCGCCGATGACGTGGCCGGGAATGCCGCCGAACATCGACGCCCCGAACAGCCCACCCTGGACGGTGGAGACGCCGAGCTGACCGAGGTCGAGGCCGGCGCGTTCGCCACCGGCGATCTGGTACATCTGGCCCAGCAGGTTGCCGCCGCCCATGAACGCCGCCCCGAACGCCACCCGCTGGCCCAGGTACTTCGTCAGCTCCCGGCCGAAGGTGGTGGTGGCGATCTCGCGGGTCGCGTACTGGCTCAGGGTGGCCCGGCTGAGCTGCTCGAACGCCTCGGTGCCGGCCAGGCGCACCCCGCCACGGGCGGCGAGGTCGGTGCCGACCCGGGCGCCGAACTTGCGCAGCAGTTGCTCCTCGATCTCCCGGGCGAGCTGGTTGCGGGCGGCGAGCAGGCTCCGCCCAGCCAGCCGTCGGGACTCCAGCCCGGCCTCACGGCCGAGTTGGCGCAGCAGTTCCCGGTTGGTGACGCCGCGCAGCCACTGCCCGGCCATCCGGTCGGCGACCGACCTGGCGACGACGTTGCGCGGCAGGGTGTTGCGGGCGAGGTTGCCGGCGCCCTGCCGGATCACCGTCGGCAGGGTCTGCCGGACGAACGCGGGGACCTGGGTCCGCGCGAAACGCGGCAGCTGGGTGGTGACCAGCCGGGGGACCTGGGTACGGACCAGGTTCGGCAACTGGGTCCGGACCAGGGTCGGTAGCGTACGGGTCAGCAGCGCGGTCACCTCGGCGAGGGCGGCGCGGACGGAGATGCTGCCGATGGCCCGTACCGCGTTGGTGGCGGCGGCCCCGATCGCGGCGCGGCAGGCGGCGAACGCCCCCGGGATGCCTGCGGTGGACAGGCCGAGCGACGGGATGGCGGCGGCGACCAGCATGAACAGCGAGACGGCGAGCATGATCAGGCCGAGCAGGGCCATGAACTTCATCAGCTCGATCTGGAGGCCGAAGCTCTGCACCGCCTCCTCCATGGAGGCGAGGGTGTCGACCGTGCCGGCGAGCGACTCGAGGTAGGACAGCCATTCCCGGGTGAACACCTCGGCGGCCCCGTCGCCGCTCCAGTTGGTCAGGATGCCGTCGGCGGCGTGCACCGCCTCCTCGTAGAAGGCGGCGAGTTCCTGCGTCGCGGCACCCCAGGCGTCGGAGAGTTCGTAGACGGCGTCGATGTCCGACTCGGGGATCTTGCCGATGAGGATCTCACCGACGGTGGAGCGGACGCCCGGGATGGCGGCTTCGAGGTCGGAGAACCACTCCAGGATCTCGGCGAGGGCGTGGTCACTCTCGCTCACGCGGGGTCCTCCCCGGCACCGTGGAGGTCCCCGGCCGGCCGCCTCGGGTCAGTGCCGGCCACCGGCCCGGTCGATGTCGGTGGCGTTGTCGTCGTCGGTGCCGGTGTAGCTCCACATGGCGTCGGCCACGTACGCGCCGAGCTTGTCCATCGCCTCGCCGAGCTTGGGCACGGTGGCCTTGACGGCCTCGTTCATCTGCTGCCCGCCCCCACCGGGCACCTCGACCGACTTGTGGTACGTCTTGAGGAACTCCTCGGTGAACTCGTCGCGCGGCAGCGTCCCGGGCGCGGCCTCCAGCCCGGTGATCGCGCCGAGCTTGCCGTCCATCGCGGTGCGCATGGACTGCCCGCTGATCCGGAGCCGGTTGGCGATGCCGAGGATGTCGGCGACGCTCGTCTTGATCTCGACGAATCTACTCATCGTCGTCCCCCTTCAGGCGCACGTCGGCGTCGTGACTGTGCAGCAGCTTCTCCAGCTGCGCGCCGCCGGGGGCCATCCGGCGCAGGTCGGGGGCGAGGCTGCCGTCGAGGATCTCGCGGGACTGCTCGGCGGCGTCCTCGACGGCGAGGCGGACGGTCGCCACGATGGTGGCGGCCAGCGCCTTGGAGTTGGGGTTGCGGAACACCCGGGGGTCGATGTCCAGCTCCAGCAGGTGCCCCCGGGGGCCGACGACCGCCTTGACGGTGCGGTCGTCCGACCAGGCCGTGCCGGTCACCCGGAGCATCCGGCGCTGCACGTCGTCCATCCCGGACCAGGCCTTCTTGAGGTCACCGATCATGGCGGTCAACGCGCCGAAGTTCGGTCGTTCCTCCATCGTCCCTCCCCCGAGGTCCCTTCCGCCGGGCAGCCTAACCGGGGCGGCCCGGCCCCGGCTGCCCCGCCGGTCCGACGCCCTCCCGGCCGGGAGGGCGTCGGACCGGACGGTCACATGCCGGCGGCGATCTGCTGGTCGACCTGCTGCATCCGCTCGGCCGACGCGCCGAGCTTCACGCCGACCCGGGTCAGCGCCTCCTTGATCTCGGTGGCGCCCTGGTTCCACTTCTGCCGGGCCTCGTCGCACGCCTGCCCCGCCGGCCCCTGCCAGTCCTGCGCGAAGAGCTGGGTGAACTGGGTGTAGAGGTCCTGGAGGCTGCCGTCCATCTGGCCCTGGTAGGTGCCGATGGCGGTGGCCACATCGGAGATCTGGGCGAAGTTGTAGGTGATGGGACTGCTCACTGGAAGGTCACCTTTCGCTGGTCACGGCGGCACGGGTCGCCCGGGAGGGTCGACGCGGCCGCGGCGGATACCGGAGGCGTCAGCCGCGCAGGATGCTCATCACGCTGGCGTCGCCGGTCTCGGCGGCAGCCTGGCGGATCTCGGTCGCGGCGTCCTCGTCGTTCATGCCGTACTGCGTGGCGGCGCTGGTCATCTTGCCGGACAGCTCGTCGAGCGCCGAGATGATCTTCTTCAGGCCGTCGTTGAGCTGCACGGAGACGTCCTGCAGCGCGTTGTTGGCCGAGCCGCGCATGCCGCTGCCGCCCAGCGCCTGCACCCGTTCGACGAGCCGCGCCATGCCCAGTGCGAGGCCCTCGCCGGTCTCGTTGCACCGTTTCGCCATCGCGTTCAGCTGTTCCTGGGTGGCGTGAACCTGACCCAGTCCCGGAGTGTCGGTCAAGGTGGACTCACCCGCTCCTCTGCTTGCGCCCCCCGGTCAGGGAAGCGTCCCCTTGATGGTGGTGGCCGTCGTGGCCGACCCTGACGGTAGCGCCCCGTAACGAATCGGGCCACCTCACTTCGTCCGAAGTGGCTGGTCGGGGTGGCGACAGCGGCGACACCGGGTCCCGGCGGTGGTCGGCAGCGGTTACGCTCGGGGCGATTTCCGGTGACACTCGGGCGGGGGCCCGCCGCACCAGGGGAGGTTCGGTGGCGGAGGACGACGGCAGCAACCCGTACCAGCACGAGACCGACCAGAACACCAGGACCGACTGGCTGGCCGATCAGAAACCCGTCGACGTCGATCCGGACGGGCTGGTCGACTACGGCAGGAACATGGTCGTCATCCAGGAGAACCTGCAGAGCCACGGTGGCCGGTTGAGCCAGCTCGGCCAGTTGCCGCACCGCGCCTGGGAGGGTGCCGCGCTGCCCGAGGGCGTCTACGTCCGCACCCAGCTCACCCTGAACTACGCCGAGTTCCAGCAGTACCTGACCTACCTGGGTGCGGCACTGACCAACATCGGCATGGCCGCGCAGACGGTGGCGGACGCCTACGCCAACACCGACGGCTGGTCGGCGGCCTCGCTGGACGCGGTCCGGTTCGCCTTCGGCGAGGCCGACGCGCCTCGTCCCGCCGGGCTGCCGCCGTTCGTCTCCGGCAAGACCTGGTGGGACCAGTACCTCGAAACGATGTCGAGCGGTCAGGCCAACGCCGCGCCGACCCCCGAGCAGTTCGTCGACCAGGGCCAGCCCCGGGTCGCCCCGGACGGCAGCATCACCTTCACCGCGCTCGGCCCCGGCGGCGTGGTGCGCACCATCGTGCAGCGGTCGTTGCCCGGCGGCGTGGGCACCGAGACGGTCACCACCACGACCGACGCCACCGGCAAGGTGCTCGACAGCAGCACCAGTCGGACGACCACGGTCGTCACCGGCAACTCCACGGTGGTCACCACCACCAACACCGACGCCGACGGCCGGCGCACCGGCGGCAGTCGGGAGACCACGTCGTACGGCGTCGACGGCGGTCGTACGGTGACCAGCGAGCAGCTCGACGCCGGGGACAAGCCGACCGCCACCCGGATCGACGCGCAGCACGCCGACGGGACGCACACGATCACCACGACCGACGGCACGGGCACCGTCACCCAGGAGCTGCACATCGGTCAGGACACCGAGGGCGTGGACCCGGCCGAGCTGACCGACTCCCCCGCCAAGGCGGCGCTGGACGAGATCAAGCAGCACGACTACGGCATCTGAGCCCGGGAGGACACGATGGCCGACTACTGGGGCGCCCAGGCGACGTACGCGCACGGTGGCCCGCGCGGCGAGGGCACCCGGTACGTCATGCCGCCGGAGAACCCGGACCTGAAGTTCACCCCGGCCCCGGGCGGCGAGGGCGGGGCCACCATCGAGACGGTCCGCCAGCAGGTGCTGGGGCAGCACCCGGAGGACATCTCGGCGCTGGCCGACCAGTGGCAGAACGCCTACAACCTGTTGCAGAGCATCCACCAGCAGTTGCTGTCCGCCAGTCAGACCCTGCACGACGAGCACTGGAAGTCACCGCAGGCCCGCGACGCGTTCCTCAAGGCGGGGCCGGGCAAGACGCTGGCGTACCTCGACGAGTGGATGGACGCGGCCCAGCACAACGTGACCGCGCTGCGGGCGATGGTCGGCATCGCCCGCGACTCCCGGGCGGAGATGGACCGGCTCTGGACGGAATACCGGGAGGCCATCGACGACGCGAAGAACTCCGACGGCTGGACGCAGTTCTCCGAGGGCTTCAAGCAGGGTTTCACCCTGGGCCTGTACGACGGCGAGAAGGGCATCCAGGCGGCCGAGGCCGAGGCGGTGCGGGAGAAGCAGGAGGAGTACAACCGCCGGGCGCAGGAGTTGGCCCGACGTACCGCCGACGACTACTTCGACACGTTGAGCAAGGTCAGTGGCGGGCACGGTCCGCCGTTCTTCCCGATGGACGCGGTGCTCAACCCGGTCGGTCACCCGCCGTGGCGCGGGCCGGTCGGCGCCCCGCCGCCGGTGGGGCCGCCCGGTGCCCGCCCGCCGGGGGTCGGGGCGACCCCGCCGCCGGCGTCGGTGCGGCCGGTACCCCGGCCCACTCCGAATGATCCGGACCAGTTGGCCCGGCAGGTGCTGGACACGCTCAGGCCGCCCCCGGAGGTCGGTGCGCCGACCCCGACGCCGGACACCGGCAACCGGGCGGGTCCCGCCGTGGCACCGCCGCCGGTGGTGCCGCCGCCGCTGGTCGCGCCGCCACCCGGCCTGTCCACCGGGGCACCCGGGCCGAGCGGCGTGAACGCCAACGCCACCGGCGCGGGCCGGGCCGGGCTGACCCGGCCACCGGGCCTCGACGGGGCCACCGGTGAGCGTGCCGGGCTGCGCAGCGGGGTGCTGCGCGGCGGTGCCGGAGCGCCGGCGGTCAGCGAACCGCCCCAGGCGTCGTTGCGGTCCCCCGGCGCGAACGCCACCCCGCCGCCGACCGGCGGCCGGGCCGCGCCGCCGAACGGGCTGCGTGGTCCCGGTGCCCCGTCGACGGCGGCCCCGCCGGCCGGTGCCCGGGGCACCCCGGCGGCCGGTTCCCCGCACTCCCCGGCCTCCCGCCGGCCGGGCAGCGGGGAACAGGCGGACCCGGCCCGGCGGGGCACCGTCCGTGCGGGTGCCGGCGACGAAGACCTGTTCGGCCGGCCGGCCGGGGAGACCACCGCGCCGGTGTTGCAGAACCGGCGTCCGCAGGAGCGGCGCGCGTCCGGCGGTGCCGGCCGCGCCGCCGGTGGGCAGGCCGGCGACGGCTCGACGCCGACCCGGCCGGGGACCGCCCCGCCCGTGCTGGGCAGCCCGGCCCGGGGTGCCGGGGTGGCCGGGACGCCCCGGTCGAAGCGCCGTGACCGGGCCGGCGCGGCGCAGCCGGCGACGCCTGGCGGCGAGTGGCTGGGCGACGGCCGGTCGGAGGCGACCGCACCGGTGCTGGACGCGCCGGCCGCGCCGCTGTCCGGGGGGCGGGTGTCGCGGCTGGATGAGGTGCCGGGCGCGTTGCGGGGCCGGCCGTCGGCCGAGCCGGCGCCCCGGCGGGGGCGCGGCGGCCAGCCGGTGCCGCCGGAGCTGGCTCCCCGGCGGACCACCGCCGCGAAGCGGGACGACCGGGACGAGCACCGCGACGGTCCGGGGATCGTCACCGACGAGCAGGCGTTCAGTGTGGAGACGCCGGGGGGTGGTGTGCTCGGCAAGCAGGCCGAGGACCGCTCCTACCGGGCCGAGCCGAAGACCGCGCTGGGCGGCAGCTGACCGCGTTCCGGCCGGCCCGCCACGGGCCGGCCGGGGGCGGGTCAGGACCAGCGTTCGCCGGTCAACCGTTCGTAGACGTCGACGTACCGGGCCCGGGTCGCCTCGACCACGTCGGCCGGGACCTCGGGTGCGGGGGACTGCTTGTCCCAGCCGCTGCTGGTCGCCCAGTCCCGCACGTACTGCTTGTCGTAGGAGAACTGGGTCCGGCCCGGCTGGTACGACTCGGCCGGCCAGTAGCGGGACGAGTCGGAGGTGAGCACCTCGTCGCCGAGGACCAGGGTGCCGTCCGCCGCCCAACCCAGTTCGATCTTGGTGTCGGCGACCAGGATGCCCCGGTCGGCGGCGAGTTCCGCGCCCCGCCGGTAGACGTCCAGGGTGATCTGGCGCAGCCGCTCGGCGGTCTCCGCACCCACCTTGTCCACCACGTCGGCGAAGGTGATCGGCTCGTCGTGCTCCCCGGCCGGAGCCTTGGTCGACGGGGTGAAGATCGGCTCCGGCAGGATCGACGCCTCGACCAGGCCACGCGGCAGCGGCACGCCGGAGACCGCGCCGGTGCGCTCGTACTCCTTGAGGCCGCCACCGGTCAGGTAGCCCCGGGCGACGCACTCGACGGGCACCATGTCCAGCCGGCGGCAGCGGATCGCCCGGCCGGCGAACTCGGCGGGCACGTCGGTGGTCGAGAGGACGTGGTGCGGCACCAGGTCGGCGAGCTGCTCGAACCACCAGAGCGACAGGGCGGTGAGCAACCGCCCCTTGTCGGGGATCGGGGTGGGCAGCACCACGTCGTAGACGGAGATCCGGTCGGAGGCGACCAGGATCAGGTCGTCGCCGTCCGCGTAGACGTCCCGGACCTTGCCGGAGTGCAGAAGTTCCACGTGCCCTAGTACACCACGGGGACGACGCCGGCCGGGTCGCCCACCCGGGCGGCCGGCGGGCGGGCGTTGACACCCGGCCGCGCCACCTGCGTGAATGGTCCGGCTACCGGCCCGCCCGTCCCCAGGAGCACCCCGTGTCCGCTGTGCGTCCCCCGCTGGTCCGGCCCGGCGTCGACCCGGCCCGGCGGCGGCTGCTCGGCGCGCTGCTCGGTGTCCCGCTGCTGGCCACGGGCGGGCTGAGCGGGTGCGGCGTCGAGGCGGAGTCGCCGACGCCGGACGGCCCGGTGGAGCTGTCCGTCTTCTGGTACGGCGGCACCCGACGGGCCGAGGCCACCGAACGGGCCCTGCGGCTGTATTCGGCCCGCAACCCGCAGGTCACCTTCCGGGTGACCTGGCAGGGGCAGGGCGGCTACTACGAACGGCTCGCCACCCAGGCCGGCGGCGGCAACGTGCCCGACCTGTTCCAGATCGACGACTCGATGCTCGGCGACTACGCCCAGCGCGGCATCCTGCTCGACCTCGGCGGCTACGTCGACGACGGCCGGATCAACCTGAACACCCTGCCGCCCGGCCTGGTCGACTACGGAAAGATCGACGACCGGGTGTACGGCGTCGCGGCCGCGCAGACCCACGCCGCCGTGGTGTTCAACCGCGACCTGCTGCGCCGGCTCGGGGTCGCCGAACCGACCACCTCGATGACCTGGGCCGACTATCTGAGCTGGGCCGCCCGGGTGACCCGGGTCAGCCGGGGCCGGGTCGCCGGCTCGATGGACCCGTCGGGCGACCACCGGGCGCTGTGGCTCTGGCTGCGCGGGCTGGGCACCCGGTTCTACCAGGGCCGCCAGTTGGGTTTCGGCCCGGCCGCGCTGCTGGACTGGTTCGAGTTCTGGGAGCGGGCCCGCAGCCAACGGGCCACCCCGGCCGCCGCCCTGGTGGACCGCGCCGATAGTGGCGAGCCGGCCCGGCAACTGGTGGTCAGTCGGCACACCGCCGCCTCGTTCGCCTGGTCCCACCAGTTCCCCGAGCTGCAGCGCTACAGCGAGGACGAACTGGCCCTGGTCGGCTTCCCGGGCCCCCGGGCCGCCCAGTGGGACCGGGCGTCGATGTACTGGGCCGGGTTCCGGGGCACCCGGCACCCGCAGGTGGTGGCCGACGTGGTCGACTTCCTCACCGGCAGCGTCGAGGTGGGCCGGCTCCTCGGCACCGAGCGGGGCCTGCCGGCCAGCCTGACCGTACGCCAGGCGGTCGTGCAGACCCTCGACGATCCGCTCGCCGAACAGGTCGCCGCCCTCGGTGAGGCGCTGCACCAGCAGGTCGGCCCGGCGCCCGCCCCGCCACCGCGGGGGCACGGCGAGGTGCGTGCCCTGCTCACCGAGGCGGCCCGGAGCATCCGCGCGGGACGCTCCGGGGCGCGGGCGGCGACGACGCAGTTCATGGCCCGGGCCCAGGCGGCCCTGGCCCGGTGACGGGTCGGCGGGACGGGCGGTGACGCCGGTCTCGGGTCAGCGGGGCGGACGGTTGCGCCGGTTGCGGGTCAGCAGCACCACCAGCAGGACGATGCCGCCGACGACCACCAGGCAGCAGAGCAGCCCGAGGACGCCGAACCCGCCGCCCCTGGACCGTCGCCGGGCCGCCTCCACCACCAGCTCGCCGGTGCCGCTGGACGCCCAGGCGGCCACCGGCACGAAGACCGAGAGCACTACCGCGCCGAGGACCGCGCTCAGCCGGCCCCACCATGTGATCGGAGTTGACGTCTTGATCTCAGTAGACATGCCCTCATCCTGACCGAGGGCGGCAAGTCCGGCACCCCGAAGCGCGCAGCGGTTCCGGACGGGAGGCCGGGAAACGACGACAGGCCCCGGAGACGGCAGCAGGTTCCGGAAACGCGACAGGCCCCGGAGACGAACTCCGGGGCCTGTCGAAACAAGTAGCGGGGACAGGATTTGAACCTGCGACCTCTGGGTTATGAGCCCAGCGAGCTACCGAGCTGCTCCACCCCGCGTCGGCCCGTTAAGCCTAACCCATCCGTCCGACGGAGATCGGCCGGCCCCCCGATCCGCCGTCCGCCCAGCTCAGGACGCCCGACGGGGCGTGCCGCCGCCCGCGCCGCCCGTTTGCCGGCTGCGGCACGGCCGATCCCCGACCCCGCGACGGCGGACCCGCCGCCGGGGCGGAATCGGCAGCAGGCCCCGGAAACGGCAGCGGTCCCCGGAAACGCGACAGGCCCCGGAGACGAACTCCGGGGCCTGTCGAAACAAGTAGCGGGGACAGGATTTGAACCTGCGACCTCTGGGTTATGAGCCCAGCGAGCTACCGAGCTGCTCCACCCCGCGTCGGCTGGTTAACCGTAGCCTACCGACCCCCGGGCCCGCAAAACGGCACCCGGGCCGTCAGTCCAGCCAGTCCCGCAGCGCGTCCACCGCCCGCCGGCTGTCGGCGTCCACCTGCGACCGGTCACTGGACGTGCCCTCCCAGCCCTGCTCCCAGAGCACGGTCACCACGTCCCCGAGGCGGATCGCCCGGACCAGCCGGATCTCGTCCCCGCCGGCCGGGTCACCCGCCCCTTCGGAGTATGACCGGCGCAGCTCGAACAGCACCGACTCGTCGCCGTAGCCGCCACCGGCCAGTAGGCGGTACCGGGACGTCACCCCCGGGGTGTCGGACGACTGCTGGATCGGGCAGTCCCGCACCGCCGCCCGCAGCTCACCGAGGACGTCCCCGGCGCGCCCGGCCCGGTACAGGGTGATGGTGTGCCGGTAGCTGCCGTCCGGGACGTACCCCTTCGGGGTGTCGGCGTACCGGAAGGCCAGGACGCGGCCCCGGCGCTGGACGACACCGGAGTCGCCGGGGTGCGCGCCGCAGAGCTGCGGCAGCGGCGGGCCGGGGGTGAACATCGGCCGCACACCGGTCTCGTTGGCCGCGGCGAGGGTGAAGAACGCCGCGTCGGGGATCGCGGTCGGCGGCCGGCCGGACGACGAGGTGACGGCCGGGCTGACCGGGCCGGCCGGCGACCGCCCGGCGGAACCGGTGAGCGCGGACGCGGCCGGGACGGAGGTCCTGGTCGCCGCCGGCGACACCGCCGGGGCGGGCACCGCGACGGCGGTGGTGGGTGGGGAGGCGGGCGGCCCGGCCGGCGTGCCGGGCGCGGCGGTGAGCACGAACCGGGTGCCGGCCGCCGTCCCGCCCACCAGGGCCGCCACGACCAGCACCCCCGCCGCCGTCCGCAGCCGGGCCCGCCGGTCGGCGTACCGACGGACCAGGTCGGGCGGGACCAGGCCGCCGGGGTCGGTGTCCTGGGCCAACGACCGGTAGAGACGGTGCAGCTCACGCGACATCGTTGACCTCCAACTCCTTCGCCGAGACGCCGGGGAGCAGCTCGGCCAGCCGGGACCGCCCCCGCGACAGCCACGACTTCACGGTGCCGCTGGGCACCCGGGCCTCCCGGGCGATCTCCTCCACCGGCATGTCGAACAGGTAGTGCAGGGCCAGCGCCTGACGCTGGTTGGCGGGGAGCTGCCGCAGCGCGGCCACCAGCAGCACGGTGTCCTCGCCGGGTGGCCGCACGTCCTCCGGTGGCCCGGTGCGGCTGATCGCCGTCCGCCAGCTCCGTAACCGGCGGAACCGGTCGGCGGCCAGCCGGCTCACCACCAGCCGCAGCCACGCCTCCGGCGCGGGGTGCTGCGCCAGCCGGCCCCACTGCCGCCAGGCGCGGGCGTACGCCTCCTGGACGAGGTCCTGTGCCTCGCCGTGGTCGCCCGCCACGGCGTGGCCGTAGCGCAGGGTCCGCGCCGAGGTGCTCCGGTAGAACTCGTCGAAACTCCGCTCGTCCCTCATCCGCGCACCACGTCCCCCCGTCCCGGCCACCTGCACTGGAGACGGTCAGCGGCATCGCCAGGTTGCGGGACGACCGGTCGGAAAAGCGACGGGGCCCACGATCCCGGTGGCGGATCGTGGGCCCCGTCGACGCGGGAACGGGCGGGTCAGCCGCCGCCGGACGGCGTCGGCGTGGCGGGCGGGTTACCGCTGGACGTGCCCGACGGGTTGCCCTGCTGGGCCTGCTGGAAGGCGGTGATCGCCTCGTCCAGCGCCTTCAACGCACGGCCGTACCGCTCGAAGTCGCCGGACGCCTGCGCGGCCTTGACCTCGGCGATGGCCGCCTGGACCCGCTGCGTGGCGGCGGCCAGGTCGGCGCTGGCCGGTGGGCTGCTCGCCCCGGGCGAGGCCGTCGGCGAGGGCGAGGTCGGGGTGCCGCCCGAGGGTGGCGGCGTCTCGCCACCAGGTGGCGGGGTGGTTCCCTGCCCGGCCCGTTTGCCCTGTTCGACGAGCTGCTTGATGCCGTCGCTGACGTTGTTGGCCAGCACCACGTACGAGCCGCCGTCGCCGTACGACAGGAGCACCTTCTGCAACAGCGGGTACGCGTCCTGCTGGTTGCTCTTGACGTAGACCGGCTCCACGTAGAGCATCCCGTTGCCGAACGGCAGCGACAGCAGGTTGCCGTACTGCACCTGGGCCTGGTTGGAGGAGAGCAGGTTCAGTTCGGTCCGGATGGTCGCGTTGTTGGTCATCTGTTGGTGCACCTGCACCGGGCCGGAGATCCGGGTCTGGTCGGGCAGCTCCAGCACCTCCAGCTTCGGCCGCCCGTCGACGTACGACCCGGAGATCAGCGCGGCGAGGTTCTGCCGCCCGTTCGGGGTGACCGCCGAGGTGAGCTGGAACCGGGGCGCGTCCTGGTTGGGGAACTGGGTGAACAGGTAGTACGGCGGCTGCTTCTGCCCGCTGTCCGGCGCGTCCGGCACGTTCGGCACCTGCCAGAAGTCCTGGCCGGAGTAGAAGTCGCCGGGGTTGGTGACGTGGAACTTGGTGAGCAGGTTGCGCTGCACCTTGAACATGTCGGCCGGGTAGCGGAAGTGGGCGGCCAGGTCGGCCGGGATGGCGCTCTTGGGCAGCACCAGGTCCCCGCCGAACGCCTTGTTCCAGGCCTTGAGCACCGGGTCGCCGTCGTCGAACTCGTAGAGCCGGACGGTGCCGTCGTACGCGTCGACGGTGGCCTTCACCGAGTTGCGCATGTAGTTGACGTTCTCCCGGGCGAGCTGGAACGTGCCCCGGTTGGTCAGCTCGTCGGTGGTCTCCTGCTGGAGGTTGATCCGCTCGGCGTACGGGTACGTCGCGGCGGTGGTGTAGCCGTCGATGATCCACTGGATCTTGCCGCCGACCACCGCCGGGTACGGGTCGCCGTCGAGGGTGAGGAACGGCGCGACCTTCTCCACCCGGTCCCGGGGGTTACGCACGTACAGCAGCTTGGAGTTGTCGTTGACCGCCTCGGAGAGCAGGAAGTTCGTCTCCTGCTCCTTGATCGAGTAGAGCAGCCGCCTGGTGAACGAGCCGATCTCGACGCCGCCCTCACCGGTGTAGGTGTAGTACTGCTCGCCGCCGGTGGTCGGGGTGGGCCGGTCGAACTCGACGTCCTTGTCCGCGCTGGTCTGGCCGACGATGGCGTAGTCGTCGGGCTGCATCCGCTCGCCGTAGTAGATCCGCGGCTGGCTGGCCGGGATCTGCTCGGCCTGCGAGGAGCACGCCTCCTGCGCCTTCTCGCCGAGGAAGCCGGAGACGAAGTACGGCTGCCCACCGCAGACCACCTGGTTGGCCGGGGCCGCGACCAGCCCGTAGCCGTGGGTGTAGACGGTGTGCCGGTTGATCCAGTTGTTCTGCTGGTCGGTCAGCTCGCCGTAGTTGATCTCCCGGACCCCGACCACGTAGTCGGAGGTCTTGTTCTCCACCGAGTAGCGGTCGATGTCCAGCTTGGGGCCGAAGTCGTAGAACCCCCGGACCTGCTGGAGCTGGGTGTACGTCTCGGAGACGAGCTGCGGGTCGAGCAGCCGGACGTTCGGCACCACCGAGGTGTCGGTGGCCAGGCTGGCCGGGGGCACCAGGTTGCTCGCCGCGTACCCCTCGGTCTGCACCTCGGATATGTCGAAGGCGTTGCGGGTGGCGTCGATGCTGCGCTGGATGTACGGGGCCTCCTTGTCCCGGGCGCTCGGCTTGACCTCGAAGGTCTGCACCGCCCAGGGGTAGATGCCGCCGATCGCGACGGCGGAGACGCCGAGCAGGGCCAGCGAGATGCCCGGCCAGACCAGGTTCCGCATCACCGCGTTGGAGAACACGATGATGGCGATGGCCACCACCACCGAGATGTACGCCAGGATCTCCTTGGCCGGCAGCAGCGCGTTGACGTCGGCGTAGCCGGCGCCGTACAGCTTGGCGCCCTCGTTGTACTCCAGCAGCATGGCCCGCCGGTCCAGCACGTACGCCACGGCCTTGAGCAGGACGAAGACCGCGACCAGCGTGCTCAGGTGGGCCCGCGCCGCGTTGGTCATCCGGTCACCGACGCCCTGCAGGCGCACCCCGCCGAAGATGTAGTGCACGGCCAGCGCGCCGATCAGGGCCAGCACCACGGCGGTGAAGCCGACCCCGAGCAGGTAGCGCCAGAACGGCAACTGGAAGACGTAGAAGCCGACGTCGATGCCGAACTCCGGGTCCTTGACGCCGAAGTCGCCGCCGTTGCGGAACAGCAGCCACTGGCTCCACCGGCCCTGGGCGGAGAGCCCGGCGAACAGGCCGAGCACCACGGCGGTGAGGCTGATCCAGGTGCCGATGCGCGGGGTGAGCAGCATCCGGTACCGCTCCAGGGTGGCCTGCTCCAGCGAGTGCGGGCGCAGCTTCGGCCGCAGCCGGTACGCCAGCCACAGGTTCCCGCCCACGAACGCGGCCAGGCCGAGCCCGACGGCGAGGAAGAGCAGCAACCGGGTGAGCAGCACACCGGTGAACACCTGGGTGTAGCGGACCTCGTCGAACCACAGCCAGTCGGTCCACGCCTGCACCCCCCAGCCCAGCAGGGTGAACAGGAGGAACACCCCGACCAGGACCCCGATGGTGACGCGTCCGCGCCGACTCATCCTCGGCAGGGGGCTGCTACGCATGGCCACTGTTTGGCTCCGCACGCTCGATGTGATCGGCTCCGGACAGGCACCCAGAGTACGGGGTGTTCCTGAACGTGTCGGGTCAGGTCGTGCCCGGGTCGCCGCCGGTGTCCCGGGGTGCCCCCGCCCTCAGCAGCGGGTCGGTTCCCCACCGGCGCGCAACGTGTCCAACGCGGTCAATGCCTCGTCCAACGAGCCGACCTTGAGCATGGGCAGACCGGGTTGCGGGTTACGGACCGCCTCGGCGCAGTTGTCGGCGGGGACCAGGAACGCCTTGGCCCCGGCCTTCTTCGCCCCGACCAGCTTCTGGGCGATGCCGCCGATCGGGCCGACCCGGCCCTCGTCGTCGATCGTACCGGTGCCGGCGATGATCTTCCCGCCGGTGAGGTCCTCCGGCTTGAGCTTGTCGATGATGCCGAGGGCGAACATCAGCCCGGCGCTCGGGCCACCGATGTCCTTCAGGTCGATCTTCAGGGTGAACGGGTGCGGCTGCCGCTGGTCGGGGACCACGCCGATGCGCGGGCGACCGTCGGATTCCCGGCTGGTCACGGTGGCGGTGCCGGCTGCGCCGTCGCGGACGTACCCGATGGTCAGCGCGGTGCCGGCGGGCTTGCCCCGGACCAGCTCGACCAGCCGGGACGCCGAGGTGACCTTCGCGCCGTCGACGGTGGTGACCACGTCACCGGCCTTGAGCGCGCCGGCCGCCGGACCGTCCGCGGCGACCTCCTTCACCACCACCTCGACCGGGTAGCCGAGCTTGACCAGCGCGGCGGTCTCGGCGCTGCTCTGCGAGTTCTGGAAGTCCTCCGCGTTGCGCTTCTCGACCTCCTCCTGCGACTCGCCCGGCGGGTAGACCAGTTCCCGGGGGACCACCGCCTCGTCCTTGGACAGCCAGCCGACGATCGCGGCGCGCAGCTTCACCGTCGGCTGCACGCCGACCGTGGTCATCCGGAGCTGACCGGCGGAGGTGGAGGTCTCCCGGCCGCTGACCTGGATGACCTCCCGGCCGTCGTTGGTGCCGAGGGTGTTCACCGTCGGCCCGGGGCCGAGCACCACGTACGGGATGGGCGCGCCGAGCACGCCGATGCTCAGCAGGGTGGTGAGCAGAGCACCGAGGAGGACGGTCACGCCACGACGTCTCATGCGGCAGAGCGTACCGACCGGTGGCGGCGGGTCCGGCGGGCTGCGGCGGACTTCGCCCTCAGCGCAACGCCGACGGCGGCTACCAGGGGCGCGGCGCGCGTACCGTAGACGTCGTGCCTGATATTCCGTTCGGTTTCGCGCTCCCGGGTGGGCAACCACCAGACCCCAACGATCCCGCGCAGATGCAGCAGTTCATGTCACAGTTGCAGCACCTGCTCTCCGCGCCGGGCAGCGGGCCGGTCAACTGGGACCTGGCCCGCCAGGTGGCCGCCAGCCAGCTCGCGGCCACGGGTGACCCGATGGCCTCCCCGTACGAACGGCACGCGGTGGAGGAGGCGCTACGCCTGGCCGACCTCTGGCTGGAGCCGGCCTCGGCCTGGCCGACGGGTATCCGCACCTCCCTGGCCTGGAACCGCAACGAGTGGATCTACAAGACGCTCGACGTCTGGCGCAAGCTCTGCGACCCGGTCGCCAGCCGGATGGTCGGCGCGATGGGTGACCTGGTCCCGCCGGAGGCCCGCGCCCAGCTCGGCCCGATGCAGTCGATGGTCGCCACCCTCGGCGGGGCGCTCTTCGGCGGTCAGCTCGGGCAGGCCCTCGGCCAGCTCGCCGCCGAGGTACTCTCCGCCGGTGACATCGGCCTGCCGCTCGGCCCGGCCGGCACCGCCGCGCTGATCCCGGCCAACATCCGGGTGTACGGCGAGGGCCTGGAGCTGCCGGAGGACGAGGTACGCCTCTACGTCGCCCTGCGCGAGGCGGCCCACCAGCGGCTCTTCGAGCACGTCCCGTGGCTGCGCGGGCACGTGCTGACCGCGGTCGAGAACTACGCGTCAGGCATCCGGGTCAACCGGGAGGCGATCGAGGAGGCGATGGGCCGGGTCGACCCGACCGACCCGGAGTCGATGCAGGCGATCGCCCTGGAAGGGATCTTCACCCCGGAGGACACCCCCGCGCAGAAGGCGTCGCTGGCCCGGCTGGAGACGGTGCTCGCGCTGGTCGAGGGCTGGGTCTGCCACGTGGTGGACAGCGCGGCGGCCGACCGGCTGCCCAACGTGGTCCGCCTCGGCGAGGCGTTCCGTCGCCGCCGGGCGGCCGGCGGGCCGGCCGAGCAGACCTTCGCCGCGCTGGTCGGCCTGGAGCTGCGCCCGCGCCGGCTGCGCGAGGCGTCGGCGCTGTGGGCGGCGTTGACCGAGCACCGGGGCATCGCCGGGCGGGACGCGGTCTGGGGCCACCCCGACCTGCTCCCCTCGGACGCCGACTTCGCCGACCCGGTGGCGTTCGCGACCACCTCGACGGATCTCGACGACGAGCTGGCCACCTTCGACTTCACCGCCCCGGGCGGCCCCGAGGAGCAGGCGCCGGGCAGCCGTCCCCGCCCCGACGACACCGACGGCGACACCGACCGGCCCTGACCGGCCCCGACGAGCCGTGCCACCGGCCGGACCGCCCGCGACCCGGGCGGGCCCGGCCGGTCGCCGTTGGTCGGTCGGCTGCGATGGCCGGGCCGGGTGCGGTAGTCGGGCCGGCTGCGGTGGCCGGGCCGGTCAGGTGCGGTGGCCGGAGAGCAGGGCGCGGGTCGCCTCCCAGCCCTCGACGGCCGGGTCCAGGGCGGCCAGGTCAGCCGGGCCGCGCAGCCGGTGCCAGCCGGGGGTGACCGCCACGTCGGCCGGGGCGGGGGCCGCGCGCCGCAGGTCCGCCGGCCCGGCGACGTCCAGGTCCAGCGCCGGCAGCCAACCGGGTACGGGCAGCCGGGACGCCACCCCGAGCAGCCCCGGGCCGCCCTCGACGGGGGCGACGGCGACGGGCCGGCTGGTCAGTGGTCGCAGCAGCTTGCCCAGGACGAGCCCCGGCAGGTCGGGGGCGTCGGGGGCGACCACGGCGGCCTGGTCGTACCCGTCGAGGGCGGCCAGCACGGCGGTGACGGTCGGCTCGGGCACCTCGTACACGGGGGTGTCGGGCCAGCGCACCGCGTCGGCGAGCCAGCGGTCGGCCGGGGTCACCGCGAGCGCGGACTCCACCTCGGCGAGGGTGGCGAACAGGTCCACCACGTCCTCGGCCAGCGCGGTACGCCAGCGCGCCGGTTCCACCCCGGGCGGCGACCAGGCCACCGGAGCGAGCAACGCCACCACCACCCGTCGGACCATTCCCCGACCCTAGTGGGCGCGGTGCGGATGATCGACTCCTGTGGGCCGGAGTAGTGCCGTCGACGCCGCCCGGACACCGCTACCTGCGCGCAGATGAGTTGATCACCCCCGGCAGGGCGGCCGACGGGGGGGCGGTCAGCCGGCGATCGGCACGGCGGAGGCGGCGGCGACCCCCTCCAGGTAGCCGCGGGCCCGTTCGGTCTTGGCGTACCGGCCGACCAGGGCCCAGAAGCGGGCGTTGTGGCTCGGCACGATGAGGTGCGCCAACTCGTGCAGCAGCACGTAGTCGAGCACCCAGTCGGGCATCTCCTGGAGCCGGTGCGAGATCCGGATGGTCCGGTCGGCGGGGGTGCAGGAACCCCATCGGCCGTTCTGGTTGGTGACCCAGCGGACGCTGGCCGGCAGGGCGTCGCCACCCTGGTCGGCCAGGTACAGGTTGATCAGGCGCAGGGCCCGGTCGAGCAGTTCGGTGTCGTTGCGGGCCAGCCGACCCTCCCGGGCGGCGAGCCGGGCGAGCATCCGGTCGACCCACTCGCTCTCCTCGGCCCGGGAGAACTGGTCCGGGATGAGCACCACGACCCGCTCGCCGTCCCGGTAGGCGGACACCGTGCGTCGCCGGCGCTGACTGCGCCGTACCTCGACGACTGGCTTCCGCGCCGCCGCCATCAGTGGGCCGCGCAGCCGTGGTTTCCTGCCACGAGGGAAAGCTAATGCGTACTGACCAGGGGTCCGCAAGGGTCAACACCCCGACACGCGCCCAGAAAATGGTGGTTAGTAGTAAGGAGTCCGAAAAAAACTGGTGGTGACCATGAGCCTGGACCCCCGTCACCCTTCGTGGCGACGCCGGAAGCCACCTTCGGGCGCGATCTCCACGGTAGGTGATCGGCCCCGACCGTGTCGCCGCACCCCCGTCCGGGGGACCTCCCAGAGGGCTCCACACGGCGTGTCCCCGGCAAACTCACTTATCCCGCCTATTTCGGGATGCACACTCTCGACGTCGACTTGCTCACAGTGTCGATGCACCGCTGACATGGAACCGCCCAGACCTGGGTAGGGTCCGCCAACCGGCGGTCACGTGGGTGGCCGCGGAGAAGGACCCGGCGCCGGCGCCCCCACGGCCCGCCGCCGGGAGCACCGCCGGACCGACGTGCCCGGCGGACGAGACGAGGAGGCTACCGTGGCCGACCAGGCCCAGACCTACAACGGTTACTGCGTGAAGTGCAAGGAGAAGCGGGACTTCGAGGGGCACGTCGAGGTCTCGAAGACCGGGATGAACATGGCCAAGGGCAAGTGTCCGGTGTGCGGCACAACAGTGAACCGCATCCTGGGCAAGGCCAAGGTCTGACCTGTCCGGGTACGACGCGGGAGGGGCGGCCCGGTGGGCCGCCCCTCCCGCGACCTCGTGTTTTGACCGTTGTGTGGGCAGGGTGGTCTGGCGGTGTGGTGTGGGTGTTCGTGGTGGTGTGGGGGTGGGGTGTTATTTGCCTTTGTGGATGGCGTTGCGGCGGATGACGGGGTAGCGGGTTCGGCGTTTGCGGCGTTTTCCGGCGGGGCGTCCGGGTCCGGGGTGTCCGGGTTTCGGGTGGCCTGGTGGTTGCCAGGCGTTGCGTAGAGCGGGCGAAACCTGTCGGCGGGTCTGGCCGGGGGTGGGGGTTGTGGTGGTGGTGGGTTCCCAGGGCAGCCGGTGGTGGGTGAGGTGGGTGCGGGTGCAGAACAGGTGGAGGTGGGCGTAGGCGTGTAGGCGGAGCCAGGTGGTCAGGGTGTCGGGTTGGCGGGGGTGGAAGTCCGGGGCGTGGGCGGTGGTCTTCAGGTAGCGGAAGTAGTGCTCGATGTCGTAGCGGGTCAGGTAGGTCATGACCAGGGTGAGTAGGTCGTGGCGGGTGCCGGAGTACCAGAGTGCGAGGTCGCCGGCGCGGCGGCTGGGGCGTAGGTGCTGGACCCGGGCGAGGAGCACGGTGCCTTCCACGATCGGGAGGGTGGTCTGGTCGGTGAATCCGCGGCTGGCGCGGGTGAGTTTGGGGTGGACGTGGTGCCAGGCCCGGACGGTGACGGTGCCGTAGATGTCGAGTGGTCCGCTGACACCGGCGTCCGGGGTCAGGTCGGGTTCGCGCAGGGTCAGCCGGAATCCGTGTCGGCGGGGCCGGCCTCCGAGTGGGTGGGCGGCCCGGTGTTCGGGTCTGGTCCACATGGTCTGCGAGGTCGCGAGTCTGACCAGGACGTCCGCGGGAATCCTGCGTTCGTGGATCAGGTGGGTGATCCGGGCCGCGGGGTAGCCGGAATCGAGGAGGAACAGCGACGGGTCGCCCGGGCGGGCGCCGTCGGCTGCGCAGATCTGTGCGATGTGGCTGACGGTGACCTCGACCAGGTCGTCGTCGGAGGTGATGCGGTCGGCCAGGACCGGCACGACCCACGAGTCCGGGGTCAGCGTCAACCGGACGACGTGCTGATACCGCCACCCGGTCTTGATCAGCGCCGCGCCACGCGGGCCGCCCGGGGTGTACTGCGGTTGCCGGTCCGGGCTGGTGGCTGCGTTCGGCCGGGGCCACGCGGTGGTATCGACGGCATACACCCGCGGCAGACCGGACCGAGCGGCGATCCGGCACGCCGCCCGCAACGCCCGGCCGGTATCGATCTCGCCGTCGCGTAACGCCCGGTACGCCGCGGCGTGCCCGGTGACCGTGCCCAGCGACAGATGCGCCGGGCAGCCACACCGTCCCTGGTCCGCGGCCAGCTCATCGACCAGCGAGAACAACGTCCTCGACCGCGACACGAGGACACCCTCGTACAACTCCCGCCGCCACGAATCCAACAAGATCCGGCCCAGCTCGCTGTCACCGGCACCGGTAGCCGCTACGCTCCTCATCGAGAACCCTGCCCATTGATGATCTTTGTGTGAGAACTCAGATCATGGACAGGGTTCTCCCTGTTCCGCTAGACCTCGACCACCACAAATCCCCACGATGGTCAAAACACGAGGACGCGGGAGGGGCGGCCCGGTGGGCCGCCCCTCCCGCGACTCCGACCCGAACCGGTCGCAGCGCCGCACGCGGCCGCCCGCGACGGCACCCGTCACCCGTCCCCTCGGACCGCTGATCTGTCGGCTGCCCGACATTACTCGCGGTGACCTGTGGATAACTCGCCGAATCCTGTGGACAGCGCTGGATCTGGCGCTGCACACCTGTGGACAACGATCGACGCACCGCAGGGACTCGGTCACGATTCGTCGTCATGAGCCCGCCCCACCCCGCGCCCTCCCACCCCGCGCCCTCCCACCCCGAGCCCTCCCGTACCGCGCTGCTGCGTCCCGCCCTGCTGCCGGGCCTCACCCGGCTCTGGCGGGACCGGCACACCCTGCAACTGGGGCTGACGCCCGGCCGGGCCGTCCTGCTGGAGGTGGCCGACTCGCGGGTCACCCGGCTGCTCGACCTGCTCGACGGCACCCGCAGTGAACGCGGCGTGCTGGCGGACGCGGCGAGCGCCCGGGTCGACCCGGGGCAGGCCCGGGGACTGATCGACACCCTGCACGCCGCCGGGCTGGTCGTACCGGCGCACACCCTGCTCCCCCGTGACCTGACCGGCCCGGACCGGGCCCGGCTGGCCGCGGAGGCCGGGGCGCTCGCCCTGGCCGCGCCCGCCCTGCCCGGCACCCCGGCCCAGGTGCTCCGTCGCCGCCGTGCCGCCAGGGTGGTGGTGGCCGGCTCGGGTCGGCTCGGCGCGCCCGTCGCCGTGGCCCTGGCGCAGGCCGGCGTCGGGCGGGTGGCGGTCGGGCTGACCGGTCCGGTGCAGCCGGGTGACCTGGTGGGCACCGGGCTGGCCGCCGCCGACGTCGGGCAGCCGCTGGCCGACGCGGTCCGGACCGCCATCGACCGCGCCGCCCCGGGCACCCGCACCCGCCAGGCCGGCCGCCACCGGGTCGAGCTGGTGGTGCAGCTCGGCACGGACCGCCCGGCGGACCTGCTCGCCACCGGGTTCGCCCGGCGTCGCCAGCCGCACCTGCTGCTCACCCTGCGGGAGGGGACGCCGGTGGTCGGCCCCCTGGTCCGGCCGCCGGTGGGACCCTGCCTGCACTGCCTGGAGCTGCACCGCACCGATCGTGACCCGGGCTGGCCCGGCCTGGCCGCCCAGCTCGCCACCGGCCCGGCCGACCAGTCCTGCGGCACCGCCACCCTGCTCACCGCCGCCGGTTACGCGGTCGCCGAGGCGCTGGCCCAGCTCGACGGCGGCACCCCGGAGACGGTGGGTGGCACGGTGGAGGTCGGGCCGGGCGGCCGGTTACGCCGTCGGGCCTGGGCCCCGCACCCGGACTGCTCCTGCTCGGGCCGCTGACGCGGGCCACCGCCCGACCGGCCACGGTCGGTCCGGGACGAACCCGTCCGGTCGGCCCGTCCGGGGCGGGCGGGGCGGCGGACGGGCGTCGCGGGGATGACGGACGGGCGTCACGGGAACACGGAACGGGGGACGGGGCCACCCAGCCCGGCTTCAGCGCAGCAGCGGGGCCACCAAGTCGGTAACAATGGCCAGGTGACCGACATCCCGCGCCGCGCCGTGTCCCGGACCGCCAAGCTCGCCGCTCTGCCGCTCGGCTTCGCCGGTCGGACCGTCCTCGGGATGGGCAAGCGCGTCACCGGCATCGCCTCCGACGTCATCTCCGCCGAGATCCAGCAACGCACCGCCGAGCAGTTGTTCAGTGTCCTCGGGCAGCTCAAGGGCGGGGCGATGAAGTTCGGCCAGGCGCTGTCGGTGTTCGAGGCGGCGTTGCCGGACGAGATCGCCGCGCCCTACCGGCAGGCGTTGACGAAGCTCCAGGAGGCCGCCCCGCCGCTGCCGGTGGCGAGCGTGCACAAGGTGCTCGCGGAGCAGCTCGGGCCGGACTGGCGGGACCGGTTCGTCGAGTTCGACGACGCCCCGGCCGCGGCGGCGAGCATCGGCCAGGTGCACCGGGCGGTGTGGCGGGACCCGGAGACCGGGGTGTCCCGGTCGGCCGCCGTCAAGATCCAGTATCCGGGCGCGGGGGACGCGCTGCTCGCCGACCTCAAGCAGCTCTCCCGGCTGGGCGGGATGTTCCGCGCCATCCAGCCCGGCCTGGACGTCAAGCCGCTCCTGGCCGAGCTGCGGGAACGGATCACCGAGGAGTTGGACTACGAGCTGGAGGCCGAGTCGCAGCGTGCCTTCGCCGCCGCGTACGCCGACGACCCGGAGATCTTCATCCCGGCGGTGCTCTCGTCGTCGCCCCGGGTGCTGGTCACCGAGTGGATCGAGGGAACACCGCTGGCGGACATCATCCGGGAGGGCACCGAGACGCAGCGCGACACCGCCGGCCGGTTGATGGCGACCCTGCACCTGTCCGCCCCGCCCCGGGCCGGGCTGCTGCACGCCGACCCGCACCCGGGCAACTTCCGGTTGCTGCCGGACGGCCGGCTCGGTGTGATCGACTTCGGCGCGGTGGCCCGGATGCCCGAGGGCACCCCGGAGCCGATCGGCCGGCTGCTCGGGCTGTCGTTGCGCGGCGACGCCGACGCGGTCGTCGCCGGACTGCGCGAGGAGGGCTTCGTCAACCCGACCGAGCCGATCGACGCCCAGGCGCTGCTGGACTACATCCGCCCGATGCTGGACCCGGTGGCGCAGGAGGAGTTCCGGTTCACCCGGGCCTGGCTGCGCGCCGAGGCGACCCGGCTGGCCAGCCCGAAGTCGCCCGCCTTCCAGTTCAGCCGGCAGCTCAACCTGCCGCCGTCGTACCTGCTGATCCACCGGGTGACGCTGGGCTCGATCGGGGTGCTCTGCCAGTTGGAGGCGAAGGCCCCCTACCGGGGGATCCTGGAGCGCTGGTTGCCCGGCTTCGCCCCGGTCGCCTGACCGGCGACGGCCGACCGACACGACGCGGGGGCGGTGACCGTGATCCGGTCACCGCCCCCGCGTATCAGTGGTGGTTTCAGAGAACGCCCAGGTCGCGAGCCGACTGGCTCCGGCTGTTCATCGCGACGGTACGGGCGGAACGGTGCGCCTCAGTGCTCGTGGTGGTACGACCGGCCTGAGGCCGGCGCATTCGAGCCCGGGACAACGCTTCGTGGAGTAGTTGCATCTCGGTTCCGTTCGGCAGGTGCAGCATCGGGGTCAACTTTCTCTGGGCCGACGACCGTCGGCGGTGGGTGGAACGGATCGGGTAGGTCAGGCTGCCAGTCGGACCGCGTTACGCGAGGTGGCCACACCACTGGCCGCCAGTCGCGCCTCGGCCTCGACCCGGAGGGCGGCATCGCGGGCGAGGTCCTCCTTGCGCGGACGGCCCCGGGGCCGCTTCCGCGGGACGACCGCGCCACGCTCGAAGATCTCGCCACCCCAGACGCCCCACGGCTCGGCCCGCTCGACCGCCCCGGCCAGGCACTCGACGCGCAGCGGGCAGTCCCCGCAGAGCGACTTGGCCAGCTCCAGGTCGGTGGGCGAGTCGGAGAACCACAGGTCGGGGTCGAACTTCCGACAGGGCAGGTTCGCCTCCAGCTCGACGCTCACGTCGAGGGGGGCCAACGCCAGACTCATCTCCCGGTCACCTCTCTCTCACTTCGATCTCGTGGATCGCATTTCCGACGTACTTCGACGGGCAAAAAACTGAGGCCGCGGATCCCGGTGAGCGGGTTCCGCGGCCTCGAGGTGAGCCGGTGGTCTGAGTGTCAGACCGGTCTACCTCGAGGTGGAACGCCGCGGACATCCATGCGCTTCTTGGCGACATCGATGCCCAGACCCGTGAAGCCACTGGTCCCCTCGACACCCGCAGTGGGCGCAACAGTCAGGTTCAGCTCGGCCTGAACCGAGACCTGGTGCACCTGCGGGATCGACGGTCGCGGAGCGGCAAGGGCCACCCACGCAGCCGACAGCGGAGCGCAGGCAGCTGGCATCGCCGCCGGACGCTCATAAGTGATGATCTCCACGGGTGCCACCTCCCTCACGTTCCTCGTGCCGATTCGGACTCAGCCCCCGTGAGCAGCCGTTATGGCGCTGCTCCCGAGGTGCGTCCTGAGGCTATTCCTCGCCACGGGGCGAGGGCAAACGAATTTACGACGAGATTTCGAGAGTTTTTTCCGGGCCGATCTCGTCGACCGTCGCGCCCGCCACCAACGCCAGCACCGCCTCGCCGTACAGGCCGAGTTTGCGGGGGCCGATGCCGGCGATCGCGATCAGCTCCTCGACCCGGCCCGGCCGCCGTTCGGCCAGCGCGACCAGGGTGGCGTCGGTGAAGACCACGTAGGCCGGGACCCGCTGCGCCCCGGCCACCCGGGCCCGCCAGTCGCACAGCCGCTCGTAGAGCTGCTCGTCGATGTCGGACGGGCAGGTGGGGCAGCGGCCCAACTTGCGGTCGGCGCCGGCGAGCAGGGTCGCGCCACAGATCCGGCAGGACACCACCGGGGCCCGCCGCCGCTCGACCGCCCGCTTCGCCGCGCCCGCACCGCCCGACCGGCCCGTACCGGCCCGTTCGCCGCCACCGCTGCGGTCCAGTTGGGGCAGGAACCGCGACGGACGGCGGGCCCGCCCACCCGGGGAGCGGGCCGACGCGTACGACAGCCAGAGCCACTGCCGGGCCCGGGTGATCCCGACGTAGAGCAGCCGCCGTTCCTCCTCGACCTGCTCCGGGGTACGGGCGTACGAGGTGGGCAGGGTGCCCTCGGAGAGACCGACCAGGAAGACCGCGTCCCACTCCAGCCCCTTGGCCGAGTGCAGGGAGGCCAGGGTCACCCCGTCCACCGTCGGCACGTGCTGCTGGGCGGCCCGCCGGGCCAGCTCGTCGTTGAAGTCGGCCAGGCTGGCCGGACGCTCCACCGTCGCGGCCTCGCCGATCGGCAGCACCTCGGGGGTGGCCGCGTACTCCTCGGCGAGCTGGACCAGGGCGGCGAGCGCCTCCCAGCGTTCCCGGGCGGCGCCACCGGGCGGGGCGGTGTCGGGCGTCCAGCCGACGGCGGTCAGCGCCTCCCGGACGGCGATCGGCAGCGGCGTCTCGCCCGGGATCGAGCGGGTGGCGGCCCGCAGCGCCACCATCGCCTGGCGGACCTCGGCGCGCTCGAAGAACCGCTCCGCCCCCTGCACCACGTACGGGACGCCGACCTCGGTCAACGCCTTCTCGTACGCCTCGGACTGGGCGTTGGTGCGGAACAGCACGGCGATCTCCTTCGCCGGGGTGCCCCCGTCGACGAGCACCCGGCAGCGGGCCGCCACCGCGGTCGCCTCGGCCGGCTCGTCGGTGAAGATCCGCAGCTCCGGTTCGGGGCCGGGCGGGCGCTGGCCGTGCAGCTCCAGCCGCAGCCGCGCCTCGGTGCCCCGGGCCTGCCCGATCACCGCGTTGGCCAACCCGACCACCTGGGGGGTGGACCGGTAGTCGCGGACCAGCCGGACCACCGTGGCCGCCCGGTGCCGGCGCGGGAAGTCGATCAGGTACGCCGAGGTGGCCCCGGTGAACGAGTAGATCGTCTGGCTGGCGTCACCGACCACTGTCACGTCGTCCCGGCCGCCCAGCCAGGCGTCGAGCAGCCGCTGCTGGAGCGGGTTGACGTCCTGGTACTCGTCGACGACGAAGTGCCGGTACTGGCCGCGTACCTGCTCGGCGACGTCCGGGTGCTCCTCGATGCCCCACACCGCGGCGCGCAGCATGTCCTCGAAGTCGATCACCCCGGAGGAGCGTTTCAGCCGCTCGTACGCGGTGAACACCTCGGCCACCCTCGCCGGCTCGTACGGCGTCTCGCGCAGCGCCCGGGTCGCGGCGACCACGTACTCCCCCGGCTCGACGAGCGACGACTTGGCCCACTCGATCTCGCCGGCCAGGTCCCGGGCGGCGGCCCGGTCGGCCCGCAGGCCGACCTTGGCGGCGGCCAGGGTGACCACCCGGACCTTGCTGTCCAGCAGCTCCGGCATGGCCCGCCCGGACAGCAGCCGGGGGGCGAAGTAGCGCACCTGGCGCAGCGCCGCCGCGTGGAACGTCCGGGCCTGTACGCCCGGCACCCCGATCAGGGCCAGCCGGTGCCGCATCTCGGCGGCGGCGCGGGCGGTGAAGGTGACCGCGAGCACGTGCCGCCCGGAGATCCCGCCGGTCAGCACCCGGTGGGCGATCCGGGAGGTCACCGCCCGGGTCTTGCCGGTGCCGGCGCCTGCCAGGACGCAGACCGGGCCGGCCGGGGCGGTCACCACCGACCGCTGCTCCGGGTCCAGCCCGGCGAGCACCGTCTCCGCCGCTGAGTGAACCGCCACAGCGAGGAATCATCTCAGCTCCGGCCGGTGTTGCACCGGTTAGCCTGGCCTGACCCGGGCCGGTGCGGCGACCCTTGGAGGATCCGACGATGTTGACCATGTATTCCACCCCGTGGTGCGGCTACTGCCACCGGCTGAAGTCGCAGCTGGACCGGGAAGGCATCGGGTACGAGGTGGTCGACATCGAGCAGGACCCGAAGGCCGCGGAGTTCGTGATGAGTGTCAACGGCGGCAACCAGACCGTGCCGACGCTGCGCTTCGACGACGGCAGCGCCCTGACCAACCCCTCCATCACCCAGGTCAAGCAGCACCTGGCCACGATCGCGGGCTGAGCCCGGTCGTACGACCCGCAGCGGCCGACCCCGGTGGGGCCGGCCGCTGCGGCGTGTCGCGGGGTCAGCGCCCGGTCAGCCGGTCACCGGTCGGGTCGGGCAGCGGACGACGGGGGGCCGGGATGCGGGCCACGGCCGGTGTCGTGGGCGGGACCGGCGGATTCGGCGGGGTGAGCCGGCGTCCCCGCCAGAGCCACAGGCCGGCGGCTGTGGTGACCACCCCGACGACCACGAAGAGCAGCCGGTAGTCGAACACGCCGACGAGCAGCGCCCCGGCCCCGATGGAGACCGCCTGCGGCCCGCTGACCAGCGCCTCGGAGGCGGCGGTGACCCGACCGAGCAGCCCCGGCGGGGTACGCCGCTGGACCAGCGTGGTCAGCCCGACCATGGTCAGCGGCAGGGACAACCCGGCGAGCAGCAGGGCCAGCACGCCGAGCCGGAGGTCCGGCCAGGCCAGGGTCAGCGCGGCCGGGCCGAACAGGGTCACCCCGACGGCGAGCGCGCCCAGTTCACCGACCCGGCGCACCACCGTCGACGAGAGCAGGCCGCCCACCAGGCCACCGATCCCCTGCACGGCGATCAGCACGCCGACGAAGGCGGCGTCGCGGCGTAGCCCCTGGTCGACGTACGCGAAGATCAGTGATTCGGTGAAGCCCATCACGAGCGAGCCCAGGCCGTAGCCGAGCAGGGCCCGGCGCAGGGCGGCCTCGCGGCCCAGGTGACGCAGCCCCGCCCCCAGCTCGGCCGGCCAGCGCAGGGCGGCGGCGGCCGGCGGTTGTTCGGTCACCCGGAGCAGTCCCACCACGGCGGCGGCGACCACGAACCCGGTCATCGCGAGGCTGGTCAGCAGCCAACCGCCGACCGCGGCGTAGAGGGCCGCGCCGGCCAGCGGGCCACCGAGGCGCAGGCCCTGTCGCACGGTCTGCAACGCCCCGTTCGCGTCGGCCAGCAGTTCGCTCGGCACGAGCTGGCGCAGCAGGCCGCTCAGGGTCGCGTGCAGGGTCAGGTAGGACAGCCCGTAGCAGGCGGCCACCACGTAGATGATCCAGACGTCGGCCCGGTCGTGGACCGCGAACAGCGGGCTGAGCAGCAGGGCCGTGCCCAGGTTCGCGGCCACGAAGAACGGCCGGCGGCGGTAGCGGTCGACCACCCAGCCGATCAGCGGGGCCAGGATCATCGGCGCGATGATCGCGAAGATCGTCGCGCCGGCCAGCCCGTCGGAGCCGGTCAGGTCCTTGACCCAGATGGCCAGGGCGAGCAGCAGCACCGACTCGGCCGCCATGCTGGCCAGCAGCGCGACGAAGAGCAGACGGAAGTCGGGGCGGCGCAGGACGGTGCGCATGGGTTCCCTCCGGCGGGGGTGGCGTCCGGCTGGACGCGTACGGGGGAACTGCCGCCGGTGGGGACGGCGTCGTCCCGGCCCGGCTGACACGTTCCACAGTCGTCTTTCTGTCGCAAGACACGCCCTCGCCGGGACCTCCGACGCCGGTCGCGCCGTCCATACTGACCGTGGGGGTCGAGTTTCATACAGTTACCGTCGCGTCTCGTGGCGGTCTACGGAATCGAGGACACCGTGCCTCCTGCCGTACCGAGCCCGATCCTGCGTCGCCGCAGGCTCGGCACTGACCTGCGTCGCCTGCGCGAGGCGGCGGGACTCACCGGCGACCAGGTGATCGAGCGGATCGGCTGGGCGTCGGCGTCGAAGCTGTCCCGGCTGGAGAACGGCCGCAGCCGGCCCGACCCGGAGGACGTGGCCGTCCTGCTCGACCTCTACCGGGCCGCCCCCGCCCTGCGGGAGGAGCTGCTGGTCATCACCGAGGAGGCCGGCGACATGCGCGCCTGGCGCAAGTCGTACCCGGTGATGACCCAGCAGCAGCTCGGCTGGGCGGAGCTGGAGGCGGGCTGCGCCCAGATCCGCGAGTACAACCCGGTCCTGGTGCCGGGGCTGTTGCAGACCGAGGGGTACGCCCGGCTGCGGATCGTCTCGGCCAACGCCGCGGCGGCGTCGGCCGACCCGTCCGCCGGGGACGATCCGGAGACCGAGGTCAAGGCACGGCTGGGCCGGCAGTCCCTGCTGGACCGCCCGGACGGTCCCCGCTACACGGCGGTGCTGGAGGAGGCGGCGCTGGGTCGCCGGGCCTGCCCGCCGGACGTGCTGCGGGACCAGCTCGCCCACCTCTGCGAGCTGGCCATGCTGCCGAACGTGACGCTGCACCTGCTGCTGCGCGACACCCGGATCGGCGAGTTCTACCTGCCGCCGACGGCCTTCTCGCTCTACCGGTTCACCGATTCGCAGGACCCGGAGACGCTGGCGATCGAAGGAGGCTTCATCGACGTCATGTCGACCGAGGCATCTACGGTAAATCGCTATAAAGTGACCTTTGAGTGGCTATGCTCGGCGGCGCTCTCCGCATCGGACACCCTTACCTGGCTCTTCGCGGCGACGGGACGGCTGACCGACACGGCGGCCTCGTCCGTGGTGGTTCCGGGTCCGACAGCAGCGCCGGCCCAACGCCGCCGACAACCTGGGCGCCTGACGGAGCGGTGACACACCGACCCGCCGGGGCCGGGCGACCGCCGCTCGTTTCGTCGAAGCAGTTCCAGGAACCAGGAGCAGAGCCATGAACGAGATCCAGACCGTGCCCGCCGACCTGCGCTGGCACAAGAGCAGCCGTAGTCAGACCTCCAACTGCGTGGAGGTCGCCCGGCTGCGTACCGCGACGACCGAGGTGGCGTTGCGGGACAGCAAGGACCCGGACGGCCCGGTGCTGCTGTTCCCGCGGGCCGACTGGCTCGGCTTCCTCCGGGGCACCCGGGACGGCCAGTTCACCCTGGACTGATCCGGTCACCGAGCGGGGTCGTCGGCAGCCTGCCGGCGGCCCCGCGTCGTCGCGCCACCACCCCCGTCACCTCCGCCCGACGACCCGCCTGAGCAGGCATCGGATGATCGGACAGGACCCGGTCGAAGGCCGGCGTTTCGCTTGCCGGGAACACCGGCGGGCGTAACATGACGATCCAGTGACATGGAAGTTCCACAACGTACCCGGCCACCCGCGGTCCGTCCGGAGACCACCATGCGTTACCTGATCGTCCGTACCGACATCCGCACCGCCGCCGACATCGACCTCGCCGCCGCCTGGGCGGGCGGAGGTTGCCTACGCAACGAGACCACCACCCCCGAACTGCGCCGCCAGACCGTGCACGCCGAGGACCGGGACGCGGCCCTGCTGCTGGCCCGGGCCCTGTCCACCGTGGGCGCGGTCCGCGCCGGCCGGCAGCGGATCAAGGTGCTGCCGCTCGGCGAACCCGGCCGACGGCACCGGAACCGGCCACCCGGCTGACCGACGTCCGTCGTGGTCGCCACCGGCCCCCGCCGGGTCGACTCCCCGTCCGGCCACGACGGCCCGTGTTCCCGGCCCGGGGCCGTCGCGGCAACGACGGCCCGGGGCCGGGACCGCAGCCGCCCCGGGCGGTCAGCAGTGGCCGTCGAGCCAGCGGTGGATCAGGAACAACGCGATCGACGACGGCGGCGGCAGGATCACCCGGTCGCCGTCCCCGGCGTCCACCGCCCGACCGGCCAGCACCGCGCCGATCTCCCGCCTGGTGAACCAGCGCGCGTACGCGATCTCCGTCGGGTCGACCCGCACCGGCTCCCCCGGGTCCGCCTCGGCCAGGTAGCCGAGCATCAGCGAGCCGGGGAACGGCCAGGCCTGGCTGCCCGCGTACGTGATCCGCTCGACCCCGACGCCGACCTCCTCGCGGACCTCGCGCAGCACGGCCGCCTCGGCGGACTCCCCCGGCTCGACGTACCCGGCGAGGCAGGAGAACCGCCGCTGCCCCGGGGTCCGTGGCCAGGTGGCGTTGTTGCCGAGCAGGCAGCGCCCGTCCGGGCCGTCCACCCCGTCGTGCACCAGGACGATCATCGCCGGGTCGGTACGCGGCCACATCCGGTGGCCGTCCGCGCCCACCCGTGACCAGCCGCCCTCGGCGACCTCGGTCCGGTGCCCCGACCGGGGCGACCAGCCGTGCCCCAGGTGCCAGTTGACCAGGGCGAGCGCGGTGGTGAAGATGCCCGCGTCCCGGTCGTCGAGCAGGTGGCCGACCTCCCGCAGGTTGGCCTCCCGGGTGCCCGGCAGCTCCGGCAGCGGGGCGTCCACCGCGAAGACCGGCACCCCGTCCGGCTCCACCCCGAGAAAGAGCGGGTACGCTTCCCCCGGCGGGCCCAGCTCGGCGGCGTCCCGCAACACCAGCACCGGCGGGTTAGCGTCGGCACGGACCAGCGCCCGCCCGTCCCGGGTCGAGTCCAGCACCAGCACCCGGGCCCGCTGCCACGCCTGCGCCAGCCACTGCGGGTCGGTACGCCGGTGCGCCGCCCGGTCCAGGGTGGACCGGGCCAGCGGCGGCGCGGTCTCCCCGCTCACACCGGCTCCGTCCGGACCGGGGTGAGGGCGGACAGCGGGCCGGCGATCCGTTCGGCGTCACCGAGCACCACGAACACCGCCCGCGCCGGGGCGAGGTAGCGGGCACCCACCTCGGCGACGTCGTCGACGGTGACCTTCGCCAGCCGGGCGGCGTGCTCGGCGAGGAAGTCCAGCCGCAGCCGGTTACCCGCGTACGCACTGGTCAGCGCGGCCAGCCCGGCCTGGGTGGAGATGCCGAGCTGGAGGGTGCCCAGGGCGTACTGGCGGGCCTGCTCCAGCTCGTCCGCCCCGGGCGGCACCGACGCCAGCCGGCCCAGCTCGTACGTGGTCTCCAGCAGGGCCGGCCCGGTCACCTCGGTGGCCACCTCGGCCCCGGCGACCAGCACCGACCCGGCCACCGAGTGCTCGACCGACGAGTGCGGGCCGTAGGTGTACCCCTTGTCCTCCCGGATGTTCTCCGTCCAGCGGGACGAGAAGTACCCCCCGAAGATCAGGTTCGCCAGTTGCAGCGCGGCATGGTCCGGATGGGTACGCGGCACCGCCGGCAACGCGATCCGCAGCGAGGACTGCACCGAACCGGGCCGGTCCACCAGCAGCAGCGGACCGGGTTCCAGCGGCGGCGCGGGCGGCAGCTCGACGCCCCGGCTGTCCCCCGTCCAGGCGCCCAACGCCTTCTCCGCCGCGTCCAGCGCGCGTTCCGGCTGCACGTCGCCGACCAGCACCAGCACCGCCTCGGCCGGGTGCACCCGCTCGGCGTGCAGCCGGCGCAGCGCCGCCGGCCGGACCGCGCGCACCTGGTCCGGCTCCGGGGTCTGCACCGCGTACGGGTGCCGGCCGTACATCCGCCGCAGCAGCGCCGTCCGGGCCAGGTGGGCGGGCTGGCTCAGCGCCACCTGGATGCGGTCCACCAGCCGGTCCCGCTCGGTCTGCACCCAGTCGGCCGGGTAGCTGGCGTCGGTCAGCACGTCGGCCAGGATCTCCAGCATCCGGTCCAGCCCGGTGACCAGGCCCGCGCCGGAGAGCATCAGCCGGTCCGGGTCCGCCCCGGCCGAGAGCCCGCCGCCGACCTTCTGCAACTCGGCGGCGATCTCGGTGGCGGTACGGGTGCCGGTGCCGGCCAGCACCGTCTCGGCGAGCATCGCGCCCCGGGCCAGGTGGGTCCGGCCGAACGGCATCCACAGCCGCAGCTCGACCAGGGGTACGGCGGGCCGGCGGACCGCGATCACGGTGAGCCCGTTCGGGAGCCGCCGCTCGGCCTGCCGGGGCAGCTTCAGCCGCCGGTTCGGACCCAACGGCGGAAGTGCCCGGTTGGCGGTGGTCATTTGGCACCTCCGGGGATGACCTCGATGGAGGCGCGGCGTTCCGGGCGCAGGGTGGCGGCGGCGGCGCGAACCTGGTCCTCGGTGACCTCGCCGACCAGCCGGGGCAGGTCGTTGAGCAGGCCCGGCTCGCCGCGCTGCTGTTCCAGCACCGCCATCCGCAGCGCCCGGCCGAGCACCGCGTCGGTGTCCCGGAGCAGGTGGGTGGCCATCCGTGCCTGGGTGCGGGCCAGTTCCCCGTCGGTCAGCCCGTCGGTGGCCAGCCGGTCCAGTTCCTCGTCGATGGTGCGCAGCGCCTTGTCCACGTCGCCACCGGGCGGCAGGTGCGCCTGGAGCAGCAGCGCGGTGGGGTCGCGGACGTCGAACGGGTCACCCATGAAACCGAGGTAGCCGCCGAGACCGGTGACGCTGCGGTCCCGCTGCACCATCCGCTCGACCAGCCGGGAGGCGTCCCCGTCGGTGAGCACCTCGGCGAGCACCACGTAGGGCAGGTAGCCGGCGAAGTCGCCGACCGGGTCGGGCACCCGCCACGCCGAGGCCACCGCCGGCAGCGGCGCCAACTGGTCGGTGTACGAGGTGCGCCGTTCGACGGTCAGGTCGGGCTCGGTGAAGTCGGGGCGCTCCGGGGCGGGCCGGGCCGGCACGTCACCGAAGTGCCGTTCGACCAGGGTGGTCGCCTCCGCGACGTCGACGTCCCCGCTCACCGCGAGCACGGCGTTGCCGCTGGCGTAGTAGCGGCGGAAGAAGTCGGCGGCGTCGGCGACGGTGGCCGACTCCAGGTCGTCGAAGGAACCGTAGCCGTCGTGCGCGTTGGGGAAGGTGTCGAACATCACCGGCGGTAGGGTCAGCCAGGGGAACCCGCCGTACGGCCGGTTGAGCACGTTGACCCGGATCTCCTCCTTGACCACGTCGACCTGGTTGCGCAGGTTCTCCTCGGTCAGCCGGGGGCCGCGCATCCGGTCGGCCTCCAGGAACAGCGCCCGTTCCAGGGCGTTGCCGGGCAGCGTCTCGTAGTAGTCGGTGTAGTCCAGGTGGGTGGAGCCGTTGAAGGTGCCGCCGGCACCCTGCACGTGCCGGAAGTGGGCCAGCTTCTCCAGGTTCTCCGAGCCCTGGAACATCAGGTGCTCGAAGAGGTGGGCGAAGCCGGTACGGCCCTGCGGCTCGGAGCGGATGCCGACGTCGTAGACCACCGCCACGCCGATCACCGAGGCGCTGCGGTCCGGGGTGAGCACCACCCGTAGGCCGTTGTCGAGGGTGAACCGCTCGACCGGGTACTTCGTCGCTGGGATTCTCGCTCTCCGGGTCGGCACGTGATCGACCCTAGCGTGTCGTCACCGGTGACACGGCCGTCCTCGGCCTGCGTCTCAGTGCGACACCGCGACGGGCAGCGCGGTGACCCGGGGCAGCACCTCCGCGCCGACCCGTTCCGCCTCCTCGCGGTGCGGCCAGCCGGAGAGGATGAACTCGTCGACGCCGTTGTGGGCGTACTCGTCGATCCGGGCCGCGACCTCGGCGTAGCTGCCGACCAGGGCGGTGCCCGCGCCCTCGCGGACCAGGCCGATGCCGGCCCACAGGTTGGTCGCGACGGCGAGGCGTCCGCTGCCGCCGCCGTGCAGCGCGGTCATCCGGGCCTGGCCGACGGAGTCCATCCGGCCGAACCGGGCCTGGGCGGCGGCGATCCGCTCCGGGCTCATCCCGGCCCGCAGCCGGTCGGCCTCGGCCCACGCCTCGGCGGCGGTGTGCCGGGCGATGACGTGCAGCCGCAGCCCGGTGCGCAGGGTGCGCCCCAGCTCGGCGGCGCGGGCCCGGACCCGGGCCACCCGGGTGGCGATCGCCGCCGGCGGCTCGCCCCACATCAGGTACGCGTCGGCCTGCCGGGCGGCGACCGCCTCGGCGGCCGGGGACGCGCCACCGAGGTAGACCGGTGGCGGGTCGGTCAGCGGGCTGGCGAGCCCGCCGCCGTCGACCCGGTAGTGCTCGCCGGCGAAGTCGAATGGGCCGCCGCGCCAGGAGCGGCGGAGCACCTCGATGAACTCACCGGTGCGGGCGTAGCGGGCGTCGTGGTCGAGGAAGTCGCCGTACGCCCGCTGCTCGGTGGGGTCGCCGCCGGTGACGACGTTGAGCGCGAGCCGCCCGCCGGAGACCGCCTGGAACGCCTCGGCCTGCTGGGCGACCAGGGTGGGCAGGGCGAAGCCGGCGCGTACGGCGACCAGCAGGCCGATCCGCCCGGTGTGCTGGGCGACCGCGGCGCAGATGATCCACGGATCGGGGCAGCCGGAGCCGACCGGGGTGAGCAGCGCGCTGAACCCGCCCGCCTCGGCGGCCCGGGCCACCTCGGTCAGATATCCGACGGTGGCGGCCCGTGTGTGCCGGGCCGCGCCGGCGGTGACGGTGGCCGCGCCGACCTGGTCGCCGTCGCCGGAGGTGGGGAGGAACCAGTGGAAGGTCATGTCGGCCGCCCTCTCGCCGTGTCCCGCCCGGTCTACCTCGCCGGGGGCAGCTAAACCTATCAAGAAGGTAGGAAAACCAGGAATATCCGAGAACCGACCTCCCACGATGTGGACGGCGCTTGACGCCACTGGACCCCTGGCCCACTCTTCCTACCAACTAAATAGGAATACTGCGGATTGGACAGATGATGAGACGGCTCCCCTTCCGTCGGCTGATCTCCCTCGCCACCCTCGCCGCCGTCGGCGTGGCCACGATGGGAACCACCGCGGCGTGCGGTGACGACGACAGCGCCACCGGCGGCGGCGACTCCGGCCCGGTCACCCTGCGGCTGGGCTACTTCCCCAACATCACGCACGCCCCGGCCGTGGTCGGCGTCGAGAAGGGCATCTTCGCGGAGAAGCTCGGCAGCGACGTCAAGCTGGAGACCAAGACGTTCAACGCCGGCCCGGCCGCCATCGAGGCGATCTTCTCCGGCGCGCTGGACGCCACGTACATCGGCCCGAACCCGACGGTGAACGCGTTCTCCAAGTCCAAGGGTGAGGCCGTCCGGGTCATCTCCGGCGCCGCCTCCGGCGGGGTCGCCCTGGTGGTCAAGCCCGGGATCACCTCGGTCGAGCAGCTGCGCGGCAAGAAGATCGCCACCCCGCAGCTCGGCAACACCCAGGACGTCGCCATCCGCTACTGGCTCAAGGAGAAGGGCCTCAAGACCACCAAGGAGGGCGGCGGCGACGTCAAGATCGTCCCGCAGGAGAACGCCCAGACGGTCGAGACCTTCTCCAGCGGCTCGATCGACGGCGCGTGGGTGCCTGAGCCGTTCGTCTCCCGGCTGGTCAACGCCGGCGGCACGGTCCTCGTCGACGAGCGGGACCTCTGGCCGGACAAGAAGTTCGTCATCACCAACCTGATCGTCTCCACCAAGTTCCTCAAGGCCCACCCCGAGACGGTGAAGAAGCTGGTCGAGGGGCAGGTCGCGGCGAACGACTTCGTCAACACCAAGCCGGACGAGGCCCAGCAGGCCATCTCCGACCACATCGGCAAGATCACCGGCAAGCCGCTGGACCTCAAGCTGATCAAGCAGGCGTGGCCCACCCTGCTGTTCACCAACGACCCCATCGCGTCCTCGCTCAAGACCGGGCTCGACCACGCCGTCGCGGTCGAGTTGACCCAGCCGGTCGACCTCGACGGCCTCTACGACCTGAAGTACCTCAACGAGGTGCTCAAGACGCAGGGCCAGGCCGAGGTCACCCAGCCGTGACGTCGACCACGACGCCGCCGCAGAGCGCGACCGCCGCGGTCGCGCTCTCCGGCGTGACCAAGGTGTACGGGCGCGGGACGAACGCCGTCCTCGCCCTGGACGGGGTCAGCCTCGACGTCCGGCCCGGGGAGTTCGTCTGCCTCGTCGGCGCGTCCGGCTGCGGCAAGAGCACCCTGCTCAACCTCGTCGCCGGGCTGGACCGGGCGCAGGGCGGCACCATCACGGTGGCCGACGACGCCCACCCCGGCCTGATGTTCCAGGAGCCGGCGCTGTTCCCCTGGCTGACCGTCGAGGCCAACGTCGAGGTGCCGTTGAAGCTGCGCGGGCTGCCCCGGGCCGAGCGTCGGGAACGGGTGGCGGAGCTGCTGCGCACCGTCCACCTGTCCGACTTCGGCCGCAAGCGGCCGCACGAGCTGTCCGGCGGCATGCGGCAGCGGGTCGCCCTGGCCCGCACCCTCGCCCTGGACACCCCGGTCCTGCTGATGGACGAGCCGTTCGGCGCGCTCGACGCGATGACCCGGGACATCCTGCACGACGAACTCGAACGCATCTGGGCGGAACGGCAGCTCACCGTGCTGTTCGTGACGCACAACGTCCGGGAGGCGGCCCGGCTCGCCGACCGGATCATCCTGCTCAGCAGCCGGCCCGGGCGGATCATCTGGTCCACGGAGGTGAACGTGCCCCGACCCCGGCGCATCGACTCCCCCGAGGTCGCCGCGATCGCCTCCGAGGTCACCGACCGACTCCGTACCGAGGTGGGCCGCCATGGCAAATGACACCCTGACCGGCGCGGCCCGTACCGACGCGGAGATCTCCGGGCTCGACGCCCTGGAGATCGCCGGCCGGGAGAAGGAGGTCTCCCGGGGTGCCCGGCTCTGGGCGTCCACCTGGCCCAAGCTCGCCGCGCTCGCCATCGCCATCGGGCTGTGGCAGGTGGTGGTCTGGAGCGGGTGGAAGCCGCCGTACTCGCTGCCCGGCCCGGTCACCGTCGCCGAGGAACTGGCCCGGCAGGCCGGCGGGCGGCAGCTCTGGGACGGGCTCGCCACCACCCTGCAACGGGCCGCGCTCGGCTACGTCTTCTCGGTCGCGGTCGGCCTGCTCGTCGGCCTGGCGGTGGCCCGGTCGAAGGTGCTGCGGGCGGCGATCGGCTCGATGATCACCGCGTTGCAGACGATGCCGTCGATCGCCTGGTTCCCGCTGGCCATCCTGCTGTTCGAGCTGAGCGAGAAGGCGATCTTCTTCGTGGTGGTGCTCGGTGCCGCGCCGTCCATCGCCAACGGGGTGATCAGCGGCGTCGACTACGTGCCGCCGCTGCTGGTCCGGGCCGGACGCAACCTCGGCGCGCGCGGGCTGAACCTCTACCGGTACGTCATCGCGCCGGCCGCGCTGCCCGCCATCGTCGCCGGGCTCAAGCAGGGCTGGGCCTTCTCCTGGCGCAGCCTGATGGCCGGTGAGCTGCTGGTGGTCGGCATCTCGCAGACGTCCCTGGGAGCCCAGCTCACCTACTCCCGGGAGTTGTCCGACGCGCCCTGGCTGCTCTCCACGATGATCGTCATCCTGGTCGTCGGGTTGGTGGTCGACGCCGCGTTCGGGGCGGCCGACCGGGCGATCCGCCGCCGCTGGGGCGTACTGGACCAGGCTGGTCAGTGACGTGTACATCTCCGCGCGCAGCGACTACGCGCTCCGGGCCATGCTCGCCGTCGCCGCGGGCGGCGGCGGGACCACCCGCCCCGACGGCGGGACCACCCGCCCCGACGGCGGCGACGGCAGCCGACCTGACGGCGGTGGGGAACTGGTCAAGGCGGCGAGCCTGGCGCGGGCGCAGGGCATCCCGCTGAGCTTCCTGCAGGGCATCCTGCTCGACCTGCGCCGCGCCGGCCTGCTGCACAGTCACCGGGGCACCGAGGGTGGCTACGCGCTGACCCGTCCCGCCTCGCAGATCAGCGTCGGGGACGTGCTGCGCGCCGTCGGTGGTTCCCTGACCACCGTACGGGGGCTGCCCGCCGAGGACGCCGGCTACCACGGGGTGGCCGCCGGCCTGCGCGACGTGTGGCTCGCGGTGGACGGTGCGATCGCCGTGGTGGTGGACCGGACCACGCTGACCGACCTGCTCACCCACCAGGAGCAGGAGCAGGCCCCGGCCCGCTGACGGGTTGCCCGTCCGGCCGTCGGTCCCCCAGGACCCGGCGGTCGGACGGGACGCCCGGACCTAACTCTCCCGCGGGAGCCTCAGCCGGCGGTCAGCTCGACCGTCGGCGGACGCCCCTCGTCGGGGCTGTGCAGTTCGACCAGCCCGGCCGGGGCGGCGCGCCCCGGCCTCGGGTGCCAGGGTGCGAACGCCGCGACCATGGCGAGCAGGAGCCCGGCACCCGCCACGGCGAACACCACCAGTAGCTCGCGCCCCGCCCCCGACTCGGCGTCGCCCCCCATGGTCACCCCTCCCGTGCCCGACCGTGCCGGCCGGTTCTTCCCCCGGGAGCAAGCTTCGACCAGCCGGACCGCATGGAACAGTCACCGATCGGACGCAATAGAGCCGGCAAGCCGACCCAACCCGACGCATGATCACCGAGGGTCCGCACCCGACCCCGCACCGTCCCCGAACTGCGACGACACGCGACCGCACCGACTCAGGTGAGCCGATGTCGCGGCATCCGCAACACGCCTACACCCGCAACATCGGCCCCGTTGAGTCGATCTCCGCCGAGCGGTCGCGGTGCCGCCAGCGGCGGACCGGGAACGCGACGGTCAGGCGGTACGGGGGCGACGCGGGCGACGGGACCGGCCCGACGTCCGGTGCGGGCGGCCACCCTCGCCGCCACCACCGACGGCGGCCCGCGAACGGCCGCCCTCACCACCGGCAGCGTGAGACCGACCGCCCTCACCGCCGGCGGTACGGGACCGACCGCCCTCGCCACCGGCACGGGACCGGGCGGCCGGGGCGGGCGTCGGGGCGACGATGGTCACCGGCACGCCGGACGGCTCACGGGCCCCGGTCACCCGGGCCAGCGCGCCGTCGCCGAGGCGTACCTGGGTCGACTGCGGGGTGATACCGGCGACGCTCATCAGCCGGGAGACGTCCCGACGCTGCTCCGGCAGGACCAGGGTGACCACCTGACCGGCCTCACCGGCCCGCGCGGTCCGGCCACCCCGGTGCAGGTAGTCCTTCGCCTCGGTCGGCGGGTCCACGTTGACCACCATGTCGAGGCCGTCGACGTGGATGCCCCGGGCCGCCACGTCGGTGGCGACCAGCGCGGTCACCTGGCCGGTGCGGAACTGCTCCAGGATGCGGGTGCGCTGCGGCTGGGACTTCCCCCCGTGCAGCGCCGCGGCACGTACGCCCTTGGCGAGCAGTTGCCGGGCCATCCGGTCGGCGCGGTGCTTGGTCGCCATGAACAGGATGGTGCGGCCCTCACGGGCGGCGATCTGGGTCAGCGCGGCGGGCTTGTCGGCCGCGTCGACGTGCAGGACGTGGTGGGTCATCGCGGTCACCGTGGCGGTGCCCGGGTCCACCGAGTGCGACACCGGGTTGCTGAGGAACCGGCGCACGAGGCGGTCCACCCCGCCGTCGAGGGTCGCCGAGAAGAGCATCCGCTGGCCGTTCGGGGCGACCTGCTCCAGCAGCTTGGTCACCTGCGGCAGGAAGCCCATGTCGGCCATCTGGTCGGCCTCGTCGAGCACGGTGACGGCGACCTGGTCGAGCCGGGCGTCACCCCGGTTGATCAGGTCGTGCAGCCGGCCCGGGGTGGCGACCAGCACCTCGGCCCCGGCGCGCAGCGCGTCCGCCTGCCGTTGCAGGGACAGGCCACCCACGACGGTGACACAGCGCAACCCCAGCGCCCGGGCGTACGGGGTCAGTGCCGTGGTGACCTGGGCGGCCAGCTCCCGGGTGGGGACCAGCACCAGGGCGAGCGGCCGGCCGGGGCGGGCCCGGTGTCCGGCGGTGCGGTGCAGCAGCGGGAGCCCGAAGGCGAGGGTCTTGCCGGAGCCGGTGCGGCCCCGGCCGAGCACGTCCCGGCCGGCCAACGAATCCGGCAGGGTGGCCGCCTGGATCGGGAACGGCTCGGTGATGCCCTGCGCGGTCAGCTCGGCGAGCAGCGCCGGCGCGAGGCCGGTCGCGGCGAAGGTGGGAACGGTCATGGTCATGCGGAAATGGCCTTCCTCGACGCGGCACGTGTCGAGGGAGGGCGCCGGGAGCCGGCGCGGTCGCCGACGGAGCTGTCCGTCGGGGACTCACAAGCACGAACCGATGGGTTACGGGAGCCGGTCCGCCGCAGCACGCCGCGTCCCGCCGGAGCGGGGGGCGGCGCGGCGGACCGGTCCGTCACCGGGTCCGGAGGACCCGGAGGGTGTTACCGGACGATCCGAAGATCAGAGCGGACGGATGTTCTCCGCCTGCGGGCCCTTCTGGCCCTGGGTCACCTCGAACTCGACCCGCTGGTTCTCGTCCAGGCTCCGGTAGCCGGAGGTCTGGATCGCCGAGAAGTGGGCGAAGACGTCGGCGCCGCCGCCGTCCGGGGTGATGAAGCCGAAGCCCTTGTCAGCGTTGAACCACTTGACGGTGCCAATTGCCATCTGTTTCGTCTCCTTGACGGAACGTCGGACCCGCACCTGTTGCGGGCCCGAAGAGTAGCGCTCCGCGCGGGATGCGCGAATCGCCTGTTGTTTTTGGTCGCCCCGCCCGGAGAACTCCGGACACAACAAAGAGCGCCTGGGGCCACAATCCGCCAGGCGCACACAGAGTCTCTGGAAACCAAAACTGCAACAAGAGCAACTTACCACGGATCTGCCGCCGCGCCACCCCCCACCTGATTTTCCGGCAACCCGGCGATGATCGCGGTCAGCCCGTCGGCGTCCAGCAGGTCGGCCGGGCGCACCGTCACCCCCTCCCGGACGTAGTGGAAGGCGGCCCCCACCCGGTCCACCGGCACCCCGGCCAGCTCCGCCCAGGCCAGCCGGTAGACGGCGAGCTGCACCGCGACCACCTCGGCCTCCGCGCCGGTCGGCTGCCGTCCGGTCTTCCAGTCGACCACGTCGTACCGGCCGCCGGGGCGGGAGAAGACGGCGTCCATCCGGCCCCGGACCACCACCCCGGCCAGCACCGTGGCGAACGGCACCTCCACCTCCACCGGCACCCGATCGGCCCACTCGCTGGCCAGGAAGCGTTCCTGGAGCTCGGCCAGCGCCCCGTCGGGCGCGGCGTCCGCGTCGGCGGCACCCGGCAACTCGTCCACGTCGAGCAGCCGGTCGATGCCGAACCGGGACTCCAGCCAGGCGTGGAAGGCGGTGCCCCGCCTGGCGTACGGGCTGGGTGGGGTGGGCATCGGCCGGCGCAGCGTACGGGCCAGTTGGGCCGGGTCCCGGCGCAGGGCCACCAGCTGGGTCACCGACAGGTGGTCGGGCAGCGTCACCTCGACCGCCTCGGCCTGCCGCAGCAGCTCCGCCCGCTCGGCCAGCAGCAGGTCCGCCTCCCGCCGCCACCGCACCACCTCCGGATCGGGCTCCGGAGCAGCCCCTTCCCCGCCCGCCGGCTGCGGATCAGCCGCCTGCGCACCCGTCGCCGGTGGGCCCGCAGCCGCCTGGTCCACCGACTGTGGACCCGTCGCCGCCGGGGTGCCGGGGGCGGGAGCACGGTGGGCCGCGTCGGGATCGGCGAGGAAGCGGCGGACCAGGGCCGCCGCCTCGGTCAGCGCCGGTCGGCGCGGGCCCAGCGGGTCGGCCGGCCACTCCGCCCGCAACACCAGCGCGGTGGTCGGATTGACCGCGTCACCCGCCGGTTCGGGCGCCCACTCGTCGATCAGCAGGCCGTCCCCACCGGCCAGGCAGGCGTCGTACACCTCGCGGAGCAGCACCGACGGGCCGCGGAACCGCTTGGTCCCCTCCCCCCACCAGTACCCGGAGCAGAGCAGCAGCCGCCGGGGCCGGGTCACCGCCACGTACGCCAGCCGGCGTTCCTCGCGTTCGTCGTGCGCCCGCCAGGCGTCGGTGAAGTCGGTCACCGCCCGCGCCACCCCGCGCTGGTCGGTCACCTCCGCGAGGTCGAGCACGGGCAGCCCGTCGGCGTCGCCGCGCAGCGGGAACGGCAGCACCCCGAGCCCGCCCAGCCAGTGGTCGGAGTTGCGGACCTGACCGGGCCAGCCGCCCCGGGTCAGCCCGGCGACCGCGACGACGTCCCACTCCAGGCCCTTGGCGGCGTGCGCGGTGAGCACCTGCACCGCGCCGTCGACCACCTCCACCTCGCCCGGGGACAGCCCCCGCTCCTCGTCCTCGGCGGCGGCCAGGTAGGCCAGGAAACCGGCGAGCGTCGCCGCCGGGGTCTCGCCGCTGAACCGGGCCGCCACGTCACCGAGCGCGTCCAGGTGCCCCCGGGCCAGTCCGGCGTCGCCGGTGCCGTCCCGGCCGGCCCGGACCGCCACCTCGACGTCCAGCCCGATGGTGCGTTCCACGTCCGCGATCAGCTCCGGCAGCGTCTGGTCCAGCCGGTAGCGCAGCAGGGCCAGTTCCATCCCGTACGACCGCAGCCGCGCGTAGCCCTCCGCCGAGTACGCCTGCGCCGGCCCGAGATCGGCCAGCGCCTCCACCAGGGTCGCCTCGTCGAGGGCGTCCACCACGATCTCCGGCCCGTCGTCGCCGGTCACCTCCCGGCGGGCGCGGGCGATGGCGCGCGCCCGCCGGTGCAGGGCCACCAGGTCACGCGGCCCGATCCGCCAGCGCGCCCCGGTCAGCAGGCGCAGCAGCGCCGCGCCGTCGGTCGGGTCGGCGAGCACCCGCAGGGTGCAGACCACGTCCCGTACCTCGGGAGTGTCCAGCAGCCCGCCCAGGCCGACCACCTCGACCGGCAGCCCCCGGGCCCGCAGGGCCGCCTCGATCGCCGGGATCTGGCTGCGGACCCGGACCAGCACTGCGGTGGAGGGGCGCTGCGGCACCGGGATGTGCTCGGGCAGCGCGCCGGGCATCCGGGCCGCCCCCCGCCAGGCGGCGAGCACGCTGTCGGCGATCCAGTCCGCCTCGTCGACGTACGTGGGCAGCAGCGCGCAGTGCACGGTGCCGGCGGCCCGCCCGCGCGGGCTGCGGTGCGGGATCGGGTCGCGGACGCTCAACGCGGCGTGCAGCTCCGGCACCCGGGCGCCGGCCGCCCGCAGCGGCACCGACAGCGCGTTGGCCACCCCGAGGATCTCCGGCCGGTTACGCCAACTGGTGGTGAGGCTCATCGCGTCGGCGGGGGTGCCGTCGGCGCGGGCGAAGTCGGTGGGGAACCGGTCGAGCGTGCCGGCGCTGGCCCCCCGCCAGCCGTAGATCGACTGGCAGGGGTCGCCGACGGCGGTGACCGGGTGACCGCCGCCGAAGAGGTGGTTGAGCAGCACCACCTGGGCGTGGCTGGTGTCCTGGTACTCGTCGAGCAGCACCACCCGGTAACGGTCCCGCTCGACCGCGCCGACCGCCGGGTGGTCGCGGGCCACCCGGGCGGCGCGGGCGAGCTGGTCGGCGAAGTCCATCGCCTCGAAGTCGTCCTTGCGCCGGGCGTACGCCCGCACCAGCGGCAGCAGCTTGAGCCGGGTCCGCTGGAGCTGGAGCGCCCTGCGCACGTCGGCGTAGACGCGGCCCGGGTGGGACTGCACCTCGGCGAAGAACCGGCCCGTCCAGGCGGCCAGCGTGTCCGGGTCGACCAGGTGCTCGTCCAGCTCGCCGGCCAGCGCGAGCACGGCGTCGGTGATGGTGCTGGGCATCCGGTCGACCTCGGACATGTCGCCGTCGTAGTTGCGGACCAGCAGGTCGACGAGCTGCCAGCGGGACGCCTCGGTGAGCAGCCGGGTGGTCGGCTCGTAGCCCGCCCGCAGCCCGTGCTCGGTGACGATCCGCCCGGCGTACGAGTGGTAGGTGGCGACGGTGGGCTCGCCGGCCAGCGGATCGTCGAGCGGGTTGCGGGCCCGCCGGCCGAGCCGCCGCACCAACTGGTCCAGCCGGGTACGCACCCGGTGCGCCAGCTCACCGGCCGCCTTGCGGGTGAAGGTCAGCCCGAGGATCTGCTCCGGGCGCACGTACGAGTTGGCGACCAGCCAGACCACCCGGGCGGCCATCGTCTCGGTCTTGCCCGAACCGGCGCCCGCCACCACCAGCAGCGGCGCGACCGGCGCCGCGATGATCGCGGCCTGTTCGGCCGTGGGGGCGGGCAGTCGCAGCAGCCGGGCCAGCTCCACCGGCGTGTAGCGCGGCCCGGCGTCGGCGGCGCGCGGCGCGGGGGTGGCGGCGCTGAACAGGGTCGGCTGGGTCACCGCTGCACCTCATGGCCGGTGGCCGGCGGCTCCACGACCTGCCGGCCCTGCCCGGAGACCGGGCAACTGGTCCGCACCGGGCAGACCCGGCACTTCGCGTTGGCGACGGCGGCGAAGGTCGAGGCGGCCATCGTATCGGCGGTGCGCCGGACCAGGGCGGTGGCCCAGCCCGCCTCGGGACCCTGCCCGGCGGCGGGCTGGGTCTGCTCGCGCGCGTCCTTCGCGCCGGTGCCGAGCTGCACCAGCGCCGCGCCCCCGGCCTCGTCGCCGAACTCGGCGAACCCGCCCGCCTCCACCGCCGCCTGGTACGCCCCGAGCTGCGGATGCTCGGCCATCTCCCGCTCGGTGACCGCCGTCGACTTGCCGGTCTTGAGGTCGATCACCACGAGCCGCCCGTCGGCGTCGACCTCCAGCCGGTCGACCCGGCCGGTCAGCTCGACCGGGCGGGTCGGGTCGTCGAGGCGGACCGCGAACTCGTGCTCGATGGCGAGCAGCCGGCGCGGGTTGCCGGCCAGCCAGCGCAGCAGCTTGTCCACCATGGCCTCGGCGCGTTCCCGTTCCGGGCCGACCATCCAACGCGCGGCCAGCTCGATCGCGTCGAACCGGGCGGCCACGTACTCCAGCAGGGCCGTCCGGTCGGCGCTGGCGTCCTCGGCCAGCATCGCGGCGGCGTGCACCAGGTTGCCGACGCCCTGCGCGGCGCTGGCCGGCCCACTGCCGCCGTGCCGCTCCAGCAGCCAGCGCAGGCTGCACCGCAGCGCGCTCTCCATCCCCGACGGGGTGACCCGCACCGGTTCACCCTCATCCACCAGCGGCCGGTCGTCGGAGAGGCTGCGCAGGCCCCACCAGTCGTCCGGGTGCGCGCCGGGGATGCCGGCGGCGGCCAGCCGGGCCAGTTCGGCCGCCGCCGCGCGCCGCCGGGCCACCGACGCCGCCGGATCGACGATCGCGGTACGCAGCTCCGCCACCAGCGCGGAGAGGGTGAGCGCCCGGGGCGGCCGCCCGACGGGAAGTTCCCGGGACGCCCCCTCCCCCGGTTCCCCGGACACGTCCTCACCCGGCTCCCCGGGTTCCCCGTCGGATGACCGGCCCGCTTCGCTCCCGCCACGGTGGGCAGCACCCGGATCCTGGAGGGAAAGTGCCCCTCCGGGGGCCGTTTCCTGCCAGGATCTCTGATCCTCCACGCCGACGGCGGCGACAGCGGGGCCGGGTGGGGTGGTGGGGCCACCGTCGGGGGTGACCGGGGTGGGGCCGATTCCGGCAGGGCCGTCTCCGGTGGGGCCGTCTCCGGTGGGGCCGTCTCCGGTGGGGCCGTCTCCGTCCTGGTCGGTGACGCCGAGTTCGTGCAGGAAGCGGCTGGGCTGCTCCTCGTGGTCGTCGCCGCCGACCGCCGCCGAGGCGACGGCGGTGACCAGCAGCCGCCGCCGGGCCCGGGTCACCGCGACGTGGAACAGCCGGCGTTCCTCGTCGAGCAGCGCGGAGGTCTGCCCGACCAGGCTGGCCCGGGTGCCGGTGCCGTCCGCCCGGCCGACCAGCACGTCGACCAGCCGTTCCGAGCCGAGCAGGCTGCCCCGCAGCCGCAGGTCGGGCCAGACGCCCTCCTGCACGCCGGCCACCGCGACCAGGTCCCACTCCAGGCCCTTGGCGGCGTGCGCGGTGAGCAGGCGCATCGCCTCGCCCCGGTCGGCGCTGGCCGCCAGGGTGTCGGCCGGCAGGTCCTGGCCGAGGACGTGGTCGAGGAAGACCTCGGTCCGCGCGCCGGGCAGCCGGTCGACGAACCGGGCCGCCGCGTCGAAGAGCACGAGCACCGCGTCGAGGTCCCGGTCGGCGGCCTCGGCCCGCCAGCGCTGGGCGGTCTCGTGCTCCCCGGTGGCCGCCCGCCCCCGGTTGATCGCCCCCGCCCAGCGTTCGGCGAGCCCGCTGGCGTCCCACACCGCCCACAGCACGTCCTCGGCGGTCGCCCCGGGCACGGCCGCCGCCGTCCGCGCGGTGGCGAGCAGCTCAGCCACCGTACGGGCCGGTTCGACCCAGCGCCGTTCGATGCCGGCCAGCTCCGCCGGGTCGGCGAGCGCCTCGACGATCAGCTCGCCGGAGGGCCGCCGGTCGCCCCGGGCCAGCGCGAGCGCCCGCAGCCCCTGGCGCAGCCGCCGCTCGGCGAGCGGGTCGGCCCCACCCAGCGGCGAGTGCAGCAACGCGATCGCGGACTCCTCGTCGAGCCGGGCCGGTTCGAGCGCGCAGCGCAGCAGGAGCAGCAGCGGGGCGACCGCCGGTTGCAGGTGCAGCGGCAGGTCCTCGCCGTGCACGACGGTGGGCACCCCGGCGGTGTGCAGCGCCCGGCGCAGCGACGGCAGGTGCAGGTGGGTCGAGCGGACCAGCACCGCCATCGCCGACCAGGGCACCCCGTCGAGCAGGTGGGCGGAGCGCAGCGCGTGGGCCAGCCAGGCGGCCTCGCTGGTGGCCGAGCGGAAGGTGCGCACCTCGACGCTGCCGGGCGGCGCGTCGGGCAGGGGTCGCAGCCGCCGGTGCCCGGCCGGGCCACGCAGCCGCCGGGCGAGTCGACCGGTGGCACCGAGCAGCACCGCACCGGCCCGGTACGAGGTGGTGAGGGTGACCTGCGCCGCCGGTGCCCCCGAGGCCGTCCGGAACCGGTGCGGAAAGGCGGTCACCACGGCCGGGTCGGCACCCCGGAAGGCGTACGTGGAGGAGTCCGGGTCGGCGAACGCCACCAGGGAACGGCCGCCCCCGGCCAGGACGGCCAGCAGGTCCTGTTGGGCCGGGTCGGTGTCGGCCAGCTCGTCGACGTAGACGTGGGCCAGCCGACGACGCTCGGCCGCCAACAGCTCCGGATCGTCGAGGAGCATGCCGGTGGCCGCCCGCACCAGCTCGGCCGGGTCGTACGCCACGGAACCCCGGTTGCCGACGTCGCGCAGGGCGAGGACGGCGACGTACTCCCGCAGGAACCGGGCGGCGGCCGGCCAGTCGGCGCGGCCCAGCTTCTCCCCCAGCCGGGCCAGCTCGACCGGTCCGACGCCGCGTTCGGCGGCCCGCATCAGCAGGTCACGCAACTGGGCGGCGAACGCCCGGGTACGCAGGGCGGGGAGCAGGTCGTCCGGCCAGCCGACCGGGTCGTCGTCGGATTCGCCGCCGACGACGTCGAGCAACTCCCGGATGATCAGATCCTGTTCGGGGCCGGTGAGCAGCCGGGGGGACGGTTCACCCCGCTCGGCGGCGGCCCGGCGCAGCAGCCCGAAGGCGTACGCCGGGAAGGTGCGGACCAGCGGCTCCCGCAGCACCCGGTGGCCGTCGGCGGCGATCCGGGCCTCGATCCGGTGCCGCAGCCCGGTGGCCTGCCGGCGGCTGAAGGTGAGCACCAGCAGGCGTTCCGGGTCGACCCCCTCGGCGACCCGGGCGGCGACCGCCTCGACCAGCGTGCCGGTCTTGCCGGTGCCCGGCCCGCCGAGGACCAGCATCGGCCCGTCGGTGTGCGCCACCACCTGCGCCTGGAGCGGATCGTGAAGTCGCCCGTCGGGGCGCAGGTCGTCGCCCGCCGGACCCCGGACCGGTGGCCTCTCCTCGGGGCGCGCGACATCACCCGCCGACCCCCCGGGCCGCGGCTCCCCCTCGACGCCCGCACCGGCCCGCACCGGCCCCTCGGCCGGCCCGCCGTGCCGACCGTCCCCCCGAACGCTCGCGGCGGACCGCCCGTCGTGCGGGCCCGGTCCGGCAGGTCGGCGCACCAGCCGGTACCCCTGCACCCCCACATCCCACCATGTCGGTACGACACCACCCACCGCACCACCCCGCCAGGTTCCGACGCGGCGCGGCCCGGCCTGTCCCGGCGCGGACCGACGCGGCGTGACCCGGCCCGGCCCGGCGTGACCCGCCCCGGCCCGGCCCCTCGGTCAGGGCAGCCGGGCTTCCAGGGCGTCGATCGCGGTGGCGACGGTCGGGGTGACCGCGAGCAGGTCCAGGCCGGCCGGCTTCAGGAAGGTCTGGTCGGTGATCGTGCCCAGCCAGTCGAGCAGCGGGCGGTAGAAGCCGTCGGTGTCGACCAGCACCATCGGCTTGGCGTGCATGGCCAGGGTGGCGGTGGTCCAGACCTCGAACAGCTCGTCCAGGGTGCCCAGGCCGCCGGGCAGGGTGAGGAACGCGTCCGACTTCTCGATCATGACGGTCTTGCGGCTGGCCATGCCGTCGGTGACCAGCAGTTCGTCCGAGGCCAGGTCGGCGACCTCCAGGTCCACCAGCGCCTGCGGGATCACCCCGACGGTACGCCCGCCGGCCGCCCGCGCCCCGTCGACGAGCGCGCCCATCATGCCGACGCAGCCGCCGCCGCTGACCAGCGTGTGCCCGCGCCGGGCCAGCTCCGCCCCGGTCTCGGCGGCCAGATCCAGCCAGCGCTGGTCGAGGGTGCGGGAGGACGCGCAGAACACACAGATCGCCGCCACCGGCTCAGTCCTCCCCACCGTCGACGACGCCCCGGCCCGCGCCGCCGGACCCGGTGCCGTTGGACGCCGTACCCGGGGAGGGGGTGGCGGTGTCGGCGGCCCGGCGGGCGGCCTGCTGGTCGGCGGCGGTACGCGCCACCGCCGCCTCGCGGACCGCCTCCTGGTCGGCGGCGAGCGCCGCCTCGGCCTCGACGATGTGCCGGACCGCGGCGTCCACGTCGTCGGTGAGGCAGATCAGCTCCAGGTCCACCGGGCCGATCTTGCCCTCGGCGGCCATGCTGTCCCGCAGCCAGTCGAGTAGGCCCCGCCAGTAGTCGGTGCCCATCAGCACCACCGGGAACCGGGTCACCTTGCCGGTCTGCACCAGCGTCAACGCCTCGAACAGCTCGTCCATGGTGCCGAACCCACCCGGCAGCACGACGAACGCCTGGGCGTACTTGACGAACATGGTCTTGCGGGCGAAGAAGTAACGGAAGTCGATGGCCAGGTCGACCCAGTCGTTGAGCCCCTGCTCGAAGGGGAGTTCGATGCCCAGCCCGACGGAGAGGCCGCCGGCCTCGCTGGCCCCCCGGTTGGCCGCCTCCATCACACCGGGTCCACCGCCGGTGATCACCGCGTATCCGGCCCGGGCGAGACCCGCGCCCAACTCCTCGGCCAGCCGGCACTCCGGACTGTCGGGTTTACTACGCGCGGAGCCGAAGACGCTCACGGCGGGCGGCAGGTCGGCAAGCGTGTCGAAGCCCTCGACGAACTCGGCGAGGATGCGCAGCGCGCGCCAGGCGTCCTTGGTCTTCCAGTCGCTGCGTCCCCGGGAGTCGAGCAACCGCTGGTCAGCCGTGCTGGTGGGGATCGCGCCACGGCGCAGCGTGACCGCCCCCCGGTGCCGCTCCGGATCGCGGCCAGACTGCCGCCCGTTGGTCTGACTCATGACAGCCACCGTAGTGGAGACGCACGTCAGGGCGGTGCCGGCCGACGGGTCGGAGAAAAAGTTCGCGATCTTGGGCAACTAATTCTGTCGCCCGTACGTCTTACTATTCACATACCGGGTATGGCCCGGCGCGCGCCTTCGGGGGAGGAGCAAGCGTGATCAGCAACAACGAACGGATGCGGATCCGTCGGCAGATGCAGCGAAGGATCAACGAGGTGGTGGCCGAGCGCCGCCGCGCCCGACAGTTGGAGGTGCCGGTGGAGCCGGCAGCCCCGTCCGTCGAGCCCACCGAGCCCGACAGTCCCCGTCTCACCACGGTCTGACAGCACCGGCCCGACCCGCGTCACCCGGCCGGCCGCCGCCTCACACCCCTGGCCGGCCATCCGGACCTTCACCCGTACGAACCGAGGCCCCCGCGGTCCCCCGACCCCGGGGGCCTCACCACACCCACCGCACCCTGCCGGCCCCGCCGCCCGACGCCGTTGCCCCCCGGTGATCAAGAGGTTTGCGTCACGGGAGAGCGCTCTCGATGACGCAAACCTCTTGATCACCGGGGCCGGCCGAGGCCGGGCGGGGCGGGACCGGCCGGGGTGGGGTGGTCAGGCGGGGGCCAGCCAGCGGTGGAGGGTGGCGGCGCCGTCGCGGATCTTGGTGAGTTCGACGTGTTCGTCCCTGTGGTGGGCGAGGTTGGGGTCGCCGGGGCCGAAGTTCAGCGCGGGGATGCCCATCGCCGCGAACCGGGCCACGTCGGTCCAGCCCAGCTTGCCGATCGGGGCGGCACCCACGGCCGCCAGGAACTCCTGGGCCACCGGCGCGTCGAGTCCCGGGGCCGCGCCGGCCGCCGCGTCGGTGATCGCCAGGTCGTAGCCGGCGAAGACCTCCCGCAGGTGCGCCTCGGCCGCCGCCGGGTCACGGTCCGGGGCGTACCGGTAGTTGATCTCGATCTCGCAGCGGTCGGGGACGACGTTGCCGGCCACGCCGCCGTCGATCCGTACCGCGTTGAGGCCCTCGCGGTAGTCGCAGCCGTCGATGGTGACCCGCCGGGCCCGGTACTCGCCGAGGCGGCGGAGCACCTCGCCCGCGCCGTGGATGGCGTTGACCCCGCGCCAGGACCGGGCCACGTGGGCGCGTTCGCCCGGCACCGTGACGATCGCCCGCATGGTGCCCTGGCAGCCGGCCTCGACGATGCCGTACGTCGGTTCCAGCAGCACCGCGAAGTCGGCCCGGAGCCACTCGGGGTGGGCCTCGGCGACCAGGGTGAGCCCGTTGTACCGGGACTCGATCTCCTCGGCCTCGTAGAAGAAGTACGTCACGTCGTACCGGGGGTCGGGCAGGGTCACCGCCAGGTGCAGCGCGAAGGCCACCCCGGACTTCATGTCGGAGGTGCCGCAGCCGTACATCAGGTCCCCGCGCATGGTCGACGGGAAGTTGTCGTTGTGCGGCACCGTGTCCAGGTGCCCGGCGAGCACCACCCGCGAGGACCGGCCGAGATCCGTCCGCGCCATCACGGTGTTGCCGTGCCGGAAGGTGCTCAGGTGCGGCACCCGGCGCAGCACCTCCTCGACACAGTCGGCGATGGCCTTCTCGTCGAGGGAGACGGACTCGATGTCGACGAGGGCGCGGGTCAGTGCCACCGGATCGGCCAGGACCTCGGGGGTCAGCGGGTTCTCCATGATTCGCACGGTACCGTCCTGGACGGTGGGTGTGAGGGGTGAGCCCACCGGCCCCGCAGCCGCGAACGAGAGGGTAGAACAGTGACGTCCCAATCCGCCTGGGGTATCGGCCTGGCCACCGTGACCGCCGCCGAGCAGGTGCTCGACACCTGGTACCCGACCGGCAAGCTCGGTCTGGGTGAGCTGCCGCTGGTCCCCGGCGAGGACCAGGCCGACGTGCTGGACCTGCCGCCCGGCGCGATCGGCGAGCGGGCCCTGCCGGGTCTGCGTACGGTGCAGGTGGTCACCGTGATCGGCGCGCTGGACGAGCCGATCAAGGACGCCGCCGACGCGTACCTGCGGCTGCACCTGCTCTCCCACCGCCTGGTGCGGCCCAACGAGCTGAACCTCGACGGCATCTTCGGCCACCTGGCGAACGTCGCCTGGACCTCGGCCGGCCCGTGCCCGCCCGGCCGGGTGGACGAGCTGCGGGTGATCGAGCGGGCCGCCGGCCGCCACCTGGCCGTGTACGGGGTGGACAAGTTCCCCCGGATGACCGACTACGTGGTGCCCGCCGGGGTGCGGATCGCCGACGCGGACCGGGTCCGGCTCGGCGCGCACCTCGCCGCCGGCACCACCGTGATGCACGAGGGCTTCGTCAACTTCAACGCCGGCACGCTTGGCGCCTCGATGGTCGAGGGCCGGATCGTGCAGGGCGTGGTGGTCGGTGACGGCTCCGACATCGGCGGCGGCGCGTCGATCATGGGCACCCTCTCCGGCGGCGGCACCGACCGGGTGCGCATCGGGGCACGGAGCCTGATCGGCGCGAACGCCGGGGTCGGCATCTCGCTCGGCGACGACTGCGTGGTCGAGGCGGGCTGCTACGTCACCGCCGCCTCGAAAATCACGCTGCCGGACGGTCGGGTGGTGAAGGCCCGCGAGTTGTCCGGCGTCGACGGCCTGCTGTTCTGGCGCAACTCGGTGACCGGGGCGCTGGAGGCGAAGCCGCGCACCGGCCAGGGCATCACGCTCAACGCCGCCCTGCACGCCAACGACTGACCGGGGTCGGGGCGCACGCGCCCCGACCCCGGCCACCCCGCCGGGCCCGCCTGGGAGCGGACCCGGCGGTTCCGGCTCACTTCAGGCGGTACGCCTGGATGATCCGGGTGCTCGCGGTGTTGCCCTCGGTGTCCCGGGCGGTCGCCCGCAGGGACGCGTAGCCGGCCCCCGCCGGGTGCCTGACCAGCGCCACCGTGCCCTGGCCCGGCACCTTCACCACGGTCGCCCGTCGCCAGGTCCTCCCCCCGTCGTACGACACGTCGACGCCGAGCTTCGCCAGCTTGGCGGTGCCGGCGCCCGGCTGCCGTCGTACCTGCACCGGGACGGCGAAGACCTGCCCGGCCGGGGCGGTATTGTCGGCCCTGAGCTGCGGGGTAAACCGGATCTCCGACAGCGGCAGCGGCTTCGGCGTGTCACCTGCCACGTGCCCGGAGCGGAACGTCCAGCTCGCCTCCACCTCGGTGCCGAGGTCGGTGAGGCTCCGCGTCGCCGCGACGGTCAGCTTGTAGTCGCCGGCCGCCTTCGGCACGGTGAACTCGCCGTACCCCGGGTTGTCGGTCTCCTCCACCAGCGTGCCGTTGCGCCACAGCGCGGTACGTGCGCTGTCGGTCAGTGACCCGCCGGGGTGCCCGGCCGCGTCGGCGTGCAGCGCCACGCTCACCAGGATGGTGTCCCCGGTCCGGGTGACACCGTCCCCCGGCCAGCGCGGGGCGGGCAGGGACGGCCCGAGCGGCGCCGCACCCCAGGTCTCGGTGGCCCGCCGGCCGGGCTGGTACTTCGTGGGCGGGGTCACCAGGACCGCCTGGACGTCGAGCCAGCCCGCTTCCGGGTCGCGGACGCCGAAGTCCAGCTCGGACTCCCAGCGCATCCCCCTGGTGCTGTAGTGCTCGGTGCGCTGGCCGGGCAGGTCGGTGGGCAGGACGACCGCCCAGCCGCCGAGGTTGTAGCCGCTGTCCGGGAAGACCAGCCGCTCGGCTTCCATCTTGGGGTACGGGTCACGGAACTTGTGCACCACCGTGGCCAGGTCGCCCCGCCGGTAGTCGCGTACCAGCCCGCTGGGCAGCTTGCCCGGCACGACCTCGCCCAGCGCGTACAGGTAGGGGCTGACCTCGGCCTCCCGGTCGGCCCACTGGCTGTTGAAGGTGGCGACGAACTCGTCGGCCGGCACCGCCCTGCCGAGTTGCCCGGTGGACAGCCCGTCGAAGGTGTCGAAGGAGACGATGCCGAAGCCGTAGCTGCCGTCGTCGGGCAGCAGGTAGTTGGCGCTGATGTCGACCAGGGAGACCTTGGCGTCGGCCTGCGGCACGGTCATCCGTACCGGCTTGGCCTTCCGCAGGTCGACGGTGACCGCGGTGTCGCCGTCGACCACCAGTTCCGGCTGGGCGAGCATGGCCAGGCCGCCCGACTCCCCGTCCGGGCCCGGCTCGAAGAAGACGCTGCCCAGCCCGTACCTGCCCTTGGGGACCCGGAGTTCGACGACGCCGTCGGCCTCGAACACGTCGCGCACGTCGCCGTCGGCGAGGTCGACCAGGGTGGTCGAGTAGTCGCCGCCCGGCTCGCCGCTGCGGTCGAGGTGGGTGAGCGTGACGGTGTAGCTCTCCACCTCCCGGTGCACGGCCAGCGGGGTCACCGCGACGGTGCCGCCGGAGCGGGCCACCACCCGGCCGGTCCAGTAGCCGTCGACGCCGAGCCGGGTGTTCGCGGTGACTGTGGTCTCGGCCCGGCCGCCCGCCGGCACGGTGATCCGGTTGACGCCGAGGGTGAACATGCCGGCCGGCGCGGCGGCCCCGCCCGGCCCCTTGACCTCGACGGTCAGGTCGAGGGTGAGCGGCGTGGTGCCGCCGTTGTGCCAGGCGACGGTCCGGGTGATCGGGGCGTCGTCGCCGTGCGGCCACAGGGCCCGGCCGAACGAGACGCTTACCGGGTCGGTGGTGACCTGCTCGGTGATGGCCCGGGTCAGGTCCACCCGGCCGGCGCCCTGCTCGTAGGCGGTCTGCGTCGGGTGCGGCTTCGCGGCGGCCATCAGGGTCGCCTTGAGCTGCCCGGCCTTCCAGCCCGGGTGCTGCTGGGCGAGCAGCGCCACCGAGCCGGCCACGTGCGGGGTGGCCATCGACGTGCCGGAGAGCGCGACGTACCTCGTGCCGACCGGGTCGCCGATCTGGCCGTCGACCGAGCGGGCGGCCACGATGTCGACGCCGGGGGCGGTGATGTCGGGCTTGAGCGCGTCGTCGCCGACGCGGGGGCCCCGGCTGGAGAAGTCGGCGAGTTCGTCGTCCCGGTCGACCGCGCCGACGGCGAGCGCGGCGTCGGCGGTGGACGGCGAGCCGACCGAGCCGTCCGAGCCGTCGTTACCGGCGGCGATGACGAAGAGGCTGCCGGTCTGGGCGGTCAGCGTCTGGACGGCCTCCTCCAGCGGGTCGACCTCGGGGGTGTCGCCACCGCCGAGGCTCATGTTGACCACGGCGGCCTTCTTCTCGGTGGTGGCCCACTGCATCCCGGCCAGGATCGCCGACTCGGCGCAGCCGAACTCTTCGCAGACCTTGCCGTCGAGCAGCGTCGCGTCCGGCGCGACGCCCCGGTACTTCCCGCCGGAGGCGGCACCGCTGCCGGCGATGGTGGAGGCGACGTGGGTGCCGTGTCCGACGGTGTCCCGCTGGTCGGGCGTGTCGCTGAAGTTGCGGGCCTCGCCGACCTTGCCGGCGAGGTCGGGGTGGGTGGCGTCGATGCCGGTGTCCAGCACCGCGACGGTCACCCCCTTACCGGTCCAGCCGGCCGCCCAGGCGGTGGGCGCGCCGATCTGGGGCACGCTGTGGTCGAGGGAGAGCGCGCGCCGTCCGTCCAACCAGATCCGCTCGACGCCCCCTGCCGCGTCGAGCCGGGCTCCGGCGTCGCCGCCGGTCAGCGTCGACCAGACCGCGCCGGTCGAGGACTTGCCGGCGGTCAGCGCCGCGCCCTGGATCGCCGGCAGGTCGCGGGTCACCCGGGTGCCCGGCAGCACGGCCGCGCCGCGCCGGGCCTGCCCCTCGCGGTACGACACCAGCAGCGGCAGGTTGTCGCGGTGGGCGTCGTCGTAGCGGGCGGCGATCAGGCCGGTGACGTCGAACAGCCGCCTGTCGACCTGCCCGGAGCGCAGCAGCGGCACCGCGTCGCGGGGCACCACGGAGAGGTGGCCGCGTTCCCGGCGGACCAGGAACTGCTGGTGTTCCCGGCCGACGCCGGGGCGCACGGCGGCACCGCCGGTGCGGGTGACGGTGACCTGGTCCCCGGTGATCAGGGTGACGGTGCTGGAGCCGGCGGCCGGCGTGGCGGGCCGGGGCGCGGCGGGGCCGGTGGGCGCGGCGTGCGCGCCCGTCGCCGGCAGACCGAGGGCCAGGGCGAGCACCAGCCCGCCGGCCGCGGTTCTTCTGCTTCGGTGCAACGGAACCTCCTTCTGGGACGTCTACAACACAGGAGCCCATCGAGATGACCAGTCACCTCACGACGACCGAGTCACATCGACGCCTCAGAATTACATACCGAGTATGTAAAAAGAAGTCCGAGGGATGACCGTCCGGACACATTGCCGAGACACGACCGACCCGATTCCGTCCCGTCGGCCCGCCCGATCGGCGACGATCACCTGGTGACGTCCATGAGGGAACGGATGCTGGCCGGCGAGCGGTACGTCGCGGACGATCCCGAGATCGTCGCGGACCTCGACCGCGCCGCACGGCTGGCCGAACGCTTCAACCGCAGCCCCGCCGACGACCCGCAGGGCCGGCTCGCCGCCCTACGCGACCTGCTCGGCAGCGTCGGCGAGGACGCCCAGGTACGCCCACCGCTGCACTGCGACTACGGCTGGCAGACCCATCTCGGGGACCGCAGCTTCGTCAACTTCAACGCCGTCCTGCTCGACGTCGCCCGGATCACCATCGGCGCGGACGTCCAGATCGGACCGAACGTGCAGTTGCTCACCGCCACCCACCCCGTCGAGGCCGGGGCGCGGAGAGCCAAGTGGGAGGCCGCCCAGCCGATCACCATCGGGGACAACGTCTGGCTCGGCGGCGGGGTGATCGTCCTCGCCGGAGTGACGGTCGGGGAGAACACGGTCGTCGGCGCGGGCGCGGTGGTCACCCGCGACCTGCCCCCCAACGTGGTCGCCGTGGGTAACCCCGCACGGGTGATCCGCACCCTGCAATAACAGCTTGAGCTGCGAAAACACCGACGCAACCGTGGGCGAACGGCAAATTCCGATGCACTCTGGGTAGTGACTTCGTCACCAGGGAGCACCGATGGCCGAGCGGGTACTCGAACTCCGGGTACACGGCGTGTCCAACACCCCGCCCGACCAGATCCTCGGCCTGCCCGCCGACCCGACCGGCACCGGCCCGCAACCCCGGCTCGTCTCCGGCGGCGACGTCACCGGCTTCTACCGCGCCAGCGACTCCGCCCCGGACGACCCCGTCGTCGTCGAGGCGTACAGCTGGGGGCAGTTGACCTCGGGGGCGCGGACCGCGCGGGACGTCGAACGCGCCCTGTGGACGCTGCTGCTGCCGTTCACCCTGGCCAACGTCGCCCTGTACGCCCGCCCCGGCATCCCGCCCGACCCGGACACCGAACGCTGGGGCAGCCGCTCCGGCATCACCGCCTGGCTGATCCGGCTGTTCTGCCTCAGCCTCACCGGCACCCTGGTGCTCGCCGCCACCGGCATCGGGGTCGACCTGATCGCCTGGCAGTGCGTCGACCAGGAGTGCCTGCGGCAACTGCCCGGCCCGTGGGAGTTCCTCGGCCGGGGCTGGTGGCGCGCGGACGCCCACGCGCTCGCCGTCGGCCTGCTGGTGCCGTTGGCGATGCTGCTGGTGCTCGGCGTCGTGTCCTGGCGCACCTACCAGTACGAGGCCGAGATGCCCGCCGAACCCCGCCCCCCGGCCGGCGACGGCGAGCACCCGGCCGAGCCGGCACCCGACCCGGCCAACCCGTTGCAGGACCCCACGTTCTGGGGCGGTGAGGGGCAGCTGCGCCGGGCCGCCGTGCTGCACCTGTGCGTCGGCGCGGCGCTCGCCGCGGCGGTGCCCGTCGGCGCGGTGCTGGTGCTCGACCCGGCCCGGGGCGTCCGCGCCGTGGTCGCCGTCCCGACCGTCACCGCCCTGGTCACGGTCGTGGTGATCGCGGTGGTGGCGGTGGGCCGTCCCTGGCTGACCCGACGCAGCGGGGCCGCCCCGCTCGGCCGGTGGAGCCTCGCCGTCGGGGTACTCACCGGCCTCGCGCTGGCCGGCACCTTCACCCTCCTGCTGCTGCCGGACGGCCCCGCCGGCACCCCGCTCGCGCAGTTCCGCCCACCGGCCGGCTGCATCCGCGACCCCGGCCTGGCCGGCTGCCGCGCCGACCACTCGCTGCCCGGCTACGACGGTCTCGTCGCCTGGCTCGCCACCTACCAGGTGCTGCTGCTGATCGCCATCGGCACGGTCGCCCGCTCCGGCCGCCGCGCGCTGCCCGTCCCCGGCACCGCAGCCGTGCTGCTGCCCCTCGGCATGGCCTGGCTCGACGGCCGGCTGCCCGGCCTCCCCGCCGCCCCCGACGGGCTGCGGATCTGGATGCTCGCCGCCCCGGCCATCGCGCTCGCCGCAGCCGGACTGCTGCTGCCCCGCACCGGCAGCGACGCCGGCCAGCAACCACTCGGGGTGCACACCGACGTCGCCTGGGGCGGACGCGGGGCCGCCGTGATCGCCGGCTTCGGCTGGATGATGGCCATCGCCTACTGCGCCGGCCTGCTCTACTGGGTCACCGACCGGCTCAACGGGGCCGCCTCACCCAGCGGGTTCTCCCCGATCGTGCCACCCCTGCCGGTGATCTGGGCCGGACTGGCCTTCACCGTCGCCACCGCCGCCCTGCTCGGCACACTGGTCCGCGCCGTGGTGCTCTTCCACCGGCTGCGCCGCGTCGAGTACCTCCGGCTCACCGCCGCCGGGCAGGCCCTGTCCGCGCACGACCTGCGCCGCTGCCGGCACGTCAGCACCTTCCGCGCGCTGCACCGCCTGGTCGGCGAGCACGCGGTACGGCTGATCGGCTGCTACGCCACCATCGCGGCGGTGCTCGTGACACTGTCCTGCGTGGCGGCGCTGAACCGGACCCGCCCGGCACCGGCCGGCGCGTCGGGCTGGCCGGGGCTGGTGCACGCCGCCGCCGACCTCGGCGACACCCTGCTGGGCTGGCTGCCGCTGGTGGTCGCCGGTCTCGGCATGCTCGTCTACCGCAACGACACCGTCCGGCGCAGCGTCGGGGTGCTGTGGGACGTCGGCACCTTCTGGCCGCGCGCCGCACACCCGCTGGCCCCACCCAGCTACGCCGAACGCGCCGTCCCCGAGCTGCAGACCCGGATCGCCGGCATCCTGGCGCTGACCGAGCGCGACCCCCGCCGGATGGACGGGGTGATCCTCTCCGGGCACAGCCAGGGCACGGTGATCTGCGCGGCGACCCTGCTCCAACTGCCGACCCGGTGGCGGCGTCGGATCTGGTTCCTGTCGTACGGGTGCCAACTCACCCGGCTCTACGGGCGGGTCTTCCCCGCCTACTTCGGCCCGCCCCGGCTCCGGGTGCTCGCCGATGCCCTGACCTGGCCCTCCGGCCACGTCGCGTGGACCAACTTCTGGCGGGACACCGACCCGCTCGGCTGGCAGGTCAACGCCGGGGAACGGGACGTGCCGGTGACCGACCCGGAGGCGCTGCACCCCAGCGGGGGCGAGGTCGCCGACCCGCCGATCCGCAACCACAGCGGCTACCCGGAGGCGGTGGAGTTCCACCGGGAACGGGCCCTGGTGGCCCGGCTGCTACGGCGTACCGTCCCGTCACCCCGGGTCGGTTGACCGGATCACCAGGTCGGCCCGGTCGGCGGTACCCGCCACCAGCGCGGCGTTCGCCTCGTCGCTGCCGTACGCCCAGGCCTGCGCCGCCTCCGGCGACCGCCCGTACGCGACGTGCCGGGCCACCAGCCGGCGCAGCCGTGCCCCCGCGTCCAGGTCGAGGAACCACGCCTCGTGCAGCAGCGACCGCACCTCGTCCCAGGGCGGGTCGGCGAGCAGCAGGTAGTTGCCCTCGGTCACCACCAGCCGGACCGAGGGCGGCACCTCCACCGCCCCGGCCACCGGCTCCTCCAGGTCGCGGCGGAACAGCGGCGCGTAGACGGCGGTCGGCTCCAACCTGCGCAACCGGCGCAGCAACGACACGTACCCGTTGGCGTCGAAGGTGTCGACCGCGCCCTTGCGGGCTGCCCGGCCCAACCGGACCAGCTCCGCCTGGGCGAGGTGGAAGCCGTCCATCGGCACCAGCCGGGCGCTCGGACCGACCGCCGCGACGATCCGCTCGGCCAGGGTGGACTTGCCCGCCCCGGGCGCGCCGGCGATGCCCAGCAGTTGCCGGGGGCCGGCGTCGGCGAGCGACCGGGCCCTGGCCACCAGGTCGTCGAGGGAGAACGGACGCGCCCCGGGCATCAGGTCAGGACCGGCTCGCCGATGGTGAACCGGGCCCGCACCACCGCGTGCACCGACTGGGGACGGGGGTCCAGGTCCAGCTCCGGCGGGCCACCCTGGCGGGCCTGCCGGGCGAACATCGCCCCGCCCATGCCGGAGCCCTCGTCGGTGTCGGCCAGTTCCAGCAGCGCGGTCACCCGCGTGCCGAGCGCCTCGGCGTACTCCCGGGCCCGGCGCAGCGCGTCGGCGATCGCCGCGTGCCGGGCCTCCCGGTGGGCCGGGCTGTCCGGGCGCAACGACCACCAGGGGCCGGCCACCTCGACGTGGTCCTGCTCGGCCAGCCGCAGCATCAGCTCGGCCAGGGAGCCGAAGTCGGTGACGGTGACCGTCGTGGAGACGCTGCCCAGGTAGCCGACGACCCGCTCGCCGGAACGGTTCGTCTCGGGGCGGACCCGCAGCTCACCTGCCTCCCGGCGGTCCACCGCCGGCTCGTGCTCGTCGAGCAGCACCCGGACGGCGGCGGCCCGCTCGGCGAGCCGGGCCAGCGCGACCTGACGGTCCCGCTCCCGGGCCGTCGCGGTCACCTCGAAGCGGGCCAGTTCGGGCGGCACCTCCCGGTACGCCTCACCGCGCACCGCCACCACCGGTCCGTCCGCCACGCATCCACCCTAGCGGCGCGACCGGGGTGCCGCCGGTTTCCGCGCGGTCAGGCCGGCCGCAGCCCGGTGTACGTCACCGTTCCCCGCGCCACCGCACAGCCGGTGAGGTGCCCGCCGGACTCGCCTACCGACCTGACGAACGCCAACTCCCCGGCGGGGTCGGCGTCGAGGTCGAACACCCGGTGGACGGGCTGTTCCCGGCCTGACCCGGCCGGCCGCACCGCGCCGGCCCGCTCGTAGTGGGCCACCAGCGTGGGCAGGTCGTCGTCGCGGACGGCCTCGGCGAGCGCGTCGAGCGCGGCCCGCACCTCGGCCAACTGCCGCAGCACCTGGTCCCGGTTCGACAGCAGCATGGCGGCGGTCCGCCGGGCCGGGGTGGTCGCCACCCGGGTGCCGTCGCGGAAGCTGCCGGCCGCGAGCCGGACCACCGCGTCGCGCACCGTAGAGTCGGCGGCGGCCCCCGCCAGACCGCCGGCCAGCAGGTGCGGCACGTGCGAGGACAGCGCCACGACCCGGTCGTGCACCTGCGGCGACATGGGTACCACGTGCGCGCCCAAGACGTCGACGACCAGCCCGACCAGCGTCCGGAACGGCACCAGCCCGTCGGCGCTCGGGCAGAGCACCCAGGCCGCGTCGGTGAACAGGCCGGCCTGGGCGGCGGTGAGCCCGGCCCGTTCGGTGCCGGCCATCGGGTGCCCGGGGACGAACCGGCCGGTCAACCCGTGCGCCGCGGCGAACCCGGCGACGGCCTCCTTGGTGCTGCCCACGTCGGTGACGATGCACCGGTCACCGGTCAGCCCGGCCACCGTGAGCAGGGTCTCCGGCAGGCTGGGCAGCGGGCCGCCGAGGAACACCACGTCCCGGTCGCGGACCGCGTCGCCGAGCTCGTCGGGGAAGTCGATGCCCCGGCGACGGCCCTCGGCCCGGGTCGCCGGGTCCGGGTCCCAGCCGGTCACCCGGACGCCCGCCTCGTGCAACCGCAGCAGGATCGACCCGCCGATCAGGCCGGTGCCCACCACGGCGACCCGGAGCCGGCCGACGTCCTCACCCACCGCAGGCGTCCTACGGCTGGGCGAGCCGCTGCGCGACCGCCCCGACCTGCGCGTCGGACCCGGTGAGCGCCACCCGGACGTGCCGCTGCCCGGCCGGGCCGTAGAAGGCCCCGGCGGCGACCAGGATGCCCCGGCGGGCCAGCCAGTCGACGGTGTCCCAGCAGTCCTCGTCGCGGGTGAGCCAGAGGTAGAGGCCCGCCTCGGAGTGTTCCAGCCGGAACCCCGCCCCGGTGAACGCGGCGAGCAGCGTCTCCCGCCGGGCCCGGTAGCGTTCCCGCTGCTCGTCGGCGTGTTCCTGGTCGCCGAGCGCGGTCACCATGGCGGCCTGCACCGGCGCGGGGACGATCATGCCGGCGTGCTTGCGGATCTTGAGCAGCTCGGCGACGAGCGCCGGGTCACCGGCGACGAACCCGGCCCGGTAGCCGGCCAGGTTGGACCGCTTGGACAGCGAGTGCACCGCCAGCACCGAGTCGTACGAGCCACCGCAGACCTCCGGCGCGAGCACCGACACCGGGGCGGCGTCGGCCGTCCAGCCCAGCGGGAGATAGCACTCGTCGCTGGCCACCACGGCACCGCGCTCCCGCGCCCAGTCCACCACCTTGCGCAGGTGGGCGGCGGGCAGCACCCGGCCGGTCGGGTTGCCCGGCGAGTTGACCCAGACCAGGCGTACCCGCGAGGTGGGGCCGACCGCGGTCAGCGCGTCGGCCCGGACGACCGTGGCACCGGCCAGCCGGGCCCCGTCCTCGTATGTCGGATAGGCGATCGTGGGCACCACGACCACGTCGCCGGGGCCGATCCCGAGCAGGGTGGGCAGCCAGGCGACCAGTTCCTTGGAACCGATCGTCGGCAGCACGCCGAGCCCGTCGACACCGGCGGCGCAGGCGCGCGCCACCCAGCCGGCGATGGCCTGCCGCAGCGCCGGGGTGCCCGCCGTCAACGGGTAACCCGGCGCGTCGGACGCGTCGGCCAGGGCCTGCCGGATCACCGTGGGCACCGGGTCGACAGGCGTACCCATGGAGAGGTTGATCAGGCCGCCCGGGTGCGCCGCGGCCAGGGTGGCCGCGGCGTCCAGGGTGTCCCAGGTGAACTCGGGCAACCGGGCCGACACCGGCACGGGCCGACCCGGCGACGCCGGTACGGGCCCGGCCGGGCGCTCCGGCACCGCCCCGGCCGGTACCGCTGCGGGCCCGGCCGGTGCCCCCGGTGTCACGGCGGCGGGCCGGTTCAGTGGCCCTCGCCGCGCGGCGGCTGGCCGGCGACGAACGTCGCGTCCTTCTCCACCTTGCCGATCTTCGACGCGCCACCCGGCGAGCCCAGGTCCTCGAAGAACTCGTAGTTGGCGCCGGTGTAGTCCTTCCACTGCTCGGGGACGTCGTCCTCGTAGAAGATGGCCTCCACCGGGCAGACCGGCTCACAGGCACCACAGTCGACGCATTCGTCGGGGTGGATGTAGAGCATCCGGTTGCCCTCGTAAATGCAGTCGACCGGGCATTCCTCGATGCATGCCTTGTCGAGCACATCCACGCACGGCTCGGCGATGATGTAGGTCACCGGTCTTCTCCTCCGCAAGACTCGTCGCGATCACCCGCGACGCTAAGAGCCTAGTATCTCGCCGGGGAGGAGGTCGATCGTGCTCCGACAGCAGGATGTGGGACACCGGATCGTGGTTCGCCGCATTGTGGGGATTCGTGAGGGCCGGCCCCTCTTCTCGGACGCCCTCGGCGAACTCGTCGAGCTGAGCGAGACCCATCTCACCATCGCCACCGCGCAGGGCCGGGTCCGAGTGCCGGTGGCCGAGGTGCACCGGGCCAAGCGGGTGCCGCCCACCCGCCGGCCCACCGCGTCGGCCGTGGTCGAGCTGGAACTCGCGGCCGACGAGGCGTGGCCCGCGCCGGTACGCGGCCGGCTCGGTGACTGGCTGCTGCGTTCCGCCGACGGCTGGACCGGACGCGCCAACTCGGCCCTGCCGGTCGGCGACCCGGACCGGCCGCTGCCGGCGGCGGTCGACGCCATCGAACGCTGGTACGCCGGACACGGCCAACCCGCCATGGTCAACACGCCGTTGCCGCTGGCCGTGCCGGTCGGTGCCGAACTGGACGCCCGGGGCTGGACCGCCCGCCCGCTGACCCTGGTCCAGACCGTCCCGCTGACCACCCTGCTCAACCCGGAACCGCTTCCCGGGCCGGCGTCCCCGGGGCCCGGCCCGGCCCCGCACGACGCGGACCGGGACGGCGACGGCCCGCCCGTGGCGCTCGACGTCGTGCCGTCCGAGGAGTGGCTCGCGGTCGCCGCCGGGCGCAAGGGCGGCCTGCCCGACTCCGCCCGGCACATCCTCACCGCCGTGGCCCGGGTCCGCTTCGCCCAGGTGTACGCCGACGGCAGGCTGCTGGCGACGGGCCGGGGCACGGTCACCGGGCAGGGCCGCTGGCTGGGGCTCAGCCTGATCGAGGTGACCCCGTCGGCGCGCCGCCAGGGGCTTGCCGCCCGGGTGGTCCGGGCCCTGGCCGCATGGGGCGCGGCCGAGGGGGCGACGCGCGCCTTCCTCCAGGTGGAGCAGCGCAACACCGGGGCGGTGGCGCTCTACCGCAAGCTCGGCTTCACCACCCACCACACCTACCTGACGCGGGTCGCCCCGCCCACCTGACCCGCCCCGTCCCATCCCGTAACCTGACCCGGCCTGGGCACCTTGATCGACTCCTGTGGGCCGATGTTGCGACATCGCACCGGTCCGGATACCGCTATGTGCGCCCCCATGAGTTGATCAAGCCCGGCGGGCGCGCGGGTCAGCGCCGGACCACCCGGCGCGGCTTGCCCACGTTGCGCTCGGCGTACCGCCGGAGCTGCTGCGAGCGGTAATCACGGCCGAGCGCGATCAGCACCAGGTAGCCGAGCGCCACCCCGGCCCCGGCGGCGACGAGGTAGAGCCAGATCTGGGCGAAGAACAGCCCCGCACCGCCGCCGAACGGGTTGTTCCCGACCAGCAGCGGGCCGACGAGCACCGTCAGCAGCAGCGCCACGGCCACCGCGGCGGACACGTCGGCACCCCACCGCGCCGCCGGAACAGCCTTACCCCAGGTGAACACCACCCCGGCCAGGATCAGCCCGACCACGACGAACATGCCCAGCGAGACCCGGTCGGCGGCGGTGTCGTTCCCGTCGAAGCCGAGCTTGATGATCACCCGGGCCACCACGTTGACCGCGAACAGGGCCGCCGCGAGTACGCCGACCGCCCGCCACCGCTGTGTCATCACACGCCTCCCGCCGTACCACCCGCCCCGTCGGCGGGTCTCCTGGCAGGAATATCTACCACCGCAGGCTGTGTGTCGTCATCACCCGTCGTGGCGGCGCGGCTGCGGGCTGAGCATCTGCCGGAACGCCATCACCGCGAACGTCATCGCCCCGGTGGTGATCATCGCCAGCCCGACCCAGTTGTCCCCGGCGACCAGCAGGTCACCCTCGGCGGTACGGACCGCCGCCACCGCCATCAGCACGAACCACGGCAGCGCCGGCAACGCCACCGCCCACCTACGGCCGACCGTGGCGTACGCGAACCAGCTCACCGCGACCGCGCCCAGGATGGTGACCACGACCGACACCCCGATCAGCTGCCCGCCGGCCCGGACGGTGGACAGCAGCAGCCCGATCAGGGCGGTGAGCACCCCACCGGCCACGGCGACCAGCCCGCCGGCCACCCGCAGCACGACGTCGAGCAGGTGGACCATCCAGCCGGGCGGCGGCGGGACGGCGGCGGTCTCCTCCTCGACGACCGGCATCGGCGTGGCGGGCAGGGTCACCGGAGCCCGGCCGTCGCCGTGGCCGCCGACGCGTCACCCGCCGGGGCGTCCCGCTCCGGCCGGCGCGCCGACGCCACCGGTCGCCCGGCCGACGGATCGGGTCGACCGCCCGACAGGTCCGCCGGGTCCGGGTCGATCCCGGCGAACAGGTCGCTCTCCCAACCGTACGGACCGTCCCCCGGGCCGGGCTCCCCCACCGCCAGGGTGAAGTACTCCACGCCCATGAACTCCGCGCCGAAGTTGCCGGCGATCGCGTACAGCCAGGAGTTGGCCGGGATCTGGGTGGCGTGCGCCCGCATCGCCGCCTCCTTGGCGGCGTGCTGGTCGGTGCCGTCGATCCGGGCGGCGATCTGGTCGTCGGGGGTACCGAACGGCAGGTCGTCGACGCTGTCGATGGCGGCGAAGGGGTTGTCCGCCGACTCGGTGAAGTGGCTCATCCCGGCCTCCAGGACGCTGCGCGGCATCGCCGTCCAGTAGACCTTGGCCGGGGCGATGCCCTCCGCGCCGGCCAGCTCGTGCGCGCGCATCGCCACCCGGTGCGCCTGGATGTGGTCCGGGTGCCCGTAGAAGCCGTTCGGGTCGTAGGTGACCATGACCTGCGGGCGGATCTCCCGGATCACCTCCAGGAGCAGCCCGGCGGCCTCGTCGAGGTCGGCCGCCCAGAACGCCCGCGGGTGCCCGTTGGTGGGCATGCCCATCATCCCCGAGTCCCGGTAGCGGCCCGCGCCGCCGAGGAACCGGTGGTCGGTGACGCCGAGCGCGGCGCAGGCGGCGGCCAGCTCACCGATCCGGAACCCGCCGAGCTGGTCGGCCTCGGCGGCGGCGAGCTGCGCCAGCGCCGGCACGTGGATCTCGCCCTCCTCGCCGAGGGTGCAGGTCACCAGCGTGACGTGGGCCCCGGCGGCGGCGTAGTGCGCCATCGTCGACCCGGTGCCGATGGACTCGTCGTCGGGGTGCGCGTGGACCAGCAGCAGGCGTCGGTCGGGCAGCGTCGTCACGACCGTCACTCTAACCGGCGGTCCCCGGGCCCCGGGGCGTACGCGTCCAGGCAGGTCGGCCACATCACGCCCGGCCCGGCTCTACGATCCGGGTTGTGGACTTTCCCGAGCTGGCCGCCCGTACCCGTCGGTTCAGCCACGGGGCGCCGCGCGCCGTTTCCGTGGCCGACGACGGTTCCCGGGTGGTCTTCCTCCGCTCGGGCGGCCCGGAAGACCCGGCCGACGCGCTCTGGGCGCTGGAGACCGCCTCCGCCGAGGAACGACTGATCGCCGACCCGGCCGTGCTGCTCGGCGAGGACGCCGACCCGACGGCGCTGGCCCCCGGCGAGCGGGCGTTGCGTGAACGCCGCCGGCTCACCGCCGCCGGCATCGGCTCGTACGCCCTGGACGGCGCGGGCCGGGTGGCGGTGTTCGCGCTGGCCGGCCGGTTGTTCCGGGCCGACCTGGTGCACGGCGACGTGATCGAGGTGACCACCGTCGGGCCGGTGGTCGACCCCCGCCCCGACCCGACCGGTCAGCGGGTGGCGTACGTGACCGACGCCGCCGACGGGGTACGCCGGGGCGAGCTGCGGGTGGTCGCCCCGGACGGCACCGACTCCCTGCTGGCCGGCGAGGACGGCGGGGTGACCTGGGGGCTCGCCGAGCACGTGGCGGCGGAGGAGTTCGGCAGGTTCCGGGGCTACTGGTGGGCCCCGGACGGGCGGATGGTGCTCGCCGCCCGGGTCGACGAGTCCCGGCTGCCCCGCTGGCACCTGCACGACCCGGCGGACCCGGCGACCCCGCCGACCACCGTCGCGTACCCCCGGGCGGGTGGGCCGAACGCGGAGGTCAGCCTGCACCTGCTCGACCTGGACGACGGCTGGGTCGACGTGCACTGGGACCGGGAGACCTACCCGTACCTGGCCTCGGTCGACTGGGCCGACGGCAACCCGCTGATCACCGTGCTGCGCCGGTCGCAGCAGCACGGCCTGGTGCTGGCGGTGGACCCGCGTACCGGGGAGACGCAGGTGCACGCCGAGCTGGCCGACCCGCGTTGGGTGGAGCCGATCCCCGGCACCCCGGCGCACCTGCCCGACGGCCGGGTGCTGGTCGGCGGCGAACTGGCCCACGACGGGTACGACGCCCGCTGCCTGTTCGCCGACGGCACCCTGCTCACCCCGCCCTCGCTGTACGTGCGGCGGGTGGTGGGCCGGCTGCCATCCGGCCCCGGCCCGGCCGACCTGCTGGTGGAGGCGAGCGAGGGCGAACCGAGCCAACGGCACCTGTACCGGGTCCGTACGGTGATCGGCGGTGGCGTGGACGCCCGCCGGATGAGCAGCACCCCCGGCTGGCACACGGCGGCGGTCGGTGGGGACACCCTGGTGGTCGGGACCGCCTCGCTTGACGACGCGGGGACGACCTGGTCGGTGTGGCGCGGCGACGGGGAGGTGGCCCGGCTGCGGTCGCTGGCCGCCACCCCGTCGTCGGCGCCCCGGCCGATGCTGGTCCGGGTGACCGACAGGCGGTTACCGACGGCGGTGCTCTACCCGTCGGAGCACGTCAAGGGCACCCGGTTGCCGGTGCTGCTGGACGTCTACGGCGGCCCCGGCCACCAGGAGGTGGTGGCCGCCCGGTCGGCCTGGCTGGAACGGCAGTGGTGGGCGGACTCCGGGTTCGCCGTGGTCACCATCGACAACCGGGGTACGCCTGGCGTCGCGCCGTCGTTCGAGAAGGCGATCCACCGGCGGGTGGCCGACGTGATCCTGACCGACCAGGTGGACGCGTTGACCGCGCTCGCCGGCAAGCACCCCGACCTGGACCTTGCGCGGGTGGCGATCCGGGGGTGGTCGTTCGGCGGCTGGCTGGCCGGGCTGGCGGTGCTGCGCCATCCGGAGCTGTTCCGGTGCGGCATCGCCGGTGCCCCGGTCAGCGACTGGGCGCTGTACGACACCGCGTACACCGAGCGCTACCTCGGCCTGCCCGACGACGGCATCGACGTGTACGGGCACCACTCGCTGGTGGAGCTGGCGGCGGAGCCGCTGCATCCCGGCGAGCCGGCCCGGCCGCTGCTGCTGGTGCACGGCATGGTCGACGACAACGTGGTCGCCGCGCACACGCTGCGGCTGTCGGCGGCGCTGCTGTCGACCGGCCGGCCGCACGCGGTGCTGCCGCTGACCGGGGCCACCCACATGGCGGCCGGGGGGCTGTCCGAACGCCTGCTCCGCCTGGAACTCGACTTCCTCCGTACCCACCTGGGCTGAGCCGTCGCCGGACCGGGTCGGGGGTCGCCGGGCCGCCGACCGGGCTGGATCGCCGGCCGGGCGGGTCAGCCGGCGGTGGGGCGGCGGGCCAGCAGGGCGAACGCGTTCGGCAGGCGGCCCCGGAAGGCCGCCGCGTCGACGTCGCCCATCCGCCAGAACGGCTCCGCGTACTCGTCGAGCTGCCGGATCTCCAGGCCGGCGGTGACCACGGCGGTGACGATCCGGCCGAGCGTCCACTGCCACATCACCGCCCCGTGGGCCGGGAAACTGTCGTCGGGGCAGACGAACGAGCGGCCGAAGTAGCTGCGGTCGGGTCGGATGCGCGGTTCGTCCAGGTCCCAGGTCCACAGGTCGGTGGCCGGGTGACCGTCGTGGACGAACAGGTGGCCGCCGGGGCGCAGCAGTCGGGCCATCTCCGCGGCCCAGGCGTCGATGTCGGGCATCCAGATCAGCGCGCCCTTGCCGGTGTAGACGAGGTCGACGCAGCCGTCGCGCAGCGGCACTCCGGGAACCGTCCCGAGCAGGTAGTGACAGGCGGCACCGAGGGCGTCGGCACGCCCCCGCGCGCCGTGGATCGCGTGCCCGCTGTAGTCGACGCCGATCACCATCCGGGCGCCGGCGTCGACCAGGGCGACGTCGTCCTGACCGTTGCCGCTCTGCGGGTGGACCACCAGCGGTCGGGTCGCCAGGATGTCGCGCAGCAGCGCACGTTCGCTGGGGACGAGCGTGACGCCGGCCGCCGCCTCGGCCGTCATCTGGTCGTTGGCCCAGACCCGCTCCTGGTGGGCCAGTTCCCACGCGGTCCGGTTGGCGCGCGACGTCGGGTCCATGCCCTGCACTCTCCCGACCGGCCGACCGGCGGTCAATCGATTTGCGTCTCTGCCTGACGGTCGGCGCGGGTGGCGCGACGCCGGCCCGGCCTTCGGCCGCGGGGTGACGGGCGACGGTGACGGCTTATTCCGACGTTCTTCTCAGAACCCTCTGAAATCGCCCTGTCACCCTGGTCGGCGACCGCGTCATGCCGGACAGGTAAGGAGCCGATGATGAAGTTCCCCCGCACCGCCCGCCGGATCACCGCACCCCTACTGGCCGCGATGCTGCTCGCCCTCGCCGGCGGCAGCCCGGCCACGGCGTCGCCCGCCCCGGTCACCTCGTCGACCTGGACCCTGACGGACCTGCCCCAGCGGATCTGCGCCACCCCCGACGACCCGCGCGCCCTGTACTTCTTCGTCGTCCTCGACGGCACGTGGACGACGACGATCACCGCCGGCTACACCGGGATGCCCGCCGGCACCGAGGTCTACAGCCCGCAGAGCACCCCGCCCGGGTCCGGGGACGGCCACGTCGTGCAGATCCTGGCCGCGTTCCGCCTGCACAGCGCCCCGATCGGCCACTACGTCCCACTCCTGCAAGCCTCGGACGGCACCGTCACCCAGAGCGTCCCCGTCACCCTCGACATCCAGTCCTCCTGCTGAGCCCCCACCCTCCTTGCCTTCCTTGATCGACTCAACCTCCCCGCCATAGCGGTATCCGAACGGCCGGATGCAGTACATCACCCCAAGAGCCCCCACCCACCCCACCCACCCCGTCGCCCACCCAGCCCGCCCCGGTGATCAAGAGGTTTGCGTCAACGTGCGGCCAGGAACGTGACGCAAACCTCTTGATCACCAGGGCCGGGACGGGGCTGCGGGAGCTACGACACCCCGCCCGGGTAGGCGCTGCGGTCAGAGCGTGTCGTAGACGTCGCTGCGGTGACCGAGGTGGACCACGAGGGCGATCAACTCCTGATCGCGGACCGTGTAGCCGATGCGATGGTTGCCGACGCGGATTCGGAGCAGCCCGCAGTGTGACGTCACTGCTTGACGTGGGCGTTGACGAACGAGGGGTAGCCGAAGACGCTGGAGATGAACACCCCGCCCACCTTCGAGCCGTGCACCGTGTAGGCCACGTCCACGAAGAGCGGCACCACCGGGGCGTACTCGGTCATGATCCGCCGGTCGAGCTTGCCCCACTCGGGGCCCTGGTCGGCCGGGGGCATGGCCTGGATGCGGTCGATCTCGGCGTTGACCGCCGGGTCGTTGAAGTACGCCTGGTTGCTGTTGCCCTCGGCCCTGATGGTGCGGCCGTCGTAGAGCACCGGCAGGATCGACGCGCCGCTGGGCCAGTCGGCGGCCCAGTTGCCGATGTAGAGGTCCCACGGGTTGTTCTTCTTCTTGACCTCGTCGAGTTTCGCGTCGTCCGGGATGTTCCGCAGCGTGATCCTGAACCCGGCGCGTTCCAGGTTGGCCTTGAGCTGGGTGCCCATCTGCTGCTCGGTGGTGTTGTCGGCCACCCCGAGGACCAGCTCCGGGGTCTTGCCGGCGAGCAGTTCCTTGGCCTTGTCGACGTCGCCGTTGGCGCCGGCCGGGTAGGCGTCGTACGCCTGGTAGCCGATGGTGGACGGCGGCATCAGGGTGGTCATCGGCTGGGCGACGGTCTGCCCGCCGAGCGCCTTGACCAGCCCGTCGCGGTCGATGGCGTAGTTGAGCGCCCGGCGGACGGCGAGGTCGGTGACCCGCTGGTTGTTGATGACGAGCTGGTTGGCGCTCGGCGTCGGCGACAGGATGCTGCGCGACTTGAGGCCCCGGTCCTGGGCGACCCGGGCGACCAGCGAGGCCGGCACGTAGTTCCAGGCCAGCGCGCTCTGGTCGGCGCCGTTGTCGGCGATCACCCGGTTGACGGCCGCGTCGGCGGTCGGCCCGAAGGTCCAGACGAACTGGTCCGGGTACTGGTGGCGGACCGGGTCGGTGGCGGCGTCCCAGTGCGGGTTGCGGTCCAGGGTGAGCTGCACCCCGGCCTGGTTCTTGGCGATCTTGTACGGCCCGGAGGAGAACGGCCGCTGGTCCAGGTTGACGCCGGTGTCCTGGTCCGGCCGCAGCGGCGCGGTGGTCGGCAGCGAGACCGCGAACGGCAGGTCGCAGCGGGGCCTGGCGAACTCGAACCGCAGCGTCTTGGCGTCCGGGGTGGTCAGCCCCGGCGGCAGCGACGTCTTGTTCTTCTTGAAGTCCCACTTCGTGTCGTACTGCGGGGTGTCGGCGAGCCACTCCTGGAGGTAGGTGGGGCCGCCGGTCAGGTCGGGGTCGAAGGAGCGGGCGATGCCGTACGCGATCTCTTTGGACGTGATCGGGCTGCCGTCCTCGAACTTCACCCCGTCCTTGATGGTGAACTCCCAGACGCGGCAGTCGCTGTTCACGTTGTTGCCCGGGTTCTGCGCCAGGTCACCGACCAGGACCAGGCCACCGTTGCCGTCGTCCTTCCAGGTGGTCAGGTAGCGGGCGAACAGCGGGTTGGCCATCAGACCGGCGAACGAGTACGTCCGCTGCGGGTCCAGGTGGGAGATAGGAGTCTCCCGGATGATGGTGAAGGTGCCGCCCCGGGTCGCCCCGTCGACCTCGGCGGCGGGGCCCTGGGAGTCCTTCGGGTCGGTGGCGATCACCCCGGTCTGCTGCCGGTCGGTGTCCACGGTGGTGCCCTCGCCCGTGTTCTCCGAGCAGGCCCCCAACGCCACCACCAGGGCGATCGCCCCGCCCATGGCGGCTGCTGCGCGTGGTCGCATCTCCTACCTCCTCCACCCGGTCGCCGGCGGCGGTGACCGCCGACGTCCGGGGATCGTCAAGAAGAAAAACTTCGGACTGTTTAGCAGGTTCCGGTAACTTCCGCCGCCCGACGGGCCGGTCAGCGCAACCGCACCCGGGGGTCGATCGCCGCGTACAGCAGATCCACCAGCACGTTCGCCAGCACCACGAAGACCGCCGCGATCAGCACGGTCGCCATGATGGTGGGCAGGTCACCGGCGCGTACCGCGTCGACCGCCGTACGCCCCATGCCGCCCAGGCCGAAGGTCGTCTCGGTGATCACCGTGCCGCCGAGCGCGCCGCCGACGTCCAGGCCGGCGATCGTCACCACCGGCGTGATCGCCGCGCGAAGCGCGTGCCGCCCGTACACCGTGCGTCTGGACAGACCCTTGGCCCGCGCGGTGCGCACGAAGTCCTCCGACAGCGTCTCCAGCATCTGCGCCCGGGACAGCCGGGCGTAGATCGCGGAGAACAGGAACGCCAGCGCCAGCCAGGCCAGCACCAGCCCGCCGGCCCACCGCAGCGGGTCGTCGGACAACGGCGTGTAGCTCGGCACCGGCAGCCAGTGCAGCGTGTAGACGAACACCAGCAGCAGCACCGCCCCCACGAAGTAGAGCTGCAACGACGCCCCGGCCAGCGAGAAGCCGATCGCCGCCCGGTCCAGCCAGGTGCCCCGGCGCAGCGCCGAGACCATGCCCAGGCCCACCCCGAGCAGCAGCCACAGCACCGCCGCCGGGACGACGATGCTCAACGTCACCGGCAGCACCCGGGCGATGGTGTCCGAGACCGCCTCGTTGGACACGTACGACCAGCCCAGGCAGGGTGCGTCGCACCTGCCGCCCTGGGCGCTGCCGAGATCCCGGCCGGTCACGATGCCCTTCATGTAGCCGGCGTACTGGCTGATCAGCGGGTCACGCAGGCCCAACTCCTGCCGGACCCGCTCCAGCCGCTCCGGGTTGCAGTTCTTGGGACACATGCCGGTGACCGGGTCGCGGGGCAGGGCGAAGAACATCAGGAAGCTGAGCACGCTCACCGCGAAGAGCGTCAACGCCGCCGAGAAGAGCCGCTTGACCAGGAACCGCGCCATCGCCGGGCCCTCCTACCGGGACGACTTCGGGTCGAGCGCGTCGCGCAGCGCGTCGCCGAAGAGGTTGAAGGCGAACACGAGCGCGAAGATCGTGATGCCGGGGAAGAAGACGTACGCCGGGTCGGTCTGGAGGTAGTCCAGGCTGCGGTAGATCATCCGGCCGAAGCTCGGGGTGGCGTCGGTCAGCCCGACCCCGATGAACGACAGCGCCGCCTCGCTGGTGATGTACGCCGGCACCGCCAGCGAGAACGACACCAGGATCGGCGCCCAGAGGTTCGGCAGCAGTTGCCGGAACAGCATGTGCCCCAGCCCCGCGCCGCTGGCCCGCGCCGCCTCCACGAACTCCCGCTCGCGCAGCGCGATCACCTGCCCGCGTACCAGCCGGGCGGTGCTCGTCCAGCCGAACAGCGCGAAGATGGCGATCAGCACCCCGATCTGGAAGGCGGCCGGCACCTCCTCCCGCTGGCCGTAGAAGCGCAGCGCGATGGTGGGCGTCAACGCCAGCGCGATGATCAGGAACGGCATCGCCAGGGTCAGGTCGGTGACCCAGTTGACCACCGCGTCCAGCCAGCCGCCCAGGTAGCCGGCGACGGTGCCCAGCACGACACCGATCGCCGCCGTGGTCACCGCCGCCGCGAAGGCGATGAACAGCGAGGTACGCAGCCCGTGCACCATCCGGATGAAGATGTCCCGGCCCAGCGCCGGCTCCAGTCCGAACCAGTGTTCCCCGGTCACCCCGCCGGCGTAGCCGAGCGGCATCCCGAACCCGTCCAGCCGGGACTGGAACTGCTCCCGGGGACCGATCCCGTACGCCCACTCGATCAGCGGCACGGCGAGCGCCACCAGCACGAAGAAGACCAGCATCCCGCCGCTGACCAGTCCGGTGCGGTCCCGGCGCAGCCGGGCCCAGGCGAGTTGGCCGGGCGAGCGCCCGACGAAGCCGGGACCGGGCCGGTCGCCACCCGTCGCGGCCTCGGCCTCGGCCAGCGTCGCCGGGTCGACCGGGGACACACTCATGTCGCCACCTCCTCGGCGTCGCCGCCGGCCCGATCCGCGCCGGCAGCCGCCACGGCACCGCCCGGCCCGGCCGGCGGTGGTCCGGTCTCCGGGAAGTGGCAGGCGGTGGCGTGCCGGCGGTCGCCGTCGACCACCAGCGGCGGTTCCTCGCGGGCGCAGACGTCCCGCGCCCGGGGACACCGGGTCCGGAACCGGCAGCCCGACGGCGGGTCCAGCGGCGTGGGCACGTCCCCGGTCAGCCTGGTCCGCCCCGCCCCACCCGGCGCGGTCACCTCCGGGACCGCCGACAGCAGCGCCCGGGTGTACGGGTGCCGGGGCCGCCGGTAGATGTCGTCCCGGTCGCCGATCTCGACGATCCGGCCCAGGTACATCACCGCGACCCGTTGGCAGAAGTGCCGCACCACGGCCAGGTCGTGCGCGATGAACACGAACGCCAGGCCGAGGTCGCGTTGCAGGTCCCGCAGCAGGTTCACCACCTGCGCCTGGATCGAGACGTCGAGGGCGGAGACCGGCTCGTCGGCGACGATCAGCTTCGGCCGCAGGGCCAGCGCGCGGGCGATCCCGACCCGCTGCCGCTGCCCGCCGGAGAACTCGTGCGGGTAGCGGTTGTAGTGCTCCGGGTTCAGCCCGACCAGCTCCAGCAGCTCGCGGACCCGCGCCTTCACCCCGCCGGGCGGGTCGATCCCGTTGACCTGCAACGGCATCGCCACGATCCGCCCGACGGTGTGCCGGGGGTTCAGCGAGGCGTACGGGTCCTGGAAGATGATCTGGAGGTCCTGCCGTAGCGGACGCAGCTCACGCCGACGGGCGTGGGTGATGTCCCGGCCGGCGAACTCGATCGTCCCGGCGGTCGGCTCCAGCAGCCGGACCAGCATCCGGCCGGTGGTGCTCTTGCCGCAGCCGGACTCCCCCACCAGGCCCAACGTCTCGCCGGGCCGCACGTCGAAGTCCAGCCCGTCCACCGCCCGCACCAGCCCCCGGGACCACAGGCCGGTCCGGACCGGGAAGTGCTTGGTCAACCCCCGCACCCGCAGCAACGGCTCGGCCTCGCTCATGGCAGCCGCCTCTCGCCCAGGGGCACTGTGGCCAGGCGGGCGCGGTCGTCGGTGGGCAGGTGACAGGCGACCAGGTGGCCGTCCGCGCCGGCCGGGACGAGCTGCGGCACCTCGGCGCGGGAGCGGTCGCCGGCGTACCGGCAGCGGGGGTGGAACGCGCAGCCGGCCGGCAGGTCGATCAGCGAGGGCGGGTTGCCCGGGATGGGCACCAGGTCCGCGTCCGGGTCGCCGTGCAGCGACGGCACGCTGGAGAGCAACCCCCAGGTGTACGGGTGCTGCGGCCGGCGGAGCACCTGCGTCACGCTCCCCCGCTCGACCACCCGCCCGGCGTACATGACCAGCACGTCGTCGGCGACCTGGGCGACCACCCCCAGATCGTGGGTGATCAGCACGATCGCGGTGCGGAACTCGGCCTGGAGGTCGGCGAGCAGGTCGAGGATCTGGGCCTGCACCGTCACGTCCAGCGCGGTGGTCGGCTCGTCGGCGATGACCAGGGCCGGGTCGTTGACCAGCGCCATCGCGATCATCGCCCGCTGCCGCATCCCGCCGGAGAACTCGTGCGGGTACTGGTCGTAGCGGCGGGCCGGCTGCGGGATGCCCACCCGGTCGAGCATGTCCACCGCACGGGCCCGCGCCGCCCGCCGTCCCGCCCGGGGATGGTGCACCCGGTACGCCTCGGCGATCTGCCGCCCCACGCTGTAGTAGGGGTGCAGCGCGGACAGCGGGTCCTGGAAGATCATCGCCACGTCCCGGCCACGCAGCCGGCGTACCCGGTCCTCGGGAAGGCCGACGAGTTGCCGCCCGCCGACGCTGATCGTGCCGGTGACGGTGCCGCGTCGGGGGTCGTGCAGGCCGAGCACGGCCAGCGCGGTGACGCTCTTGCCGGAGCCCGACTCGCCGACGACGCCGAGCGTCCGGCCGCGCGGCACGGTGAAGGACACCCCGTCGACCGCGCGTACCACGCCGTCGGCCGTGTCGAACCGTACCCGCAGGTCGTCCACCCGCAGGTACGGGTCGTCGCCACCGCGCGGCTCCGGCACGGCCGGGCCGGCGTCCGGCGGGCCGGGTGGCGCTGCTTGCGGACTGTCCACGACCGCCTCCCTCGGGTTGTAGGGAACCTACAACAAACAGCCGAGGCTGAAAATAAGCTACGGACAGCGAGCTGGCGCCGGACCACAGCGTAGCGAGTCGATGACCCCGCCGCGCACCCTCGACCGCCCCGTCCGAACCGGCCCGGACCGTCGCGGTCCGCGTCGTCGTGCGGTGTCGTCGCCCGCCGGTCGCACCAGGGGTGCGAGCATGGCCCTGGTGCCCGACGGAGGATGCCGGACGACACGAGGTGGAGGTGACCGACCATGACCGCAGCGGTGTTCGGCCACGACGGACCGTGGACCGAAGAGGAGTACCTCTCCCTCGACGAGACATCTCAACGCGTCGAACTCTTCGACGGGAGCCTCCACGTGACCCCAGCCCCCACCCCCCGCCACCAGCGCATCTCGCGCAAACTGGGCAACATACTCGAACCGGCGGCCGAGCAGGCCGGTCTGGAACTGCTGGAGGCGGTGAACGTCCGACTTCGCCCCGGCCGCATCCCCATCCCCGACCTCGTCATCACCGACCCCGTGAATCTGGACGAGCCGATGATCGAGGCGGACGAGGTGCACCTCGTCTGCGAGATCATCTCGCCGAGCAACGCGTCCACCGACAAGGTCCTCAAGATGCACTACTACGCGGCCGCCGGCATCGGGTGGTATCTGCTGGTGGAGCAGAAGACCGGCGCGCTACGCCTCTACCGTCGGCGGGGACGCCACTACACGGAACACTCCGCCACCAAACGGGGCGAGGCCCTGCGCCTACTCGAGCCGGTGCGGGCCACGATCCGGCCCGAGGATCTGGTGCCCTGACGGATGTCGGTGGACTGGCCTAGGGTCGGTCCATGACCGAGTTCGACGCGGCGGCCGCAGCCGTACAGGCCGCTCTCGACGCAGGTGCCCGGTATGCCGACGCCCGGGTGATGCACCTGCGCTACGAGTCGATGTCCGCGCGCAACGGCGCGATCGAGGAACTGACCCAGGACGAGAGCCTCGGCCTGGGCGTACGCGCGCTGGTCGGGTCGGGGTGGGGCTTCCACGCCGTACCCGAGCTGTCCGACGCGGCGGCCCGCGCGGCCGGCCGGCGGGCCGCGGAGGTGGCCGCCGCGAGCGCCCGGGTGGCCGGCCCGCCGATCACACTGACCCCGGCCGAGCCGGTGGTGGCGAGCTGGGCGTCCGACTGCGCGGTCGATCCGCTCGGCGTGCCGCTGTCCGACAAGGGTGACCTGCTGGTCCGGGCCACCGAGGCGGCGCGCGGGCAGGGGGCCGACCTGGCCCAGGGGCTCTACCAGGTCTGGGACACCCGCAAGTGGTTCGTCTCCAGCGAGGGGCACCGCATCGACCAGCACATCCGCGAGTGCGGCGGCGGCATCTCGGCCACCTCGATCGGCGAGCACGAGACCCAGCGCCGCTCCTGGCCGAGCTACCGGGGCCAGTACGGCACCACCGGGTGGGAGCTGGTCGAGTCGCTCGACCTGACCGAGCACGCCGCCCGGATCGCCGACGAGTCCCGGGCGCTGCTCACCGCGCCGGAGTGCCCGGCCGGCGAGACCGACCTGATCCTGGGCGACGAGCAGCTCGCGTTGCAGATCCACGAGTCGGTCGGGCACGCCATCGAGCTGGACCGCATCCTCGGCTGGGAGGCCGCCTTCGCCGGCACCTCGTGGCTCGACCTGGCCCGGCTCGGGTCGCTGCGCTACGGCTCCGAGCTGATGAACGTCACCATCGACCCGACGATCCCCGGCGCGCTGGGCAGCTTCGGCTTCGACGACGAGGGCTCCCCGGCGGTCAAACGCGACGCGGTACGCGAGGGCCGCTGGGTCGGGGTGCTCGCCGGCCGGGACTCGGCCGCCGTCGCCGGCCTCGGTTACGGCGGCAGCGTACGGGCCGACGGCTGGGCCCGGCTGCCGATGGTGCGGATGACCAACGTGGGCCTGGAACCCGGTCCGCACACCCTCGACGAGATCATCGCGGCCACCGACGACGGGGTGCTGATGGACGTCAACCGGTCCTGGTCGATCGACGACCGGCGGCTGAACTTCCAGTTCGGCTGCGAGATCGCCTGGGAGGTGCGTAACGGCCGGCGTGGCCGGATGCTGCGCAACCCCACCTACACCGGCATCGGTCCGCTGTTCTGGCGGTCGATGGACATGCTCTCCTCCGAGATCGTCCCGTGGGGCACCCCGAACTGCGGCAAGGGTCAGCCCGGCCAGATCGGGCACACCGGGCATCCGGCCGCGCCGGCCCGGTTCCGGGGCGTCCGGGTGGGGGTGCGGGCATGACCGGCCTGCGGGAAACCGGGGCGACCGAGCTGGACGTCGCCGCCCGGGTGGTGGAGCTGGTGCACGAGGTCGCCGGTCCGACCGCCGAGGCCGAGGTCACCGTCGTCCGGCACGATCTGGCGTTGACCCGGTTCGCCAACTCGTTCATCCACCAGAACGTCGCCGAGTCACAGGTGACGGTCCGGCTGCGGGTGCACGTCGACGGTCGGACGGCCGCCGGGGGCGGCAGCCTGGTCGACCCGGACGGGCTGCGGGCCCTGGTCGGGCGGACCCTCGCCGCGGCCCGGCTCTGCCCGCCCGACCCGGCCTGGCCGGGGCTGACCCCACCGTCGGCGGTGCGTTCCAACGGCCTGCTCGACGAGGCGACCGCCTACGCCGAGCCGGCGGCCCGCGCCGAGCGGGTCCGGGCCTTCGTCGACGCGGTGGGCGGGTTGGAGGCGGCCGGGTACTGCCGCACCTCCTACCGGTCGGGGGCGTTCGCCAACTCGGCCGGCCAGGCGGCGCAGGGGCGCACCACCGAGGCGGCGATGGACGGCATCGCCCGCACGGCCGGCGCGGACGGGGTGGCCCGGCTCTGCGCCGGCCGCCTCGACGAGGTGGACGGCTCGGTCCTGGGGGTCCGGGCGGCGGCGAAGGCACGGGCCGCCGCCGACCCGGTCGAGCTGCCCCCGGGCCGGTACGAGGTGGTCCTCGAACCGGCCGCCGTGGCCGACCTGTTGCAGAATCTCGCCTGGTACGGCTTCAACGGCAAGCGGCACGTCGAGGGCCAGTCGTTCGCCCGCCCCGGCACCGCCCAGTTCGATCCGGCGGTGACCCTGGTCGACGACCCGACGTACGGCGGGGCGATGCCGTTCGACCTGGAGGGCACCCCGCGTGCGGCGCTGACCCTGGTCGAGGCGGGCACCACCCGCGCGGTTGCCCACGACCGGCGCAGCGCCGCCGGTGCGGGCACGGCGTCGACCGGTCACGGGGCGCCGGGCGGCGCGACCTTCGGCCCGATCCCCCGCAATCTCCGGATGGCCGGCGCGGGCCCGGCGACGGCCGGCGGGGGTCCGGGCGGCGGCGCGGCGGGCCCGGGGAGCGGGGGCGGCCCGGTCGCGGGGGCGGTGGCGGACGCGGACACCGCCGCGCTGGTTGCGCCGATGGCCCGGGGGCTGCTGGTCAGCGACTTCTGGTACACCCGGGTGCTCGACCCGAAGAGCCTGGTGATCACCGGGTTGACCCGCAACGGGGTGTGGCTGGTCGAGGACGGCGTGCCGGTGCGGGCGGTGCGGAACTTCCGGTTCACCGAGGCGTACCCCCGGGCGTTGGGGCCGGGGGCGGTGCTCGGCCTCGGCCGGCGGCCGGTCCGGCAGCCGGACCGGCTCGACGGCGGCTGGTGGGAGGGGCCGCCACTGCGGCTGGCCTCGTGGAACTTCACCGGCGGCGCGTCGGGCTGACGGGTGCCGCAGCGCACGCGGGCCACCTGACACCTGCGGAAAACTGGTTACGGCCCGGGTCTTTCCAAGGTGCGGGACACACGGGACACTGCGTTGCGCGGCCCGACCGTGATGATCGGCGTAACGTGTGTCACTTAGCTGCGCCGATGTCCCGGCGTGGTCGCCTGCTTGCGCACGACGCGGCAGTGGACACGGTCCGGCCGGTCCACTGACCGGCACGGAACGAGAACCGCCGCCCGCGAGGGCCCGTCCCGTCAGGAAGACGACTCGAATGACATCAACGGCAACGAAGCCGCGGGGGGCGCGGGCGCGCGCCGCCATCGCGGCGAAGACGTTGCGGACCGACCGCTGGTGGTTCGCCCCCCTGATCACCGTCGTCGGGCTCAGCGCCTGGGTGGCGTACGCGACCGTCCGGGTGTTCATGCACAAGTGGTACTGGGTGGACCAGTACCACTACCTGACGCCGTTCTACTCCCCCTGTGTGACCGACCGGTGTGTCGAGGGCTCCTCGCACTTCGGCAGCTTCCTGCCCGGCTGGTGGATCATCCCGGACGCGGCGCTGACCCTGCCGTTCCTGCTGCTGTTCCGGTTGACCTGCTACTACTACCGCAAGGCGTACTACCGGTCGTTCTGGTTGTCGCCGCCGGCCTGCGCGGTGCCGGACGGGCACAAGTCCTACTCCGGGGAGACCCGGTTCCCGCTGCTCGGGCAGAACCTGCACCGCTACTTCTTCTACGCCGCCGCGATCATCTCGCTGATCAACACCTGGGACGCGGTCCTGGCCTTCCACTCGCCGGAGGGCTTCGGCTTCGGGCTGGGCAACATCATCCTGCTGGGCAACGTGGTGATGCTGTGGGCGTACACCATCTCCTGCCACTCCTGCCGGCACATCATCGGCGGGCGGCTCAAGCACTTCTCCGCGCACCCGGTGCGGTACCGGGCCTGGACGTTCGTGTCCAAGCTGAACACCCGGCACATGCAGCTCGCCTGGATCACCCTCGGCACGCTGGCCTTCACCGACTTCTACGTGATGGCCATCGCCGCCGGCTGGTTCAGCGACCTGCGGTTCATCAACTAGAGGGCGCGGCGACATGACCACTACCACTCGCATCGAACGACACCACTACGACGTCGTCGTGATCGGGGCCGGCGGCGCCGGCCTGCGCGCGGCGATCGAGGCCCGGCTCGCCGGCAAGAAGACCGCGATCATCTCCAAGTCGCTCTTCGGCAAGGCGCACACCGTGATGGCCGAGGGCGGCGCGGCGGCCGCGATGGGGAACGTGAACAGCCGGGACAACTGGCAGGTGCACTTCCGCGACACCATGCGCGGCGGCAAGTTCCTCAACAACTTCCGGATGGCCGAGCTGCACGCGAAGGAGTCGCCGCAGCGGATCTGGGAACTGGAGACGTACGGGGCGCTCTTCGACCGGACGAAGGACGGCAAGATCTCCCAGCGCAACTTCGGCGGGCACGAGTACCCCCGGCTGGCGCACGTCGGTGACCGTACCGGCCTGGAGCTGATCCGCACCCTCCAGCAGAAGATCGTCTCCCTCCAGCAGGAGGACAAGCGCGACCTCGGCGACTACGAGGCCCGGATCAAGGTGTTCTCCGAGACCACGATCACCGAGCTGCTGCTCGACGGGGACCGGGTGGCCGGCGCGTTCGGCTACTACCGGGAGTCCGGCGAGTTCATCCTGTTCGAGGCCCCGGCGGTGGTGCTGGCCACCGGCGGCGTCGGCCGGTCCTACAAGGTCACCTCGAACTCGTGGGAGTACACCGGGGACGGGCACGCGCTGGCGCTGCGCGCCGGGGCCACCCTGATCAACATGGAGTTCCTCCAGTTCCACCCGACCGGCATGGTCTGGCCGCCCTCGGTGAAGGGCATCCTGGTCACCGAGTCGGTCCGGGGCGACGGCGGCGTGCTGAAGAACTCCGACGGCAAGCGGTTCATGTTCGACTACGTCCCCGACGTCTTCCGCAAGCAGTACGCGGAGACCGAGGAGGAGGCGGACCGCTGGTACACCGACCCGGACAACAACCGGCGTCCGCCGGAGCTGCTGCCCCGCGACGAGGTCGCCCGCGCGATCAACAGCGAGGTCAAGGCCGGTCGGGGTACGCCGGCCGGCGGCGTCTACCTGGACATCGCCTCCCGGCGTTCGGCCGAGGAGATCCGTCGCCGGCTGCCGTCGATGTACCACCAGTTCAAGGAGCTGGCCGACGTCGACATCACGGCCGAGCCGATGGAGGTCGGGCCGACCTGCCACTACGTGATGGGCGGCGTGGAGGTGGACCCGGACTCGGGGGCCGCGTACGGCACCGTGCAGGGGCTGTTCGCCGCCGGTGAGGTTTCCGGTGGCATGCACGGCTCCAACCGGCTGGGCGGCAACTCCCTGTCCGACCTGCTGGTCTTCGGCAAGCGGGCGGGCGGGCACGCGGCGTCGTACACCGATCAGTTGACCTCGCGGCCGAAGGTGCCGGTGAGCGCGGTGGAGACCGCCGTGGAGACGGCGCTGGCGCCGTTGCAGCGGGACACCGGGGAGAGCCCCTACACCCTCCAGCAGGACCTCCAGGCGGTGATGGGCGATCTGGTAGGAATCATCCGCCGGGAGGGCGAGCTGGTCGACGCCCTGCGCCGGCTGGCCGAGCTGCGCGAGCGGGTGGCGAAGGTGAGCGCGGTCGGCGGCCGGCGCTACAACCCGGGCTGGCACCTGGCGCTGGACCTGCGCAACATGCTGGTCGTCTCGGAGTGCACCGCGAAGGCGGCGCTGGAGCGGCAGGAGTCGCGCGGCGGGCACACCCGGGAGGACTTCCCGACCATGGACCCGAAGTGGCGTCGGGTCAACCTGGTCTGCGCGCTCGACGGTGACACCGTCCGGCTGGAGCACAAGCCATTGCCGAAGATGCGGGCCGAGCTGATCGGCCTCTTCGACCGTACCGAGCTGGCCAAGTACCTGACCGACGAGGAGCTGGCCGACTTCGACGCCCTCACCGAGGAGGCGAACTGATGGGAAGCAAGCGGGAGTTCCGCATCTGGCGGGGCGACGAGACCGGCGGTGACCTCCAGGACTACTCGGTCGAGGTGAACGAGGGCGAGGTCGTCCTCGACGTCATCCACCGGCTCCAGGCCACCGACGCGCCCGATCTGGCCTGCCGGTGGAACTGCAAGGCCGGCAAGTGCGGCTCGTGCTCGATGGAGATCAACGGCAAGCCCCGGCTGAGCTGCATGACCCGGATGTCGACGTTCGAGGAGTCCGAGACCGTCACGGTCACCCCGCTGCGCACCTTCCCGGTGATCCGGGACCTGGTCACGGACGTCTCGTTCAACTACGAGAAGGCCAGGGAGACGCCGGCTTTCGCCCCGCCGGCCGACCTGGCCCCGGGCGAGTACCGGATGCAGCAGGTCGACGTGGAACGCTCGCAGGAGTTCCGCAAGTGCATCGAGTGCTTCCTGTGCCAGAACGTGTGCCACGTGATCCGCGACCACGAGGAGAACAAGCCGGCCTTCTCCGGCCCCCGGTTCTTCATCCGGGCCGCCGAGCTGGACATGCACCCGCTGGACGCGAAGACCGACCGCAAGCAGTACGCGCAGCAGGAGCAGGGACTCGGCTTCTGCAACATCACCAAGTGCTGCACCGAGGTCTGCCCCGAGCACATCAAGATCACCGACAACGGGATCATCCCCATGAAGGAACGGGTCGTCGACCGCAGGTACGATCCCCTGGTATGGCTCGGTAGCAAGATCTTCCGTCGGGGCGAGACGCCCCAGAGCACCGCGAACAGCGGGGGAAAGGGGTCCGTGGTGCACAGCGGCGCCCGTCAGGCCGGAGTCCACTCGCACGCCGGCGGTTCCGGCGACCCGGCCGCAGAGGCCCAGGCGCAGCAGGGCGTGAACTGGCACCGCGAGGTCCCGCACCCGACCATGCCGGCGGTCGACGACCGGGGCAAGCTCCCGCTGACGGAGTTGACCTTCGACCGGGCGGCGGCCCCGTCGCCGTTCGGTGACGACGTCACCTTCCCGCTGCCGCCGGAGCACCTCAACTTCGCCCACCCGAGCCAGGACGAGAAGCACTGAACCGGCACGACTGGCACTGAACCGGCCTGACGGGCACCGGACCGCACGAACGGCACCGGACCGGTACGGGGCCGGCACCGTTGCGGCGCGACGCGCGCCGCAGCGGGCACGACGAGGTCGACGGGG
>NZ_MZMV01000020.1 GCF_002210435.1 Micromonospora wenchangensis
CGCGCCGGCCGCCGCGGCGGCGGCGACGGTGGCCCGGCCGATGCCGGACGCGCCGCCGACGACCACCACCCGCCGGCCGGCGAGCAGGCCGGCGGGTGCGGCACCGGTGCCTGCTCCGCCGGCCGGCGGGTGTGCCTCGGGTGCGCCCGCGGCGGCGGGCGGGACGGCGTCGTTCACGCCCGGACCGTCCGGCGGACGGCGTCGGCGACGGTGGCCGCCTCGGGCACCACGACCGCCTGGAGGGCGGGTGCGGCGGGCATCGGCACGTCCGGGGCGGCGACCCGGGCGATCGGGGCGCGCAGGTCGGTGAAGCACTCGGTGGCGGCGCGGGCGGCGATCTCCGCGCCGAAGCCGCCGGTCAGGTTCGCCTCGTGGGCGACGACCAGCCGGCCGGTGCGGGCCACCGACGCGGCGACGGTGTCGAAGTCGAGCGGGTTGAGCCAGCGCAGGTCGACGACCTCGACGTCGATGCCCTCCTCGGCCAGGGTGCCGGCGGCGTCGAGGGCGGCGGAGACCATCCGGGACCAGGCCACGACGGTGACGTCGGTGCCGGGGCGGACCACCCGGGCCCCGCCGACGGGCTCGACCGGGGCGTCGGTGCGGACCGGGCCCCGGGTGGGGTAGAGCATCCGGGCCTCGGCGACCACCACCGGGTCGTCGCTGACCACGGCGGTGCGCAGCATCTGGTACGCGTCGTCGGGGGTGGCCGGCAGGGCGACCCGCAGGCCGGGGGTGTGGGCGAAGTACGCCTCCGGCGAGTGCGAGTGCTGGGCGCACGCGCCGGGGGAGTAGCCCTGCTGCATCCGGATCACCAGCGGGGCCTTCCACCGGCCGGCGCTGGAGTAGTGGATGGTGGCGATCTGGTTGACGATCTGGTCCATCGCGACGAACGAGAAGTCGGCGTACATGATCTCGGCGATGGGGCGCAGGCCGGTCATGGCCGCGCCGAGGGCCATGCCGAGGAAGCCGGTCTCGGAGACCGGGGTGTCGAAGATCCGTTCCGAGCCGAACCGCTTGTGCAGCCCCTTGGTCGCGCCGAACGGCCCGCCGGGCAGCGCGACGTCCTCGCCGAAGTAGATGGTGTCGGTCCGGCTGTCCAGGGCCCAGGTGAGGGCGGCGTTGACGGCCTGGATGTAGCGCAGCGACTCAGACATAGACGTGCTCCTCGGCGGTCGCCGGGTCCGGGTGGGGGACGGCGCGGGCGGCGGTGACGGCGGTTTCGATCTCGGCGGCCACCTCGGCGTCGATGGCGTCGAGCCGGGCGGTCAGGTCGGCGTCGGCGGCCTGGCGGATGCGCGCCAGGGGTTCGCGTTGCCGGGCGGCGGCGATCTCGCCGGCCGGGCGGTAGTGCTGCACGTCGCCGCTGTAGTGGCCGACGAGGCGTTCGGTCATCGCCTCCACGATGGACGGGCCGGAGCCCTCCCGGGCCCGGTCGACGGCCTCGGTGACCGCCTCGGCGACGGCGTCGGGGTCGTTGCCGTCGACCACCCGGGCGGGCAGGCCGTAGCCGGCGGCCCGTTCGGCGAGCTGCTTCACGCGCACCATGTCGGAGATCCGGGACATCTCGGAGTAGACGTTGTTCTCCACCACCAGCACCAGCGGCAGGTCGAGCACGGCGGCGAGGTTGAGCGCCTCGTGCACGTTGCCCTGGTTCATCGCGCCGTCGCCGATGCTGACCACGCTGACCGCCCCGCTGCCGGTGCGCTGGGCGGTGAGCGCCGCGCCGGTGGCGATCGGCACCCCGGCGCCGACGATGGAGTTCTCGCCGACGAACCAGCGTCCCGGGTCGGACAGGTACGGCGAGGCCGCCCGTCCGCCGCACAGCGCGGAGTCGCGTCCCATCATCTCGGCGAACAGGCCGGCGAGGTCGACGCCGCGGGCGATCGCCCAGCCGTGGCCCCGGTAGGTGGCGGTGACGTGGTCGCCGTCGCGCAGCGCCCGGCACGCGCCGACCGGGATGGCCTCCTGGCCGTTGCACAGGTGGATCGATCCCGGGATCTCGCCGGCGTCCTTGAGGGCGGTCAGCCGCTCCTCGAACCGGCGGATCCGGGCCATCAGCCGATAGTCGTCGAGCTGCCCCATCACACCCCCAGAGATAATTGAGCCCTATTCCGGCTCGTTGGTTGAGGAGCCTAGACCAGCAGTCCAAGGCTATGGAAGAGTGCACAAGCAAGTTTGTGGCCGTTATTGGTCTCTAATTTGGGGGAGTCGGCATGGAGATCGTCGAGGTGGAGTCGGCGGTACGCGGGGACGCGCACTTCGTCCAGGTACACACGTCCGACGGGCGGACCGGGGTGGGCCAGTCCGCGTGCTGGGGATACCCCGACGCGGTGCACGCCGTGGTGCAGACGTTCCGGCCGTACCTGCTCGGGGCCGACCCGGACCGCATCGAGCACCACTGGCACCACCTCTACCGGATGGGCCCGTTCCGGGGCTCGGTGCTCACCGCCGCCGTCTCCGCCATCGACCTGGCACTGTGGGACCTGCTGGGCAAGCGGCTCGGGGTGCCGGTGTGGCAGCTGCTCGGCGGCCGGGTGCGCGACCGCATCCGGCTGCACCTGCTGCTGCCCGGCACCGGCGCGCAGGCGCTCGCCGAACAGGCCGCCGCCGCGGTCGCCGACGGCTTCACCGCCGTGAAGTTCGACCCGCTGCCGGCAGCCTACGGCGACCTGTCCCAGGCCCGGCTGGTGGCCGAGACCGAGGCCACCACCGCCGCCGTCCGCGACACCGTCGGCCCGGACGTCGACCTGCTCATCGAGCTGCACCGCAAGCTCACCCCGTTGCAGGCGCAGGCGGTGGTGCCGGCGCTGGCCCGACACCTGCCGCTGCTGGTCGAGGACCCGGTCCAGATCGACAGCGTGAGCAGCCAGGCCGAGGTGGGCCGGCGCGCGCCGGGCGTGCCGATGGCCAACGGGGAACGGCTGCACACCATCTGGGAGTTCAAGGAACTGCTGGCCCAGGCCGGCGCCCAGTACGTCCGGCCCGACGTCGGGCTGGCCGGCGGGCTCAGCCACGCCCGTAAGATCGCCGCGCTGGCCGAGGCGCACCACGCGGCGGTGGTCACCCACAACTGCCTCGGTCCGCTGCTCACCATGGCCTCGGTGCAGCTCGACACGGTCATCCCGAACTTCGTCACCCAGGAGTACTCGCCGCTGGACGACCAGCTCGCCGACGGTCCGGCGCGGGCCTGCGTGCGCCGTGAGGGCGGGTTCCTGCCGGTGCCGCAGGAACCCGGCCTGGGCGTGACCCTCGACCTGACCGACACCCGGCCGCTGGACCTCACCGGCCGGCCGCTGACCCGCATCCCGCTGCGCGCCGACGGTTCGGTGGCGTACGCGGTCTGACGGCGGGCACCGCGACGGCCCGGCCGGTATCTCCCCGCCGGGCCGTCGTGACGTGGTCGCGCCGCTCACGGTGGCGGCTGCCCCGGATGGTGGAACACCGGGTACGCCCACAGCGGCTCGCCGTCGGCGTCGGCGATCTCGGCGAACAGCTCCGAGAGCGACGCCGTCCAGCGGGCCTGCACCGGCGAGGCGGCGGTCACCGACCGGGCGTGCGTGAACCCGTGACGGGTCCGCAGCACGCAGATCAGCAGCAGGTCGTGCCGGTAGATGTGGTAGTCGTAGACGCCCGCCTCGTCGAGCAGCGCGGACAGCTCCGGCCACACCCGGGCGTGCCGCCGCTCGTACTCGGCCTGCGCGCCGGGGCGCAGCCGGTACAGGTGGCACACCTGCTCACCCGGCCCGGCCGCCCCGCTCACCGTCGCCCCCGCCGCAGCGGACCGGCCGGCGTCACCCGGCTGTGGTCGGCCGGCGTCACTTGCCGGAGCCGGCGAGCGCGCCGGAGACGAGTTGCCGCTGGAAGACCAGGTAGACGATCAGCACCGGCAGCAGCGCCACGATCAGCCCGGCGCTGACCAGCGGCACCGACACGTCGTACTGGCCGCTGAGCAGGGAGACGCCGACCATCAGCGTCTTGCTGTCCGAGCCGCCCATGATGACCAGCGGCAGCAGCAGGTCGTTCCACATCCAGACGAAGTTGAAGATGGCCAGCGCCGCGATGGCCGGGGTGGCGATCGGGGCGAGCAGCCGGAACAGGATGGTCAGGTGTCCCGCGCCGTCGACCCGGGCGGCCTCGATCAGCTCGTCGGGCACCTGCTGGAAGTAGCCGGCGAGCTGGTAGGTGCCCAGCGGCAGCCCGAACGCCGCGTACGCCAGGATCAGACCCTGGTACTGGCCGGACATGCCCAGGTCGAGCACCGTCTGGTACAGCGGGTAGATGATCGCCTGGCTGGGGATGGTCAGCGTCACGATGATCAGCAGGAAGACCACCTTCCCGCCCCGGAACCGCAGCTTGGTCACCGCGTACGCGACCAGCAGGGCGGCGAGCACCGACAGCACCAACCCGCCGAGCGTGGTGACCAGCGAGTTGAGCAGCAGCCGGGGCATGTCCATCCGGCGGAACGCCTCCAGGTAGTTCTCGAAGGTGATCCCGGCCGGCAGGCCCAGCGGGTCGTCGGCGAAACCGGACTGCGTCTTCACCGAGCTGACCACGGTGAACAGCAGCGGGTAGATCGCCGCGACGGCGACGACGACAAGCGCGAACGTCAACAGGTAGCGCCCGATCCGGGCGAAGTGGCGCGGGTTCATCGCGGCTTACGCGTCCCCTCGGTGAACATGTGCCGGACGCTGAAGATGGACAGCACGGCGACGAAGACGAACAGGGCGATGCCGATGGCGGAGCCGTAGCCGCGGTCCAGGAACTGGAAGGTGGTGAGGAAGACCAGGTACTCGGGGAGCATGGTGGCGTCCCCCGGGCCGCCCTGGGTCAACGCGTAGATCAGCGGGAACAGCCAGATCAGCACGCCGGAGGCGCACAGCACACTCCAGTACGCCACGGTCGGGCGCAGCATCGGCACGACCACCGACCACAGCCGCCGGAAGAACCCGGCCCCGTCCAGGTAGGCCGCCTCCAGGGTCTCCTCCGGAATGGTGGCCAGCCCGGCGAGGTAGGTCATCACGCCGAGCCCGAAGAAGCTCCACAGGGCGACCGCCACCAGCGAGAACAGCGCGCTGTAGCGGCCGTTGAGCCACTCGATCGCCAGCGGTTGCAGGCCGACGAACCGCAGCAGGGCGTTCAGCGGCCCGTCGGGGGCGAGGATCTGCCGGAACATGATGCCGACCACGATCGGCGCGATGGTGTACGGCACGAAGTACACCGCCCGGAAGAACTTCCACCCCGGCGAGCGCTGGTGGATCAGCAGCGCCAGGATCAGCGGGAGCACGATCCACACCGGCAGGGTGGCCACCACCAGCAGGGCGTTGCGGAAGCTGGTGAGCACCATCGGGTCGTCGAACATCCGGGTGTAGTTGTCCGCCCCGGCGAACTCGCTGCCACCGAACCCGCTGGACGACTCGAAGCTGGTGACCACCCCCCGGACCAGCGGCACCAGCTTGAACAGCACGGCCAGCACCACGGCCGGGAGCACCAGCACGGCGCCCAGCCACCACTCCCGGGCGTGCCCGGGCCGCCGTCGGCGGGTCGGCGCGGGTGGGGCGTCGGTGGCCACCGGGTCCGACACCGGCGCGGTGGAGATCGTCATCAGGGTTCCTCTCCCCGGGTCGGTCGGGCGGGGCGACGCGGCGTCGCCCCGCCCGGGGTGGTTACTTGCCCTGCTTCTTCGTGGGGCTGCGCTCCAGCGCCTGCTGCATCTGGTCGGCCCACCTGTCCACGGTGAGCTGGCCGAGGGTGACCTGCTGCCAGCCCCGGGCCAGGGCGTCGGCCTCCGGGCCGGAGAGCATCACGCCGGCGTGCAGGGTCGGCTGGGCGACCAGTTCCTGGATCTTGAGGAAGGCCGGCGACGACGGCAGCAGCGCCTTGTCGACGGTCTTGTTCAGCGGCTGGCCCTTGCCGTACTTCACCCAGAGCTCGCCGTTCTCCTTACCGGCGAGCCAGCTGATGAACTCCAGACCGGCCTGCTTCTTCTCGCTCCACTGGGTGACCCCGTAGACCGCGCCCTCGATGCCGGAGAACTTGCCGGCCAGCGGCGCGGCCGGGTCGATCGCCGGCCACCGGGTGACGCCGAGCTTGTCGTCGCCGAGGGCCTTGCCGAACGCCTCCCAGTTCACCGCGTCGGAGATGATGGTGCCGGCGAACGCGGCGTCGCCGCGCTGGAAGATGTCCGCGCCGTCGGGCAGCATGGTGATCGACGGGGCGTTCTTGTTGGCCCAGCCCTTGGTGGTGATCTCGGCCAGCTTGCCGAGCACCGACACCATCTTCGGGTCCTTCCAGGACAGCTTCCCGGCGAGCAGCGCCCGGATGTCGTCCTCGGTGAGGTAGTTGCGGGCGATCTCCGGGAAGTCCCAGTACGCGGGGAAGGTGCCGGACAGGCCCAGCGCCAGGCAGGTCTTGCCGGCCTTCTTCACCGCCTCGCAGGCGGCCCCGAACTCGTCCCAGGTGGCCGGGGGCTGCTCCGGGTTCAACCCGGCGGCGGTCAGGACGGCCTTGTTGTAGTACAGGACGTTGCCCTGGTAGGAGAACGGCACCCCGTAGCAGGTCTTGCTCGTGTCGAAGCCCTCGCAGGCCCCGCTGTAGGTGACCAGGTCCTTGTTGATCTCGGCGGCCTTGTCACCCAGCGGCACGTACGCGCCACGCCTGTCGAACAGCTCCAGCCCGGCGTTGTTGGCCATCACGTCCGGCCCCGACTGCGAGGTGATGTACGGGCCCTGCACCTCGGGGTACTTGTCGAACGGGACGGACTGCATCTCCAGTTTGATGTCCGGGTGGCTGCCCTCGAAGCTGGTCTTGACCTGCTTCCAGTACTCGGCCCCACCCGGCTCCCAGGTCAGCACCTTGAGGGTGACCGGGCCGTCGGCGGCGTCGTCGCCACCGCATCCGGTCAGCAGGGCGGCGGCGGCCATGCCGGCGGCGAGGGCGCCGGCCAATCTCCGTCGAAACATCGGTTAGCTCCTGTCACAAGTGGGGGGCTCAGGGGAGTCGGCGGACCGCGCCGCCGCTGTCGGCGCTGCCGGCCACGGCCTCGGCGACCTGCACCACGTGCAGCCCGTCGGCGAGCGGGACGACCGCCGTCGGTGCGGTGCCGTCGATCCGGCTCAGGAAGTGCCGCAGCTCGGCGGCGAGCGCGCCGCCGCCGTCGACCGGGGACAACAGCCAGTCCGGCGCCTCGGTCGGCTCGCCCTGGACGAGCAGCGTGGGGTGGCCGAGGTCGACGTGGGCGACCCCGTCGGTGCCGTACACCTCGACCAGGTCCGAGGTGTGGTGGGGAGTGTTCTCGGGAAGCAGGTAGCTGTTGCGGATCGACGACACGACGTCGTTGGCGTGTCGCAGCTCCGCCCACACCAGGACCGGGGTCGCCGATCCGGGTCGGGTCCGGGCCGCCGCGCGGACCTCGACCACCGGCGCTCCGGCGTACCAGAGGGCCAGGTCGATGTCGTGGACGGCGGTGAGCAGCGCGGGGTGTTCGCGCGGGAAGAGCCGGCTCAGGGTGCGGGGCCGGTCACGGCGGGACGACACGGCGAGCACGTCGCCGAGCCGGCCGGCGCGGATCGCGTCGTGCAGGGCGCGGTGCGGCGGGCTGTGCCGCAGGAGGTGCCCCGGCTGGCAGAGCACGCCGGTGCGCTCGGCGGTGGCGACGATGGCGGCGGCGTCGGCGACGGTGGTGGCGAGCGGCTTCTCCACCAGCACCGGCACCCCGGCGTCGAGCAGCGCCACGGCCACCGCCCGGTGCGCCGGGCCGGGCACGCAGACCGAGGCGGCGTCCGGTGTCGTGTCGGCGAGCAGGGCGGCGACGTCGGCGTACGCCTGCGGCACCCGGTACTGCGCGGCCACCCGGGCGCGGGTCGCGGGGTCCGGCTCGACCAGGGCGGCCACCGGCACGCCGAGCGACCGGTACGCGGCCAGGTGCCGCACCCCGAACGCCCCGGCCCCGATCACGGCCACCGACGGGCGGCTCACGCCCCGACCGCCTCGACGGTGCCGGCCCGGTCACCCGGGCCGGGCCGGCCGGCCCCGGCGTCCCCGTGACCGTCGGGAGCGGCCAGCCGGCCGTCGAGCACCGCCCGGGTGAGCCGTTCCAGGGCGGTCACCCCGACGTGGAGGCAGCGTTCGTCGACGTCGAACGCGCCGGAGTGCAGCGGTGCGCCGCCCTGCTCGCCGGTGACGCCGAGCTTGACGTACAGGCTGGGGCCGAGCGCGGCGAGCAGTGCGAAGTCGTCGGTGGTCAGTGGGGGTTCGGTCAGGTCGGCGACCTCGACCACCCCGGGCAGTTCGGTGCGGGCGAGCGCCACCAGGGCTGCCGCGTTGCGGACCGGCGGCATCTCGTTGGCCCAGGTGAACCGCAGCCCGAGGTCGAGCGCGGCGGCCTGCTGCCGGGCGATCCGCTCGATGACCTCCTTGAGCCGGGCGCGGACGGCCTCGTCGTGGGTGCGCAGCGTGCCGGTGGCCTCGGCCCGCTCGGCGACCTGGCTCTGGCTGGCCCCGCCGGCGATCGTGCCGATGTTGAAGGCCACCAGTTCGTGCGGGTTGCGGGAGCGGGCCACCCCGGCGTGCAGCAGGTTGACGATGCCGGCGAGACCGAGGATCGCGTCGCGGCCCAGGGCCGGAGTGGCGGCGTGCGCGGCCCGGCCGGTCACCTCGAACCGGAAGGCGTCCTTGGCCGCCATCGCGGTCACCCGGTCCACCCCGATCGTCCCCACCGGCAGGTCCGGCCAGCAGTGCAGGCCGAGGACGGCGTCGAAGCGCCGGTCGCGCAGGGCCTCGTCGGCGAGCACCGCGGCGGCGCCGGAGGTCGCGCCGAACGGGATCTCCTCGGCCGGCTGGAACAGCACGGTCACCGAACCCCGGGCGGGCGGGTCGGCGGCGAGCCGGGCGGCGACCCCGGCCATCACGGTCATGTGCACGTCGTGCCCGCAGGCGTGACACACCCCCGGGTTGGTCGACGCCCAGGGCACCTGCTTGGCGTCCTGCACCGGATAGGCGTCCATATCGGCCCGAAGCAACACCGAGGGTCCTTCGGCATGTCCTTCGATCTCCGCGAGTAGGCCGGTGCCGGCTAGGCCGGTGCGGACCCGGGCGATCGGCGCGAGCCGCCCGGCGAGCACGGCAGCGGTCTGCTGTTCAGTGAACCGCAGCTCGGGCTGCTGGTGGAGCTGCCGACGCAGCCGTACCAGATCGTCAACGTCCTCGTGCGCCTGCACCACGCGGTTCACTCCTCGCCTACGTCCGATAATCCGGACCTAATTGAGACAAGAACCTAAGCGAGGGGTCCTCCCGCGTCAATGGGCAGCTCAGAATCGGTTAGGGTCCGCCCATGGAACGCGCCGACGCCCACCTGCACCTGTTCGCCGACGGTTATCCCGGCCGGTACGGAAGGTCACCGGCCGGGGGTGACGAACTCGCCGTCTACCGGACGTTGCGCCACGAACACGGCATCGCGCGGGCCCTCGTGGTCGGCTACGAGGGCGGCCCGGAGTTCACCGGCAACAACCGACATCTCGCCCGGCTCGCCGCCGAGCACGACTGGATCGCCCCCCTGGCGTACGTTCCGGTCACCGGCGTCGACCCCGCCGGACTGGACCGCATCCGGTCGGCGGGATTCGCCGGCCTCGCCGCGTACCTGCCGGACCCGGCCGCCGCCGACGCCTTCGCCGACTGGCTGACGCGGACCGCCACGACGCTCACCGACGCGGCGGCGCTGCTCAGCCTCAACGCCCCACCCGAGGCCGCCGGCCGCCTCGGCCGGGCACTGGCCGCCCTCGACGGGTGTCCCGTGCTGTTCAGCCACCTCGGCCTACCCGGCCGGCAGCCGGCCGTCCCGGACCTCCCGGCCGCCGCCGACCGGCTCGCCCCGCTGACCGACCTGGCCCGGCTGCCCCACGTCGGGGTCAAGGTCTCCGGCCTGTACGCGGTCAGCGACCCCGCCGAGGGCTACCCGCACCCCGCCGCCCGACCCTTCGTCGAGACGCTGCTGCACCACTTCGGGACGCACCGGCTCTACTGGGGTTCCGACTTCGCCCCCAGCCTCGACCACGTGTCGTTCGCCCAGACCCTGTACCCGGTCGGGCTCGACGGGCTCTCCGCCGCCGAGGCGGCCGACGTGTCCGGCGGCAACCTGCTCCGCGCCCTGGACCGCCGCGCCGCGGCGACGCGCTGACCGGAGCGGACCGGCCCGGGGCGCGGTGGCGTCCGACCTGCGGGGCGGCAGGCCACCAGCCTCTTCGGACACTTGACGTCATCGATGTTAGCGATAACGTACGGGGACCACCGCCACCCCGCCTCCACCACCCCGAGGTGCCCCGTTGAAGCGTCGTACCCTGCTGTCCGCCACCGGCGCCGCCCTCGCCGGCGCCACCCTGCTACGCCCTGCCGCCGCGTCCGCCGCGTCCGCCGCCCCCGGCGACGGCTACGTCATGGCCTACTTCACCGAGTCGCCGAGCATGACCGCCGCCAACTACGGACTGCACCTCGCCGTCAGCACCGACGGCCTGAACTGGACCCCGCTCAACCAGAACCGCCCCGTCGCCACCCCCACGCTGGGCAGCCGGGGCCTGCGCGACCCGTTCGTCCTGCGCAGGCAGAACGGCGGCTTCGTGGTGCTCGCCACCGACCTCAACGGCACCGACTGGAACTACCAGAGCCAGTACCTGCACGTCTGGGACTCGGCCGACCTGCGCACCTTCACCGGCTACCGGCTGCTCAAGGTGCACTCCCTGGCCACCCACGCCTGGGCGCCCGAGGCGTACTGGGACCCCGGGCGCGGCCAGTACGCCGTCGTCTACTCCGCCGTCACCGGCGGCCGCAACGTGCTGATGGTCAACTACACCGCCGACTTCGTGACCGCGTCCGCCCCGCAGACGTTCTTCGACCCCGGCTACGACGCCATCGACGGCAGCTTCGTCAGCGTCAACGGGGTCAACTACATGTACTTCAAGAACAACACCAACAGCACCCTGCTCGGCACCCGCTCCACCACCCTCAACCCGGGCAGCTTCAGCATCCACACCGCCGCCATCGGCCCCGGCCGGGGCGTCGAGGCCCCGCAGATCGTCAAGTCCCACACCGCGAACACCTGGTACCTGTGGGGCGACACGTGGAGCCCCAACGGGCGGTTCTTCTGCTGGCAGACCACCAACGTGGCAGGCGGTGCGTGGAGCCTGCTCAACGACCGGGCGTACACCCAGCCGCTGAACTCCAAGCACCCCGGGATCGCCCCCGTCACCGCGGCCGAGCTCACCGCGCTCACCGCCGCCTGGGGGGTGCCCACCTGGAACCGGATCAAGTCGTACAACTTCCCCGACCGCTACGTGCGGCACGGCAACAACGTCGGCCGCATCGACACGTACCCGTTCGAGCCGTACCAGGACCAACTGTGGACCCTGGTGCCCGGCCTGGCCGATCCGGCCGGGGTGTCGTTCCGCTCGGTGAACTACCCCGACCGGTACCTGCGCCACTACGACTACACGATCCGGCTGGCGGCCAACGACGGCACCAGCGCGTTCCGGGGCGACGCCACGTTCTACCGCACGGCCGGCCTCGCGGACTCCTCGTGGACGTCGTTCCGCTCCTACAACTTCCCCGACCGGTACCTGCGCCACTACGACTACCTGCTGCGCATCGACCCGCTCACCAGCGGCTCACCGGCCACCGACCGGCAGGACGCCACCTTCCGCATCGGCTACTGACACGTCCGGAACTGCGCACGGCACACCGACGGTCGGTCAGCCCTGCCCGCCGGTGCCGGCGCGACCGGTCCTATTCTGGCGCGATGTCGTACGCCGAACTCCGTGTCGATGAGTGGAACGACCGGTCCGAGCAGGCCGCCGGCCGACTCGCCCGGGAGATCGCGGCGCGGCACGACCTGACCGTGGTGGGCCTGCGGGACACCGGTTACGCGGGACGCCGGCACCGCACCGCGCTGTTCGACCGGGGCGGGCTGCGGTTCGCGCTGGTGCCCGGCGGCCGGCCGACGCTCGGCTACGACGGGACGCGGTTCCACCCCGGCGCGGGCCAGGCGGCCAGCTACGCCGACAGCGCGCAGGAGTACGGCCTGCCGCCGCTGACCGAGTACGTCGACGCGATGACCTCGCCGGTGCGCGACGTCGACCTGCCGGCGATGCTGGTCGCGGTGGAGGCGTTCGAACCCGGCGAGATGCCGGTGCCGCCGGACGACCCGCGGGTCGGCGAACTCGTCGCGTCCCTTGAGCACCGGGGCGACGGGGTGGCCACCGTGAGCTCCGCCGACGGCCTGACCGTCGAGCTGGACGCGACCGGCCGGGTGACCCGCGCGGTGCTGGTCGAGGAGTTCGACCACGACGAGGCGATGGCCGCCCTGACCGCCCTCGGCCTGCGGACCACCAGTCCGGACGAGTGGGAGTGGGCCTGCGGCGCGGGCGCGAGCACCCTGTTCCGCTGGGGCGACGACACCCCCGACGACGGCTACCCGGTCGAGCACCGCACCGGGGCGCACCGGACGCCGAACCTGTGGGGGCTGGCGATCGGCCAGGACCCCTACCGGTACGAGGTGACGACCGAGCCGACGGTGGTCTGCGGCGGCGACGGCGGTGTCGTCACCTGCGGCGGCAGTGGCTTCTTCCTCGGCTGGCTGACCCTCGCGACCGCCTACCGCGACGGGGACTTCGGCCGGTGGCTCGCCTCCGACGACGGCTACGCCGACGAGACCCTGACCCGACCGGTGATCGGCCTGACCTGATCCGCCGACCGGCGCGGGCGGTGCCCGGAACCGGTGCGGAAGTGCCGGTCAGCGCAGGTCCACCCGACCCTGGCGGGCGTGTTCGCGGTCGTAGGCCTCCTGCGCGTCGAGCATCGCGCCGAGGTGGTCGTGCGCCCACCGCACGGCCAGCGCGATGGCGGGCAACAGGGTCCGGCCCAGCTCCGTCAGCGCATAGTGGACGCTGCGGGGTGGGCCGGGATGCTCCGTGCGGGCGACGAACCCGTCCCGCTCCAGGTCACGTAGCGCCGTCGTCAGCACCTTCGCCGTGACCGGGCCGATCTGTGCCCGGATGGTGGAGTACCGCATCGGCTCCTGCGCCAGCAGGGAGATCACCATCGCCGTCCACTTGTCGCCGATGCGGATCGGCGCGATCCCGGACGGGCAGACCGGATCGAAGCGCGCGGCGGGGTCCGTCACCGGGCCAGCCTAACGAGGTTTCCCGGAGGAAACCCCGGTGCCCGCTACCGTGGCGCAGCCGGTGCCGTCCGCCGCCGTACGCGCGGGGGGCACCGGAACGTCGGCAGCGCGGGAGAGGGGCGACCAGTGGCCAGGATCGTGGTGTTCGGTGCGGGTGGAAAGGCGGGCAGGGCGATCGTGGCCGAGGCCGCCGGCCGTGGGCACGAGGTCGTCGCGGTCGTCCGGGACACCGCCCGGTACGCCGACCTCGCGGGCTGCGGCGTCGCGGTGGTCGCGGGCGACGTCACCGACCGGTCGCAGGTCGCCGCCCTGGTCGAGGGCGCGGGCGCGGTGGTGAACGCGGTCGCCCCCGACGCCGGGGACGACCCGCGGACGTTCTTCACCGCCGCCGCGAACGCGCTCGTCGACGCCGTCGCCGCGACCGGCCGGGGCCGCCTGGTGGCCATCGGCCTGGCGGCCTACCTCGACGTCGCGCCCGGCGTCCGGATCATGGACACCCCCGGATTCCCGGCGCAGTTCCAGGACTTCGCCAGGGCCCACGCGGCGGCGCTGGACGTGCTGCGGGAAGCACCGGCGACGGTGGAGTGGTCGGTGGTGGTGCCGGCGACGGAGTTCGACCCGCAGGGCGGGCGGACCGGGACGTACCGCGCGGGCGGCACCGGTCTGCTGACCGACGCCGACGGCGTCAGCCGCATCTCCTACCGCGACTTCGCCGTCGCCGTCCTGGACGAGGCCGAGCAGGGCGCGCACCCGCGCACACACTTCGCCGTCGCCTACTGACCGCCGGCGGCGTCGCACGGGCGGTGCGGCACCGACCCGACCGGTCACCGCACCGGGGTGACGCCCACCGGTCTCAGCCCTTCAACGGGTACGGGATGAAGGTGCTGCGGTTCTCGTCCAGGTCGAGCCGGCCGGTGATCGGCGCGGCGGCCCGCTGCGGGCAGGTCATCCGCTCGCAGGTCTTGCACCCCGGGCCGATCGAGGTGACGGCGTCGGCGTCGTACAGGTCGATGCCCCGGGAGTAGACCAGCCGGTCGGCGTGCCTGATCTCGCAGCCGAGCCCGATCGCGTAGACCTTGCCGGGCTGGTTGTAGCCGCCGTGGTGCCGGGTGATGGTGCGGGCGATCCACAGGTAGCGCTGCCCGTCGGGCATCGCGGCCACCTGCACCACCACCCGGCCGGGCGCGCCGAACGCCTCGTAGACGTTCCACAGCGGACAGGTGCCGCCGGTGAGCGAGAACGGGAAACCGGTGGCGGACTGGCGTTTGGACAGGTTGCCGGCCCGGTCGACCCGGACGAACGAGAACGGCACCCCGCGCGCCCGGGGCCGTTGCAGGGTGCTGAGCCGGTGGCAGACGGTCTCCCAGCCCATCGTGAAGTGCTGGGTGAGCAGGTCGATGTCGTACCGGTGCTGTTCGGCCGCCGCGAGGAACGGCCCGTACGGCAGGATCAGCGCGGCGGCGAAGTAGTTGGCCAGGCCGACCCGGGTGAGGATCTGGGTCTGCGGGTCGTCGAACCGTTCCTCCTCCACGATCTCGTCGATCACGTCGGCGTACTCCAGCAGGGCGATCTGCGCGGCCATCCGCATCGCCTCCTGCCCGGCGCGCAGCGACGTCGACAGGTGCAGGGTGCGGGTCTGCGGCCGGTAGCGGTGCAGCTCGTCGCCGAGCAGGGTGGCGTCGTCGCGGCGTACCTGCACGCCGTGCCGCTGGGCGAGCCGGTCCTGGAGGGTGGACCGGACCTCGCCGCGGCGCATCCCGATCGTCGCGGCGAGCCGTTCGGCCGCCTCGTCCAGATCCGGCACGTAGTTCTGCCGCCGGTAGAAGAACTCGGTCACCCGGTCGTGCGGGCTGCGTCCGACCGTCTCCCGGTCGCCCAGCAGCTCGGCGAGCTGCTCGTCGGCCTGCCGGTAGCGGCGGTGCAGGTCGAGCACGGCCTCGGCGACCTCGGGCAGCCGGCTGGCGAGTTCGGTGAGGTCGGCGACGCCCGGCCGGCCGGGTAGCGCCTCGCGCAGCCCGGCGACCAGCCGGGGGGTGTCCCGGGGGGCGAAGACCGTCGGGTCGACCCCGAACACCTCGGTGATGCGCATCAGCACCGGCACGGTCAGCGGCCGGGTGTCGTGCTCGATCTGGTTGAGGTAGCTGGGCGAGATGTTGAGCAGCCGGGCCAGCCGGGACTGGCTCAAGGCGCGGTCCTCGCGCATCCGGCGCAGCCGGGCACCCGCGAACGTCTTGCTCACCACGATCACCTCCCCGCTGCTCTTTCGGCAGCCCAGCGCCCCTTGGCAGAGTGCGAATATACCTGTTCGCAACTTCGCAGAACCGGGTGTGAACTTCTCAGAACTTGGCTTTTTCCGTCCCTCGACCACGTCCCGGACCCCGTGTGACCGTGGGTGACACGCCGGCCGGGCGACGCGCTCGCACCGCCGGACGGCACGACGGCCGGTGCCGGCGTCACGACATCCGAGGAGACGAGATCATGCAGAACGCCGTGGAGCGGTTGCGTACCGAGTGGGAGACCGACCCCCGCTGGCAGGGGGTGCGCCGCAGCTACCGCGCCGAGGACGTGGTCCGCCTGCGGGGGACCGTGCAGGAGGAGCACACGCTGGCCCGCCGCGGGGCGGAGCGGCTGTGGCGGCTGCTGCACACCGAGGACTACGTCCACGCCCTGGGCGCGCTCACCGGCAACCAGGCCGTGCAGATGGTCCGGGCCGGACTCAAGGCCATCTACCTCTCCGGCTGGCAGGTGGCCGCCGACGCCAACCTCGCCGGGCACACCTACCCCGACCAGAGCCTCTACCCCGCCAACTCGGTGCCCGCCGTGGTGCGCCGGATCAACAACGCGCTGCTGCGCGCCGGCCAGATCACCACCGCCGAGGGCGACGACGGCGGTGTCGACTGGCTCGCGCCGATCGTCGCCGACGCCGAGGCCGGCTTCGGCGGCCCGCTCAACGCCTACGAGCTGATGACCGCCATGATCGGGGCCGGCGCCGCCGGGGTGCACTGGGAGGACCAGCTCGCCGCCGAGAAGAAGTGCGGCCACCTGGGCGGCAAGGTGCTCGTCCCGACCGGCCAGCACGTGCGCACCCTGGAGGCGGCGCGGCTCGCCGCCGACGTGGCCGGGGTGCCGTCGGTGGTGATCGCCCGCACCGACGCGCAGGCCGCCACGCTGCTCACCACCGACGTCGACGAGCGGGACCGGCCGTTCGTCACCGGCGAGCGCACCGCCGAGGGGTTCTACCGGGTGCGCAACGGCATCGAGCCGTGCATCGCCCGGGGCCTGGCCTACGCCCCGCACGCCGACCTGCTGTGGATGGAGACCTCCACCCCCGACCTGGAGGTGGCCCGCCGCTTCGCCGAGGCGATCAAGGCCGAGTACCCGGACCAGCTCCTCGCCTACAACTGCTCGCCGTCGTTCAACTGGCGCAAGCACCTCGACGACTCGACCATCGCGAAGTTCCAGCGCGAACTCGGCCACCTGGGCTACCGGTTCCAGTTCATCACCCTGGCCGGCTTCCACGCCCTCAACTACTCGATGTTCGACCTGGCCCGCGGCTACGCCACCGACGGGATGTCCGCCTACGTGGCGTTGCAGGAGCGGGAGTTCGCCGCCGAGCCGGCCGGCTACACCGCCGTCAAGCACCAGCGTGAGGTCGGCACCGGCTACTTCGACCTGATCAGCACCGTGCTCAACCCGGCCGCCGAGACCACCGCCCTGCGCGGCTCCACCGAAGAGGAGCAGTTCGCATGAGGTACGAAATCATCGGCCCGCTGGCCGACCGGTTCGACGAGGTCCTCACCCCCGCGGCGCTGGAGTTCCTGGTCGCGCTGGACAGCGAGTTCGCCGCCCGCCGGGTGGCCCTGCTGGACACCAGGCGGGCCCGCCGGGACCGCTACGCCACCGGCCAGTTCCCCGACTTCCTGCCGGAGACCGCCGCGATCCGGGCCGACCCCGACTGGCGGGTGGCCCCGCCCGCACCGGGACTCACCGACCGGCGGGTCGAGATCACCGGGCCGACCGACCGGAAGATGACAGTCAACGCGCTCAACTCCGGGGCCCGGGTGTGGCTCGCCGACTTCGAGGACGCCACCGCACCGACCTGGCACAACGTCATCTCCGGTCAGCTCAACCTGATCGACGCCCTGGACCGGCGCATCGACTTCACCGACCCGCGCGGCAAGCGGTACGCCCTCGGCGCGCAGCTCGCCACGATCGTGGTCCGGCCGCGCGGCTGGCACCTGGTGGAGAAGGGCATCGTGGTGGACGGCCGGCCCGTCTCGGCCAGCCTGGTCGACTTCGGGCTCTACCTGTTCCACTGCGCGCAGCGGCAACTCGACGCGGGCGCCGGGCCGTACTTCTACCTGCCGAAGCTGGAGGGCCACCGGGAGGCCCGGCTGTGGAACGACATCTTCGTCTTCGCCCAGCAGCGCCTCGGCCTGCCCCGGGGCACCATCCGGGCGACCACGCTGATCGAGACGATCACCGCCGCCTTCGAGATGGAGGAGATCCTCTACGAGCTACGGGAACACTCGGCGGGGCTGAACGCCGGCCGGTGGGACTACATCTTCAGCGTGATCAAGAACTTCGGACAGTGGGCCGACTTCGTCCTGCCCGACCGGTCCGAGGTCACCATGACGGTGCCGTTCATGCGCGCGTACACCGAACTGCTGGTGGCGACCTGCCACCGGCGCGGGGCGCACGCCATCGGCGGGATGGCCGCGTTCATCCCGAGCCGGGACCCGCAGGTCAACGAGGTGGCCCTCGACCGGGTCCGGGCCGACAAGCGGCGTGAGGCCGGCGACGGGTTCGACGGCTCCTGGGTGGCCCACCCCGCCCTGGTCGACACCTGCCGGCAGGAGTTCGACGCGGTGCTCGGCGACCGCCCGCACCAGCTCGACCGGCTGCGCGACGACGTCGCCGTCACCGCCGCCGACCTGCTCGCCGTCGACAAGACCCCCGGCCGGGTCACCGCCGCCGGGGTGCGGGCCAACCTCGCCGTCGCGGTGCGCTACGTCGACGCGTGGCTCGGCGGCACCGGCGCGGTGGCGCTGGGCAACCTGATGGAGGACGCGGCCACCGCCGAGATCGCCCGCTGCCAGATCTGGCAGTGGCTGCACCACGGCACCCCGCTGGCCGACGGCGGCTGCGTGACCGAGGACCTGGTCCGGTCGATCCTCGCGGAGGAGTTGGCCACCCTCGCCGCCGGGCGCGACGGCGAGGACCGGGAACGGGCCGACCGGGCGGCGCGGATCGTCGAGGACACCGCCCTCGGCGAGGACCTGCCCGCGTTCTTCACCACCGGCGCGTACGCCCGGCACCTCGGCCCGGCCCGGCGGCCCGTGCCGGTGGGCTGACCCGGCACCGCGCGGCCGGGAGGAGGAGTCCACGCCCCCTCCCGGCCGGCGGCGGGCCGGAACCCGGTGGGGCAGCAGGCGGTGCCGCCAACATGGGATCGTGGGCGGGTATCCATCCCGGTCACGATCCCAGGGGGTTGGCGGATGAATCCGGTCGGGGCCGACGCGGTGACCGGGGGCGCGGACGGCTGGCCCGACGGCACCTTCACCAACCCGGTGCTGGCCGGCTTCCACCCCGACCCGAGCGTCTGCCGGGTCGGCGACGACTACTACCTGGCCTGCTCCAGCTTCGAGTACTTCCCCGGAGTGCCGCTGTTCCACAGCCGCGACCTGGTGCACTGGGCGCAGATCGGCAACGTGCTCGACCGGCCCGGCCAGCTCACCCTGCCGGTCGACATGCCGTCGTCGGCCGGGGTGTACGCGCCGACGCTGCGCCACCACGACGGCCGGTTCTGGCTGATCGTCACGAACTGCGCCGACGGCGGCGGCACCCTGGTCTGCACCGCCACCGACCCGGCCGGCCCCTGGTCGGACCCGGTCCGGGTGCCCGGGGTGGACGGCATCGACCCCGACCTCGCCTGGGACGCCGACGGCACCTGCTGGTGCACGTACGCCGGGATCGCCCAGGTGCGCCTCGACCCGGAGACCGGACGCACCGTCGGCCCGGTCCGGCGGCTGTGGTCCGGTGCCCCGGGCGCGCAGGCCCCGGAGGCACCGCACCTGTACCGGATCGGCGACCACTGGTACCTGCTGATCGCCGAGGGCGGCACCGAACGCGGGCACGCCGTCTCGATCGCCCGCGCGACCAGGCCCGACGGCCCGTACGAGCCGGGTCCGGCCAACCCGATCCTCACCCACCGGGGCACCCACCGGCCGATCCAGAACACCGGCCACGCCGACCTGGTGCAGGGGCCCGACGGTTCGTGGTGGCTGATGCTGCTCGGGGTCCGCCCCGGCGGCGGCACCCCCGGCTGGCACGTGCTCGGGCGGGAGACGTTCCTCGCCCCGGTGACCTGGGTCGACGGTTGGCCGGTGGTCGGGGACCTCGCGCCGGTGATGCCCGCCCCGCCGTGGGCCGCGCACCCCGTGCCGCCGCCGCCCGTACGCGACGACTTCGACGCCGACCGGCTGCACCCCCGCTGGGTCTCGGTGCGGTCCCGGCCGGCGGAGGTCTGGTCGTTGGCCGAACGACCCGGTTGGCTCACGTTGCGGGCCCGGGGCGCGTCCCCGGACGCGCCGGACGTCACGTTCGTCGGCCGCCGCCAGCAGCACCCGTCGTGCCGGGTCCGGACCGTGGTCGACCCGGGCGACGGGCACGGCGGCCTGGTGGTGCGCCTCGACGAGCGGCACCACTACGACATCGAGGCCGGCGGCGGCGAGGTGCGGGTCGTCGCCCGGATCGGGTCGGTGCGGTCGACGCTGGCCACCCGGCCGGTCGGGGCCGGCCCGGTCCGCCTGGGGATCGAGGTGGTCGCCCCGGCCCCCGGCGACTGGCACCCCGCCAAGGAACCCGACCTGCTCCGGCTCGGTGTCGACCGCCCGGACGGGACCTTCGACGTGCTGGCCGAACTCGACGGCCGGTACCTGTCGACGGAGGTCGCCGGCGGCTTCACCGGCCGGGTCGTCGGCATGTACGCCGCCCGGGGTGCCGTCGCCTTCGACTGGTTCGACTACGAGCCGCGCTAGCCGCCCACGCCGGGCGTGCACCGGTGCCGGGCCGACCGGGTTATCCTGGTCCCGTCGACCAGGACAGGGAGCAGATCGTGGCAGGTGACGACGACATCTCCGGGTGAACACCCGGCTGCGGTGACCGACGGCGGATGACCGCCCCGTCGCGTCGCCCCCGTCGTCCTGCCCTGTTCACCCCGGGCAGCGCCCGCGCGCCCGGACCACCTGTCTCCGAGGTTCACCATGTCCGACAGTCACGTCGTCTGCTCCGACCTGTCCTTCTCCTGGCCGGACGACACCCCGGTCTTCGAGAACCTGTCCTTCTCCCTTCCCGGTGGCCGCACCGGCCTGGTCGCGGCGAACGGCGCCGGCAAGTCCACCCTGCTGCGGCTCGTCGCCGGCGAGTTGCGTCCCACCGGGGGCAGCGTCACCGTCGAGGGGGTGCTGGGCTACCTGCCGCAGCACCTGCCCTTCGCGATGCGGCAGACCGTCGCCGAGGTGCTCGGGGTCGACCGCGTCGTCGCCGCGCTGCACGCCATCGAGGCCGGTGACGCCGCCGAGGAGCACTTCACCGCCGTCGGCGACGACTGGGACGTCGAGGAGCGCACCCGCGTCGCCCTCGACCGCCTCGGCCTGACCGGGGTGACGCTGGACCGCCGGCTCGGCACCCTCAGCGGTGGTGAGGTGGTCTCCCTCGGCCTCGCCGCCGAGCTGCTCAGACGCCCCGACGTGCTGCTGCTCGACGAGCCAACCAACAACCTCGACCGACCGGCGCGGGAACGCCTGCTCACCGTGCTGCGGTCCTGGCCGGGCGCGCTGCTCGTGGTCAGCCACGACCGGGCGCTGCTGGACGAGATGGACCGTATCGCCGCCCTCGACCACGGCGGGATCCGCTGGTACGGCGGCAACTTCACCCACTACGAGCAGACGGTGCGGGCCGAGCGGGAGGTCGCCGAGCGGCAGCTGCGCCAGGCCGAGCAGGACGTGAAGCGGCAGAAGCGGGAACTCCAGCAGGCCCGCGAGCGGGCGGCCCGCCGGGCCTCGACCGCCGCCCGGAACCTGTCCGACGCGGGGCTGCCCCGGATCGTCGCCGGCAACCTCAAGCGGGACGCGCAGGTGTCGGCGGGCCGGGCCGACGACGTGCACACCGCCCGGGTCGCCGACGCCTAGGCCCGGCTGGACCAGGCGAGCGGGGCGGCCCGCCGCGACGACCAGCTCGTCCTGGACCTGCCGGACACCACGGTGCCCGCCGGTCGAACCGTCTTCGCCGGCCAGGGCCTACGGGCCGGCTACGCGGGCCGGCCGGTGTTCGTCGGCGACGGGGTCGACCTGACCATCCGGGGCCCCGAGCGGATCGCCCTGACCGGGCCCAACGGTGCGGGCAAGTCGACGCTGCTGCGGCTGGTCGGTGGCCGGCAGGAGCCGGACGCGGGCACCGTCGCGCGGGCACCGGGGCGGGTGGCGTACCTGTCGCAGCGCCTCGATCTGCTCGATCCGACCCGGACGGTCGCGGAGAACCTGGCCGGGTTCGCGCCGTCGCGTACCGAGGCGGAGCGGATGAACCTGCTGGCCCGGTTCCTGTTCCGGGGTGCCCGCGTCCACCTGCCGGCCGGGGTGCTCTCCGGCGGTGAGCTGCTGCGCGCCACCCTGGCCTGCCTGCTGTTCGCCGAGCCGGCACCGCACCTGCTGCTGCTCGACGAGCCGACCAACAACCTGGACCTGGTCAGCGTGGCGCAGTTGGAGAGCGCGCTGCTGGCGTACCGGGGGGCGTTCGTGGTGGTCAGTCACGACGACCGGTTCCTGGCCGGGATCGCCGTGGACCGTTGGCTCCGGCTGGCCGAGGGCCGGCTCACCGAGACCGGACCCTGATCCGGCCCGGCGGCCCGCCGCAGGGGCCGTCGCGACGGGGCAGAGGTAGACGTTCGTCCATGGTAGAAAGGGGACGCACGCTGCTGCTACGGGGAGGTAACCGTGCGTCACTTTGTCATGCGAACAGTTCACCGTCGTCCGGCCCGGTGGTCGTTGGTCGTTCCGGTGGTGGCCGCCTGCGCGGCGGCGACCCTGGCCGGCCCGCCGGCCGCCCAGGCCGGGCCGGGCTGTCCGGCGGGAGCGATCATGAACGTGGTCGCCCACCAGGACGACGACCTGCTCTTCCTCAGCCCGGACCTGCTGCACGACGTGCAGGCCAACCGCTGCGTCCGCACGGTGTTCGTCACGGCGGGCGACGCCGGCCGGGACGGCACCTACTGGGGCGGCCGGGAGACCGGGGCGCGGGCGGCGTACGCCCAGATGGCCGGGGTCGCCGACACCTGGACCCAGGCGGACGCCGGGATCAGCGGGCACCCGATCCCGGTCTTCACGCTCACCGGCAAGCCCACCGTGTCGCTGGCCTTCCTGCGGCTGCCGGACGGCTACCCCGGCGGCACCGGGCACCCGAACACCGGCTCGCAGAGCCTGCAGAAGCTCTGGCTCAACGACATCCCGTCGATGACGTCGCTGGGTGCCGGCGCGTCCAGCTACAGCCGGGCCGGCCTGATCAGCACCCTGGCCGGGCTGATGGCCGCCTACCAGCCGACCGCCGTCAACACCCAGGACCACGCGGGCGGGTTCGGCGACGGTGACCACAGCGACCACCACGGCGCGGCCTACTTCGCCCAGGCCGCCGAGCAGGCGTACGTCGGTTCGCCCACGTTCACCGGCTACCACGACTACAAGATCAAGAACTATCCGGCGAACCTGGGATCGGCCGACGTCGCCGCCAAGTCCGCGGCCTTCTTCGCCTACGGCCAGTACGACGACGGGGCCTGCACCAGCCTGCCCACCTGCGCCGGCTACGACTACCCGGCCTTCCTCCAGCGGCAGTACAGGGTCCTCGGCCCGAACCTGGCCCGGACGGCCACCGTCACCGCGACCAGCCAGGACATCGGCAGCGGGCAGACGGCGGCCAAGGCCGTCGACGGGGTGGTCGCCGGCTGGCCCGACGACCCGACCCGGGAGTGGGCCACCGTCTACGGCGGCGTCGGCACCCAGCTCACCCTGAGCTGGCCGGGCCCGCGTACCGTCCGCCGGGTCGTCCTCTACGACCGGCCCAACCCCAACGACCAGATCACCGGCGGCACCCTGCTGTTCAGCGACGGCACCTCCACGGCCGTCGGCGCCCTGGACAACGGCGGCGGCCCGACGGAGATCGTCCTCCCGGCGGCGAAGACGGTGACCAGCGTCAAGCTCACCGTCACCGGGGTCGGCGGCGGCACCGTCAACGTCGGCCTCGCCGAGGTCGAGGTGTTCGGCAACGCCGGCCCCTGACGGACGGCCAGGCCCGGTCCGGTGGTCGCCCCACCGGACCGGGCCCCGGCCGGGCCGGTCAGAAGTCGTCGTCGAAGCTGACGCTGCCGCTGACCCCCACCTGGTAGGCCGACACCCGACGCTCGAAGAAGTTCGACAGCTCCTGCACGTCCTGCAGGTCCATGAACGCGAACGGGTTCTGCGCGCCGTAGCGCGGCGCGATGCCGAGCTGGGCGAGCCGCCGGTCGGCGACGTGCTCCAGGTAGGCCCGCATGTCCTTAAGCGACAGCCCCGACACGCCCTGGTCGAGCAGGTCCTCGGCGAACTGCACCTCGCACTCGACGGCCTCGGCGAGCATCTCGGTCACCTGACGTTCCAGGTCGGCGTCGAACAGGTCCGGCTCCTCGCGCCGGGCGGTCTCCACCACGTCGAAGGCGAACGCCATGTGCATCGACTCGTCGCGGAACACCCAGTTGGTGCCCGACGCCAACCCGTTGAGCAGGCCCCGCGAGCGCAGGAAGTAGACGTAGGCGAACGCCCCGTAGAAGAACAGCCCCTCGATGCAGGCGGCGAAGCAGATCAGGTTGAGCAGGAACGCCCGCCGGTCGGCGCGGGTACGCAGCTCCCGCAGCCCGAACACCGAGTCGATCCAGCGGAAGCAGAACTCGGCCTTACGCCGGATCGACGGGATGTTCTCGATGGCGGCGAACGCGGCGAACCGCTCCTGCTCGTCGGGGACGTACGTGTCGAGCAGGTTCAGGTAGAACTGCACGTGCACGGCTTCCTCGAACAGCTGCCGGGACAGGTAGAGCCGGCCCTCCGGGGAGTTGACGTGCTGGTAGAGGTTGAGCACCAGGTTGTTGGCGACGATCGTGTCACCGGTGGCGAAGAACGCCACCAGCCGGGACACCAGGTGCCGTTCGGCAGGCGACAGCCGTTCCAGGTCGGCCAGGTCGGAGTGCAGGTCGACCTCCTCCACCGTCCAGGTGTTGCGGATGGCGTCCCGGAACCGGTCGAAGAAGTGCGGGTAGCGCATCGGCCGCAGGGTGAGGTCCATGCCGGGGTCGAGCAGCAGTTGCCGCCCGGCGGTACGGGGTTCGTCGACGGTGGTCACTGGCACGCCTCGCAGCTCTCGGGGTTCTCCAGGGAACAGGCCAGCGCCTCGGCGTCGGCCGCGACGACCGGGGCGACGGTGACGGTGGCCTGCTGGATCCGGGTCGCCGGACGCGACCGCAGGTAGTAGGTGGTCTTCAGCCCGGACTTCCAGGCGTACAGGTACATCGAGGACAGCTTGCCGATGGTCGGCGCGCTGAGGAACAGGTTCAACGACTGCGACTGGTCGATGTAGGGTGCCCGCGCGGCGGCCAGGTCGATCAGCGCCCGCTGCGGCAGCTCCCACGCGGTACGGAACAGCTCCCGCACCTCGGCGGGCAGCTCGACGATGCCCTGCACCGAGCCCTCGGCCCGCTTGATCCGGTCGCGGATCTCCGGCGTCCACAGCCCGCGTGCCTTCAGCTCCCGCACCAGGTACGTGTTGACCTGGAGGAACTCCCCGGACATCGTCTCGCGTTTGAACAGGTTGGACACCTGCGGCTCGATGCACTCGTAGCAGCCGGCGATCGACGCGATCGTGGCGGTCGGGGCGATCGCCACCAGCAGCGAGTTGCGCAGGCCGTGCGCCGCGATCCGGTCGCGCAGCGCCGCCCACCGCGCCGTCTGGGTGGGTTCGACCCCCCACAGGTCCGGGTGCAGGTCACCCCGGGCCGCCCGGGTCTGCGGGTACGCCGGGTGGACGCCGAACCGTTCGGCCAGGCCGGTCGACGTCTCCAGGGCGGTCAGGAAGATCTCCTCCTGGACCCGGGTGGACAACTCCCGGGCCCCGGCCGAGTCGAACGGCAGCCGCAGCGCGAACAACGCGTCCTGAAGCCCCATCAGCCCCAGCCCGACCGGCCGCCAGCGCGGGTTCGACGCCGCCGCCTGCTCGGCCGGGTAGTAGTTGATGTCGATCACCCGGTCCAGGAACACCACCGCCGTGCGGACCGTGGCGCGCAGCCTGTCCCAGTCGACACCGTCGTCGGTGAGGTGAGCGCCGAGGTTGACCGAGCCGAGGTTGCACACCGCCGTCTCCGTGTCGCTGTTCACCTCCAGGATCTCCGTGCACAGGTTGGACAGGTGGATCGTGTTGCCCGGCACACCGGTCTGGTTGGACAGCCGGTTCGACCGGTCCTTGAACGTCATCCACCCGTTGCCGGTCTGCGCCAGGGTGCGCATCATCCGCCCGTACAGGTCCCGGGCCTTCACCGTGCGGACCGCCTTCTTCTCGGCGACCCGGTACGCCGCGTCGAACTCCTCGCCGAACAGGTCGGGCAGCTCCGGGGCGTCCGACGGGTCGATCAGCGACCAGTCGCCGTCGGCCTCGACCCGGCGCATGAACTCGTCGGGGATCCAGTTGGCCAGGTTGAGGTTGTGGGTCCGCCGGGCCTCCTCACCGGTGTTGTCCCGCAGCTCCAGGAACTCCTCGACGTCCGGGTGCCAGGGTTCCAGGTAGACGCAGGCCGCCCCCTTGCGCCGGCCGCCCTGGTTGACCGCCGCCACCCCGGCGTCGAGGGTCTTCAGGAACGGCACGATCCCGTTGGACCGGCCGTTGGTGCCCCGGATCAGCGCGCCCCGGCCGCGCACCCGCGTGAAGGAGATGCCGATGCCACCGGAGAACTTCGACAGCTTCGCCACCTGGTGGTAGCGCTCGTAGATCGAGTCCAGTTCGTCGCGCGGCGAGTCGACCAGGAAACACGACGACATCTGGGTGTGCCGGGTGCCCGAGTTGAACAACGTCGGGGAACTCGGCAGGTAGGCAAGCGACGACATCAGCCGGTAGAACCCGACCGCCTCGTCGGGCGTGGTGGACAGCCCGCAGGCCACCCGCAGCAGCCAGTACTGCGGGGTCTCCACCACCAGCCGCGACCGCGGGTGCCGCAGCAGGTAACGGTCGGCCACCGTACGCAGCCCGAAGTACTCGAACCGCAGGTCACCGGCCGGGTCGACGGCGTCGTCGAGCTGCCGGGCGTGCCGGGCCACGAACGCGGCGGTGTCGTCGGCGATCAGGCCGAGGCCGTGGGCGTACCGGATGGACTCGCTGAACGAGGCGACCTCCTGCCCGCGTACCTCCTTGGCCACGTACGCGGCCAGCAGCCGGGCGGCCAGCCGGGAGTACTGCGGTTCCGTGCCGATCAGCTCCGCCGCCGTCTGGATCGACAGCTTGTCCAGCTCGGCCGTGGTCGCCCCGTCGTAGAGACCGCTGATCGTCCTGGTGGCCACCCGCAGCGGGTCGACCTCGTCCAGGTCGGTGGCCCACCGGGCGACGGCCGTGACGATCCGGTTGACGTCCACCGGTTCGGTGTCGCCGTCGCGCTTGCGGACCCGCATCGCGGGCCGGCGTGGCTGCGCGCCGTCGACGTCGGACGGTGGGCTCTGCGCTGTGCTCGTCATGACCTCTCCTCGCTGTCACCGATGGCCATCGGGACGCGGGAGGACGCCGACGGGCGCGGCACGGCGGCCGGCCCGGGTGCTGGCGTCGGTCGTCCCGCGCGACCTCCGACCGCCGCACGCAGCAGCGCACGGCGCACTGGCAGGTCTTCGGACTCGCGGGCGTGACCGGGGTCGGTCGCCTACTGGCCGTCGCTTCCCAGACCTCGCGGTCCAGTGCTCGATGACGGCGGTCGTTCCCACTTACCGCTGCGGGGCAGTCCCGGATTCCCACCGGGTTCCCTGTTGCCTCGACCGGACCACCGGGCCCGGCCGAACCAGCTGCGTGGCACACCATATATGGCGTAGGTGGGGGAGAGGCAACACTAGATGTCGCGTCGGTGTGTCGGATAACTCTCATCCGACCGGCCGGTCGCCCGCAGTGACGCCAGCAGTCGCAGCGCGTCGGCGTCGGCGCTGCCCGGCTCGGCGGTGAAGACCAGCATGACCGGGCCGGGGTTGCCGGGCAGCGGGTAGGTGTCCCAGTCCAGGACGATGTCGCCGACCTCGGGTACCTGGAAGGTCTTGGTGCCGCTGACCGACCCGCGCACGTCGTGCCGGGACCACAGCCGCCGGAACTCGGCGCTGCGGATGCTCAGCTCACCGACGACGGCGGTGGCCCGGGGGTGGGTGGGGTCCGTGGCGACGGCGGCGCGCATCATGCCGATGTAGTCCATGGCCTGCTGCTCCCAGGACGCGCAGCGCCGCAGTGGGGCCGCCGCCTCGTCGAACATCAGCAGCAGCATGTTGAGCCGGTCCGGCGGGAGGTCCGCCGGATCGCCGAGCAGCGCCACCGCCCACCCGTTCCAGGCGAGCAGGTCCAGGTGGCGGCCGAGCACCACCGCCGGGGTGTCCATCACCCGCAGCAGCCGCCTGGTGCTCTCCGGCACCAGTTCCGGCCCGTGGTCGACCCGGGCGGGCACCGGCCGGCGGGCGGCGCGGGCCAGGGTGAACAGGTGCCGGCGTTCCTCGTCGTCGAGGCCGAGCGCGGCGGCGAGCCCGTCCAGCACGGCGTCGGACGGGCGAACCTCCCGACCCTGCTCCATCCGCTGGTAGTAGTCGGTGCTCAACCCGGCCAGCAGCGCCAGCTCCTCGCGGCGCAGCCCGGTGACCCGGCGACGCCCGCCCGGCTCCAGGCCGACGTCGCGGGGGTGCAGCCGGCCGCGCCGGGCGCGCAGGAAGTCACCGAGTTCGCGGGCGTACGGATGGGTCATGTCGCCAGTGTGGCGCGGCCCGGACCGGCGCGGGTAGGTCTGCGGGACCTAGGCAGCCGGGTACGACCGGTCCCGCCCGGCCGGCCCCTAGCGTCGGCGGTCCCACCCGATCGTCAGGGAGCAGCAGATGACCTGGACCGCCGACCACATCCCCGACCAGCACGGCCGCACCGCCGTCGTGACCGGCGCGAACTCCGGCCTCGGCCTGGTCACCGCCACCGCACTGGCCCGCCGGGGCGCGCGGGTCGTGCTCGCCGTGCGCGACACCGCCGCCGGCCGGCGGGCCGCCCGGCACATCGGCGGCGACGTCGAGGTACGCGAGCTGGACCTCGCCTCCCTCGCCTCGGTACGGGAGTTCGCGGCGGCCCTGTCCGCCGACCGTCCGGTGCTCGACCTGCTGGTCAACAACGCCGGCACGGTGTTGCTCGGGCCGCGTCGGACCAGCGTGGACGGCCACGAGCTGCACCTCGCCACCAACCTGCTGGGCCACTTCGCCCTGACCGGCCTGCTGCTGGGCAACCTGGCCGCGGCCCGGGCGGCCCGGGTGGTCAGCCTCAGCTCCATCACCCACCGCAACGCCCACCTGGACTTCGCCGACCTGATGGTGGAGCGCGGCTACCGGGGCAGTACCGCGTACGGCCGGTCCAAGCTCGCCACCACCGTCTTCGGCATCGAACTGGACCGCCGGCTGCGCGCCACCGGATCGCCGGTGCTCAGCGTGCTGGCCCATCCCGGCGTCACCCGCACCAACCTGACCCCCCGGGCCTGGTCCCACCAGGGCCGGCGCGGCCGGGTGATCGCCCGGCTCGGCCTGCTGGCCACCCAACCGGTCGAGCAGGGTGCGCTGCCCCAACTGCGCGCCGCCACCGACCCGCAGGTCCACGGCGGTCAGTTCTTCGGCCCGGCCCGGTTCTTCCAGACCCGGGGGCCGGTCACCGAGGTGCGGGCCAGCCGGGAGGCCACCGACCCGGCCGTCGGCCGGCGGCTGTGGACGGCGGCCGAGGAACTGACCGGCGTCCGCTGTCTCTGACGCAGGGCCGCACTAGCATGGCTGCGGTCGGTGACGGCGGTGGAGACGAGGCGACATGGGATGGCTCGGGCGGGTGCTGGGCGGCGGGGGCCGGCAGGTCCAGGACGATCCGGTCCGGCAGGCGGCGCTGTCCGCCGAGGTACGGCAGCGCTTCGGCGCCCACCTGGCCGTCCGACCTGCCGAGCAGGTGGCGGCGATGGTCGGCCTGCTCGACGACGGCGACGGCCTGGCGGTGGCGGCCTCGATCGTCGGTGAGTTCGCCGACGCCGCCCACGCGGACCTGCTGGCTCAGACGACGGAGCTGTACCGGCGTACCGGCCAGCGGTTCCCGGTGGACCGGCGCAACTACCGGCCACTGTGGCGTGAGGCCGGCGGACGGTTGCACTGGCCGCTGTTCGCGCTGCCGGGCGGCCTGCACCCGTACGTGCACGTCGCCGCCGCCACCGCCGTCGTCGGCACCCGGGCGGCGCAGTTCGTCCGGGCGACCGACCCCCATCCGCTGCTCGCCCGCCTGTTCGAGGTGCTCGACCTCACCACCTGCGGTTGGGAGTACGGCCGGGTACGGGTGGACCACGACGGGGCGTCGCTGGTCGGTCGGCTGATCTCGACCACCCGGGACGTCCGGGCGGCGATGAAGGAACCCCCGTCGCTGCCGCCGTCGGTGCGGGAACTCATGCGTACCAACCGGACGGTGGACGTCTTCGACCTCACCGGCGACCGGGTGGTCGGCACGATCAACGTGGGCGGCGAGCTGCGGCCGGCCCTGCTCACCTGAGGTCGCCCGGGGTGGACACCGACGGCGTCCACCCCGGGCGGTCAGCGGTCGCCCGCCCGGCCCGTCGGATCACGGGCCGGGCCGGCGACCGGTCAGGCGACGCGGTGCGGGGCGAGCCCGTTGGCGCAGTCGGCGATGGTGACGCTCTGCGAGAAGCGCAGCGCGTCCCGCCGGGCCCACCCGTTGATCCCGGTGCTGGTGTTGCGGACGAAGAACCAGAGGTCACCGGTGAGCGTCGCGCAGTGCACGTCGATGTTCTGGTTCGGGTACCCCTGGCCCTTAGGCTGGCAGTCCTGGTGCGGGTAGGCGCGGATGAAGGTTCCGTCGCCCCAGGAGATCCCACCCCCGCTGTACAGGTCCGGGTGCTGACCGTGGCCGTCGCAGTGGGCGCTGGCCGGGCTGGCGGGTATCAGGGCCAGCACCGAGCCGCTGACCGCGAGCGTCAGGGCGGAGGCGATGGAGAGGAGTCGAGATCGCATGGAAGTCCCCTGTCGATAGGTGACGATCACTGTCCACAGAGGATTGCACGGGTCGGGTGCGCCCGCACGGCGAACGGTCCGCACCCGGGCGACGCCGACCCGACCCGACGGCCCCTCGTCAGGCCGACCCGGCGGCCCCTCGTCAGGCGAAGAGCAGGTCCAACTGGTGGTCGAGGGCGGCGGTCGCCTGCGCCGGGGTGTACTGCCCGCCGAGCAGGTACACCCCCAGCCCCTCCACCAGCGCCAGCAGCCCCGCCGCGGCGTCCGACGCTGCCTCCGCCCGGCCGGCTGGCGGTGCCGGTGGCCGCGGCAGCAGCCCGGCGATGAACTCCACCAGTCGCGCGGTGTCCGGCCGCAGGCCGGGAGCCGCCGCCGGGTGCAGGGCGGTCCAGGACAGGAACGCCAACGCCACCCGCCCGTCCTCGCGTGCCGCGTCGTCAAGCGGCAGCAACGCCGCAAGCAGGGTGCGCAGCAGCAGCCGGGGCTGCGGGTCCGCCCCGAGCGCCGCGACCGCCGCCTCGACCCGGGCCTGGCCCCGGTCACGGACGACGGACAGCGCGAAGGCCATCATCTCGTCCTTGGTGGTGAAGTAGTGCTGCACCATGCCGGCGGACACCCCCGCCTCGGCGGCCACGTGCCGCAGGCTCACCGCCTCCAGACCCCGGTCGGCGGCGACCCGCATGAGCGCGTCCGCGATCAGCGTGCGGCGCTGACGGGGATCGACCTTCCTGGGCATCGGGGCCTACCGCGCCGTCGTCACGGTGCCGGCCGCACCGTCCACGGTGATCACCTGACCGGTGACGATCCGCGACGTGGCGTCCGGCACGCTGATCACGGCCGGAATCCCGTACTCGCGGGCCACCGTGGGACCGTGCGCCATGATCGCGCCGGTCTCGGTGACCAGCGCCCCGGCGGTCAGGAACAGCGGCGTCCAGCCCGGGTCGGTGGTGGCGGTCACGAGGATCTCCCCGGGTTCGAGGTGCGCGGTGGCCGGGTCGGTGACCACCCGGGCCGGGCCGGTCACCCTACCCGTCGCCGCTCCCACGCCCCGCAGCAGTCCCGCCCCGTCGGCGGGGGCCGGCAGGGTGCTCTCCACGTCGGTCCCGTCGGACAACAGCGCCACCGGCACCACCCGACGGCGCAACTCGCGCCGGTGCGTCGCCCGGCGTCGCGCGACCAGCCCGGTCAGGTCGGCACCGTCGAGGGCCGCCTCGACCTCGTCGAGGGTGAGGAACATGACGTCGTCCGCCGTCGGGAACAGCGTCGCCCCGATGAGCAGCAACTGCTCGCGTACGGCCCGGAGCCGGTACAGCCCGGCGAACTTGCCGGACTCCCGCAGCCCCGCCAGCCGGCGTGCCCGCCGCAGCAGGAACACCGCGATCCGGCCCCGGACCGGGCGACGTCGCCGCACCCGGGCGGCCAACCCGTCGAGCGCGGCCTCGGCGGCCACGGTGGCCTCGGCGAACCGTCGGTCGGGTGCCTGCGCGGGGTCGGCCAGCCGCAGGTAGTTGGCGACGGCCGCGAAGACCGGGGTGGGGTCCTCGGCCCAGCGCGGCACACCGACGTCGGCCTCGGCCGCCGCCCGGTGGCCGTAGCGGGACAGGAAGGTGGACAGGCCGATCTCGGGGAGCGTGCCCCGCAGGTACCGGGCCGCCAGTTCCGCCGGTGGCGTGTCGAGGAGCAGGTCGCGGTGCGGGCGGGCGGCGCTGGCCAGCGCCCACAGCGCGAGGTCCATCTCGATGGTCACGTTGTGCGGGACACCGCGCAGCACGGCGTGGACGTCGTCCTCGGTAGCGACCCCCGTGAGCAGGTGGGCGGGCAGGGCCGAGGCGAGCATCCCGGCCACGATCGGCCAGGTGATGTCGTCGGCGGCACCGCCGTCGCCGTGGTCGCGGACGAACCGCAGCCGCTCGTGGGCCGTCCGCAGCGGCGGCGGCGTCGCCGACTCGGCCCGTAGCCGGTCGACGGCAGCGACCAGCCGACGCCGTGCCGCGTCCGGTCGCGCCAGCGCCCGCAGGATGCCCCGCAGGGCCCGCAGCGCCGTGCCCACCGAGGCGTCCGCCGGGCGGCGGCGGGAGTCGTCGCCGGACGGCGCGAACCGGGGGTCCCGCAGGACGTGCTCCATCACCGCCTGGGCGCGCGGGCCGAAGTCGACGGCCATCAGCCGGACGAGCCGCCGGCGGCTGGCGGGCCGGCGGACCAGGTCGGTCAGGTCGCCGTAGAGCCGCCCGCCGATGTCGACGATCTCCACCCGCATCCCGAGCGAGGCGACCATGGCGGCGATCATCCTGCGCAGCGTGGCCATGCCCATCGGGGTGACCGGGCGCAGCATCCCCTGCACGTTGCCGAACTCGACGTACACCCGCAGGTCGTCGGTCTGCGGCGGCGCCGGGAACAGCGTGCTGACCGGCCGCGACTGGAGCAGCCACAGCGTCCCGTCGTGGTCGGTCGCCCACTCGACGTCCTGCGGCACGCCGAAGTGCGCCTGCACCCGCCGGCCGGCGGCCCACAGCTCGTCCCGCCACCCGGGGTCCGGCCGCTCCCCGTCACTGCCGGCCTGATCGGCCAGCACGACGCGCGTGACCCCGGCGCTACCGTCGACGACCGCCGTGCCCGGCCCGACCTCGACGAGCATCTCGGTGCGGTTGCCGGTGACCGGGTTCGCCGTGTGGAGCACGCCGGCCCGGACCGGGGCGACCATCCGCTGCACCACCACCGCCATGCGCACGTCGGCGGGGTCGGTGCCGTGTGCCTGGCGGTAGGCCGCCGCCCGGCTGCCGTGCAGCGACCTCCAGCAGGTGCCGATCGCGACCAGCAGGTCCGCCTCGCCCTCGACGTCCAGCACCGTGTCGTGCTGGCCCGCGAAGCTGGCGTCCGGCAGGTCCTCGTCCGTGGCGCTCGACCGCACCGCCACCGGCCCGCCGCCCAGCCGCGCGTACGCCGCCCGGACCTCGTCCTGCGGGACCACCCCGGCCCGGTACGCCTCGGTGGTCACGCAGAAACCCTCGGGCACCCGCTCGCCCGCGCGGATCAGCTCGCCGAGACCGGCCGCCTTGCCGCCGACCAGCGACACCAGCCCGGCATGTGCCTCCGCCAGGGGGATCACCGACACCTGCGCCTCCCGTTTGCAATACGACTGCATTGCAAAGAAGGTACGCGGGTTACAGTGCAACTGCAATGTAAAAAACCGGGCCGCACCGGAACCGGCCGTAGCCGGGCGGGACGGACGGCGGCGACGGGGTTCAGCCCCGGGCCGGGACGACGATCGGCAGCCGGACGGTGAAGGTGCTGCCCCGCCCGAGGACACTCTCGACGCCGATCGTGCCGCCGTGCGCCTCGGCGAGCTTGCGGGCGATCGACAGTCCGAGCCCGCTGCCGCCGGTGCTGCGGGTGCGGGAGTCGTCGGCCCGCCAGAACCGGTCGAAGATCTTCGCCTGGTCGGCGGGGGCGATGCCGGTGCCGGTGTCGGACACGGCGATGGCGAGCTGGTCGTCGCGCACCTCCAGACGGACGACCACCGAACCACCCGCCGGGGTGTGCCGTACCGCGTTGGCGACGATGTTGCCGACGATCTGGCGCAGCCGGGCACCGTCGACCGCCATCTCCAGGTCGACCCCCACCGAGGTGCCCAACCGGACCCCGGCCGCCTCGGCGGCGCCCCGGTGCGCCTCGACGACCTGCTCCAGCAGGTCGGCCACGAAGTACGGCTCACGGTGGATACGCAGGTCACCGGCGTCGGCGGCGGCCAGGTCACGCAGGTCGTCGATGATGTGCTGCAACAGCAGCGCCTCGTCGAGCAGCAGGGTGAGCAGCTGCGTGTCGAGCTGCGCCAGGCCGTCCTGCGCGGCCTCCAGCCAGCTGCGCATGTTGGTCAACGGCGTGCGCAGCTCGTGCGCCACGTCGCTGACCATGCTCCGGCGCAGCGCCTCGGTCTGCTCCCGCCGGGCGGCGAGATCGTTGAGCGCGGTGGCCAGCATGCCGATCTCGTCGCGGGTGGTCACCGGCACCCGGGCCGGTTCGTCCATCGGCTGCCGGGTCGCGTCGGTGAGCGCCCGCAGCGGCCGGACCAGCCGCCGCCCGACCAGCACGGTGATCAGCACGGTGGCCACCAGCACCGCCCCGGTCACCTGGGCGATGCGCACCACGTTGGCCCGGGACAGGTTGAACACCGGCTCGGCGCCGCCCTGTGCCTCGTCGGTGACGAACAGCAGCGCCGGTGGCGCCACGTACGCCCGGAGCTGGGTCGTCCGGGCCTGTTGCAGGCAGCCGTCGATCTGCCGGTCGAAGCGGGCGTCGCGGCTCGGTACCGCGGTCCGGTCGGCGCGGATCTCGACCCGGGTCGGTGCGCCCAGCTCCCGCAGGCAGTTCTTGGTCAGGGTCTCCAACTGGGCGATCCCGGCGGCCTCGCTCGGCATCGGGCGGGTCAGCTCGTCGGGCAGGCAGAACCCGACGATGCCCCGGTCCTTCGGGTCGCTCACCTGCACCGAGGCGCGGCCGGCCGGATCCACCACGACCCGCGCGTCCGCCCGGGACTCGGCGCGCACGCAGCCGAGCTGCCGCTCGGCCATCTCCCGGGTGGTGTTGCTCTCCCGCTTGGTCAGCCGGTACGGCCCGACGGCGCGCGGATCGACCCGTTCGGTCCCGCCGGTCAGGCCCAGGTCGACCTGCAACGGATCGACGGTCGCCGACGGACGGGCGGTCTGCAACGACGGGCCGTCCGGCGCGGAGTCGGCGATCACCTGCCGGTCCGGGGTCATCAGGGTGATCCGCCGTTCGAGCCGGTCGGCCCGCTCGGCGAGCACCGCGTCGACCCCCGTCCAGTCCCGGTGGGTCGCCGCGTGGTCCAGCAGGGTGTCGTAGATGCTCTTGTCGTCGGCGAGCGAGCGGCCCTGCTCCTGGCGGATCGCCCGGGTGGTCGACTGCACGGCCAGCCAGGTCGTCGCCAGGATCGCGCAGACCGCGACCAGCAGCGAGGTGGCCAGCAGCCGCACCACCAGGCTGCGGTGCAGGGGGACCCGCTGCTGCCGGGTCACGACGCGCCGGCGCTGAGCTTGTAGCCGACGCCGTAGACGGTCAGCAACTGCTGTGGACGGCGCGGGTTCGCCTCGATCTTGCGGCGCAGGTTCATCACGTGGACGTCGATGGTGCGTCCGGTCGACTCCCGGTCGACGCCCCTGGTGTGTTCGAGCAGTTGCACCCGGCTGAACACCCGGCCGGGTTGCCGGATCATCGCGGCGAGGATGGCGAACTCGCCTGCGGTGCAGTCCACCGCGGTGTCCCCGGCGGTGACCAGGCGTCGGGACTCGTCAACGGTGAGCCGCCCGAGCCGGTGCACCGGCGACTCCTGGGGCGTCGTGCGCACCCGCCGCAGCAGGGTGCGCACCCGGGCCACCAGCTCACGCGGGCTGTACGGCTTGGTCATGTAGTCGTCGGCGCCCAGGTCCAGCCCGCGCAGCAGGTCGTCCTCGGCGGACCGCGCGGTCAGCATCAGCACCGGCACGTCCGACTCCTGCCGCAGGATCCGGCAGACCTGCATGCCGTCCAGTTTCGGCAGCATCACGTCGAGCAGGAGAAGATCGAACGCCTGCTCCCGGGCCTGGCGCAGCGCCGTCTCGCCGTCGGCCACGACCGTCGCCCGGTGGCCCGCTGCGGTGAGGTAGCGGCGCAACGCCTCGGCCTGCCGCGGATCGTCCTCCGCGAGCATCACGTGTGCGCACATGCTGGGGAATATAGAGCAGGTCAGGGGGGTCGCGGATCGGGCGGAAGGCGGTGACACCGGGCACCTCGGGGTCCGTGCGCAGTTCGGTGGGCGGGTGACGGGGAGATCCGACGATCGTGAGAAAAAGGTCATGCCCGGTCCTGACCGGTTCCTGACAAACCGGTGTCACGATCGCCGCGCGGACGACCGTCGGCGGCGTCGCCCGGAGTGGGCGACGCCGCCGGGTGGCGCGGTCACTTCCGCTTCGCGGCGACCTCGCGTTCGCACGCCGGGGAGTACTTCAACCCCTTGGAGATCGACTCGGGGTCGTTGTTCTTGCCACCGAAGGCCCAGCCCGTGCCGTCGGCGCCCACCTCGACGTACCGGACGCCCTTGTCCCTGAGGCACTTCACGACGTCCCGGGCGAAGTCCTTGGCCTCCGGGTTGGCCGGGTCGAACTCCCACGGCGGCAGTGGCATCAGGTGCTCACAGGCCTTGGCCGCCCCGCTGGTCCCGTCCGCGCCGGTGCCGTCGCTGCGCCGCTTGGTGATGTCGACGCCGTGTTCGGTCAGGCACTTCATGTACGGTTTGAGGCGTTCCTTCTTGTCCTCCGGGGTGTCGTCGAGGCGTTCCCGTGGCCGCTCGGCCTGCGCCGGCGTCGCCGACACGGTGGGGGTGGGCGCGCCGGTCTGGAGGGTGGCCACCTCCGCCCCGCCGGTGCTGCCGGCGGCGGGTGGGGCCTCCTCGGCGGTCGAGCACCCGCCGACCAGCAGTACGCCGCTGCACAGCACAGCCATCAGTTGCTTCCTCATCGTCCCGCCTCCGGTCAGCTCTGCGGCGATCTCGCCGGGGCCCAGCATCACCGTCGACTGTCAGGAAGCTGTTTGCCGCGACGGGCCCGCCCGGTGTCGTACCGGTGGGGGAGACTGGCGGGCATGGCTGAACAGGACGATCCGAAAGCGGCACTGCGGCACTACCTCCAGGCCACCCGCGACGATCTGGTGTGGAAGCTGGAAGGGCTCGACGAACGCGAGGCCCGGCTGCCCCGCACCGCCACCGGCAACAACCTGCTGGGTCTGCTCAAGCACTGCCTGAACGTCGAGGCCGGCTACTTCGGCCCCACCTTCGGCCGGGAGTTCCCCAGCCCCGGCGAACTGGTCCCCGAGCACGTGTACGACGAGGACCCGCAGGCGGACTGGTACGCGCGGGCGGACGAGACGAAGGACGGCCTGATCGACCTGTACCGCCGGGTGGGGGAGTTCGCCGACCAGACCATCGCCGAGTTGCCGCTCGACGCGCCTGGGCGGGTGCCGTGGTGGCGGCCGGGGCACCAGGACGTGACCCTGCACCAGATCATCATCCACGTGACCTGCGATCTCGCCCGGCACGCCGGCCACGCCGACATCCTGCGCGAGCAGCACGACGCGACGGTCGGCTGGCGACGGGAGAACCGTCAGGTCATCGACGACCAGCAGTGGCCGGCGTACGTCGCCAAGCTGACCGCGCTCGCCGACCGGTTCGCCTGACCCGCCGACCGGCCCACCCGGGGAGGGAGGCGGTGCCGTCCCATCCGCCGGTCATCCCGTCGTGGCGAGCGTCGCCGGCCGGGCCGCCGCGACCGGGCCGGGCCGCCGCCTGCGGATCAGCCACTCGGCGACGAGCAGGTTGAGCGTCCAGGCCGCACCCATGAGCAACGCCCGCGACAGCTCGGTCGTCGGTCCCACCACCAGCGCCCAGGTCGACAGCAGCACGCCCTGGGTTCCCGCGCCCTGGGCGATCGCGTAGCCCCGCATCATCCAGGCCCGGTGCTGGGGCAGCCGTCGCCGTCGGACGGCCACGAACCCGCCGGCGACGGCGACGAACATGCCGGCGGCGAACAGGTAGCGCAGCACCATGAGCAGCGGGCCGTCGCCCGGTGGCAGCGGATAGGTGGCGTTCATCCACCACCCGGTCGCGGCCACCACCAGTCCACAGACGACCAGCGCCCGGCCCGCCCGGCGGTGCCAGGCCCGGTGCCGGTGCCGGAACCCCGGGGCGAACTGGAACGCCCCCAGCAGGCTGAACGTGACGGCGGCGGCGATGTGCAGCAGCACCGGCACCGGCGCGGCGAAGAAGCGTTCGTTGGCGGGGGTCACCTCCGCCCCACCGGAGAGGGCGGCCACCCGCAGCGCGCCGCCGAGGGTGGGCAGCGCGCTGAGCGCGATGAGCCCGGTCAGGAGGGGCCAGTCCCGTCGTGACGTCGTCATGACCCGAGCATGGCGGCCTGACCCGGCCGGCTCATCGGTCCACGGGCCGTTGTCGTGCCGGCCGATGGTCGGGGTGGTCGACCGTACTTTCGGCAGCCGTCCACCATGGAGGGAAACGGCGGGGGCCGGCCTCAGCCACCGCGCAGCCGGTCGGTCTCGTACGCCCACATCGCCACCTCGACCCGGTTCCGGGCCCCCAGCTTCGCCATCAGGCTGGCGACGTGCGTCTTGACCGTGCTCAGCGTGATGTGCAGCTCGGCGGAGATCTCGGTGTTGGTGCGTCCCCGGGCCACCGCGCCCAACACCTGCTCCTCCCGGTCGGTGAGCCGGTCGACCGGCTGGCGGGGCGGGGCGGCCGGGCCGGCGTCCGCGAACGCCCGGAGCAGCCGGGTGGTGACCTGCGGCGCGATCAGCGCGTCTCCGGCGGCCGCCGCGTGGACGGCCTGGGTGAGCAGGGCCGGGCCGCAGTCCTTGAGCAGGAAGCCCCGGGCCCCGGCGCGCAACGCGGCGTAGACGTACTCGTCCAGGTCGAACGTCGTGATGACCACCACCGCCATCGGGTCCGCGACCCCCGGGCCGGCCAGCAGCCGGGTCGCCTCGATCCCGTCCAGGCCGGGCATCCGGATGTCGAACAGGCACACGTCGGGGCGCAGCCGCCGGGCCAGCTCGACCGCCCGCTGCCCGGTGGCCGCCTCGCCGACCACCTCGACGTCGGGCTGGGCGGCGAGGATCATCGCCAGCCCGGTCCGCACGATCTCCTGGTCGTCGGCCACGAGCACCCGTACCCGGGTCCCGCCGTTCATGCCACGGCCCGGGGCAGCGCGGCGGTGACCGTCCATCCGTGGTCCTCCTCGGGGCCGGCGTCGACCGAGCCGCCGAGCAGGTGGGCCCGTTCCCGCATCCCGACCAGCCCGAAGCCGTCACGTCCGGGTGCCGGCGGGCCGACGCCGTCGTCGCTGACCCGCAGCCGCACCGTGTTCTCGTCGGCCACCACCCGGACCGTGATCCGGGTCGCGTCCCGGGCGTGCCGGCGGGCGTTGGTGACCGACTCCCGGGCCAGCCGGCAGATCGTGGCCGCCACCGGGGCCGGTAGGCCGTCCAGGTCGCCGACCAGGTCCACCTCGACGGCCGGCCCGTCGCCGGTCCGGTCCGCCAACTGCCGCAGGTCGGCGATGCGGAGGCTCGGCTCCCGGTCGGCCGGTTCGTCGCGGCGCAGGGCCCGCACGAGGGTGCGCATCTCGGTCAGAGCCTGGCTCGCCTCCGTCTCGATCAGCCGTAACGCGTCGGCGGCGGCTGCGGGTCGGGTCTCCAGCAGGGCGAGCCCGGCCTGGGCCCGGACGGCTATCGCGGACACGTGGTGGGCGACCGTGTCGTGCAGGTCGCGGGCCAGCCGCTCCCGCTCACGCAGCGTCACCTGCTCGACCTCCCGTCGTCTGGCCCGTTCCCGCCAGCGCAGCGCGGCCCCGACCGCGAGGGCCGCCGCGACCACCCCCGCCCCGCCCAGGGCATCGTCCGGGTCGAGGTGACCGACCACGGTCGACCAGGTGATCTTCGCAGCGACGAGGGCCGCGCCGAACCCGGCCTCCCGCCCCGACCCCCAGCGGGTCAGCGCGGCCACCGCCAGCAGCAGGTAGGCAAGCGTGTGCAGGCCGAGGTCGCTACCGACGACGACCTCGCCCACGGCGCAGACCGGGAAGGCGACGAGCGTCACGAGCAGCGGCCGGCTCCGCCGCCACAGCAGGACCGGGGTGAGACCGACGCCGATCAGGACCGGCACGGCCGCCGGCTGCGGCAGGCTGCCCCACCGGGCGAGCCCCTCCACCAGCGCCGCCGCCGCGAGCAGGGCGACCAGCGTCGCGTCGCGCCACCCGTGCGGTGCCGGGCGCGTCGGGCGGGGCTCACGCCACCAGGACCGCAGCAGCTCGCGCACGGGGAAATCGTACGGGCGGCGGGAATCCGTCCGGTGCCCCGGAGGCGCGGGTGGGAAGCATCGCCGGGTGCCCTCCCGGGGTCAGCCGGCCGGCAGCAACCGGGCGAGCGCGTTGCGGACGGCGACACCCGGGCGGCTCCCCGGGACCAGCACCGCCGCCACGAGGCCGGTGGTCCGCCCGCGCCGGTCGGTGCGGCGTCGGTGCTCGGCCTCGTAGCGGCGCAGGGCGGCGACGGGTTCGTTCCCGGCGAGGGCGGCGGCCAGGGTACGGGCGCCGGCGATGGCCAGGCTCGACCCGTCACCGAACAACGACACCGAGGCCGCCGCGTCGCCGAGCAGCGTCACCCGCCCGGTGGACCAGCACGGCAGCACCACCCGGGTGACCGCGTCGAAGTAGAGGTCGTCGGCCTGCCGGGCCCGGGCCAGCAGCTCGGGGACCCGCCAGCCACGTTCCCCGGCGTACGCGTCGGTGAGGAGCTGCCGGTGCCGGGCCGTGTCGGTGTGGTCGAAGTCGGCGACGGCGGGGTGCCGGAAGATGAAGGCGACCCCCGCCTCGCCCCGGACCGGGTGGACCGCGACGAGCCGGCCCGGTGTGTTGTGCAGCAGGACGTCGTGGGGGTGCTCCGGTGCCTCGCCGAGCGGTGTGGTGGCCACGTAGAGGCCGAGGTGGCGGACGACGTCGCGCTCCGGGCCGAAGGCGAGCCGGCGGACCGTCGAGTGCAGCCCGTCCGCGCCGACGACCAGGTCGAACCGGCGGGGCGGGGCGGTGGCGAAGGTGACGTCCACCCCGCCGGGGTCCTGGTCGAGCCGGGTGACGGTGTCGTCGTACCGGAACTCGGCGTCGTCGCGGGCCGCGTCGTGCAGGATGCGGGCGAGGTCGGCGCGGGGTACCTCGATCTCGGTGGTGCCGGCCGGGCTGCGGGTGGCGGGCATCGCGATGCGGCGACCGGGCCGGCCCGCCGGGTCGACGAGCCGCACGCCTGTGGCGTGGGTGGCCGCCGCCCGCAGGGCATCCACGATGCCCATCTGTTCGACCACCGGCAGGGCCGGGCCGCGGACGTCGACCGGGTTGCCGCTGGACCGTTGCCCGGCCGCGCGTTCGACCACCGTGGGCTGCCAGCCCGCGCGGGCCAGCCAGTAGGCGAGGGTCGGGCCGGCCACGCCGGCCCCGGAGATGAGCACTGTACGCACGACCCGAAGTTTTCCGCACTCAGTGCAGAATTGCAATGAGTGCGGATTTGCGTTCGGTGCGCTAAGGTGTGCCGATGTCCCTCCGCGACCGCAAGCGGGCCCGCACCCGGCAGGCGCTGGTCGACGCCGCCGTCGACCTGTTCGGACGCCAGGGCTACGAGGCGACCACCATCGCCGAGATCGCCGCCGCCGCCGACATCGGCACCCGCACCTTCTTCAGCTACTTCCCGAGCAAGGAGGATCTGCTCTTCCCGGAGGCCGACCGTCGGGTGCGCGTCGCGGTCGACGCCATCGCCGGCCGGTCGCCTGACGAGGAACCGGCCGAGGTGCTGTTGCGCGCGCTCCGGCAGGCCAACGACGAGAGCGGGGACATGACCGGCCCGCTCGCCGCGCTGCGGATCCGGCTGACCATGGAGGTGCCCGCCGTCCGGGGCCGGGCCCTGCAACTGCAGTGGGAGAGTCAACGCGAGATCGCCAGGCACCTCGCCGCCGCCTATCCCGACCGCCTCGACGAGGTGAGCGCCGCCGCCCTGGTCGGCGCGTTCGTCGGCGCGGCCACCGCCGCCCTGACCACGCTCCTGGAGGACCCGCGACGGCGCACCGACCCGGCCGCCATCCGCGCGTCCCTGCAGCAGGCCACCGAGGTCGCCCTGCGCCCGTGGACGCCCCGGCCGTGAACCACGCCCCCCGGGCCGCCGCGGTCCGCGCGGGGCCGATCGTGTCGGCGGACCCGGGTACGGTTCTCGGTGCCCGCCCGGCACGCGGCCCGTAGCCGGGGCGGCACCGGCCGGCGACGGACCGTGGAGGGGAGCGAGCGTGACGCAGCGCAGAGCACTGGTGGTACGCGGTGGCTGGGAGGGCCACCAGCCGGTCCGGGCGACGGAGTTGTTCCTGCCGTTCCTGGCGGACAACGGCTACTCCGTACGCGTCGAGGAGTCCACCGAGGTCTACGCCGACGCCGACGCGATGGCCGCCACCGACCTCGTCGTGCAGTGCATGACGATGGCCGAGATCACCGCCGACCAGGTGGCCGGCCTGCGCGCGGCGGTCGTCGCCGGAACGGGCCTGACCGGCTGGCACGGCGGCATCGTGGACGCGTTCCGCGCCTCGTCGGACTACCTGCACCTGGTGGGCGGCCAGTTCGCGACCCACCCGGGGCGGGAGCCCTGCGAGCGGCGCGGCGGCGAGGAGGACAACTTCCTCCCGCACACGGTGACGGTCACCGACCTCGGCCGGGAACATCCGATCACCGCCGGGATCGCCGACTTCGAGCTGGTCACCGAGCAGTACTGGGTGCTGCACGACGACCTGGTCGACGTCCTGGCCACCACCGTCCACCCCACCCGGGACTGGCACCCCTGGCACCGGCCGGTCACCTCGCCGGCGATCTGGACCCGGCGGTGGGGCGCCGGCCGGGTCGTCGTGACGACCCCCGGGCACAGCCTCGACGTGCTGGAGCACCCGTCCGTGCGGACCGTCATCGAGAGGGGCATGCTGTGGGCGACCCGCACGGCGTCGGCGTCGTAGGGCTCGGGGTCATCTCCCGCGCCTATCTGGACACCCTGGCCCACCACCCCGAGCTGCGCGTCGTCGCGGTGGCCGACCTCGACGCCGAGCGGTCGGCCGCGGCCGCCGCGAACCTCCCCGACGCCACGGCGACGAGCGTCGCGCGCCTGCTCGACCACCCCGACGTGCAGACGGTGCTCAACCTCACTATCCCCGCCGCGCACGTGGAGGTCTCGCTCGCCGCGATCGCCGCCGGCAAGCACGTGTACGTAGAGAAGCCGCTCGCCGTGGAACTGCCGCGGGCCCGTACGGTCCTCGACCGGGCCGCCGCGGCCGGGGTGCGGGTGGGCTGCGCTCCCGACACCGTCCTGGGCACCGGTACCCAGACCGCCCGCGCGGCGATCGACGGCGGGCTGATCGGGCGACCGCTGGCCGCCTCGGCCGTCATGGTCACCCCGGGACACGAGCGCTGGCACCCCCACCCCGACTTCTACTACGCCCCGGGCGGCGGTCCGCTGCTGGACATGGGCCCCTACTACCTCTCGGCGCTGGTCCACCTGCTCGGTCCGGTCCGCGCGGTGACCGGCACGGCCAGCCGGCTGCGCCCGGAACGGGTGATCGGCAACGGCCCGCGCCTCGGCCAGCGCGTCCCCGTCCTGGTGGACACCCACGTGTCGGGCGTGCTCGAACACCACAGCGGCGTGCTGTCCACCATCACCACCAGCTTCGACGGGGTGACCACGACGGCCGCGCCGATCGAGGTGCACGGGGAGACCGGCACCCTCGCCGTGCCCGACCCGAACTACTTCGACGGCGAGGTCCGGCTGTGCCCGCTCGGCGGCGACGGCTGGCAGGTGCTCGCGCCGACGGCGGGCTACCGGGACGGCACCCGGGGTCTCGGCCTGGTCGACGCGGTCCGGGCCGACGACACCCGGGCCCCCCGGGCGGGCGGTGACCTGGCGCTGCACGTGCTCGACACGATGACCGGGCTGCTCCGCTCGGCGGCCGAGGGCCGGCGGATCACACTGGACACGACGGTGCGCCGACCCCACCCCGTGCCGCTCACCGCGGCCGAGGACTGGCAGGGACGCTGAGCGGGGCGGACGGGCCGGCGCTCCCGCCGGTCGCGGCCGGCGGTTCCGGGCCGGCCGGCGCGGCGTCCCCCGGGCGGGGGACGCGCCGCGCCGACCGTCAGGTGACAGATGGCAGACTCAGCGGAGTGAACGACGTGGCCGCATCGCCGATGGATGGTGAGCTGGAGAGTGTCAGCCTGGTAGAGTTGGCCGTCACCCGGCTGACCCAGGAGATCCTCAGCGGCCGGAGCGACCCGGGTGAACGCCTGGTGGAGGAGCAGCTGACCAGGCGGTTGGGGATCAGCCGGGCACCGCTGCGGGAGGCGCTGCGGTTGCTCGCCCAACAGGGGCTGGTGGAGCACGTGCCCCGGCGGGGCGTCCGGGTGGCCACCCTCTCCGACCGCGACGTGCGGGAACTCTACGAGCTGCGCGACGTGCTGGAGCGGTTCGCGGTGCGGGCCGGCATCCCGGTGGGCCGCGACGGTGACCTGGCCGGCCTGCGGGCGGCGTTGGAGCAGATGCGCGAGGCGGTACGGCGCGGCGACCGGATGCTTGTCGCGCAGGCGCACCGGGCGTTCCACGTCGCGCTGGTGGCGCTCGCCGGTAACCGGAAGCTGTCCGACGTGTACGACTCGATCCTGGTGAAGTTGCAGCTCTACATGGCGATCAACCTGCGCCGTGAGGCGGAGCTGGCCCAGCCACTCGACGGCGTGCACCGGCACGAGCGGTTGTTCGAGGCGGTCGCCGGGGGAGACCCGGAGGAGGTGCTCGCCGTGCTCTCCGCGCACGGCGCGCGCTCGTACCTCGGCTAGCGTGGGCGTGGGCCCCGCCTACCGAACACCGTGCCTCATGAACCGGTGCACTGCGTCGAGTGTCGCCGGGGCGAGCACGTCCGGATTCGCGGGGTCGGTCAGATCGTGCGCCACGCCGGAGAGCACGATCCGGCCGGGCCCGTGGGTGTGCGCCCGCTCCAGCGCCGTCGCCAGCCGTGTGGTCGTGTGGCACGGGATCTGCTGGTCGATGGTTCCGCAGGTGAGCAGGGCAGGGGTCCGAGGCGGTAGCCGGAGTGCGACCGAGGCGGGGTCGAGGGCGTCGATGGTCTCCACGTAGCGCTGGTTGGGGCCGCCGAGGGCCTGGAAGAGCGCGGCGAGGGCGGGCGGCATGCCCGTGGTGTCCGGCGGGCGGTGCGCCCGGAGATCGGCGATGGCCCGGTCGACGGCGTGTCCGACGGTGCGTTGCTCCTGCCGGCTCAGCTGACCTGCGGCGACGGCGGCGGCGAGTTGGTCGTGCAGTTGCCTGGCGAGCACGTCGAGGAACCGTTGTGCCAGGGGTTGCAACAGCCCGACTCCGGCCGCACGGGATTCGGCGGTGACCGCGACCTGCAGGGCCGTCAGCGCACCTTCGCTGTGCCCGATCAGCCGTACCGCTCGCCGGTCGACCTCGGGCTGGCTGGCGAGCAGCCGGTACGCGGCATCGGCCTGGCGGACGAAGGCGGGATAGTCGATCGTCTCGGGATGTTCGGCGTAGGCGCCCAACCCGGTGCGGCCCGTGCCGTACTTGTCGAAGCGCAGGCTGACGGCTCCGTCGCGCCCCAGCGCCTCGGCGAGTTTGGCCAGGGTGTGAGGGGTGAGCGCGGGCGGCTGGTCGCCGTTGCGGTCGGTGGGGCCGCTGCCCGGCAGCAACAACACGGCCGGCATCTGCCGCCCCCGGCGGTGGGCGGGGAGGTGCAGGGTGCCGTAGGTGACGGTGCCGTCCACAGTGAAAGCGATCTCGCGGTCCGTGGCGGGCACGCTCGGCACGGACGGCACGGCGGCGGCGGGAAGGGCCCCCGCGGCGATGCTCCCGACCATGACAGCGCCGACCGCGGCTCGCCAGGCGATCCGCCGGGCGGTGTGCGGCATCCGGCCGAGCGGGATCATCGCAGGACCGCCTTTTCGATCAGGGCGACCGTGGCAGCCGGGTCGACGACCTCCACGACCAGGCGGGCATAGTGCTCGTCGGCGAGTTCGATGACGACGGCGCGGGAACCGTCACGGATGTTCCAGAAGACGCGCTCACCGTCCTGATGGAAGGTGCCGGCCGTGATCACGCCGGGCAGGCTCGTTCCCGGTGCCCGCAGGCCCTTGGGTTCGGCGGCGATACCCGGGTCGGCGGTGGCGCCGCGGACGTTCGCCAACGGGATCACCAGACGGCTCTTGAGTGACCACAACCTGTCCATACCCTCGATCTCCACGACGAGATCGTCGCCGTCGATGCGGACGCTGGCCATGTCAACGGTCCTTTCGTGGGCCCGGCGGCACCGGCCGCGGGGCATGGTGGGGCACCGGCGTGGGCAGCGCCGCGCGGGGCTATGAAGGGTCGGTTGTCGCCGCAGTGGCCCGAGCCCGCAGCCGCTCACCCAGCAGGGCGTTCAACGCGGTCGAGCGGGTGCCGTCGGTGTGGTTCGCCGGTGCCCGCTGCAGGGCCTGATCCAGCTCCTGCCACGCCTTGGTCACGAGGGCGGCCACCTCGACGTCGCGGGGAGCGCGCTCGACCGCCGCCAACAGCAGCAGATCGAGTGCGGGGTCGTCGGCGACCTCCGCGCCGGCGGCGAGCTGCTCGGTCAGCGGCGGGAGCCGGTGATCGAGGTGCCACCGCAGCGCGGCGAGATACAGCCCCCGCTTGCTGCCGAAGGTCTTGTACAGACTGTTGCGGTGCACTCCCAACTGTTGGACGAGGTCGTCGACGGACACCCCGTCGTAGGCCCGGCCGGCGAACAGCTCCGCCGCCGCGGCCGTCACGACTTCTTCGTCGAAACCCCTCGGGCGACCCATGCCGAGAACACTAAGCGATTAAGGAACGAACGGTCAAGAACGATCGTTCCTTTTCTTGGCGGGCCGAGCGGGCGCGGGCATCCCGAATGGACGGCGGCGGCGAAAAGGTGGGCCGGCCCGGCCTGCGGGCCGTCATGGCGTCGTTACGACGTGGACCGTCGCTCGTAACAAGACAGTCGACAATCGACAGTATGTCAGAGCGCATCGGTACCGTCCCGGAACTACGGTCGGCCTACCGCAGCGGTGCGACCACCCCCGTCGACCAGGTCGAACGCGTCCTGGCCGGGCTCGCCGGGCGGGACGGGGGACCGGTCTGGATCAGCACCGTCCCGGCCGCCGAGCTGCGGGCCCGCGCGGAGGAACTGACCCGCCGCCACGATCCCGCCGCGCTCCCGCTGTACGGCATCCCCTTCGCGGTCAAGGACAACATCGACGTCGCCGGAATGGTCACCACGGCCGGCTGCCCCGACTTCGGGTACCGGGCCGCCGAGGATGCGCCCGTGGTGCGCCGACTGCGCGACGCCGGTGCCCTGCTCGTCGGCAAGACCAACCTCGACCAGTTCGCCACCGGCCTGACCGGCTCCCGCTCGCCGTACGGCAGCGGTGAGAGCGTGTTCGGCGGCGGGCTCGTCTCCGGCGGCTCCAGCTCCGGCTCGGCGGTCGCGGTCGCCGCCGGCCAGGTCAGCTTCGCCCTGGGTACGGACACCGCCGGCTCCGGTCGGGTCCCGGCGGCGCTGAACGGCATCGTCGGGCTCAAGCCCACCCGGGGTCTGCTCAGCACCGCCGGGGTGGTGCCGGCCTGCCGCTCGCTGGACTGCGTGTCGGTGTTCACCACCGAGGTCGCGGGCGCGGTCGACGTGCTGCACGCCGCCCGGGGCGTCTCGCCGGCCGACCCGTGGGGCCGTGCCCTGCCGGCGCGACGGGCGAGCGCCGACGTGCCGGCGACGCTGCGCCTCGGGGTGCCCAGGCCGGAGGACCTCGACTTCTTCGGCGACGACGGGCAGGCCGACCGGTTCGCAATCGGCGTACGGCGGTTGAGCGCGCTGGTCGCCGACGCGCTGCCGGTGCCGCTGGACGACTACTTCGCGGCGGGGGACCTGCTCTACCAGGGGCCGTGGGTGGCCGAGCGGCTCGTCGCGCTGGGCGACTTCGTCCGGGCGCATCCCGGGTCGGTCCTCCCGGTCACCCGGGCCGTGCTGGAGACCGGTCGACGCTACGACGCGGTCGACGCCTTCCGGGGCCAGCACCGGCTCCGCGAGCTGCGGGCCCGGGTGGACCGGCGGTGGCAGGAGATCGACGTGCTGGTGGTCCCCACCGTCGGCACCACGTTCACCCTCGACGAGATCGCCGAGGACCCCATCGGACGCAACGCCGTGCTCGGCCGCTACACCCAGTTCGCCAACCTGCTCGACCTGGCCGCGGTGACCGTGCCCAACGGGTTCACCGAGGGCGGGCGGCCGGCCAGCCTGACCCTGATCGGCCCGGCGTTCAGCGACCTCACCCTGGCCCGGCTCGCCGCCGCCCTCACCACGGCCACCGAACCCACCCCGGTGGACGCCCACCCGGCCGGGACGGGCACCGTCGCGGCTGCGGTGCCGGGCGGTGGCCCGGTGCCGAGTCCCGCCCCGGCGGAGCTGCTGATCGCCGTGGTGGGGCGGCACCTGGCCGGCGAGTCCCGCAACGGCGAGCTGACCGGGCACGGGGCCACCCTGGTCGGCGCGGCCCGGACCGCGCCGCTCTACCGGCTCTACCGGATGGACACCCCCGACGACGAGGGACTGCCCGGCCTGGTCCGGGCCGCCCCCACCGGCCCGCCGGGCCTACCGATCGACGTCGAGCTGTGGCGGCTGCCGACGTCCGCCGTCGGTGCATTGCTGGCCGGGGTGCCGGCCCCGCTCTCCCTCGGCTGGGTCCGGCTGCACGACGGGCGGGACGTGCTCGGTTTCCTCTGCGAGGCGTACGCGGTGGGACCGCAGGTCGAGGACATCAGCGCCACCGGTGGCTGGCGGGCCTGGCGGCGTGCCGCCCGACGGTGATCCGAACCTTCGACGACGACAGGGAGCGAGGATGGGCAGCATCGGGCCGGTACCGGCCAACCCCTACCCGTGGCCGTACGACGGCACGGTGGACACCACACGGACGGCGTTGCTCTGCATCGACTGGCAGACCGACTTCTGCGGGCCGGGCGGCTACGTCGACGCGATGGGCTACGACATCGGACTCACCCGGGCCGGACTGCCGGCCACCGCCCGACTGCTGGCGCACGCCCGGTCGCTCGGGATGCTGGTCGTGCACACCCGGGAGGGCCACCAACCGGACCTGTCCGACCTGCCGGCGAACAAGCGGTGGCGCTCGGCCCGCATCGGTGCCGAGATCGGCGCCGCCGGACCGGCCGGTCGCATCCTGGTCCGGGGCGAACCCGGCTGGGAAATCGTGCCGGAGGTCGCCCCGGCCGCCGGCGAGGTGATCGTCGACAAGCCGGGCAAGGGCGCGTTCTACGCCACCAACCTCGACCTGGTGCTGCGGACCCGGGGCATCACCCACCTGATCCTCACCGGCATCACCACCGACGTCTGCGTGCACACCACGATGCGGGAGGCGAACGACCGGGGCTTCGAGTGCCTGATCCTGTCCGACTGCACGGGCGCGACCGACAAGGGCAACCACGACGCGGCCCTGCACATGGTGACCATGCAGGGCGGCGTCTTCGGCTGCGTCGCCACCGCCGACGACGTCATCACCGCCACGGTGAAGTGAGGAACGCCCGTGTCGACAGTCGCCGCCGCGCGGCCCACCCCGTACTCCTTCGAGCCGGCCAGCACGGCGCTGCTGGTCATCGACATGCAGCGCGACTTCCTGGAGCCCGGCGGCTTCGGGGAGAGCCTGGGCAACGACGTCGGTCAGCTCCGCCGGACCATCGCGCCGCTGGCGGCGCTGCTGGCCGACGTCCGCGCCGCCGGCCTGACCGTCGTGCACACCCGTGAGGGGCACCTGCCCGACCTGTCCGACTGCCCGCCGGCCAAGCTGCACCGGGGCGCGCCGAGCCGGCGCATCGGCGACCCCGGTCCCAACGGCCGCATCCTCGTCCGGGGCGAGTACGGCCACGACATCATCGACGAACTCACGCCGCTGCCCGGCGAGCCGGTCGTCGACAAGCCCGGCAAGGGTGCCTTCCACGCCACCGACCTGGACGCCCTGCTGCGTGCGCGGGGGGTGCGCAGCCTCCTGGTCACCGGGGTCACCACCGAGGTGTGCGTGCACACCACCGTCCGGGAGGCCAACGACCGCGGGTACGAGTGCCTCGTGCTCGCCGACTGCGTCGGGTCGTACTTCCCCGAGTTCCACCGGGTCGGACTCGACATGATCGCCGCCCAGGGCGGGATCTTCGGGTGGGTCGCCGACTCCCCACAGGCACGCGCCGCGCTCGCCACCCCCTCCGTGTCGCACCCCTCCTCCTGACCGGGAGCAGCCATGGTCCCCACCAAGCCCCCCGTCGTCGCCCTCCCGTTCTGGGTCCGCGGCGACACCAACGCGTTCTTCGGCTTCGGCGTCAACGTCCTGGTCAACGTGCTCACCCTGACCGGGCTCTGCGTCGCCGTGGTGAACCTCCCCGAGGGGGAGGTGTTCGGCACGATCCTGCCGGCGCTGGGCATCGCCCTGGTGGCCGGGAACGTCTACTACACCCTGCTGGCGCGGCGGCTGGCCCGCCGGGAACAGCGCACCGACGTGACCGCCCTGCCGTACGGGCCGAGCGTGCCGCACATGTTCATCGTCATCTTCGTCATCATGCTGCCGATCTACCTGCGCACCAGGGACCCGGTGCGGGCCTGGGAGGCCGGCCTGGCGTGGGCCTTCATCATCGGCGTGATCGTGCTGGTCGGCGCGTTCGTCGGCCCGTACATCCGCCGGTACGCGCCCCGGGCCGCGCTGCTCGGCACCCTGGCCGGGATCTCCGTCACCTTCATCTCGATGAACCCGGCCGGGCAGATGTGGCGCACGGCGTGGGTGGCGTTGCCGGTGTTCGCGCTGCTGCTGATCGGTCTGCTCACCGACGTGAAGCTGCCCTTCCAGTTCCCGATCGGGCTCGCCGCGCTGCTGGTCGGCACGGCGATCGGCTGGGCCGGCGGGGCGATGTCGGTGCCGGACGTCACCGCCGCCGCCCGGGACGTCGCGGTCGCCGTACCCTCGTTCAAGCTGGACCTGCTGCTCACCGGTCTCGGCGACATGGCGCCGCTGCTGGCCACGGCGATCCCGCTCGGGGTCTACAACTTCACCGAGGGCATGTCCAACGTGGAGAGCGCGGCAACCGCCGGCGACCACTACAACCTGCGCAGCGTCCTGCTCGCCGACGGGGCGGGCGCGGTGATCGGCGCTGCTCTCGGTTCGCCGTTCCCGCCCGCCGTCTACGTCGGACACCCGGGCTGGAAGGCGGCCGGTGGTCGCACCGGCTACTCGATGGCGACCGGCGTGGTGATCGCGGTGCTGTGCTTCCTGGGCATGTTCGGCCTGCTCGCGACGATCTTCCCGACGGCGGCCATCGTGCCGATCCTGCTGTACATCGGGCTGCTGATCGGCGCGCAGGCGTTCCAGGCGACGCCGAGGGCGCACGCCGCCGCCGTGGTCGCCGCGCTCATCCCGAACATCGCGGCCTGGGCCACCAGCCAGATCGACAACACCCTGGCGGCGGCCGGCACCACCGCCGCCACGGTCGGCGACGAGGCGCTCAACGGCGCCGGGGTGGTCTACGACGGGCTGCTCGTGCTCGGCCAGGGGGCGATCCTCGCCGGTCTGGTGCTCGGCGCGGTGGTGGTCTTCGTCATCGACAAGCGGTTCGTCCGGGCGGCGGTCTTCGCCGGGGTCGGTGCGGTGCTGTCGTTCGTCGGGCTGATCCACGGTGAGAAGATCGAGTGGAACGCCAACGGTCCGGTGGCGCTCGGCTACCTCTTCGTCGCGGTGATCTGCGCGGTCTTCGCGCTGGGCCGGCCCGCGCCCCGCGTCCCCGACCCGGACGAGGCCGAACTGGACCGCCGGCACGAACCGTCCGCCCCGGCCGCCGCCACCGCCCCGGCCACCGTCGCCGCCCCGGGTGGTCCGGCCGACGGCAGCCGGCCGGCGTCGGCGGTCAACGGCTGACCCGACCGGCCCGGTCGGTGGCCGGTGACCCCCACCCCGACCACCGACCGGGTCCACCGGCCGGCCATCCGACGGCGGAAAGGGACGCAGCACATGGAGATCGACCGGGCGGAGGTGGTCGCCGAGGTGACGGCGGCCTTCGCCGGCTACGAACAGGCGCTGGTCGACGGCGACGCGGACCGGATCTGCGGCTACTTCTGGCAGTCCGACCGGACCGTGCGGTTCGGCCTCGCCGACCACCAGTACGGCTGGGACGAACAGCGCACGTGGCGGGCCGCCCAACCGGCGCTGCCGCCGGGCCGCCGGCTGGTCGATCCGGTGGTCACCACGTTCGGCCCGGACCTCGCGGTGGTGACCACCCGGTTCGGCTACCCCGGTGCCGCCGCCACCGGTCGGCAGACCCAGACCTGGGTACGCCTGCCCGTCGGCTGGCGGATCGTCACCGCGCACGTCTCCGAGCCGGCCGGCACGCCGACCTGAGCCCGGTGTGGGTCGGTGGGCCGGTCAGCGTCCGGTGCCGGACAGGTGCTTCGCCAGGCGGACGGTGCCGTCCGGGCCGGCCGGTGACACCGGCCGGTAGCCGACGCTCCGGTAGAGGGCGATGTTGCGCTGACTCCTCGCCCCGGTGAACAGTTCGATGCGGCGGCACCCCGGTCCGGCGGCGACCTCGGCGGCCCGCAACAGCCACCGCCCCACCCCCCGTCCGCGCAGGTCGGGTACGACGGCGAGCCGTCCCAGGTGGCAGTCGGTGGCGTCGGCGCGGGTCCGCACCATGCCCAGCAGCCGTCCGTCGCGCCAGAGGCCGGTGGTGTGCCAGTCCGCCAGCCACTGGCCCACCTCCTGCACCGACTCGTGCAGCGGCGGGATGGCCAGTGTCTCGTTGACCAGGGCCTCCTCCGTCCAGCAGCACCGTTGCAGGACGGTCACCTCGGGCGCGTCGTGGACGGTCAGCCGCCGGGCGTAGGACCCGGGCAGCGGGCCGGGGGTGGCCCGGTCGCGCTCGCGCATCGGCCGCAGGGCGTGGGCGAGCCGGACCACCTCGTCCAGCAGGGCGACCCCGGCCGCGTCGCGGTCGGCGTCGGGCCACAGCCGGCCGTCGCGCACGGCGTCGCCGATGCGGACGGCGACCGTGCTGCCCGTCGGGACCATGCGTAGGGCGGTCACCACCTGCTTGGCGTGCTCGACGGCCCGGGTGCCGGCCGAGGTGTGGCCGTAGCTGACGAAACCGATCGGCTTCCACGCCCACTCGCCGCCGAGGTAGTCCAGCGCGTTCTTCAGCGTCGCCGGCATCCCGTGGTTGTACTCCGGCGTGACGGCGATGAAGCCGTCGGCCGCGTCGACTGTCGCGCTCCACCGGCGGGTGTGGTCGTGCCGGTGGACGCCCGACGACGGGGACTCCTCCTCGTCGAGGAACGGCAGGTCCAGGTCGCCGAGCGCCACCGGCACCACCTCGACGTCGAGTGCCGCCGCCCGGCCGGTGACCGCGTCGAGCAGCCACCGGCTCACGGCGGGACCGAGCGCGCCGGGACGGGTGGCGCAGGTCAGTGCCAGGACACGGAGCGGTTTCGTTGACATGGAAACGAAGGCTAGGTGCTAGATTGATTACATGTCAACAAAGTCGGTGCGGTGGCTGACACCCACCGAGGAACGGGCCTGGCGGGCCCTGCGGCGCGTGCTGGTCGCCGTCCAGGCCGGCACCGCGCACGACCTGGCGGCGATCGGCCTGTCCGAGGCCGACTACGAGGTGCTGAGCACCCTGTCGGAACAGCCCGCGCAGACCAGCACCCTCGGCGTGCAGGCCGACAAGATGGGCTGGTCCCGCAGCCGGCTGTCCCGGCACGCCAGCCGGATGGAGGCGCGCGGCTTGCTGCGCCGCGCCCCCGACCCGGCCGACGGGCGGGGCTGCCTGCTCGTGCTGACCGCGCCGGGGATGGCCGCCCTGCGCGACGCCGCGCCGGTGCACGTCGAATCGGTACGGCGGCACCTCGTCGACCGGCTCGCCCCGCAGGACCTCGCCGCCCTGGAACGGATCGCCGGCCGGCTGGCGCAGCCCCCGGCCGACGACGACCAAGCCGGGCCACCGCCGGCAGGAACGAGCCGACCCTAGAGCGGGAACCGCCCGTGCCGCCATTGCCAGTGGCCACCGGCCGCCAGGTGGTCGACGATCGCGCGTTGCAGCGCGGTCCGCCGGGGCAACTGCTCCAGCGGCGTGCTGAGCGTACGGAAGGCGAATCGGAGCACCTCGACGTCGGCGTCCGGCCCGTCGGCAGGCACGTAGGGGAGCAGCTCGAACCGGCGCTGGAACCGGATGATGTTGGAATCCTCGGGGAGGTAGTCGCGCAACTGCGGGTCGAGCAGCCAGGAGCCGCAGGAGAAGGCGGTGTGGTGCTCGTCGGGGAAGTGGCGGGGGAAGAACTCGCGGGCCTCGTCGAGCGACGCGTCGACCGCCTCCGGGGTCAGCGGCCCCGCGTCGGGGACGTGCAGGCCGATGGCCGTACCGCCCCGCTCGTGCTGGAGCCGGCCCAGCTCGTAGAGGCCGCCCCGGACGTGCAGGGTCAGCCAGCTCTGCATGACCGGCCAGCCCTCGCCGCGCATCCGCCTGTCGATCGCCAGGTTACGACCCAGGTCGGCCAGCGTCGCCCAGGTGACGGCCCCGGGGACGCCGCGCTCGCGGTGGTATCCGCCGACCACGTCGACCAGGGCGAGGTAGGCGTAGACGTACAGGTGCCGCCAGGCCGGCCCCCGGTCGCGGGGCAGTTCCGGGCCGGGCGACAGCCACTCGTGCCCGCCGAGGTCGGCGCGGGCCAGGGCGGTCGAGCGGTCGAGCAGCCAGCGCAGCTCGGGCGTCCACTCCGGAGAGTCGCGGTCCGGCCAGCCGGCCAGGATCTCGGCGGCGTCGTCCGGACGTACCGCCAGCCGGTCGAGCAGCGCGGGCGCGTCGGCGCGGGCGGGCAACGGGGCCGACGGCCGGTCACCGGCGAGCCGGTGCACCCGCTCGACCTCCCCGACGGGCACCCCGAGCCGGGCGGCCACGACATCCAGGTCCACCGGCCGATCCTACCGGCCGGCCGACCCGCCGGGAGCCCCCGCCGCCGCCGGTCAACGGTGCACCGCCCCCACGGCGAGCACCACGAACGCCACCAGGTTGACCAGCACGTGGGTCGACGCCGCGACGACCAGCCCGCGCGGGCGGCGGGCGACGACCGCGAGCGGGAGCGCGAAGACCGCCACCGTCAGCCAGGCGTACGGCTGCCACAGGTGGTAGAGCGCGAACAGCACCGCGCCGGCGACCGCCGGCCGGGTGGTGGGCAGGCGGTGCAGGAGCACGCCCCGGAAGTACAGCTCCTCGACGACCGGGCCGACCACGACGAAGCAGACCAGCCAGCCGGTGACCGTGACGGCGGTCTGCCAACCCGGGCGACCGGCACCGGCCACCACCGGGTCCAGCCGCCACCAGGACGGCAGGGGAACCAGGTCGTGCAGGCCCGGCTCCAACCACTGCACCAGACCGGGTGCCAGTGCCGCGACGGCGAGCGTCGGGGCCAGCAGCCGGAGCAGCCGACCCGGCCGTGGCCAGCGGGTGTCGGGCTCGTCGCGGCCACCCCGCAACCGGCGTACGAGGTACAGCTCCAGCGGGGCGAGCACCAGCAGCACCGCCGCGTACATCGCCCAGACCGGCGGCAGGTCGGCCGCCGCCAGGACCGGGGCGACGGCGACGAAGACCGCCAGGCCGGCCAGGCCCGGACCCAGGTGCAGGGCGACGACGCGGGGCCACGACAGTGGAAGGGTCATGGCCGTCACGCTCGCGGATACCCTCCTCGACATGACAGGCCCTTTTTCGAGTAGCCCCGACACGGTCACGGTGGCTGACGTCCGGGCGGCGCGGATCGTGCTCCAGCCGGCGAAGCGGCGGTTCCTCGAACCGTTCCTGGGACGCAGCCGCAGCGTGGCCGAGGCCGCCCGGGAGATCGGGCTGCCGGTGGAACAGGCGGCGTACCGGGTGCAGGCGATGCTGCGGGCCGGGCTGCTGCGGGCCGTCGACACCCGGGCCCGCGCCGGCCGGGCGGTGACCGTCTACCGGGCGCCGGCGGAGATCCGGGCACCCCTGATGGTGCTGCCGGACGGTGACGCGCGGGACTTCTTCCGCCTGGTCGACGAGCCGATGCGGGAGACGTTCCTGACGGCGCTGACCCGGCTGGCCGGGCGGGCCGGCATCGGCGACTGGGCGGTCCGGCTCTACCGCGACGACGAGGACCGGGTCCGGGTCGACCTCGCCGCGCAGGGCGGTGACTGGGATCCGTCGATGCTGCTGGCAGCCGGCCACCCGGCGGTGGTGTTCAACTGGGTTCCGCTGTCGCTGACCGCCGCCGACGCCAAGCGGTTGCAGGGCGAGCTGATGGCCGTGCTGGCGCGGTGGGCCGCCCGCGTACCGACGGACGGGCAGCCGCCGTCGCACCAGCTGGGGCTGTTCCTCACCCCGCTGGAGCGCGCCTGACGTCCGGTCCCACGCGCCGGCCGGGTTCGCCGACGCGCTGGGGCCTGGCACCGCGCCGCCGTCCCCACCCGGCAGGTGTCCCCGGAGAGCACCGACTGGTCCCCGCCCACCGCCGGCTCACCCGGGCCGACGGGAGCCCCGCCGGGTGAGCGTGGCGGCGGCGACGAGCAGGGTCACCACGAACGCGCCGAGGACGGTCAGGCCGGCCACCCGGGCGGCCCGTGACGGACCGGGCGCGGCCGGCACGACGACCGGCCCGGCCGCGACCGGCACCGGCGGGTCGCCCTGCCGGGGCGCGAGCGCGGCGACCGCCGCGTACGCGTCGAGCGTCCCAGCGCCGACCTCCCGGGGCGACCCGCCACCCGGGATCGCCGTGCGCTCCAGCCGGGCGCGCACCTCGGCCTGGGACAACCCCGGGTGGTACGCCCGGACCAGCGCGGCGACCCCGGCGACGTACGCGGCGGCGACCGCCGCGCCACCGATCCGGTAGTGGCCGGACCCGCTCGGGGCGATGCCGAGCCCGGCCCCCGGGGCGGCCAGGTCGGTGCCCGCGTCGGCCGCCACCGGACCGGCCGCCCCGCCGACACCGACCGCGTTCACCGCCAGCACCGCCGGAAACCCGGCCGGATAGCCAACCGGAGGGTCCCCGCCGTTCTCCCCGCCCCGGTCGGTGACGGCGGCGACGACCAGGATGTCCCGGGCGACCGCGGCCCGTACCGCGTCGGCCAGGTCGGGGGTCGCCGTGGTGACCCCGGCGGCCACCAGGATCACGTCCGCTCCGGCGGTGGTGGCGAGCCGGATGCCGGCGGCGAGCCGGGCCGGGCTGATCCGCCGGTTCCCGTCGGTGATCCGCACCGGCAGGATCTCGGCGTCCGGGGCGATCCCGGTCGGGCCCCCGCCGGTCGGTCGGGCCGCGACGAGGCCGGCCAGGGCGGTGCCCCGACCGGCACAGTCGCTGTCGGCCCGTCCGCCGGTGACGTCGGCACCCGGGCGCACCGCCCCGGCCAGGGCGGGTGCGGCGGCGCTCACCCCGGTGTCCACGACGGCGACCACCACCCCGGCCCCCCGGGTCAACGGCCAACCGGCCTGAGGGGCGAGCAGGCGCAGCGCCCACGGCGTCTCCCGGACCGTCACCGGCGACGGTCCGACACAGCGGCCCGCCGTCGCCGGCAGCGGCGGCGGCTCCCCGGCAGCGGCGGCACCGGTCGGCGGGGCGACCAGGGCCCCGAGGCCGACCAACATCCCGACGATCCCGGCGCGACCCCGACCGAACCGACCGGTCACGGCAGCGCACCCCGTGTAGCCGTCGCCGGTGCACCCGCCACCACCGTCCCGTCCGGTTCCGACGGCCCGGGGGATACCGCTGCCCGGTGGGTGAGCCGGCGGGCCCGCCGGGCCAACACCCCCACCACGGCGAGCAGGAGGACACCCAGCCCGGCGGCCACCGGCACGGGCCAGACGGAGGAATCGGCACGGGCCGGCGGCACCGCGTCCGGGCCGGTGCTGACCGCCGCCAGCGGGTCGACCATGCCCCAACCGTGCTCCGGGCTCGGGCTCGACCGGGTCCCCGGGTCGGCGGTGGTGGCGATCCGGCGGGCCACCTGGACGGCGTCCGCCCCGGGCAGCGCCGTCCGGACCAGCGCGGCGACCCCGGCGACGTAGGCGACGGCGTACTCGGTGCCGGTGCGCTTGCGGGGCGTGGTGGCACCGACGCCGAGCGTCGGTACGTCCAGGCCGGGCGCGGTCACGTCGACCCCACCGGCCGGGTACGCCAGGACGGGCCGACGGTCGGGGTCGACCCCGGCGACCCGGAGCAGCCCCTCCTGGGCCGGTGCCGGGGCACCGTCGGCGGTGGCGGCGGGGGCGACCACCACCACGTCGTGCGCCACGGCCGACCGGACGGCCTCGGTCACGGCGGGATCGCTGAGCTTCGCGTACCCGCCCAGGGCCACCACCGTCGCGCCGGCCGAGACGGCGACCTCGATGCCGAGCGCCGTCCGCTGCGGATCGGCGTCGGTGGCGTCGGCGACGATCCGCACCGGCAGGACCGCCGCCTCGGGGGCCACGCCGACCACCGGTGGCGCGGGTGGGCCGGTGCCGGAGGCCGCCGCGATCACACTCGCCATCGCGGTGCCGGTGCCCAGGCAGTCGGTGTCGGCGCGGGCCTTGCCGGTGAGGACGTCCGACCCGGGGGCGACCCGCCCGGCGAGGGCGGCCAGTTCCCCGTCGATGCCGGAGTCGACCACCGCCACCAGCACCCCGGCACCGGTGCTGTGCGGCCAGGCGCGCGCCGGGGACAGCTTCGGGTCCGTCCACGGTGACCCACCGTCGCCGGAGGTGGCGGGGACGCAGCCGGCACCGCCCGCGCCGGGGGCGGGCCGGGCCGGCTTCGCCGTCGGGACGTTCGCCGGCAGCAGGCCGTAGCGGACCTCGTCGCCGGAGGCGTCCCAGGGCAGCACCAGCAGCCAACCGGGGGACAACCGCTGCCCGACGGCGGTCAGGGCCCCGCCGTCGGGTTGCCGGCGTCCCTCGTTGAGCCGGTAGACCTCGTCGGCCCGGTCGGGATCGGCCAGGAACCGCGCGGCCACCCCGGTCAGGTCCGTCACCGCGTCCTCGGCCCCGTCGGACACCGGGTAGTACTTCACGTACGTCGGGGGCGGTGGCGGTGGGGCCGCCCGGACCGGGGCGGGCGGGGTGAGCACCAGCGTGCAGGTCGCCATGAGGCAACCCAGCGACCGGGTCCAGGACACCAGTAACCGGCTCATCCACCGTCTCCTCGTCACCAGCGGGCATCGGCCGGTGCGACGCCCCGGCCCGGCGGGGCCGTCCGACGTGGCACCCCCGGACCACAACGGCGCGCCGCCGGTCACGGTTCACCCCGGTCGCCGGGAGACCGGCCGCCGGTCACGGCGTGCCGCCGTCAGCGGAGGGCCCGCCGCCGGTCGACCCGCCGCCGTGTGCCGCGCCGGCCGGGACGGCGGCGACGTGCTCGGGCCCGGCGGTGGCGTCCGGTCGGACGGTCACCGACCAGCGGGCCCGCAACGCCCGGCCGACGACGATCGGCACCAGCCGGTGCCCGGTCAGGGCGGCGATCCGGCGGGCGAAGACCAACTCCGGGCCGGACAGGGCGGCGCTGCACAGCACCCCGGTGCCGGCGGGCAGGTCCGTCTCCCCGGTGGGAAAGGCCGCCCGACGGACCCAACCGTCGGGCAGGTCGGAGCCGAACAGGTCACCGACCACGGTGACCGTGTGCCCGGCCGCGTGCACCTGCTCGGCGATGGTCCGGGCCCGGTGCCGGGCGGCCTCGACCGGGCCGGTGACCGTGAACACGTCCGAGGTGCCGGCCAGGTCGACCCAGAGCGCCCAGCCCCGCCGGTGGCCGAGCCGGACCGGGAGCCGCATCGACGGTCGGGGCTGCGCCGGGACCTGCCAGGCGTGGTGCGGCCGCCCGCCGCCCGCCGCCGCCCCGGGCACCCGGACCACCAGGGTGCCGGCGGGCGAGGTCACCTCGGTGTCGAGGTCGCCGTCGACGTCCGGCACCGGGCCGGCGTCGGTGCCGTCGACGCCGTGGCCCGGGGCGGGGCGTGCCGCCGCGTCGGCGCGTGCCCCGGGGGCGGATCGGTCCACGGGGGACGGTCGTGGCGCTGGGCCCGGTCGTGCCGGTTCCGGGATTCCGGCCGGCACGGCAGTGGGGGCACCGTCGGCGGTCGGGTCGGCCCCGGCGCTCGGGATGGTGCCGGCCGGCAGGGCGGCTCCGGCTGGCGGGTCGGCTCCGGCTGGCGGGTCGATGTCGACGGAGGTGGTGGCTCCGACCGGCAGGTGCGGGGGAGGCGGTGTCGGGCCGCCTGCGGCGAGGGCGAGCCGGGCGGGGAGGCCGGGCAGGGCCCGCCGACGTCGGGGCGGCCGGCGCAGCAGGGTGGCGACGAGCAGGGCGACGGCGGCGAGTCCGGCCAGCACGACCAGTTGACCGGTGTGCCCCGGGTCGGCCGTGGCCGGTGGGGTGGCGTCCGCGCCGGTCGGCGGCAGCGGGCCGATGCGTACGCCCGGCCCCCGCGCGTCAGGTGGCAGGGCCAGCACCCAGCCGGGGCGCAGTTCGGCCGGGTCGGTCAACCGTCCGCCGTCGGGCTGGCGGCGGCCCCGGTTCAGCTCGAAGACCTCCCGGTACCGGTTGCCGTCGCCGAGGGTGGTGGCCGCGATCTGGTACAGGTACTCCCGCTGCCCACCCACCGGCGGCCCCACCACGTAGTACCGTCCCGCCGGTGCCGCACCGGGGGAGTTCGTGGCGGACGGTGTCCCGACCGACCCCGCGTGCGACGGTGCCGGGTGGACGGACCCCCGGTCGGGCACCGTTCCCGCGGCGTGGGCGGCGGCGAGCAGGAGGGCGGCCAGGACCGCCGCCGTCGTGACGACGATGCCGCGCCGCCTCGACCGGAGGGTGACCCGTCGGGTCACCGGTCGCCCGGTGCCGGTAGTGGTCGGCAGTCGCACGGTCAGCCTCCTTGATCCTCCACCGGGTGCAGCCCTTCCCCGGCCGCTGCCTACAACGGCGGCGACCGGCGATCTGTTCAGTCCGGCTTCGTCGTCCGTCCCCCGTCCGGTTGGCCGAATCGCAATCGACCGGACCCGGGGCCGGCACGGGGGAGGCCGTAGCCTGGGCGGGCCACGACGACGCTGGGAGGTAGCGCTGTCCCGCCCGCTTCCGGTGACCGGACGCCACCGGGCCCGATGGTCCCGTCCGCTGGCCGCCCTGCTGCTCGGTGGGCTCGCCGTCCCGGCGTCGACGGCGGTCGTGGCGACGCCCGCGCCGGCCGCTCCCGTGCCTCCGCCCCCGGCCGGCACGCCGGCCCGGCCGGGCACCGCGCCGAACGGCTTCGTGAAGTACCTGGTGGTCGGCGCGGAGCAGGGCCGGGTCGAACACCTCTGGGAGGTCGCGTTGCGGGTCCTCGGCGACGCGCAGCGGTACCCGGAGATCTTCGCCCTGAACAAGGGACGGGTCCAACCGGACGGCATCGCGGTCACCGACCCCGCGGTGCTGCGCCGGGGCTGGGTCCTGGTGCTGCCCTGGGACGCCGTCGGCGTGGGCGTCAGCTACGGCCCGCTGCCGGCGTTCGCCCCGGCCCGCCCGGCGGCGACGCCCCGCCCCCGGCCGAGCGCCGCGCCGACCAGCGCCCTGGTCTGCACGGTGGCCCCGAAGCGGCGGATCGGCGGGGTGCCCTGGGCGCAGCTGCGACTGACCCCGGAGGTGGCCTGGACCCGGGGCCGGGGCGCGGGGGTCACGGTCGCGGTCATCGACTCCGGGGTGGACGCCACCCCGCCGGCCCTGGCCGGCCGGGTCCGTCCCGGTGCGGACGCCGGGGCCGGCGGCGACACCCGGGGGGACCGGGACTGCACCGGGCACGGCACCGCGCTGGCCGGGATCGTCGCCGCCGCCCGCCAGCCGGGCACCGGCTTCGTCGGTCTCGCCCCCGAGGCCACCGTCCTGCCGGTCCGGGTCGGCATGGCCGCCGGGACGGCGGAGTCGACCGAGCTGGTGACCGCGCTGCGGGTGGCGACCACGGCCGGGGCCGGGGTGGCCGTGGTCGGCGGCTCGGTCGACACCACCGACAAGCGGGTGGTCGCGGCGTTGCGCGCGGCGGTCACCGGGGGCACCACCGTGGTGGTGGCGGCCCGTCCGGCGACGGCGGCGAAGGGCGCCGCCCTGCCGCCGGGGGTGCTGCGGGTCGGCGCGGTGGGCCCGGACGACCGGTTGGCCGAGGTGCACCGGCCGGGAGAGGTCGACGTGGTGGCACCGGGCGTGGACGTGGTGGGTCTCGGGATCGGCTCGGGCGAGGTGCAGGGCACCGGCACGGACTACGCCGTGGCGTTCGTCGCCGGGCTGGTCGCCCTGGTCCGCTCCAGCGCGCCCCGGTTGGACGCGGTCGAGGCGGCGGCCCGGGTCACGGCCACGGCCGACGGGGCGGCACCCCCGGCGGGCGGGCCCGACCCGTGGCACGGCTGGGGCATGATCAATCCGGCGGCGGCGGTGAACGCCACCCCGGCCGGCGTCGCCACCACCGTGCAGCGCAGGAGCCCGGCCGGCGCGATCACCGTGCTGACGGCGATCCTCACCCTGGTCACCCTCACCGTCGGCCTGCGTCGCCGTCGGCGGCGCTGACCCACCCCGCCGCACGGGGCCCACCCCCGCCGCACCACCGGCCCGCCCGGGGCCCGACCAGGGCCCGTGCCGCCCGGACGGCGATCAGCCGACGGGCACGGGTTCGGGTTCGACGTACGCGGTCTGGATCATCCGGTGTCCTCGTCGGGTCAGCACCATCGCCCGGCCGGGCGGCAGGTGCCGCCCCTTCACCCCGCCCAGCAGCGGCCCCTCCGTCGGCGGGCAGGACAGCGCGAGGTCCGGGCTGCTGGCCTCCTGGAGGCGACGCAGCAGCGGGTCCATCGACATCCGCATCAGGTTCGCGGTTCCCCGGACGACCACCACGTGCAGCCCGATGTCGATGCCGTGCGGGACGTACGGGATGAGGGGTTGCAGCGGATTGTCCTGCCCGGCGAGCATCTCGAAGTCGTCGACCAGCACGAACAGCCGGGGCCCGGTCCACCAGTCGCGGCGGCGCAACTGCTCGGGGCTGATCTCCTTACCCGGCAGCCGCCCCTTGAGGCCGACCACCGCGTCGGCGACGGTCTCCCGGGTGGCGTCGGTGGAGACCGAGTAGCCGAGGCGGTACGCGGCCGGCACCGAGTCGAACAACTGCCGTCGGTAGTCGACGATCAGGATGCGCGCCTCGGCCGGGGTGAACCGACCGACGATCATGCGGGCCAGGTGACGCAGCAGGTTGGTCTTGCCGCTCTGGCTGTCGCCGAGCCCGGTCAGGTGCGGCAGCTCCGCGAAGTCGTGCCAGTACGGCTTCAGGTCGGCCTCGTCCAGGCCGAGCGGCACCCACAGGTCGCCCTCGGCCGGCGGCAGATCGGCGGCGGGGAGCACCGCCGGCAGGGTACGCACCGGCGACGCCACCGGACCGGCCCAGAACTCGGCCACCGTGCCGGCCAGCTCACGCGCCCCCTCGGCGGTGCTCGCCGGATCGGGAACCCCGTCGATGCGCGGCAGCGCCCCCAGGAAGTGCAGCTTCTCGGGGGTGAGGCCGTGCCCCGGCGCACGTGGCACGGTGGCCGCCAACCGCAGGTCGATGGCCGAGTCGACGGCGTCGCCGAGGCGCAGTTCCAGTTTGATGCCGAGCTGGTCGCGCATGCTGTGGTGCACCTCCGACCAGCGGGCCGCGCTGACGATCAGGTGGACGCCGAAGTTGAGCCCCCGGGCGGCGATCTGCCGCAGCGCCACCTCCAGCGGCTCGAACTCCTGCCGCAGCGTGAACCAGCCGTCGACCACCAGGAACACGTCGCCGTACGGGTCGTCGGTGACCTGACCCTCGGCGCGCAGCCGGCGGTAGGTCTGGATGCTGTCGATGCCCTGTTCGGTGAAGCGCCGCTCCCGCTGGTTGATCAGTCCGGTCACCTCGGCGACGGTCCGGCCGACCCGGTCGGTGTCGAGCCGGCCGGCGACGCTGCCCACGTGCGGCAGGCCGGCGACGGTGCCCAGGGTGCCACCGCCGAAGTCCAGGCAGTAGAACTGCACGTCGGTGGGGCGGTGGGTGAGCGCCAGCGCGCAGATCAGACTCCGGATCAGGGTGCTCTTGCCGCTGCGGGTGCCGCCGGCCACGCCGATGTGCCCGCCCACCCCGGACAGGTCCACGGTGAGCAGGTCGCGCAGCTGTTCGTAGGGCTTGTCGATGAAACCGAGCGGGACGACCAGCCGACCGTTGCCGGGCCAGTCCGCGGCGACCAGCCCGAGCTCGGGGTCGGGGGTCAGCGCCGGCAGCAGACTGTCCAGGGTGGGGGATTCGGCCAGCGGCGGCAGCCAGACCTGGTGGGCCGGTGGCCCGGAGTCGACGAGCTGGTCGGTGACGATCGCGAACACGCTGCGCGCGACCGGCTCCGCCCCGGCTGCCGGCGGTGTGGCGGACCCCGCCGGCCCGACCGCTGCGGTCGGCGTGTCCGGTCGGGCCGGGTCGGTCGCGGGTGCGGTGCCGACGGGTGACACCGGCGGGGTCGGCTCCGCCGTCACCGCGTCCAGGCGGTAGGGGACCACCTGCCGCTGGACCACCTCCTGCCGGACCCGGGCCCGCCGGGGGCGGTACTCGCCGGAGACGTACGCGGCCTTGAACCGCAGCAGCGTCGAGACGTCCATCCGCAGGTAGCCGTTGCCCGGGGCGGCCGGCAACTCGTAGGCGTCGGGCACCCCGATCACCGAGCGGGACTCCATCGCCGAGAAGGTCCGCAACCCGATCCGGTACGACAGGTGCGACTCCAACTGCCCGATCCGGCCGTCGTCGACGCGCTGGCTGGCCAGCAGCAGGTGCACGGCCAGCGAACGGCCGAGCCGCCCGATCATGACGAACAGGTCGATGAAGTCCCGGTGCGCGGCGAGCAGCTCGGAGAACTCGTCGACGACCACGAAGAGGGTGGGCAGCGGGTCCAGCGGGGCGCCACCGGCCCGCGCCTTCTCGTACTCCAGCACCGAGCTGTATCCACCGGCGGCCCGCAGCAGCTCCTGCCGGCGGACCAGCTCGCCGTGCAGGGCGTCGCGCATCCGGCCGACCAGCGACGCCTCGTCGGCCAGGTTGGTGATTACCGCCGAGGTGTGCGGCAGCCGGTCCAGGCCGAGGAACGTCGCCCCGCCCTTGAAGTCGACAAGCACCAGGTTCAGCGTCTCCGAGGAGTGCGTGACGGCCAACGCCAGCACCAGCGTCCGTAGCAGCTCGCTCTTGCCGGAGCCGGTCGCGCCGATCAGCATCCCGTGCGGGCCCATGCCGCCCAGGGCGGACTCCTTGAGGTCCAGCTCGACCGGAGTGCCGGTGGCGTCCACCCCGATCGGCACCCGCAGCCGTTCGTCGGGCCCGCGTCGGTCGCGCAGCGCGGCCAGCTCCAACCGTTCCAGGTCGGCGATACGCAGCAGCGTGCCCAGGTCGAAGTCGGCCTTCATCGGTTCGGGGGCGAGTTCGGTGCTGACCGCCAGCCGGTAGGGCGACAGCAGCCGGGCGACCGTGCGGGCCGCCGCCGGGCCGAGCAGGTCGGGGGCGGCGAGCACCTGCCGGGTCTCCTGGCCGACCCGGTCCCGCCCGAGCATCGTCAGCGTGCCGTCGGCGACCTCCAGGTTGAGGATGCCCTTGCCGGTGGCGACCGGCGGGTCGTCCAGGTCGACGAAGACCGCGTTGCGGTAGCCGCCGGTGGTGAGCCGGTGACCCGCCGGCACCCGGCCGCCGTCGCGGACCACCACCACGTACGGCTCGTCCCGATCGGGGGTGACCCCCGGCTCGTAGCGGGGGCGGCCGGTGAACTCCGCGCCGAGCAGCCGTTCGAGGCGTTCGATCCCGTCGGCGGCCAGCCGCGCCGTCCCGGCGGCGTCCTGTTCGGTGGGGTGCTGGGCGTGCGGCAGCCACTTGACCCACTCCCAGGCCGCCAGCCCGTCCGGGTCGACGCAGAGCGCCACCCGGACCTCCTCCGGCGCGTGCAACGCGCCGAGCTGGGTGAGCAGGGCCCGCAGCAACGCCCGCGCCGCCGCCCGGTCCCCGGTCACCCGGATCTCGGCGAAGCCCGGTAGGAACAGCGCCACCGGCTGGTCCGGCAGGGTGCTGTACGCCCGGATGAACCGGCGCAGCGCCTTCGCGGCGACCGGTTCGAGGTCCTCGACCGGTTTGGTCTGCATCGGCGCGATCCGCACCGCCAACCGCTGCTCCCCGGTGCCGACCCGGATCTCCAGGAAGTCCGGATGGGTGGGGCGACGTTCCCAGCGTCGGGTGGTCATCGCCAGCGACCACAGCGACGCCGGATCGGGGTGCCGCCACAGGCTGGAGTCACGCTGGTCCTGGGCGAACCGGCGGACCCGGCGGCGGTGCTGGGCGAGATAGCGCAGGTAGTCGCGGCGGTCACCGCCGTGGCGTTGCTTGCGTTCCCCGCCGCTGGCGATGACCGAACCGATCATCACCCCGCCCATGGCCACCGCCATCATGCCGGCCATCACCCAGGTCAGCGGACCCCGTGACGGGCCCATGAACATCAGCATCATCACGCCGGTCATGAGCGCCATCGGCAGCACCATCATCGCCTGCCGGGCACCGTTGTGCTGCGGCTCGCTCAGCTCCGGCGGCTCCTGGAGGGTCAGCTCCCCGGTGGGCATCTCCGGCCCGCCGCGCCGCGCCGGCCGCCGGAACAGCACCGTCCCCATGCTCGTCTCCCTCCACCCGGGCCGTCGGCCCCCCTCCACAACGGAGCCCGGGCCGATCCGGGTCGATCCCGGTTTCCGGGCGGGGGCCTGCCGGGCGGGCGAAGAAAATTCGTCCGGGCCGTTGAACGTTCTCCGGGCGGCTCCGTTGAAGGGGCCGTGACAGGCACCGAGACCGAGCAGATGTGCCGGCTGGTCGTACGCGGACCGAGCCGGCAGATCGAGGTCGCCGTGCCGGTCGGGGTGGTCGTGGCCGACCTGTTGCCGGCGCTGCTGCACCACCTGGGGGACGGGCTGGCCGACACCGGGCTGAGCCACGGCGGCTGGGTGCTGCAACGGGCCGGCTCGGCCCCGCTGGACGAGGAGAGCAGCGTCGCCGCGCTCGACCTGCACGACGGCGACCTGGTGTACCTGCGTCCGCGCGCCGACCAGCTGCCCGAGGTCGACTTCGACGACCTCGTCGACGGGATGGCGACCGGGGTGCGGGACCGCCCCGGCCGGTGGCGGCCCGAGCTGGCCCGCCCGGTGGTGCTGGGGCTGGCCGGGCTGCTGTTCGCCGTCGGGCTGGTCGCCCTGGCGCTGCCCGGCCCGGTGCCGCTGCGGGCGGTGGCGGCGCTGGCGGTGGCGGCGGTGGCGCTGGGTGGCGGGGCCGCCGTGGTCCGGGCCGCCGCCGAGCGGGGGTTCGGCGTGCTGCTGGGGGCCGCCGCGACCGGCTACGCCGGCCTGGCCGGGCTGGTGCTGCCCGGCGACGGCGGGACGGTCGGAGCGGGGGTGACCGGGCCGCAGGTGCTCGGCGGAACCGCTACCGGGGCGGCGGTGGCGGTGCTCGCCGCCGGCCTGCTCGGCGCGGCCACCCCGCTGTTCGTCGCCGGCTCCGTCGCGCTGCTGCTGGGGGTGCTCGGCGGGGCCGCCGTCACGGCCGGCGGGCTGACCGGGCCGCAGGCCGGGGCGGTGGTGGCGGTGGCGGCGACCGCCCTGGTGCTGACGGTGCCCCTGTTCGCGTTCCGGCTGGCCGGGATGCGCCTCGCCCCGTTGCCGACCCGACCCGAGCACCTCCAGGAGGACATCGACCCGGAACCCGCCGGCCCGCTGATGGACCGGGCGCGCGCGGTCGACCGGCTGATGACCGCCCTGTACGCCGGCCTCGCGGCGGCCACCGCCGTGGCGCTGCTGCCGGTGGCGCACCGGGCGGGGTGGGCGGAGGTGACCCTGGTGCTGCTGGTCGCGCTGGTCTGGTCGCTCAACGCCCGACCGATGACCAGCGCCTGGCACCGGCTGACCCAGGCGGTGCCGGCGCTGGTCGGGCTCGTCGCCGTCGCCGTGGACACCCTGGCCGGTGCGGGACCGCTGACCCGGGTGCTGGCGTTGGCGGTGCTGCCGGTCGCCGTACCGGCGTTGCTGCTGGCCGGGCGCAGCCTCACTGCGCGGCGGGTGACGCCGTACTGGGGGCGGGTCGGCGACCTCACCCTCACCGCCGCGGCGGTGGCGCTGCTGCCGATCGGGCTCGCCGTCCTGCACGTGTACGACTACTTCCGGGCGATCGGGGGCTGAGCGTGCAGTCCCGACGTGACCAGGTGCAGGCGCAGTCGCACCTGCTGGGCCGGTTGACCGCCGCGCTGGTGGCCGGGGAGCCGGACGGCCTGGAGACGCCGCACCGGCGTACCACCGTGGGGCTGCTCGCCGGGGTCCTGGTCGCCGCGCTGGTGGTCGGCGGTTTCACCCTGTACGGCTTCTTCGCCCCCGGCGGGGCCACGGCCTGGCGCAGGGCCGGGGCGCTGGTGGTGGAGAAGGAGACCGGTTCGCGCTACCTCTACCTGGACGGGCGGCTGCGTCCGGTGCTCAACTACGCCTCGGCCCGGCTGCTGCTCGGCGAGGAACTGGCCGTGGTCACCGTGTCGGCGAAGTCGCTGCGCGGGGTGGCGCACGGGCAGCCGCTGGGCATCGTCGGCGCTCCCGACGTGCTGCCGGCCGCCGGGCTGGCCGGCGTCGACTGGACCGCCTGCGCGCCCGGCGGCACCGCTCCGGCCGGCACCGGGACGACCGCGCTCACCCTCACCGTGGCCCCGGGTTCCGACGGCACCCCGCTGGCCGCCGACCGGGCGGTGCTGGCCCGGCCGGCCGGCGACCCGGGCGGCGACCACCTGATCTTCAATGGTCACCGGTTCCGGCTCACCGCGTCGTGGCTGCCGCCCGTGCTCGGTCACGACGCGCCCCCGGTCACCGTCCCGGCGGCCTGGTTGGACCTGCTGCCCGCCGGGGCGGACCTGGGGCCGGTGCCGGTGCCCGGACGAGGCGCGGCCGGGCCGACGGTGGACGGACAGCCGACCCGGATCGGTCAACTCTTCACCGCCCGGCCGGCCGACGGCGAGCAACGCCACTACCTGCTGCGCCGCGACGGGCTGGCCCGGCTGACCCCGCTTGCGTACGCGCTGCTGGCCGCCGACCCGGCGACCGTCGCCGGGTACGGCGGTGGGGCCGTGACGCCGACCGTGCTCAGCCCGGCGGCGCTGGCCCGGGTGCCGGTCGCGGCACGGGCACCGCTGGCCGAGGAACTGCCGGCGGTGGCGCCCGGGGTGGCCACCCGGCCCCCCGGCCTCGCCTGGTGCCTGCGTTTCGGGGCCGACGGACGGCCCCGGGTCGTCGCGGCCCGGCCGGCACCGGCGTCCGGCGTCGTGCGCGGCGGTGTCGGGGTGACCCGGACGACGCACACCGCCGACGCGGTGACCGTCGCGCCCGGACGCGGCGGGCTGGTGGTCGCCGGCCGTGCCGGACAGCCCGGCACCACCTACCACCTGGTGACCGACGCCGGGGTGAAGTACCCGCTCGCCGGTGCGGCGGTGGCGCAGCGGCTGGGTTACGACCCCGCCGACGCGACGGTCGTCGCCCCGGAACTGATCGACCTGCTGCCGACCGGTCCCGCCCTCGACCCGGCCCGGGTCGTCGGATGAGACCGGCCCGGCCAGCGCAGCCGGCGGCGCGGAACCGCCGCGACCGCCCGAACCGGAAGGAGCGCCGATGCCACTCGGCAACGAGGTAGACGAGCAGACCATCCGCAACACCATCTCGGCGATGAACCAGACCGACGCCCAGTGCGACGCGGCGCAGCGCGCCGTCGACAACACGTCCAGCTTCCTGGACACCCAGTGGCGCGGCGAGGCGAAGACCGCCTTCACCACCTCCATCCAGCAGTGGCTGGAGGGGCTGAGCAAGGTCAAGCAGGGGCTGCTCGACCTGAACACCGCGATGACCACGCACTACCAGACCAGCGCGCAGGTGGAGCAGGACAACGCCCTCTCCGCGAGCTGGACCTGACCGCCGACCGACCGCTCACAAAGGACGATCCATGCCGTCGTACGGACTCAACCCCAACGGGCTGCTGGACAGCTCGGCCGAGTTGCAGGGCGTGACCACCAGCATCCAGAACGCGATCGACGACCTCAACACCGTCGTACAGACGTACGTCAGCGCCAACTCCGGTGACACCCGGGAGGCGTTCACCGCGGCGCAGGCCAAGTGGAACACCGGGATCAATGAGATGCGCCAGGCGCTCGCCGACGCCTCGTCCCGGCTGGACCAGATCCACGACAACTACCGGCTGGGCGACGCGCGGGGCGCGGCGCTGTTCCAGGGCAACGTCTGACCCCCGGTGCGGCGGGCGGTCCCGGGCCGCCCGCCCCACCCCCACCCAACGGAGGAACCGATGCCGATCGTCATCGACGAGCCGTACATCAACCAGCTCATCGCGAAGCTCAACAGCCTGCGGGACGCGGTCGACACCGCCACCTCCGGGCAGGGCCAGTACGTCTCGCAGACGCTGCGCGACCTGGTCGTCTCGGCCGGGACGAACGCCTTCGAACCCGGCCGGACCATCCGCGACCAGGTCAACAAGACCGGTGACACGCTACTGACCCGGATGACCGGCCACCGGACCACGATGAACAGCCTCGCTGTCGGGCTGACCGAGCTGCTGGCCAACTCGGAGTACATCGAGTCACTCAACGCGGTCACCGCCGAACGGTTCCTGGAGTTCCTGCCCGGCACCGGCACCCCACCCACCCCCACCCCGACGGCGTGACCCGGTGACCGCTCCGTACCAGGACATGGCCCAGTGGACCTGGGAATCGATGCTCCAGAACGTGCTGGGGGAGGGCAAGGACGGCCCGGACGGCACCAGCGGCACCCTGCTGGACCGCAAGCTGGTGGCCGGGCCGGACGTGCGGTGGCTGCGCCTGGTCGACCACACCGACGCGGTCACCGAGTCCGCGGACCCGCCCAGCGACGCCGACTACACCGACCGGATCGACTCGCTGGACGGCAACGAGTTCTTCCTCTACCGGATCAGCACGGTCGGTTCGGTGCGGGACGGCAAGCCCCACTACACGACCCGTACCCAGTTCATCCAGGTGAAGATCGTGTTCAGCGAGTCGCAGACCGAGGGGGCGCCCTCGCCGCGCGGGGCGTTCGAGACCTTCTACAAGTCCAGTGAGGGGGCGTTGCAGCGGCTGGCCAGCGGCACCAACCCGGTGTTCAGCTGGAAGAGCTTCACCGACGCCGCCAAGATGCTGCACGATGTGGAGACCAACCTGGTCAGCACCGAACGGGAGCTGAAGACCATCCTGGACCGGGTCGGCGACGACGCGTCCGGTTTCCAGGGCAGCGCATCCGGGGTGTTCATCGGGGCGATGGCGAACCTGCGGCGCGACGTCCACCGGCTCGCCGTCGACATGAACGCCAACAGCACCGACCGGGCCTGGTCCGACCAGGTCGACGACCTGGTCGACGACATGACCACCTTCCGCAACAAGATCGCCAGCTCGTTCCGGGAGTTCAGCGACCACACCTTCCAGTGGTTCAACGGATACAACCCGACCACGCTGATCGACTCGCTGAAGAAGATCGTCACGCAGGTCAGGACGGGCAACTTCAGCCAGGTCACGATCACCCTGCCGGACGCGTACGGCAACGGCACGGTCAACACCGGCACCTTCAACCTGATGACCGAGGCCGGCTGGCAGAGCGTCGACAACCTGGTCAAGGGGGCCTGGCTGGGCCAGTTGCGGGAGCTGGACGCCACGATGCGTACCGAGCTGGCGCGGCTGACCACCCGGCTGCGGGCCGTCACCCACCTGGTGAGCGTCATCTCCCCGCCACCGACCCGGGCCACCACCACGTCGCCACCGGGGGGCACCCCCGACGTCGACGTACCTGATCTCAACGGGGGCGGTGGCCCCGACCTGAACGGCGGCGGCGACCTGGGCCTGGGCGGCGGTGGCGACCTGGGTACGGGCGGCGGCGGTGACCTGGGCCTCGGCGGCGGAGGCGACCTCGGGCTGGGCGGCGGCGACCTCGGCGTGGGCGGCGGTGGCGATCTCGGCCTGGGCGGTGGTTCCGGCCTCGGCCTCGGTGGCGACCTGGGGCTGGGCGGTGGGTCCGGGCTGGGACTGGGCGGCGGAACCGGTTCCGGGCTGGGCCTCGGCGGCGACCTCGGCTCCGGCGGCACGGCCGGCTCCGGCGGCATCGACTGGGACGACCTGCTCGGCGGTGGCACCGGGTCCGGCGCGGCGGGCGGCGGCGGGATCGGCAGTGGGACCGGCGGCGGAACCGGGATCCCCGGCGGCGGGGTCGTCCTGCCCGGCCTGCCGTCGGGCGGATGGGGCAACCTCGGTTCCTCCGGCGGCGGCCTGGGCGGCGTCAAGGGCGGTGGCGCGGGCGGCCTCGACGACGGGACGACCAACCCGTCGGCCCAGTTCCCGACGGACGTCGACGGGGTCGACGTGGGCAACCTGGGCGGCGGCTCGCCGGGCGAGTCGTCGACCAGCGGGGTGGCGCTCGGCAGCGAACTGGCCGCGTTGCTCGGCGAACCGGCAGGCGTCGGACCCGGCGGCAGCGGGGCGCGCGGTGCGGACTCCGCGACCGCCACGGCCGGCGGGTTCCCGATGATGCCCCCGATGGGTGGCATGGGCGGCATGGGCGGGGCCGGCCAGCAGGGGGAGAAGGACCGGGAACGTAAGACCTGGCTGGAGGAGGACGAGGACGTCTGGGGGACCGACCCGGAGTGCGGGATGGCCGTCATCGGCCGGTCCGAGCACGCCGAGGAACCGGTCACCGCGGTGCCGGCCGCGCCGCGCCGCACCGGCGGACCGCTCGGCCCCACCCGGGCGACGGGACGTCGCCGTGGCTGAGCGCCGACGCGGGCGGGCCGCCCGGTGACCGCCCCGAATCCGGAGTACGCCGACTGGACCTGGGAACGGATGCTGCGCGACGTGCTCAACGAGGGCCGCGACGGCACCGACCAGGCCACCGGCACGCCGATCGACCGCAACCAGGTCGCCGGGCACGGCGTCACCTGGGTCCGGTTCGTGGAACGGCGCACCCAGGAGCTGGACCGGGGCACCCGGCCCACGGTGGACCCCGGCGACCGGGAACTGGTCGGCTACCGCCGGGTCGGCCCCGGGGTCGACGATCCGCAGCGGGACCTCTGGGAGATCGTGCGCGGCCACGTCACCTTCTGGGAGGAGACCGGCGGGCCCCCGCCGAGCAGCGCGTTCGACAGCTTCTACCGGGGCAGCGTCGGTGCCCTCACCCGGTTGTACGCCGGCACCAACGGCTGGTTCAGCGAACGCAGCTTCACCGACGCCGGCAACCTGCTCTGGCGGGTCGAGCAGACGCTGCTCACCACCGCCGCCGAGCTGCGGGTGCTGCGCGACGGGATCAGCGGGACCGGCTCCGGCTTCGTCGGGTCGGCCTCGGCGGTCTTCCTGGCGGCCCTGAACTCCCTGCACGCCGACATCGACCGGCTCACCCGCGACATGAACGCGGCCGACGAGGCCAACGCCTGGTCGGACCGGGTCTTCCGGCAGTCCAACGACCTGCTGATGTTCCGTGAGCGGATCAACGACGCCTGGCGGGAGTTCAGCGACCACACCCACGAGTGGTACAACACGTACCACCCGAGCGCGCTGTTCGGCACGGTCCGCACCATCCTCGAACAGGTCGACCGGGGCAGCCTGAACGCGGTGTCGGTCACCATCGAGGACACCTACGGCACCGGCCCGGTCGGCGGGACGTTCGACCTGACCACCGCGGCCGGCTGGACCGCCCTCGACGTGCTGCTGCGTACCGCCTGGCTGCGGCAGCTCGTCCGGCTCGACCTGGCGATGCGCGACGCGCTGGCGCAGCTCGTCGCCGCGTTGCGGGAGACCGGCGGAATCGTCAACCGGTTCACGGGTCCGTCCGGCGGCGGGCAGCAACCCCCACCACCGCCGGGGCCCCCGCAGCGTCCCACCGCCGGCCCACCGTCGCCCGACGAGGTGCGGTTCACCAGCACCCTCTCCGGTGGCACCGGTTTCGCCGGGGCGGGCTTCGACGGTGCCGGTGGCGGCGGCCCCGGGCTGGCGTTCTCCTCCTCGGGGGCCGGCGGGCCGGGGAACCTGCCGGCAGGCGGACCGGCGGTCATCGGCGCGTTCGGCGCGTTCGGCGGCGGCGGGTTCGGCGGGGCGGGCCTGCCCGCCCTCGGCGCGACGAACCTGACAGGCGTCGGCGGCCCCGGCACGTCGGGCGCGGCCGGCGGCAGCATCGCAGCGATCGGTGCCGCCGACCGCAGCGGCGTCGGCGGCTGGAACCCCGCGTCGGTGGCCGGGGTGGGGGCCCTGGCCGGAGGCGTCGGCCCGGTGATCGGCGGACGGGCCGGCGGCGTCGCGGACATCGACCGCCGCTCCGGTGGCGCGCTGGGTGGCTGGGCCGCCGGCGGTGCCGACATCGGCGACCTGGCCGATGCGTCGGCCCCCACCGGGGGTGCGGCGGTCGGTGGTTCCGCCGTCGGCCGGGAACTCGCCGCCCTGCTCGCCGGCCCACCGGGCGGTGCCGGCGGTCCGGGGCTCGTCGGCACCGGGTCGGCCGGCGGTGGCGGGGGCGCGGGGCTGCCGGGCGCGGCGGGTGGCGGTCCCCCGGCCGCCGGGCCGCCCGGCCCCGGCCGGCCCGGCGGACCCCCGCTGCTGCCCGCGATCGGCGCGCCGGGCAGCCGGTCGGACGGCGGCGACACCCGACGCGACACCCGGCTGACCGAGGACGAGCAGGTCTGGGGGACCGACCCGACGGGTACGGCGGCCGTGGTCGGTCGGACCGATCCGCCCCGCCGACGGCCGGTGGCGGCACCGGCCGAGATGCCGGAGATCCCCGCGACCGGCCCGGTGGTGCACGGCCGGGAGCAGGCGCGCGGCCGGGGCTGACCGGACCCGGTGCCGGGCCCGGAACCCGCCCACAGCAGAGACGAACCGTGAACCAGGAGGTGAGGACATGTCCAGCCCGTTGTCCAACCAGGTCGAGCAGGCGCTGGCCGAACTCGAACGGCAGAAGGCCGCGATCGACGAGATCCAGGGCGGCCTGCACAGCGTGCACAGCACGGTCACCGCCAAGAACCGGGCGGTGTCGGTGACCGTGGACAGCCGGGGGGCGGTCACCGCGGTCAAGTTCCCGACCTCGGCCTACCGGTCGATGGCCGGCCCCGAACTGGGTGAGCTGCTCGTCGACACGATCGAGACGGCCCGCGGCGAGGCGATGGCCCGGACCGTGGCCGCGTTCGAGTCGCTGCTGCCCGCCGGGCTGCCGATGGTCGACCTGCTGACCGGTGGGGCCGACCCCGAGCACGGCCCGCTGCCGATGGACAAGCTGCTCGCCGAGATGTTCCGCACCGCCGGGCCGGACGACGACCCGACGCCGCCCACCCCGGCGGGGGGCCGCTGATGCCTGCGGCCGAGGGGCCGATCGGTGCCGACACCGGCCGGTTGACCAACCCGAACTTCGACCCGTTCACCGAGGAACTCGACCGGGTGCAGCAGACGCTGCGGCGCGCCGACACCGAGTCCCCCGGACTCGTCGGTGCCCCGTACGCCGACATCGACGAGCTGGTGGCCAACCTGCCGAAGGCGTCGTTCGGCGCCGACCTGATCAAGCTCCTGGGTGCGGTGCCCCAGGGCTACCAGGAGGACCTGCGGAAGCTGGGGCAGATCCTGGCGAGCGTGGAGGCGACCAACGCCGACATCTCCGGCGGCGTCAACACCGGCCGGCACACCTAGCCGCCGGCAGCGGTTCCCGTAACACCGACAGTGGTCCGACGACGAGGGGTGGTCTCCGGTGGCGATCGAGGTTTCGGCCGAGATGGCGAACTTCCTGCGCTTCCTGATCGGGGAGAAGTTCCCGAGGGCCGACGAGACCAACCTCTTCGCCACCGCCGAGGCGCTGCGACGGGCCGCCGAGCAGGTGGTCACGTCGGCCGAGACCTTCGGTGACGGGGTACGGGCGTACCGGGCCGGGGTGAACGGGCAGGCCGAGGACTCCTTCGTCGACACGATGGAGCGTTACGTCCTGCACAGCCCCGGCTACCTCGGCCTGGTGTCGAAGTACACCAACCGGATGGGGGACAGCTACCGGGGCACCGCCACCGAGGTGCAGTACGCCAAGCTGATGATCATCGCGTCGTTGCTCGCGTTGATGCTGGAACTGCTGGCCGCCCTGGCGATCGCCTGGATCAACCCGGGCGCCGCGCTGGCCCGGCTCGCGGTCGGCAAGGTGATCATGCGGATCATCTTCCAGAACGTCACCACCCGGGTGCTGTTCCAGGTCGCCATGGCACAGGCCGTCGGGATCGGCCTCCAGACGGTGATGGACCGGCTGGTGCAGCTCTACCAGATCCGCAACCACACCCGCGACGGCTGGAACGACGAGCTGACCCGGGCCGCCGCCGAGGTCGGTTCGCTCGGCGGCGCGGTCGGCCTCGGCCTCGGCGGGCTGATGCAGGGCCTGGAACGGTTGGCCCGGTCGACGAACATCGGCCGGCGGGCCGGGCTGACGGCCTCGTCGAACCTCCCGGACCCGCACGGGTTCCGGCCCGGCGAGGCCGCCCAGGAGGTCATCAACGAGGGGGTCAGCGAGTGGCTGACCGAGTTCCTCTACAACGGCATGACCACCGGCGAGTGGGAGGCCGACGGGGCGGCCGTCATCGCGGGCGCGGCCTCGGGGATGGCCGGTGTCGCCGGCACCGCCATCGGGCAGCAGTTGCACCGGGCCACCGGCGGGGACCGGGACCGCACGGCGAAGCCGACGGTGTCCGCCGAGCCGAAACCGCCGGCCGTCGCGGGCACGGCGGTCGAGGAGCCGCTGCCCCCGTACGACCCGGTCCGGTTGCCGGCGTACGACGGGCCGCCCTCGTACGCCGACGCGGTGACCGCCGTGCCCGGCGTGGGTGCCGCCGCGACCGGCGGCACCGATGGCCCGGGCCGGGGCGGTACGGGTGCCGGGCCCGGTGGGACCGGACCGACGACCCGTACGGGTGCCGGCGACGGCGACGTGGCCGCCCGACCCCGTCGGGCCGACGCCGGGTCGCCGCCGCCGGACCCCGCCGGACCGCAACCGGTGGACCCGGCCACGGTCACCGCCGCTGCCCGCCCCGACCTGCCGGCCCCGACGGGCCCCGCCGCCGCGTCCGGCCTGCCCGTCCCGTCGACCATGACCGGCCCGGCCGGCGTGACCGGCCCGGCCACGACCGGTCCGGCCACCGTGGCCGGCGTGCCGCCGTCGGCCGGATCCGCCGGGTCCGGCCTGACGGGTGCGGGTGCCGGCCAGCCGGGTGCCGCCGGGGCGGCGGCCCGCAGCGGTGGGGCGGGTCCGGCCCCGGTCACCGGGGCGGAGACCGCAGCCGGCGGCGCAAGGCCGTCCGGACCGGCTGGCACCACCCCGGGCCGGCCGGCCGCCGGGTCCTGGCCGGGTGGACCCCAGCCGGTCGGGTCGGCACTGACCGGCAGCCTCGGCGCGCAGGTCGCGGGTGGCGTCGGCCCACAGGCGGCGGGCAGCCCCGGCTCGCCAGCGGCGGGTGGTCCCGGCGCACCGGTGGCGGCGGGCGGTCCCGGCACGAGGGGGGCGGGTGGCGTCGGCCCGCAGCCCGCCGCCGGCCCGCAGCTGGTGACCGGCGCGCCGTCGGCGGTGGACCCGCCGCCGGTGGGTGGGGTGACCGACCCCACCGTGGCCGTCGCCGGACGCCGGGCCGCCCTGGAGCGGCGGCTGAGCGAGGTGCTGCCGCCCTACGACGGCACGGCGGCCGACTGTGTGCTGCGGCTGACGGCCGTAATCGACGGGCTGTCGGCGGCACCCCGGGCGAGCCGGGACGACACCACCATCGACTCCGTGCGCCCCGAGCAGGACCTCGCCGCCCGGCTGGGCGTCGACTGGCAGCTGGTCTCCGACTGGGACCAGATCGTGGGGTCCGTGGGCCGGGCCGGCCCACGGGCCCTGGCGGCGGTGCTGGTGGCGCCTCCGAACGCCCCACGGCACGCCTTCGCCCTGGTCAACGACGGCGGTGAACTGTTCTGGGTGGAGACCCAGGCCAGGCCCGACCGGCGGGTCCGGCCGGTCGGGGAACCGCCGGAGCTGCCGGTGGGCGCGCGGGTCATCCTGCTCGACGGGCAGGGTGCCCCGATCCGGTCCGCACCGGACGCCACGGCGACCGTGGACGCCCTGCTGGACCCCGCCACCACCCGCCGGTACGGCAGGTCACGCCCGGAGGCGGCACCCTCCACCGCGACGCCCCCGCCCGTCACCGCGACCGCCCCGCCCGTCACCGCGACGACCGCGACCGCCCCGCCCGCCGTCACGTCGACCCCGGTGGTCGTGCCGCCGGCCGAACGGGCCACCGGGTCGGACCTGCCGGCCGACCTGGTGCGGGTGCCGGCGGACGGGCGGTGCCTGCTCTTCGCCGTACTCACCTCGGCACCGGGACAGGTGGCGCAGCGGTTGGCGCGGGCCGGGCTGCTGACACCCGTGCTGCGGAGCTGGCTGGCCGACACCGACCGGGTACGCGCGGAGGTGGGCGGGTACGCCGAGGCGTACTCCACCAACCTGACGTCGGTGCCCGAGGACTCCCCGGCCGACCTCGTCGCCACCGCCCTGGCCACGCTCGTCGCCGGCCATCTGCACACCCACCGGGACACCCTGCCGGCCCTGCTCCCGGCGGTCCGGTTCGCGCTGGCCGACCAGGAGCGGGAGAGCCCGGACGTGGCGGCCCGCGCGGACCGGCTCGCCGAGCTGCGTCGGCAGAACCCGGCCCTGGCCGAGGTGACCGACGACGACCTGCACGCCCGGTATCTCGACGGGTACGCCTTCGACACCGGTCCGTTGACCGATGCCGAGGTCGGGGCGTTGCAGTCGGCCGTGGCGAACTGGTCGACCTCCTGGCGGGAACCGGTAGGTACGGCGCTGCTGCCGCTGCTGGCGGACGCCCTGGACCTGCCGCTGAGGGTGCGTAGCCGCCGCGACGGCCGCGAACGCGCGGTGTACGGCCCGCCGGACGTCCCCCCGGTGACCATCTACCACAACGACGACGCCCACTACGACGCCTCGTCGTCCAACCCGGAGGTCACCGACCTCCCCGACCTCCCGGAACCCCCCGCCTCACCGGAGCCCGACCAGCCCCGGCCGGAGCCCGACCGGATCCCGGCGGAGCCCGACCGGTCGGCGGATCTCGACGACGTCTACGGGCCGGCGGTGCGGGCGGGACGCATCACCCCGGCGGAACGCGACGAGGCCGGCGACGTGCGGCTGAATCCGCTCTGGTACCGGCTGGCCGACTTCCCGGCCCACCTGCTCGACCCGGCGCGGGCCCGCACCTGGCTCTACGTGGTGGCGCAGGACGGCGAGGTCTACCTCGGCGCCGCCGACGCCGCTGCCGCGATGCGGCAGCGGGACTTCCGGGCCCTGCTCGCCGGGATGCGGGAACGCGACCCGGAGCTGACCGCCGAGCGGCTGCGCGAGCGGCTCGGTGGCCAGGGGCACGCCGGCCTCGCGGTCGGCTTCGACGCGCGGGGCCGGGCCATCGAGCGGCACGCCCGGGTCGGCGGCGAACTCACCTGGAACGAGGCGACCGGCCGGTGGCGGGTCGACGACCGGTCGGCACAGTTCATGGGTGCGGCCCGTCCGGCGGCTACCCCGGAGCAGGTCCAGGGCTGGCTGGACGCCGTCGCGACGGCGGTCGGCGAACGGTTCGACCTGCCTGTCGTCGCGACCCGGCGGGGCACCGGGGAGCCCGGTCCGTACGACCCGGTCACCATCGACTTCGCCGAGGGCGAGCGGGTGGCCGGCCACGGCCGGCGGGCCGAACTGGACGCGTTCGTCGACCAGGTGGTCGCGCAGGCCCGCCACGCGTGGGACGACGACCGGCCCCGGGTGGTGCGGGTACGCATCGAGGGCGGCGGCAACGGCTCCGGGCGGCTGCGGCTGCGCGCCGGCCGGACCGGCCGGCGGCGGGCGACCTCGCTGGCGGAACTGGTCGGCGCTCAGCTGGCGGCGCGGTTGAAGGCCGAGGGGATCCCGCTGGGGATGGTCCGGGTCGAGCAGACCAGCCGGGGAGCCGGCCGGTCGACGAGCCCCGGTGGTACGCGGCGGCCGACGACGCCGCAGCAGCGTCGCCGGGCGGTGCTCTGGACCGAGCCGGGCCCCGCGTTCACCGACCGCGTCCGCCGCCTCGCCCCCACCGGCCGTGCCGGTCGGGACCGGGTGGGTCGGGACCGCCGTCGGCTGCGTATCCCCGGCCGGTCCGCCCCGGGGCGGCTGCGGCAGCGCGCGGACGGGAGCTGGTGGGTCGGCGGCGGCCAGGTGGTCGTGCACGACGTCCCCGGCCGGCCGGGGAGCATCGCCCTGCTGCCGGCCCGGGAGTGGGACCGGCTGGCCGGCGACCCCCGGCTGCCCGACGCGACCGACACCGTGACCGTGCTCGTGCACGGGGCCGGCGACCGGTTCCGGGTGCCGCTGCGCCACCCCGACGGGCGGACCAGCGACACGACGCTGACCGCCGACGAGCTGCACACCCTGCTGGAGTCCCCCGAGCGGGACGGCCGGCGGCTGGCGCTGCTGTCCTGCGCGGCCGGCCGGACCGGCGCGCGGGCTGTGCAGCGCCTGGCCGACCTGCGCGCCACCGACGTCGTCGCACCCGAGGGCGACCTGGTGGTGACCGGCACTGCGGGACACCTGCCGCTGTCGGTCGACGGCCGACCGTGGGCGCTGTTCGTCCCCGACGGCACCGGGGCCTGGGACGTGGTCAACGACGAGATCGCCGACCCCGCCGTGCCGGATCGGCCGTTCGCGGCCCCCTTCGCCGGCTACGCCAGCCGGGCCGGGACCGCCGACGGGAGCGGCGTACGGCTGACCAACGCGCCGTTGCCGCCGACCGAATGGGACCGGGTACGCATCGTCGGGGACGGCCTCTGCCTGCTCAGCGCGGTCGCGGTGGCGGTGCCGGAGGCGATGACCGGCATCGTGGGCATGCCGCCGGACGCGCTGGACCGGCTGCTGCGGGTCCGGCGTACCCGGTCACACGACGTCGATCTGGGTGACATCGACGCGGCGTTGCGCGAGGAGATCCGGCGGCGGGTGGCCGACCCGTCACCCACGATGGTGGAACTGTTCAACCACGTGGCCACGACCTGGCTGTTCCCGGAGGGACACGACGTGCAGGCCACCCTGCTCGACGTGGTCGACACCTGGGACTGGCGGCGTCCGCTGCCCGTCGAGGACGGCACTGCCGCCGGTGGCCGGGCCGGTGACGTGCTGCCCCTGGTCATCGGCGCGGCGCTCGACCGGCCGGTGTGGCAGGGCCGGGTCGACCCGCCGTCGGCCACGGTGCTCTGGCCGGACGGCACCGGCGAGCCGGTCCGACTGCTCTACAACGGACGCGACCACTACGACGCCTGGGTCCCCGCCGCCGTCGCGGCAAGCGACGACGGACGCGCCGTCGAACGGCCGGACAGCGGCAAGGGCCCCGGCTGGCTGGGGGTGCTGCGCACGCCCCGGCAGCGGGGTGTGCTGTGGCCCTGGGACGGCGACGACGAGTCGATGTCGATGGCCACGCTCATCCGGCAGGTCGACGCGGTCGACCTGCCCGGCGAACACCTGCTCGTCCTGCTCGCCGACGAGAACTACGCCCTGCTGTTCGGCGACCGGGTGCCCCCGGGCGGGGTGTTGGGCACCGTGTTCGCCGGTGGTCCCCCCGGGGCGCGGTGGGTCGCGGCCACGACCGTCGACCCCCGCGCGCCGATGGTGCTCACCGTGGTCAGCGACAACGACGAGCACGCGGTGGCGTTCGGCCGGGCCGTCGAGCGGGAGCTGCGGCACCGGCTGGACGTGGGGCTGCCGACACCGAGCCACCTGAGTGTGGTCACCATGTCCACCAACGAGGTGCCGATCGAGCCGGTGCGCCTGCCGCGCCTGCGTTTCCGGCTGCCCGCGCCGCCTCCCGGTCAGCTCTCCCAGGTCCACCTCGCCGACCTGCCCGCCCGGATCCGGCAGGCGTACGTCACCCCACCCGGTTACACGGAGGGGACGCTGCTCGGTGCCGCCGCGTGGCGCGAGGGGCTGCCCCCGTTCACCCCGTCGGCGGCCCCGGAGCCGGTGGTCACCCCGTCGCCCGACGACGCGCCCCCCACGTACGGCCGGGTCCAGCAGGACCGGCGGCACGAGGAACGGGTGCGGCAGGAGGAGGAGTTCCGGACTGCGGCGGCCCGGCAGGCGGAACGGCTCGCCGCGGAGGTCCCGCCGGACGGCCCGGTGCGGCGGGTCACCGTCCCCGACACCGGGCTGGCCGACGGTCTGGGCGGGCACCGGGGCTGGCTGCTGCACGGCGGATGGCCACCACCGACCGACGGCCCCACCGGGGCGGACCCGGTGGAACTCGCCGTGGCGGTCCCGAACGACGCGGTCCGGCTGGTGCGGGTGTCGCTGCCCGCCGTCGAGGACCAGCCGGCGCTGGAGGTGCAGGCGCTGGTCGAGCCGCCGGGGGCGGCGGTCGACGTCGAACCGCACCTGCTGCCCGTGCTGTCGATGTGGCGCAACGACTTCACCGACGGGCCGGTGGCCCAACCGATCCTGGACCCGCCCGAGATGGTCCGGCGGGCCTGGCTGTACCTGATCGACGACACGGAGCAGACCGAGGCGGCCACGATCCGGGCCGAGCGCGGCGACGACCCCGACGCCGAGGTCGACCGCGAGATGCTGCGGGCCCGCGTGCTGGCCACGGTCCGGGAGACCTTCTGGGAGACGTTCGGGGAGAGCCCCGCGTACGCCGCCGGGTTGACCGCGATGGTCAGGCTGCCCGGGGACATGCCGCTGCCCGACTACTGGACGGTCGGGCCGGTCCGTGAACTGATCATGCGGTACCCGTGGCGGATCCTGTCCACGGAGATCGGGTCGTACGTGCAGCGGTTCGGTTGGCGCAACGCGCACCGGATCGTCCTGCAACCCGGTGTGCTGGACGGCGCGTCGGACGACGTCCTGGTCACGCCGGACGGCGTCCGCCACCACGCGACCGACTACCTGGCCCGGCTGGCCGGCACCGACGGCGGTAGCCGGGTGCTGATCCTCCCCGACCTCGACCACGCCACGGCGGCGCAGTCCGCCTTCGTCCGGACGGTACGCGCCTCCGTCGTCGTCGTCCTGCCGACGCTGCTGCCCGTCGACGTCCAGTGGACGGTGTCCGGCAGCAGCGCCGGCACCGGCACCGAGGTGGACATCCTGGTGGGCACCCTCGACGAGGCGCTCGCCCGGGCCGTCCTGCACGCCGCCGACCCGGTCGAGGGCCGGCGGTGGGCCGAGATGCTGCTCGCCGACCCCGACCTGCGGGTCGGCGAGAACGGCGACTGGCTCACCGAGATCTTCGACAGCGCGGTGCTGACCACACCGTACGAACCCGTGCGTTTCATGGTCGACGATGGGGAGCCGGTCGACGCCGGGGAACTCCGGTCACGGCTACGGGACAGCGGGGTCATGCTCGTCGATCCGTACCGGCTGCCGGAGCACCGCGTGCTGATCGAGATCACCGATCCCCGTCCGGAACTCGTGCAGTACGCCCCGGTCGACCGGGGCGGCACGCGACTGCGGCGGTTGGTCGTCGACGGCAGTTACGCCGCCGAGCATCCCGACACCTGGCGGGTGGTGGACGAGCCCTGGTCGCGGATCCAGTCCTGGCTGGCGATCCTCGACCCGGACCGCACCTATCCCTGGGACCCGTTCCTGCTGGCCCTGGCGTACCGGGACGGGCTGATGCTCCCCGTCGACGAGCGGACCGGCGCGTGGCCCGGGGCCGGCCACCGGTTCGTCCCGGTGCATGCCGCCGCGCTCGCCGAGGTACGGGAGGTGTTCGCCGGCCGTTCCCCGCGCGACGGGGTGATCTGGACGACCCAGGGGGAACCCCGCGGGACGCTGCTGCTGGTGGACGAGGGCACCCGGGTCATCGTCGACTATCCGATGGTCCACCTCGTACCCCGGCCCACGGCGGCACGGGCGGCGGTGACCGTGCCCGACGCCGAGGACCTGCACGACCGGGGGCTGGTCGTCGCCGTCGGGCAGCTCGACGGCGACCGGTTGACAGGTGACGGCTGGGAGGTGACCGCCGACGAGCTGATCGACAGCGAGGCGTTGCGGGCGCATCCCCGGGTCGTCCTGCTCGACCGGTCGCCGCCGGTGGACAGCCCGTTCGTCCAGCGGCTGCTGGCCCACGGTGTCGGCGTGCTCGCCCCCGACGCCGAGCTGGCCGGGTGGACCGCCGTCTACCAGCTGCCCGGCTGGCAGGTGGAGCTGACCGGCCCGGACAGCGCCGACCTGCTGCGCCGACTCCGAGTCGAGTTCGACTCCGTGGTGCTCGGCGCCGCCACCGCCCACCACCGGACGCCGGCCCAGACCGGGCTGGTCCGCGCCGCCTTCGACCTGCTCGGCCGCCCGTACGGGCAGGAGGTGGTCGACGGGCACCTGCATCTGCACCTGAACCGCTGGGCCACCGCCGAGGCGTTCGCGGCGGACGCCGGCCGCGACGGGATACTCCTCCTCGGCGGTCCGGACCAGCACGGGCACGACCTGACGCTGTGGGTGCCGGTCGAACAGGTCCGGGTGTTCCCCCACTGGTCGGGCGAACAGCTCTACCTGGTCACGGCGGACCCGGCCACCGTCGCCCCGGTGACGGACCTCATCCGCGACCGGCTCGCGACCGCCCCCGTCGTACGGTGGACGCCCGACCTGGGCCGGGCGGCGCGGGCGGCGGACGTCGGGTCGGCCGCCAGCCACCAGGTCAGCCACGGCGGCCTGCCCATCGCGCCCGACCACGTCGGGAACCTGGTCGAGACGGTCGACGCGCATCCGTCGTGGCGGACCGTCGCCTGGACGGTCGACGCGCAGACGTACGACGACGCCGAGGCGTTGGTGTGGCTGGGCGCCGGGATGGCCGCCCTGGAGCTTCCGGTCGACGACACGCAGACCGGCTTCGCCGTGGCCATGCCGTCGTGGGCGGTGCCCGCCGTCGACCGGTACGACAACGGCGTGGTGCTCTGGTCGCCCGGCCGCACCGGCCTGCCGGCGGCCCTACGCGCGGCGTTCCGGGTGGCCGTGGCCCCGGTGTCCGAACTGGACGACGTCGTCGACGGCGTCCGGGCGGGCGACCAGGCGGCCGACGCGGTCGCGCTGCTGATGGAACGGCTGCCCGAGGGCACCCGGATCGTCGTGGTGCCCGGGGAGTTCGACACCATCCAGGAGATCCCGGTGATCTTCGACTCGGTGTTCGCGGTGGTGGTCCGGTCCGAGGCCGGCGACCCCGGGACGTGGACGGGATACTGGCGGGTCGAGGGGGAACAGCGGATCGCCGTGCTGACCGGCGCCGACCTGTCCTACGTCATCGCCGGCCTGGCCGCCGAGGATCCGCAGGCCAGGCCGCTGTACGGGCCCGGACCGCAGGTGCTGGCACTGCCGCAGGCCGCCGTACGGTTCCTGGTGGAGGCGACGGACGACGCCGGCGACGACGGTCCGCCCGGCGCCCGCGCCACCGACGTCGCGTTCGTGGCCGCCGACGAGATCACCGCCGCCGACCACCTCTACACCCTGCCGCCCGGCGCGGCCTACCGGGTCGTGGCGCCCGGTCCGGACGGGGAGGTCGTCCTGCAGGGCTGGGCCATCGACGGCGAGACGTTGGCCGCGGCCGGGCACGACCTCCTGGTGGAGGACGAGGGTCCGGTCGGCGCGGTCCTGGCGAGCGAACTCGCCAAGGAGCAGAGCCCCGAGGCGCGGACCCTGCTGCTCGAACTGGCCCACCTCGTCGGCATCGGGCACCTGGTCACCGACAACCCGCTGCGCCGGCACGGTCTCGGCCCCGTCGACCGCACGTTCGTCCCCGACTGGGTGGCCCCGGTGGGCGTGCCGGTCGGACCGGCCTGGTGGGTCGGCACGGACGTGGTGGCCATCGAGATCACCGCGGCCGCCGCCGGCCAGCTCCCCGCCCGGCAGATGCTGGCGTGGGACGTCGAAGACCCGGACCAGCTCAGCAACCCCCTGTTGCCGCCGCAGTTGATGGCGGTGCCGTACCGGGACGGGCCGCTGGTGCGGCTCCTGCCCGACCAGATATGGGCCCTGGGGCTGGGCCCGCTGCTGGGTGAACGGGGCATCCTCGTCGAACCCGGCACGGTGACCGCTGCCGGGGTGACCACCGGGCGGCCCGACGGGCGCGGCGCGCTGCCCGCCGCCGCGTACCGGGCGATCCTGCCCGAGACCAACGCCGGCATTCCCGTCGTCGTGTTCCTCGACCACGGCCCGGAGGTGGAGTCGTTCGCCCGTGCGCTCGCCGCGCAGGCAGCCGTGGCGCTGGTGCGGACCGACGACGGGCTGTGGCGCGCCCACCGTGCCCGGCCGGGCACCGGCGACACCGACGAGCTGACCGATTTCCAGGCGTTCCGGCTGGTCGGCAACGCGGTCGCGGCGGTCACCGCCGACCTTGCCGAGCTGACCGGACTGGTCAACACCCGGGGCCGCGAGCTGGGTTCGCGGGCCTGGCTGGACGGGGTCGGCGTGTTGCGCCGGCTGTCCGGCCTGCCGGTCGGCACTGCGCGGGACCGGGCCGAACTGCTCGCCTCGGCCCTGTTCGGGCTGGACCGGCTGCGGGCCGCCGTCGACGGGGAGCCCGGCGGCCGGTCGGTGGGGCACGTGCTCACCCGCCTCGGTCTGCCCGGTCCGTCCGGGCCGGACCTGACGGTGCTGGCCCGCCGGCTCGGCGCGACGCCCACCCCGGTGACGGCGGCGGCCCTCGGCCTGCTGCCGGCCAACGCGGTCGCCCCGGTGTGGCGCGACGACGCGGTGGCCCTCGTCCACCGCGCACCCGACGGTGCGTTGACGCTGGTCCTGCCGGACGCCGGGCCGGATGCCCGGCTGACCGCGCTCGACCCGGACGAGCTGCCCGGCCCGCTGACGATGCTGTTGGACCGGGGGCGGACGGTGGCCGTCCGCGTCGCGACCGGGGAACGGGTCCTCGGCGGTCAGGCCGCACCCGACCGCGACTCCGACTCCGACTCGGATTCCGGCTCGGACTCGGGCTCCGACTCGGATCCTGGTCCCGACCAGGACCAGGACCAGGGCCGGGACCGGGAGCAGAATCCGGACCAGGACCCGGACCCGGAGCTGCCGTCGGAACCGTACCCGTACTCGTACTGGATCGGGGATTCGGATTCGGAGTCGGGACAGGACCCGGCTGCGGCGCAGGACCCGGGAGCGGGGGAGCAGCCGACCCCGCCGGGCACCCCGCACACCGCACCGGTGTCCACCGGATCCCCGACGGACCCCGTCCCACCCGGACCGTCGACGGCGGCGGTGGACGCCGTGGGGGAGGCGCTGCGCCGGCTGCCGGCGGCCCGCCTCGCATCCGGCCGGCAGGTCCGCCGGGGCCGGCCGTCGCTGACCCGGCTCGCCGACTGGGTCGACGCGGTGCAGGTCGACGAGACCGCCGCCAGCACGGCCAGCTCCCGGATCCGGGCGGTCGCCGCCTACCTCGTCCTGCACGGCCGGATCGGCGACCTCACCGTGACCGCACCGGCGGCGACCCGGCTCGGCCTGGACGGGTTCCACCGCGCGCTGGGCGGACGACCGGTACCGTCGGACGTCACCCACCCGGGGGCGGCGGTCCAGGCATTGACCCGCCGGCCGGGGACGATGCTGCTGGTCCACGACCAGCCGCCGGACGCGCCCGACCGGGTCTTCTGGCTGGTCGCCGACGACCGGGACGGCGTGGTCACCCCCCGGGTCGTCGACCCCGCCCGGCCCGGCGTGTTCGCCCGGTCCGCCGTCGACGACCCGGTCACCGCCGCGGCGTTGACCCGCGCCGGCACCACCGTGCTGGCCGTGGACGCCCGGGGCGACGCGATGGACCTCGCCGACTTCCTGGCCCCGTCGCCGGCCGGGCTGATCGCGGCCGCCGCCGACCCGACGCTGGTCGTGACCGACGCCACCGACCTGCTCCGGGCCATGGTGCGGCTGGTCGACGGCTACTACGGGCGGACCCCCCGCACGCTCGACGCGCAGCTGACGGTGACCCCGGAGACGATCCCCGGCACCCTGGCCGCCGCGCTGGGCGGACAGTTCGAACCGCTGCACGACGTCGAGGCCACCGTCGACGCCCTGCGCGCCGCTCCGGGCTCGCTGGCGCTGGCCTACCTGCCCCGGGCCGGGGAATCCGGCCGGCTGCTCATGTTCGTCGCCGAACCGGCGCTGGCGACGGTGCCGGCCCAGCTCACCGTCGTCGGGGTCGACGTCGCCGACCTCAGCGACGCCGACCTGACCGCCGCACTGTCCGGCGGCCGGGCCCAGGTGCTGCTGCTCGACCCGACCGGCGGGGCCCGCCAGGTGCCCGGCCGGCAACCCACCGCGGAGCAGGTCACCGCCGTCCGGACCGCGATCACCGCGCAGCCGCTGCTGATCGGGGTGCCACACACCGCACACCCGGCCTGGACCGATGTGCTCCACGCCCGGGTGACCAGGCGGCTGCGCACCCTGGGCGTGACCATGCCCACCGCCCGCCCCCTGCTGCGCGCCCTGGCCACCGACCCCACCGAGTTCCTGCACCACGGCTCCGGCCACCCCGTCCGCGTCGGCCGGGAGCGGCGCTTCGCCTGGGTACGCCTCGTCCCCCGACCGACCGACGCCGACGAGGTGCGCCTCGCCCCCGGGCTGGGCGGCATCGAGGACCGGCGGACCGCGACCGTGTCGACGTCGGCGTGGGCGCAGCCGCAGGCCGCCACCGCCCGGGTGGTGGTGCCGATCCCGGCCGGAGGCGTCGGGGTGACCCTGCTCGGCGGGGTGCTGAGCAGCCGGGCGGTCCGCACGATCGGGCAGTCCCTCACCACCGGCGACAACCAGATGATGATCGGCGTACCCGACTCGTTCCTCACCCGCAGCGCGGTCGTCGTCCAGGTGGAGATCACCGCGCGGCCCACCCCGCCGGCCTGGGCGGCCGTCCCGGCGACCTGGGTGCCCGCCGACGGCGACCACTTCTGGTTCCGTACCCCCGAGGTGCTCGCCATGATGCGGCCGGTCCGCGACGGCGACCCGCTGACGGTCGGTCCCGCCGCCGCGGCCTTCCTGCGCGACGCGAGCTACACCACGCACGTCGTCGACGACGGCGGGCTGGCCACCACCGCGCTCACCGGCATTCCCGAGGTGACCCGCCGCCGCGGGAGCAACCTGCGGCTCTGGCGACTCTGGGGCGGCCAGCGGGCCGTCGACGCGGTGCAGCCCGGCGCGGCCGGTCTCACCGCGACCAGCTCGTCGTGGCTGCGGCGGCCCAGCTACGCCCAGGGAGTCCGGCCCGTGCTGCGGCTGACCCGGCTCACCCCGGTCGGTGAGCTGCCCGAGTCGGCGCTGCTGCGCGTGGCGGCATCGGTCACCGCCGGTCAGTCGGTGCAGTCCGCCTCGGACCGGGGTGGCTTCCTCGCGGCGCTGATCGGCCGGGCGTTCGGCCTGTTCCGGCTCGCCGTCGGGCCGACCGTCTCGGTCGTGGACCGGCGCGCGCAGGCCCTCGCGCCGCAGTTCGAGAACGTCACCGGGCAGGAGACGGGCGACCACGTGCTCGGGCTCTACCTGGCCGAGTACACCGGCACCGTGCAGTGGAGCATGTACCGGTCGGTCACCCGGTCGCTGGCGTACCGGGGACTGCGGCACGGGCCGCGACCGGTGACGGTGCGTACCCTGCTGGTCGTCCCGCAGCAGCAGGTGGCGGCGCTGGGCGACGTCGCGTCGTCGGCCCGGCCCGACCGTGACCTCGTCGCCCTGCTGGCCGGCACCGTCGAGAACGACCCGGACGACCAGCGCACCCTGCCCGACCACCTGTGGCGGGGCGACCGGCTGCGCATCGGACGCGGCTTCCTGCACGGCGGGGACCTCGTCGCCGGCCTGGTCGCCGGGCGGCTGCGGCAACTGCTCGCCGACGAGCGCAACGCCGCCCACCGGCGGTACCTGCCCGACTGGAACGACCCGAAGGTGCAGACCGCCCGCATCCGGCGGGCCCTGGACCGGCTCGGCAACGAGGAGCACCTCGCCGCGCAGAACAGCCCCGGCCGCTACTCGGCGCGACTGCTCGGCGTCGCCGACGGTGAACTGCTGATCGAACTGCGGGTCCGCGACATCCTCTCCGGCCGGACGCTTGAGGTCCGGATCGGGGTACGCCGCCGCGACCCCGACACCGCACCGCGCTACCTGGGCCGGCGGGGCACCCACCCCGACCCGGTCACCGCCGACGTCCCCGAACCCACCGACAGCGAGTCGGGCGAATCCGAGGACGACGAGCCCACGGTGAAGCTGCGGACCAGCCAGGGCCGGGCGCAGGCGGCGACGGACCGGACGGCCCGCACCGTCGCCACCGGCGTGCAGGCCACCGCCGCGGTGGGCAGCGACGCGATCGGCGGGTCCGCCGGGATCGGCCTGCGGGCGCAGGGCCTCTGGCGGGACGTCATCGAGGTGACCCAGGGCAGCCAGGCCGGTGTCGTCGGCATCGGCGGGGGAGCGGTCGCCGTCTTCGCCGACCACGTCCGGTTGGAGCTGTCGGCGTCGGTCGTCGTCGAGTACCGCGGCTATCTCGTCGACGCCTGGCGGTGGCTGTCCGACCGACCCGTCCACGCCCGACCGCTGAGCTTCGCCGGGAACCACACCGTCGACCTCGAACTCGGTTTCTCGGTGCCGTTCACCCAGACCGTCGCGGTCGGACAGCCGCCACCGGTCGTGCTGCCCACCCCGGCCGGCGGGCCCAGTGCGGGCATCGTGCTGCGCGAGGCGCTCGGCGAACTGCTGCCGCCGGAGGTGACCCCGCAGCGGCAACGGCTGCGGAACCTCGGCGCGGCACTGGCCCAGCACACCGTCACCCACCACCTCCACGGGCTGCCGGAGCTGCGCACCCAGCTCCTGGACGCGTTGCGGGCCGCCACCGCGGACTACATGGACGCCGGGCACCTGCCCGGCGGCGCGGGCGGTCGCCGCCGGGGCACGGCCTTCAGCGGTGACATTCCCGGCACACCCCTGCACCAGTGGCTCAACGCCTTCGTCGACCAGGGGCACCTGGCCGCGCTGCTGGCACCGGCCACCCAGCAGCCCCAACCGGTGCACGCCCCCAGCGTGGTCGTCGGCGACGACGTGCCGGTCACGGTGTTCGTCTTCGCCGAGGTGACCGGACACGACCAGACGCCGTCCGGCGCGGTCACCGGCGACGGGTACGAGAGTGCCGTCGCCGGCTTCGCGGTGCGCCGTTCCGCTGCGGAACGCGGCGCGCAGGTCCGGCTGGAGGCCGGCGGGGGCGGCGCGGCGTGGCGGGCGGCGGAACCCGCCGCGCCCACCGGCCCCTCCGGAGCGACACCCGGGGGTCAGCCCCCCGCCTCCAACCCTACCCAGCCGGCCAGCCGGACCCCCACCCAGCCGCCCGCGACGGTGGCGCTGCGGTTGTTCGGCCGGCGGCAGGTCGAGTGGATCTCGGGTGAGACGGTGCTCGCCGCCGCCGAGGTCGAACGCACCGTCAAGCACTCCGAGTCCCGGACGGTCCTGCTGGGCGTGCACGGCCGGCTGCGGGTGCACCTCGCCGTGGTGCTCACCGAACCCAAGTGGGTGCTGCCCGACCGGACGTTCACCCGCTACCGGCAGGTCGGCGACGTGTCGCTGCTGGGACAGATGTCGGTCGAGGAGTACCGGCGGGCCGTCGGCACACCCACCGGCGGCTGGCGGCTGCCCCGTCAGGTCACCCCGCCGGCGGTGCAGGTGATGCACCAGACCAGCCGGCTGGTGGACACCCCCGCCATCGGCCAGGCCATGCTGGGCTGGCTGCGTGGCCTGCGCCTCGGCGGGGACGAGGGGATGGAACTGGTCGGCCACGACCGGAACACCGCCCTGAACGTCAGCACCGTCCTGCACCACACCGACCCGGTCACCATCGCCGCGCACCTCGGCGACCTCTTCGACGGCGGCCTGAGCTTCGTGCTGCGCTACCCGGGCCTGCTCGGCCGCCCGGCGGTGCAGATCATCGTCCGGGCCGTACCCGCCGACGTCCCGGCCCGGGTGGGTGAGCTGCGCGCCGGCACCGGCAACCTGGAACTGAGCACCGTCAGCGAGGTCGGTGGCGGTCACCAGTCCGGTGAGGCGGTCACCGACGAGGTGCTCCCGGTGGCGCACCTCGGGGAACGGGCGGCGCTCAACGCGGTCGGCACCCTCGGCCGGACCGCCGCCGGCCGGACCAGCGACGTCACGGTCAGCCGGGCGGTGACCTCGGTGGAGACGCCCGGCCCGTGGCTGCCTGTCGACTACGGCCCGCAACGCCTGGTGTTCACGGCCCACCGCCGCCGGCAGGAGATCGGCCGCCACGAGATGACCGTCCCGCTGCGCACCGAGACGGCCGCCGAACACCTGAACCTCACCTACCGGCCGGTCGGCCCGGCCGCCGTGCTGCCCGACCCGACCGAGGTGGTCGACGCACCGCTGACCGTGGACGGCCCGGCCGGGCCGCTGCGGCTGGTCACCATTCCCACCGACAACTGGCGGGCCTGGCGGGACGGGGCGGTTGCGCTGCCCGGCCAGTTCGCCGCGCTCGGGTTCAACGGGGCCGCCGCCCTCCAGGCCGCCGCCGTGCGGGCGCTGCGGATCGTCGGCTCCGGGCCGCTGCCCGGCGCGCCCGGATCGACCCTCAACCACCAGCTGATGACCCTGCTGGGGCGGACCCACCTGTGGGCGGCGACCCCGCACCGGATGGCCGGACCCTACGAGATCGCCCTCACCGACGGCTACCGCCTCGTCCTGCACACCCGGGTCACCTCGGTCCGGCTGGACACCGTGCTCGTGCCCGCCGAGGGACTGCGCGGTGGCGGCGGGGCCGGTCGGCACGGCAACGCCCGGCTGGTGGCCCGCGCCGACGCCGCGCTGCCCGACACCCTCGGCACGTCCGTCGGGTACGTGCCGGCGCTCGGGGTCTCGGTGCCCGGCAGCTCCGGCCAGCAGGAGAGCACCGCCCACCGTACGGACGTGCTGGTCGGCGGACTCGTCGACGAAGGCGCGCAGGCGAAGGTGTGGTGGACCACCGAGACGGTCGTGGTGGCCGAACACACCGACCTCACCGGCACCCGCCGTACCGCCGTGCAGGTGACGCTGCCCGACTCGCAGCCGGTGCTGGTCGACCAGGTCGACGTCCTGGACCACCTGCTGGCCGGCGGCACGTCGGGGGACGGCCCCGTGGACCGGCTGCTCGTCACCAGCTACCTGGAGCAGGCGGTGCACGCCGCCGAGCAGGCGCAGCAGGCGTTGAAGACCTGGCGGGAGCTGGAACGTATCGCCCTGGTGGCCGGGTTCCCGGGCGACGCCGACTCCGCCGCCGGCACCCTCGCCCGGGCCGCCGCCGGCAACGCGACCGAACGGGCCGAGGCGGAGGCGGCGGCGCACCGCCGGTGGCTGGAGGCCCGCGCCGAGGTCGAACGCCTGGTTGGTCTGGCCGTCGGGCACCTGGGACGGGGCCCGGCCACGGACCCGGTCGCCGAACCGGCCCGCCTCCCGGCGGTCGACGACACCGACCCGGCACCCTCCGTCGCACGCCCCGCCCCGGCTCGGCGGGACGCCCCCGCCCGGTCGCCCGTCGAACAGCCGGACGACCCCGCCCGGTCGGCATCGGGTGGGTCGGACGCCCCGTCGGCCGTCCCGACGCCGCCGGTCCCGGTCGGGGTGGACGCCGACGACCGGTTCACCGCGCTGCCGCCCCCCACCGACGGGGAACTCGTGGACGTCGACCGCACCGGTCTGTGCCTGCTCGAATCCGCTGTGGTCAGTGCCCTGCCCGAGGTGCGGGAGCTGCTGCCCGGGTCGTACGGGCGGGACCTCGACGAGATCCAGGCGTGGCGCGACGGCCGCCGACCCGTCGACGTGACCCTCCCCGCCCACCTGCGGCCCGTGGTCCTGCGGGTCGCCGAGGGGCTGCGTGCCCGCATCCACTCCCTGCTGGTGACCGGCCGGCTCGCCGAGGTGGAACAGGTGATCGCCGACGGCGGACTGCTGGGCCGGGATGTCCGGGCACAGCGGCGGGTACGCGTCCAACTCGCGCGGACCGTCAACAGGTGGCAGGCGGACTGGGCGGCCGACACCGGCGACTACCTCGTCCTGTTGGTCGGAGCGGCGCTGCGCCGGCCGGTGGTGCTGGCCACCCCCGTCCCGTCGGCCCGTCCGGCAGGCGACCCGAGCGCCGGCTCGCGGTCCGCCGGCGAGGCGCAGGCGACGGTCCGTGATGAGGCAGCCGACGACGCGCAGGCGAACGTCGGGGGCTGGTCGATCCGGACGGTCTACAACCCGCGCTTCGACGGTGCCGAGGCCCGGATCAGCGAGGGACCGGTGCTGCTCTACCTGGCAAACGGCCACTACCGGGCGTGGCTACCGGAACCGGACGTGCTCGATCTGGCCCGGACCAGGGAGGAGGCGCTCGAGCTGCCCCGCCCGGCGGCCGGCCTCTGGCGCGGGACCACCGATGCGGCGACCATCCGATCCACCACGACCGGGAGCGACCCCGGATACGGTGATGCGGACAGTGACGCCGTGTTCAGCGGCGCGGAGAGCGACATCGTGCCCAGTGACGCCGAGAGCGACGCCGGGTCCGACGCTGCCGTCCTCGGCAATCCGGGCAGTCATGCCGGCGTGGCCCGCCCGGCCGGCCGGGGACGGCACCCGTTGACGCTGGCCGGGTTGGAGACGGCCGTGCAGGAGACCCTGGACGTGCAGGCCGCCGTCCCTCCGGCCGGCTCGGTGACGGACTGGCGCCCGCCCGAGGATCCGTTGTCGTGCCTGGCTCTGGCCCGTCGGTTCGCGGCCGTCCTGCATCCGGGCATCGACGGGTTCGTCCGGCCGGGGCTGCGGGTCGGTCGGACCCGGGACGACGCCGCGATCGGCACCCGGTGGGCCGGCGACTTCGCCGGTGACCGGTCCGACTGGTCGGTGGTGGATTCCTGGACGCAGATCGAGCGGGCACTCGTCGCCGCCGCGCCCGGCACCGCCGCCTTCGTCCTGCTGGAACGCCCCGGCAGCGCCCCCGGGCACGCGTTCGTGGGGTACCGGTTGGACCGGGAGACCGATCCGGTGCGGTGGGTGCAGTTCGGCGGCGAGCGGGGGGCGGCGCTGCTGCCCGGGGCGGCGGCGGACAACCGGCTGCCCCGGCTCAACGCCCTCGGCCCGGAGATCGCCGCCCGTGCGGTCCTGGTGGATCCCGAGGGTACGGTCGATCCGGCGGCGCTGGTCGACGCAGGGACGTCCGTGCCCGTCGCCTCGACCTCGGTGGCACGGGCGATCGTGGACGCGCCGGTGAACCGGACCTTCCTGGGCCACGGCTCGGAGTTCGAGTTCTTCGAGACGCTCGACCTCAGCGCGGCCGCCGACATGTTCCCCGGAGCCACCGACAAGACGCTCCCCGACCTGGCCCGCACGAGCGCGCTCGCCGAGGATCCCGCGGGAACGACAGCCATCGAGGTGGAAGTCAAGACCTACTTCCGCGACAGCGACGACGGGAAACTCTACCGGCGACCGGCCCCGAAGCGGACCGAGGAGGTCGCCGCCATCCTGGAGGTCATCGTCGGCGTCGTACCCGACACCGACGCCGAGATGGACGCCCACCACGGCGGCGAGTCGTTGTACCCGGCCATGACCGCGTTGGGTCAGGCGCTGTCGGCGCTCACCGGGCCCGTTCCGTTCGCCCAGCTCCTGGGCACGGTGCAGGCCGCCGGCCACCTCTCCCAGGTGGTGCTGACACCGCTCGGGCGCAAGGTGAACGTCGGGCCGCGTCCGCCGGACAGCGAGCCCGGCGCCCGGGTGCACCACAGCATCGGGGTCCCGCTCGCCGGTGCCCACTCGTTCCTGCGCTACGTCGCCCGGCACACCTGGCGCAGCCCGACGAGTGTGTCCCCCTCCTACGCCCGCCCGCACCTGCAGGACGCGTTGTCCTTCGCCGACACCGTGGCCGAGCACTTCGCCGACGGGGGCGGCAGTCCCCGGGACGTCGCGGAGCTACGAGGCTTCGCCACCGTGCTGTACTCCAACACCGCAGGCGTCGCCGGACGCTGGCTCCACGAGGGTCTGGTCAAGGAGAACGTCGCGGCACTGTCCCGGCAGGACATGCGGATGTTGCTCGACTCGTTGTCACCGTCGGCGCAGGCCTACTTCCAGGCCAACTTCACGGGGATCGCACAACTGTTCCGCAGGATGTTCACCGACCGGATCCCGGATCTCGAAGAGCGCTTCAAGGCGAGGAACGGCGCCGAGCTGGCCGGTGACTTCTTCCGGAACATCGCCTTCGTCGACAAGAAGAACGGGAACAAGGAGCAGTCGATCATCGACTACCTCCGTGGAGACGTACGACAGCATCTCGGGTACGGCGGGATGACCGTGATCGACGGTTTCGACACCTCCAACGGCGCGCTGCCGCTGATGGTGCTTGAGGTCAGGTACTTCGGCGCGCAGCACGTCGACGGCGCCACCGCCCAGGCGGAGGCAGCCGCCCTGCGCCGGGAGGCCGGGGCGGCCTTCGACGAGGCGCTGCAGGTCACCGGCACGACGGTGGAACGTCCGGGGGGCGTCCAGCTGGCCCTGCCCGACCGGGAACTCTGGCCGATGTGGCGGCACGCCGGCCCGCCCGGCCTGCTCACCGTCGAGTTGCCGCTGTACACACCGGACTGGTCGCTACGCCCCCTGTTGCCGGTTTCCGACGAGGTGACGGCGATCCGGGTCGTCCAGCACGTGGGCCTTCCCGAGCACTACGTCTTCCTGCAACGCCTCGCGGACCTCACCGGCCGACCCGTCTACACGTTGGCCGAGGAGGCGACGCCGAGGTGGGATCCGGATGCGGGGGAGCTGCGGGTCGACTGGCCCGACGGCACGCGGCCCTGGCTGGAGTTCCTGCCGGCGCTGTACGACGCCGACAGTGACCGGGCAATCCGGCGGGGAATCGACCCCGACGGGGTGCTCGTCCCGCTGGACGACCGGGTCGACCTGCTGGATCCGACGACGGTCCACCTGAACCTGTTTCCACCGGACGTGGCGCACGTCCTGCCGCCTCTCCTCGGCACCGAGGACCCCGACGTGCTCGACCTCGTGCCACTGATCCAGGCGACCGACAGCCGCCAGCTGGTCTTCGCAGGTCCCGACGCGCCGACGTACCTGCCCGGCTGGGCGACGACCGTCGTCGAGACGGTCATCGCCCAGTCGACACCGGTCGCGGGTCTCGTCCTCGTCGGGCACCCGCTGCCGCACGCGGCGGCGCAGACCCTGGTCGACGTGCTCGGACAGGCGGTGGCCGAGCGGCCGGGACTTCTCGTCACACCGGTGGTCCTCACCCACGGCGCGGACATCGACATCTCCAAGCGTGCCGGCGCGGCCCGGATGGTGTCCACCACCGACGGCCTCGGCGGATGGCGGGTGTTCCGGCCGGACCAGAAGGGCCGTACGAGTGCCGTCCCCGACGACCTGCGCGCGGTGATCACCACCCCGACCGTGGCACCGGAACAGCCGCAGGGCACCGCGGACCCGCTGCTGCCCGGGCCCGACGGGGTGGAGGAGGCCCCGCCCCGCCCCGACCCCGGCACGGTGCCACGCGGGGACGACGAGCCGTTGGAGTGGACGATCCGACGTGCGATGGCACAGGTCGCGGTCCGCGAACACCACTGGGTCGACCCGGTCAGCCGACCCGGCCCCGCCCGGGACGACCGCTACGAGGTCGTGTCGCGGTTCGAGGCCCGCCGGTTCCTTTACGGCGGCCAGCCGGTGACCGACCTGACCGTGCGGGTGTGGCTCGACGGCGACAACGGTCGGGCGATGTTCGACGCCCTCGAACGGGGGGTGCACCGGGTGTTCAACAGCGGCGCCGACGCGACGGCGTACCGGCTGCCCAACGGATTCGGCGACCTGCTGCACGTGACCGTGGAGCGGGCCGCCTCCCCGCAGGACGCCCACCTGCGGGTGCAGGTGATCGACGAGGGGCCGACCGACCAGTTCCACTGGCGGCACGACGCCCTGGAGGAGGAACTGGTACACGAGTTCGCCCACCAGCTCGGCCTGCGCGAGGAGTACCGCGACGACACCGCGCCGCACCGCCCGAACGTCCCGGGCAGCCTGCTCGGCGACCTCGCGGGTCTCCCCGCCGACGCCCTGTCCGACGAGGAACGCGCGGCGCTGTCCGACGAGGAGAAGGCCCGGCTGCGGGACATGCGGTGGGCCGGGCTGCGGTCGCGTCACCTCCACCTGCTGGCGGCACTGGTCGGCGAACCGGACGCCGACGGGGAGTACCGTGCGGTGGACCCGGTGCTGCGACCGATCGGTGTCGCGCCCTTCGCACCGCAGACCACGACGGACCAGCCGGGGCAGCAGCCTCCGGCAGCCGATCCGGCGGTTCCGCCGGTCACGGCGGCCCAGCTGCACCGCACCTGGCGGACCCGGCCCGAGCGCCTCGACGTCGAGGCCCCGGTCCGGATCGCCGCGGACCACGCCGTCCGGGCGGTTCTCGACCGGGTGGAGCTGCTGCACCGGCCGTGGAACCTGGAACTGCTCGGCGACACCCCGCCGTCAGCGGCCGTCGGGGACCACCAGCGGCTCACCCCGGCCGAACCGGTCAGTGACTGGGCGGTGTTGACCGGACCGACCCGCGACGCGATCGCCCGGCGGGCCTCACTGGTCACCTCCTGGTTGGCCGGCCTGCCGCAGCCGGCGACCGCCGGCACGGCCTTGGAGTTCGGTCTGGTGCTGGGTGTGCCCCCGGAGCTGCTCGCCGACTCCCGGGACAACGCGGTGGCCCGCATCCTCGCCGACGCCGCCGCCGACTTCCTCCGGGCCCAGCTCGACGCCCGGCCTCCCGTCGGGATGCTCCCGGTACGGGTCGTCGTCGAGGTCACCGGTTTCGACGGGGTCGTCGACGGGGTCCGCGAGCAGATCCGGATGCAGATCGAGCTGTCCCTGCGCCGGGTGCTCCCCGGCCCGGCGTACGCCGACGATCCGACGTCCGGCCGCGCGGTCGGTGGAGTCCACGACGGTCGGGACCTCCGCAACGACGTGTTGCTGCGCGTCACCGAGGCGCGGCAGGCCCTCGCCGGGCTGCCCGCCGGGGAGCCGGAAACCGCGGCGGCGGTCGTCGTCCACCAGCTCGGCGGCGTCCTGGTCCGGCTGCTGCCGGTGCTCGTCACGCCGGCCCTGGCCGCCCCCTTCGCGGCCCACGCCGCACAGGTGCGCGGTGTGCTTGACGATTTCCGGTGGCTGGTGGGCCGGTGGGCACAGCAGTGGCGGACCGGCGACGTCGAGGTCGCCGGGCTGGTCACCCGCGCCACCGGGACGCTCGATGCGATCGCCGAGCTGACGCCGCTGATCGAGCTGGCCCCGGCCGCCCATCGTGACCTCGACCTGACCCCGCTGGTCGACGGCCACCAGGCGGACGACGCGGACCACGTCGCGGCGCTGGCCCGGTTCCGTGCCGAGCTGACCCGGCTGCGCGACGCCACCGGGATCGCCCTGGACGGGCCGATCATGCAGGTGTACGGCTGGCAACTGCTGACCCAGGCACTCGGGGCGCTGTGGTTCGGCGTGACCGGGGGCCCCGAACCGGTCGCGGCCGGACGCGTCCTCGGGGCTGCCGCTGCGGCGCTCGACGCGTACCACGAGGTGGTCGGCACGCTCGGTGCCGGCACCGCCGACCTCGCGGCGTTCGACCGGGCCGCCGAGGCCGTCGGTGCGCTGGCCGGCTGGCTGCGTCCCCGCTCCGACCCGGCGGCGACGGACCGTGCCCTCGCCCGGCTCGACGACGCGCTGGCGGTGGTGGGTCTGCGCACCGACGCGCAACTCGACCGGCTCGCCCTGGACACCCGGGAGGCGATGCTCGACGGGCTGCTCGACGCGGCGACCGCCGCCCTGGACACGTTCCGGATCAGCCGCGACCCCGGCCGCGGCGCGCTCGCCGGGATCCCCGGCGCACCGGGCCCGCTCGCCGACTGGATGACGCTGCTGCGCACCCTGCAACAGATGAGCGCCCTCTGGAACGGCGGGGAGCCGGACCGGCCCCGGCTGCGTGCCATGCACCGCCTCGCCGGGCAGGTCCGCGACGGCATCGCGGCCGGTCGGGCCGACTTCGTCCGACTGGCCAACCGGGAGGATCCCGGTGGCGACCCGCGTGCGGTGTCGAACCGGATCCTCGACGCGCCGGCCGGCGGGGCCCGCCCGCCCGTCCCGGTCCGACCGGCGGGGGGTGGGCCCGGCCCCGGGGCGGCGCGGCCCGGCCCCGGTCAGGTCCTGCTGCATCTGGTCGTCGAGGTGCCCCGGGGGCGGCAGAGCGGGTCCGCGGAGGCGGTGTCGACCGACCTGTACCAGGACCCGGTCACCGGACGGGTCCAGATCACGACAGGTGACCCGTACGCCCCCGTCGCCGTGTTCACCCGGCCGGAAACCGCGTACGGGGTCGCCCGGGGGATGGCCGAGCACCTCGCGCAGGTGGGTCTGCCACCCGGCGACGGCCCGGTGGTACGCCGGTTCGTCGTCGACACCGACGCGTTCACCGCCCCGGACGACGCGCAGGTGTACGTCTTCCCGGCCCGCGACTTCGCGGCCCTGGTCGACCGGGCCGAACCCGGCTCGCTGGACAGCTACGCCGCCGACCCGGAAACGGTCGACGACACCACCCGGGCACTGGACACGCTCGCCGCCGCCGACACCCCGGTCGTCACCGTCGACGAGGCCAGCCGGATGCTGCCGACGCAGGAGCCGAACGCCCGACACCGACCGCGCCCGGAGCCGGCCCCCGTCACCACCGACGACCGACCTGCCGGCACCGCCGTCCCGCCGGTCGTCGATCGGGACGCCGGGCCGGCTGCCGCCGTCGCGCCGGGCAAGGTGCCGACCGGTCCGGTCCTGACGGGTACGGTGCCGCCGGGCGCGGTTCTGGCGGGGATGGTCCTGGCGGGGGTGGGCCTGCCGGAGACCATCGTCGTGCCGGGACTCGGTGACATCCTGGTCGCCGGACTCCCCGGATTACCGGTGTACCCGCCCGGCGCGCGGTCGACCACACCCGCCCCGGTACCGGACCGCCCCGGCAGCCCGCCACGCCGTCGACAGCGCACCCCGCGACCGGCGGCCGATCGGGGGTGAACCGGCACGCCCCGCCGGCCGTTGTGGGGGCATGACCACGACGACCGGGCCGACCACCGATCGGCGTACCGCCGTGCACCGGCTGCTGCTGCGCCTCGCCGGGCAGGCCCCGGACGAGGTGGTCAGCGCGGCCCGCCAGTGGCTCGCGGCGGATCAGCTCGCCGAGGTGGCCCAGGCGGTGGCGTTCACCTGCCTGACCGCAGGGATCGGGCTCACCGCGTCCGAGCGGGTGCTGCTGGCCGGGGTCCTGGCCGACGCCGGTGCGGACGACGACGTGCTCGCCGGGCTGTCCACCGGCGACGCCCCGCCGGTGGCGTACGGGATGGCCCCGGTGGGCCCGCAGGTGCTGGCCGCTGCCGGTGGTCGGCTGCCGTACAGCATGGACCTGACCGTGGGTGGGGACGGTCCGGGCGGGCCCGACGACCTCGACCGGGCGGCCGTGGCCGCGGTGGCCGCCGCACCGGGGCCGGTGGGGCTCTGGCGGGCCTGGCGGTACCCGGCCCTGGACACGCGGTATCCCGCGCCGAAGCGGCTCTACCTCGTGCAGGGCCCGGAACCCGTCGTCCTCGCCGCCCGGACCGGGGCCGCCCTGGAGGCGGCAGGTGAACGGCATCCGCTGGTGGAGGCGTTCGGTGAACCGACGGAGCTGCCGGAGTACCAGCGGCGGGCGTTGGCCTACTCGGCGCTGCTGTGGGCGGACCGCCCCGCCGCCCCGCTGCGGACGGCCGCCCCGCCGGACCCCGCCGCCCCACCCGACACCCTCACCGACGACGAGGCGGAACGGGTCGTGGCCTACCTCGGCGCGGGTGTGCCGCTGCTGACCAGCCCGCACCGGTCGGCCGACGGCTTCGACCCGGCGTCGGCCGCCGACCAGGTGCCCACGGGCGTGCGGGGCGACGGGCGGTGGCTGTGGTCGGAGGCGGTCACCTACTACGCCGACCAGTACGGGTTCGCCCCCGAACCGGACCTGCTCGCGGCGATCCGGGCCGCCGACTACACCGCCCCGACCCTCGACACGGTGGCGGTGCACCGGTCGCTGTCGTACCTATTCGCGGCGATGTGCGACCCCGCCCGGACCGGGGTGAACCAGCACGGCGGACCCTCCGTTGTGGAGGCATGAGCGTGCCGTCGGCGATGCACCGGCTCCTGCTGCGGATCGCCGGGCAGGCCCCCGCCGCGCTGCTCGGCACCGCCCGCGCCCGGCTGGCCGACGGTGCGGTGAGCGAGGTGGCCCGGATGGTGGCCTTCGCCGCCGCCGCCCGGCAGATCCGGCTGACCGACCCCGACGTGCTGCTGCTCACCGGAGTGCTCACCGCCGCCGGTGCGCCCGACGACCTGCTCGCCGACCTGCCCCGCGCCGCGGCCGACCGCACCCCGCCCTACGTCTGGACGCCGGACCTGCCCACCGGCCCCACGCCGCCCGGTGGCAGCCACGCCGCCGGCCCGCCCGGATCGGCCGTCTCCGGCGTGGACGCCCACGCCGCGAACACCGCGCCCGATGGGGTGGACGGGGTCGACCGGGCCGCCGTCGACGCCCTCGTCGACGCCCTCGCCGGCGGGGAGGCGAAGCCGGTCGGGCTGTGGCGGGTCTGGCGACGGCCCGCCCCGGCGACGCCGTACCCGCCGGCCACCCGGGTCTACCTGGTGCAGGCCCGCGCCGGGGCGGTCGCGCTCACCGCGCGGATCCAGGCCGCCCTGGTGGCGGTGGGCGGGACCGACCCGCTGGTCGAGGTCTTCGGACACCTCGCCGGGCTGCCGGCGTACCACCGGCGCGCGCTGGAAGCAGCCGTCCTGCTCTGGGCCGCCCGACCGGCCAGGCGGGTACGCGTCGCGGCGACCTTCGACACCCTCGACGCGACCGGGAACCCGACCTTCGGCCCCGACCGGCCCCGACTGTCGACATCGGAGGCGAACCGGGTCGCCGGCTACCTCGCCGCCGGGGTCCCCCTCGTCACGAGTCCGGCCCGGGTGCCCGACGTGGTCACCCCGGGCCGCACGGTACCGGTGGACCTGCTCGGCGACGGCCGGTGGATCTGGTCCGCCGCCACCGGGCACTACCTCACCCGGTACCGGATCGCCCCGGACGACGGCCTGCTGGCGGCGGTCCGGGCGGCCGGCTACGCACCCCCCGACGTGGACGCGGTGGCGGTGCACCGGTGCCGGGCGGCGCTGGCCGAGGCCACCGGCGCGGTTCGACGGACGGCAGGCTGACCGGCGATGACCGACCCGCCCGACCCCGTACACGCTGCCCTCGTCGGTGCCGTGCTCGTCGTCCATACCGCCACGGAGCCGTCCGCCGCCCTGGCCGGGGTGGCCGCCCGGCTGCCGGCCGACCCGGACCGTACCGTGGTGCTCTGCTCGGCGACCGTGTCGGCCCGACCGGACCTGTTCGGTCTCCTGGCCGATCTGCTGCCCCGCCAGCTCGGCGGGTCGGCCGCCGGGTTCCGGCTGGTCCCGCTCGGCGGTTACGCCGACCCGGTGGCGGTGCCGGACTCGGCGGCCGGGCTCTGCACGGATCTCGGGATCGACGGGGCGGTGCCGCTGGACGCCCCGGCCGTGTCCACCCGGGGAGTGCCGTCGGCCCGCCGGTGGATCGCCGCCGACGGGGGGCCGGCCCGACCGGAGCAGCCGCCCGCCGCCTGGTGCCCGCCACCTGCCGGGCCGTCCCGGCCGGTCGGCGGCCCCGAGGGCTGGCTGGTCGCCCCGGTCGGGGACGGCTACACGTGGCTGCCCGCGACCTGGCCACCGCCGGCCGCCGGGCCGCGCCACCCCGAGCCTGCCGAACCCGCCCCGCCTGCCGTGCCCGCGCTGTCCGCCGAACCTGCCCTGCCCGGCCGGTCCGTCGGGCCCGTCCTGTCCGTCGCCGACACGGGGCGGCCGGAACGGACGGATGCCGGCGGTCCGGGTGCTCCAGGCGGGCCGCCGGCCGGTGACCGGGGCCGCCCGCCGGGACGACCGGTCCCCGGTGGCTGGTCCTTCCTGCCCGACCCCGCCGCTACGCCGCCCGGGACGCCGCTGGGGCGCGACGATCTCCCGGGCCCCGGACTGCGGGCTCCGGTGCCCCTCGACGTCTTCCTGGTCGAGGTGGCGCTCGGCGCGGGCGGCTTCCAGGTGGACGGCCGGCCGGTGCCACCCGGGGTGCTCGCCGGTCACCTGGCGGCCCTGCGGCACGACGGACGACCCGTGGTGCTCTGCGGGGACGCGCCGTACCCCGCCACGGCCGGGATGCTGTTCGGAGCCCTCGCCGACGCCCTCGGCGCTCCGGTCGTCGCCGGTGACGCCCGGGTGGAGGTCACCGCGACGGGGCTGCTGACCAGCACGGGCACGTTCCGCCGGTGGCGTCCCCGGCCGGCGGCCGGCACCGCCCGCACGGTGACCGACCTCGGTCCGGTGCTCCCCGCCCCGGCGTGCCTTCCCACCGCGCCGCCCACACCACCCGACGAACCCGCCACGACCGGTGCCGAGCCCGTCGTGACTGGTGTCGAGCCCGCCACGACCGGCACCGCGCCCGCCACGACCCGTGCCGAGCCCGTCGTGACCGCCGCCCGCGAGGCCGTGCCGCCGGACGGTGCCGGTGCGGCCCCGGACGCCCCGGGCGTGCTCCTGTCCGGCGTGGCCGCGTCGGCCGTCGACCCGGCGGCCGTGCCGGCGGACGGTGCGGACCGCTGGCAGCGGATCGCCGCTCCCCGGCTCGACCTGCTGCGGGTCGCGTCGCCGGAGGTGACCGGGGACGGCCCTCCGCCGGCCCCGGAGCCGACGGACACGCCCCCGCCCGCCCCGGAGGGCCCGACCCCCGGCCCGACCGCGCCGCCCGCCACAGCCCACGACGAACCGGCCCCCGCACCCGGCCGTCCGGATACTCCGGTCCGGCCGCCCGACGCGACCCCCGACCGACCGGAACCGGTGCCCGGCCCGGTGGCCGACGGCCCCGGCGCGCCGCCGGCCGCCGTCCCCGAACCGCGCCCGGCCCCGCCCGCCCCGACGCGGGTCCCGGTGACGTTCCGGCTGGACGGGAGTGCGCCCACCGCCGGGGACCGGACGGCGCTGCGGCGGATCCTCGCCGGCCGCTACGACTCGTACACGCAGGTGGTGACCCGGACCCTGGCAGAGGAACCGGGCCTGCGGGTGGCGGCGGTGAGCGCGCCGGACCTGCCGGCGGGCCTGGTCGCGGTCCGCGCCTACTGCACCGGGGAACGGGAGACGGTGAACCCGGTACTGCGGGGCGACGCCGCGCCGGCCGACGATCCGGCGGTGCTGGCCCGCTGGGTGGGCTACGGGCTGCGTCGCCTGCCGGTGGTCTTCGGACCGGTCTTCCGTGCCGCGGCCGTCGCACCGCCGGGCGGCTACCCGCCCGGCACGCTGCTGGTGGAGCCGGCCTTCCTCGACGTCGACCCGACGCCCGCGCCGGTGCCGGACGCCGGGGTGCGGTTCGTGATCTGGTCCGTCGGCGCGCGCCGGCTGGGCGGTCTCGGCACGACCGGCACCGGGGCCCGCACCACACCCACCGGCATCCACACCGGACCCCGCACCGACGGTACGGCGGTCTTCCCCGCCGGGACCTGCTTCCAGGTGCTGGCGGACGAGCCGGTGGGTGACCGCGAGCTGCGGCAGGTGTTCCTGCGGGAGTTGCCGGCCGGCCGGCCGACACAGGGCGGCGAGCAGACGCTGGAGCGGCTGCGGGCGGCCGTCGGGGCGGGGGACCCGGCAGGTGGCGGCACCCCGCCGCTGCCGGTGGGGGTAGGCGTCGACGGGGCGGGGCGGCTGTTCGCCCCGCCGTCGGGGTGACCGCCGGTGGCGGGGCGGCATGGAATCAACCAGACGAGAGGGTGGTGAGGGGTGAACAGCACCGTGATGGCGGTCTCCCAGACGGAGCAGGGATGCCCGCCGACGATCGCCGGTGCGTTGGCGGTCGCCCCGGCCGGTGCCACCGTCGTCGTCCAGCCGGGGGTGTACCGGGAACAGCTCCAGCTCGGTGGCGACGTGACGCTGATCGCCGAGGAGGGGCCGGGCACGGTCACCATCGACGGGGGCGACGGGGTGGTGCTGCACGTCGGCGCGGGCGAGGTGACGCTGCACGGGATCGAGCTGCTCGGCGGGGGCGGGCACATGCCGGCCGTCCAGGTCGGCGGCGGCCGGCTGGAACTCACCCGGTGCGGCGTACGGGCCGGTGGCGTGGTCGCGGTGCACGTGCCCCGGGGGGAGTTGACCATGCGGGACTGCCGGGTGGGCAACCCCGCCGGGGCGGGCCTGCTGTTCGAACGCGCCGGCACCGGCGAGGTCGTCCGCACCACCGTCGCCGGGATCGGCACCGTTGCGGTGGCCGTCACCGGCGGCGACCCGGTGCTGCGCGGCTGCACCATCACCGACGTACGCGGCAGCGGGCTGCTGTGCACCGGCGGCGGTCGGGGGCTGGTGGAGCAGTGCGTGGTCTCCGCCGTCGACGGCCCCGGCGTGGTGGTCGAGGACGGCACGCTCCGGCTGGTCGACACCCGGATCGTGGACACCGGTGGCATCCCGGTGCTGGTGACCGGGGGCAGCCCCGAGCTGACCGGCTGCGAGATCCGCACGGCGACCGGCCCGGCGGTGCTGGTCGACGGGGCCGCCGACCCGACGCTGCGCGACTGCGTCCTCGCCGTCGGGGGCGGGCACGGGCTGAGCGTCCAGGCGACCGCCACCGGCAGCTACCTCGGGTTGCGGATCGGGACGACGACCGGGGCGGCGGTGGTGGCCAGCGGCACGGCGGCGCCCCGGATCGAGGGTGGCACGTTGACCGCCACCGACGGGGTCGGTCTGCTCTTCGCCGACGCGGCGGCCGGCGACGTCCGGCGGGTGACGGTCGTCGGGTCCCCGGGCGGGCTGCTGGCCCGGGGCACCGCCCGCCCCGAGGTCGACGACCTGACCGTCACCGCGCCGGGCGGCGACGGGCTACGGGTCGCGGAGTCGGCCCGGCCGAGGGTCCGCCGGGGCGAGGTGACCGACGCCGGGTCGGCCGGCGTGCTGGTGACCGACGGGGAACTCAGCATGGAGGGGACGATCCTGCGCGGCTGCGCGACCGGTCTGGTGGTGACGGCCGGGCGGCTGCGGGCGACCGGGGTGGAGGTGCTCGACAGCCGGGGTGCGGGGCTGACCGTCCAGCGGGGGGCGACGGCGCAGCTACGGCGCAGCCGGGTGCGGGGCGGCGACGGACCGGGGGTGTGGTTCGCCGGGGAGTCGCAGGGCGAGGTGACCGGGTGCGAGGTGTCCGGCAACACCGGGCCGGGGGTGCTGGTGCAGACGCGCCGGCCGGTGCGGCTGGTCGAGACCGAACTGCGGGGCAACGCGGGCGGGCGGCTGCGTACCACGGTGGACGACGCCGCGGTGGAACTCGTCGGCACCGACGGCGACCCCGCACCCCTTGGCCCGACGGTGGACGGGGCGCACCGGCCGCCGCCGGCCGGCCGGCCCGACCCGGCCGGTCCGGCGCGGCCCGTCGACCCCGTCGCGCCGGTGCCGGCGACGCCGACGCCCGGCGACCCGCCCGCCGACGACCCGGCCGCGCCGCTGCTGACCGAGTTGGCGGCCCTGGTCGGCCTGGCCGGGGTGAAACGGGAGGTGGCGACCCTGGTCGGGTTGCACCGGATCAGCCGGCGGCGGGCCGCCGCCGGGCTGCCGGCCCCGCCCATGTCCCGGCACATGATCTTCGCGGGTGCGCCGGGCACCGGGAAGACCACCGTGGCCCGGCTCTACGGCCGCATCCTGGCCGCCCTCGGCGTGCTGCCCGGCGGGCAACTGGTCGAGGTGGCCCGCGCCGACCTGGTCGCCGAACACATCGGCGGCACGGCGGTGAAGACCACCGAACGGTTCACCGAGGCGATCGGCGGGGTGCTGTTCATCGACGAGGCGTACACCCTGGCCCCGGTGGACGGCGGCGGCTCGGGGCACGACTTCGGTCGGGAGGCGGTCGACACCCTGGTGAAGCTGATGGAGGACCACCGCGACGAGGTGGTGGTGATCGTCGCCGGCTACTCGGCGCAGATGCGCACCTTCCTCGCCGCGAACCCCGGCCTGGCCTCCCGGTTCTCCAAGACCGTCGAGTTCGAGAGCTACACCTCCCCGGAGCTGGTGCAGATCGTCGAGCGGCTGTGCCGCGACCACCACTACGCCCTGGAGTACGACACCCGGCTCGCCCTGGAGTCGTGGTTCGAGTCGATGCCGCGCACGGCCTCGTTCGGCAACGCCCGGGTGGCCCGGCAGACCTTCGAGGAGATGGTCAGCCGGCAGGCGTTCCGGCTGTCCGGCAGCGGCGCCGCCACCGGGGTGGAGCTGGCCCAGTTGCTGCCGCAGGACCTCGACGAGGCGGCGGCCGGCCCGGCCGACGACGAGCCGCCCGCCGGTGCGGTGGACGCGCTGCTGGCCCGGCTGCACGCCATGATCGGCCTGGACGCGGTGAAGCAGGAGGTGGCCGACCTGATCGACCTGCTGGCCGCCGTACGGACCCGGGTGCGGGCCGGCCTGCCCGCGCCGTCGGTCTCCCGGCACCTGGTCTTCTCCGGGCCACCGGGCACCGGCAAGACCACTGTCGCCCGCCTCTACGGGCAGCTGCTGACCGCGCTGGGGGTGCTGCGCGGCGGCCAACTCGTCGAGGTGGCCCGCGCCGACCTGGTCGGCGAGTACGTCGGGCACACCGCGCACCGCACCCGGGAGGCGTTCGAACGGGCCCGGGGCGGGGTGCTGTTCATCGACGAGGCGTACACGCTGGCACCACCCGACGCCCGCAACGACTTCGGCCGGGAGGCGATCGACACGCTGGTCAAGCTGATGGAGGACCACCGCGACGAGGTGGTGGTGATCGTCGCCGGCTACGAGGCGGAGATCGAGCAGTTCCTCGCCGCCAACGCCGGCCTGGCCTCCCGGTTCTCCCGCCGCGTCCACTTCGCCCCGTACACCGCCGACGAACTGGTCGCCATCTTCGAGGGGCTGGCCCGCGCGGGCGGGTACGACTGCCCCGGGGACACACTGACCGCGCTGCGCCAGCACTTCGAGCAGGCCCCGCACGGTCCGGCCTTCGGCAACGGCCGGTACGCCCGCCAGGTGCTCGACGAGGCGGTGACCCGGCAGGCGGGCCGGCTGCGCGGCCTGACCGGGCCGACCGTCGCGGACCTGCGTACCCTGCGGGCCGAGGACGTCACCGCCGCGGCGGCCCCGCATGGCTGACCGCCCCGGTGGCACCGTCTGGCGGCTGCGGCCGGTGGACCGTCCCCATCGGAGCCGGTTGCGCCGTCGGGCGACGGGCGGCATCAGCGACAGCGGGTCCGACGGTGCCCCGTATGCTCTCCTGGATCGACGTGGGACCGGAGGTACGGGCGCGCCCGCTCGGCCGGTCACGCGGACGGTGAGCGTGCTGGGGAGGCACCGGTTGGCAGGTCTTTCTCGCGGGCCGGACGCGGACGCGCCGGGCGGGGCCGGCATCGGGGTGGTGCCAGCCGCCGACGCATCGACCGTCGAGGCCGGGCCCCCGCCACCCGCCGCCGACCTGGCCCCCGACGCGCGGCTGCGGGAGCTGCACGCCGTGCACGCCGAGCCGCTGTTCCGGTTCCTGCTCCGGCTGGCGTCGGGGGAACGGCAACTCGCCGAGGACCTGCTCCAGGAGACGATGATGCGGGCCTGGCGCAGCATCGACAGCCTCGCCGCCGACCTGGAGACCCAACGGCGCTGGCTGTTCACCGTGGCCCGCCGGGTCGCCATCGACGTGGCGCGGGCCCGGCAGGCCCGGCCGACCGAGGTCGGCGCGCTGGATCTCAGCCGGATGCCGGCGACCGCCGACGTGGCCGAGCGGGTGGTGACGGCGCGGACCATCCGCGACGCCCTGCCGAAGATCAGCGTCGAGCACCGCCGGGTGGTGGAGGCCGTCTACTTCCGGGGGCTGTCCACCGCCGAGATCGCCGCGGAGTTCGGCATCGCCGAGGGCACCGTCAAGTCCCGTGCCCACTACGCCCTGCGCGCGTTGCGCGCCGTCATCGGGGAGGTCGACGGTGCGTGAGGCGTCCACCACGACCGCGATGGCATACGATTGCGGCGGCGGGGCCGCGAGGCGCTGCCTTCCCGAGCAGAGCTGACAGGCCATGACCGACCTCCGAAGCGACAGCGACGCCCCCGGTCCGATGGCCCACGCCCCTCTGGAGCAGTGCGCTCCCTACCTGTGGGGTGACCTCGACCCGCAGGACGAGTGGGAGTTCGAACGCCACCTCGGCACCTGCACGATCTGCCTCGACGAGTGCGACCGGCTGGGTCCGCTGGTGGGGGCGTTCTCCGGGCTCACCCCCGGTGAGATCGCCGACCTGCGCGCCGTCCCGGCCGCCGATTCCGCCCCCGTCGTCCCGGCCGCCGAGTCGGCCCCCGTCGTCCCGGCCCTCGGCGTCACGCCGCCCCCCGAGGCCCCACCGGCCGCCGAGTCGCTGCCGGCGACCGAACTCCCGCCGGCCCCCGAACTCCCGCCGTCCGTCGACGCCGCGTCGCGTCCGTCGGCGGCCCCAGCCGGTCCGTCGCCGTCGCGCCCGGTGCCGGCGGACCGGCCGCCCTCCCGGGGCGCGGACGGGCGGGGTCCGGCCGGCCGCGCACCCGACCGGGTCCGGCGGGGTCGACGGCGGTGGCTCGTCGCCGGCACGCTCGCCATGGTCGCGGCGGTGTCCCTGGGGGTCACGCTCGGGCAGCGGCAGCAGGTCGGTGTGCCCGACGCCCGACGGTCCACGGTCAACCCGGTCGCCGCCGGGGTGACGGTGGAGGGGGTCGGTGCCGCCACCCGGCTGTCCGTCACCGTCTCCGCCCGTACCGACGGCCCCGGGCCGGCCTCCGACGTGCGGGCCACCGTGCTCGGCCTGACGGCGGGGGTGCAGTACCGGCTCTACGCGGTCGCCGCCGACACCCGCACCTACCAGGTGGCACAGTGGACGGCGACGGCCGGGCCGCAGGAGGTCACCGGGCAGATCCCGGCCGCAGTCGACACGCTGGCGTTCTTCGCCGTCGCGGAGACCGACGGGACGGCACTGGTGTCGGCCCGGATCGGCCGCACCGCCGGCCCCCGCTAGACCTTCACCCGCGTCCACTTCTGGTTGGCCTCACCGGTGCACGTCCACAGTTGCAGGCCGGCACCGTTGGCGGTGGACCAGTCCCGGATGTCGACGCACCTGCCGATCGCCGAGTTGACCAGATCGCCGGAGCCGTTGATCCAGAACTTCTGCGCCCAGCCGCCGTTGCAGGTCGCCACCTGGATCCGGGTGCCGTCGGCGCTGGAGGCGTCCGCCAGGTCCATGCAGAGCGACCCCATCCGGATCGTGCCGTCGCCGCCGAACGTCCACTTCTGCCGGGCCGATCCGTTGCAGTCCCAGACCACCAGCTGCTGGCCGTCGGCGGCGCTGGGCGCGTACACGCAGTTCCCGCCGTACCCACGGATGCGGTAACCGGCGGCGGCCGCGGCCGGCGGCGCGGTGGTCGGGCGGGCGGCGGCCGGGGTGGACCGGGTGGCGACCGGGGCCGGCCTGGTCGCGGCGGCGCTCGGCCGTCCCGGGCCGGCCCCGGCGACGGTGGGGGCGGCGGGGGTGGGCAGGGCCAGCACCGGTCCCCGGGTGGTGTCCGACAGCGGGGGACGCGGCGACGGACGCCCACCGAGCCGGGGATCCTGGGCGTAGAAGGCGGCGTAGGCGAGGACCCGGCCGGCGTTCTCGTCCACCGTGTCCAGGTCGGGTGCGCCGCCGGCCTGCACCCCCGGGCCCCACTGGAAGGCGGCCAGCGCGAGCGGGTACGGGTCGGCGGTCAGCCCGCCCAGGTCGGTGGTGAGGGCGCACATCGTCCGGCCGAGCGTGGCGATCGCCGTGGCGGCGTCCCACGGTGACTGGCCGGCGGTCGCGTAGCGGCTCCACACGGTGGGCAGGAACTGGGCGATGCCCTGCGCGCCGTTGGGGCCGAGCAGGTTCGGGTTGAACCCGGACGCCGCCATGAGCTGACCGGCGATCTTCGCCGGGGTCACCGCCGGGCAGGTCCGGCCGGCGGCGAGGATCGCCGCCAGGTGTTCGTCGGGGATGGGGCGCGGCGCGCTGCCGGCGGGTGGCGCGGGCGGGGCGGGCGTCGGTGACGCGTCCGCCGCGTCCGGGTCGAAGTCGGGCTGCCGGGAGTACCACTCGGCGTAGCCGACGACGGTCCGCACGTACCCGGCCGCCGCCTCGGGGACGCCCCGGTCGGCCCGGACGGCGGACATCCCGGAGTGGTGTGCGGCGAGCGCGAGCTGCCAGGTGTCGCCGTCGATGTCGCCGTGCGACACCTGCCCGACGAGGTCGCACATGTGGTGGGCCAGCGCGACGATGTTCGCGGCGACGTCCAGCCGGGGCGCGTCGGGCCAGGGCAGCCACCGCTGCCAGAGCTCGTCGGTGAGGCCGGCCACGCCGGAGCCACCGTCGTCGGTGCGGGCGTCGGCCACGAACCCGGAGGCGGCCATGAGCTGACCGGCCAGCCGGGGCGCGGTGAGGGTGGGGCAGGAGAGTGCGGCCTGGGCGATCAGGGGCACCTGCTCGGCGGGGACCGGTTTGCCCTCCACGGTCTCGGCGGTGGCGGTGCCGAATCCGGTGCTGGCGGCGAAGCCGGCGAGGACGGCGAGCGCCAGCGCCATCAGCCCGGCGACGATCCGCGCCACGATCGGCGGGCCGGGTAGGCGGGACAGTCCCCGCCGGATGACACCGGTCAGTGGTGACAGCCGTTGCCGCACCCCACCGACGAGTCGTTCCAGCCGCTGGCGGTGGGACGTGGAGGTCAGTGGCACCGGTGCGCTCCTCGACAGGCTGTGGCTTCGACCTCTCAACGCACCGAGCCAGCCGAAGGTTCAGTCGGATCAGCGTGGAGTTTGCCGGGTGCCGGTGACCGGGGCGCTGCCGGGGTGGGTGGTCCGGGCCGGCGGCAGGTCGGCACGCCGCCGACCTGCCGGACGTTCACCGGATGACGAGGGTGTCGAGGTAACCGGTCAGGTTGCGGCGGATCTCGGTCACCGAGTCACCACCGAACTTCTCCACCGCGGCCTCGGCCAGGACC
>NZ_MZMV01000021.1 GCF_002210435.1 Micromonospora wenchangensis
CCCGCCGGCCGGCGTACCGCACCCCGCCCCGGCCCACCCGACGGGCCACCGCGAGCCACCCGCAGAGCCCGCGTTCGAGCAGCCACAGCGGCGCGGCCAGGGCGGTGCCCGGGGGGAACACCGCCGTTCCGCCGGCCCGCCGCCGGCCGACCTCCGCCAGCGCCACCGCACCGGCCGCCCCGGCGGCCAACAGGCCCGGCCGGCGGGCCACCGACGCGGCCACCACCCCCGGCAGCACCGCCAGCGCCACCAGCAACCGCGCCGGTCGGGCCAGGTCGTCGTACGCCTGGCGGACCCGCTGGCCCCGGAAGTGCGCCACGGTCGGCGGCAGCCGGCGGACGTAGAGCCAGGCGGGGCTCGCCTCGGTGCCGCCGTAGGCGCGCACCGTGCGGACCAACTCCAGGTTCTCGAAGAGCACGTCCGGGTCGTAGCCGCCCATCGCCCGGAAGGTGCTGCGCCGCACCGCCAGGGTGCCCGGCCAGTCGACGCCGAACGCCCGGTTGAGCAGGGTCCGGCCGGTGTCCCACCAGGCGTGCCAGGGCAGCGGGTGGAAGTAGTTCTGCGGGCGGACCAGGTCGACGGTGTCCAGCAGCCGGTGCACCACCCGCAGCTCCGCCTCGGCGTACCGGACGTCGTCGTCGGCGATCACCACGTGTTCGTGCCGGGCCGCCGCCACCCCGGTCAGCACCCCGCGCACCTTGCCGTTGAGTCCGTGCACCGCCGGATCGGGGGGCAGGTGCCGCAGCAGGCCCTGCCACTGGGCGGCGTGCCTGGCGAACACCGGCGGCGGCGAGCCGTCGACCACTGTCACGTCGACCAGCCGGCACAGCGTGCGCAGGTAGCCGGTCAGTTCGTCCAGGCCGTCGGCGTCGGTCCGGTGCAGCGGCAGGACGTACTCGACGGGGAGCCGGAGCGGGTGCGGCGGCCCGCCCGCCACGGCGGCCGGGCGGGACCCGACCGGGGCCGGACGCGCGGACCCGGCGGGGGCGCTCACCCGAGCCCCCCGCGACGCCGGGCGGCTGGCCTGCTGCGGACGTCGGTGAGCACCAGTCCGCTGGGCGGCAGGGTGGGCACCTGGGACAGGTCCAGGGTCAGGTCCTGCGGCGGCAGCCGGTAGTCCATCGCCCCGGTCAGCAGGCCGACCGCCTGTTTCATCAGCTCGATGGTGATCCACTCCCCGGCGCAGCGGTGGCCGCCCAGGTGGCCGCCCCCGCCCTGCGGCACGAAACCGTACGGGTCGTCCCGCCAGCCGGCGAACCGCTCCGGGCGGAACCGCTCCGGCTCGGACCAGAGCCGGGGATGGTGGTTGGTGCCGTACAGGTCGAGCAGCACCCGGCGGCCGGCCGGGAAGTGGTGCCCCTGCCACTCGAAGGGGTGCCGCACCCGGGCGAAGGCGACCGGGAAGAACGGGTAGAAGCGGCGGACCTCCTGGACGAACCACTCGGTCGGCTCGTCGCCGGTGCGCACCCGCTCGCGCCAGTCCGGATGGTCGTGCAGGGCCAGGGCGGCGAACAGCACGTACCGGTCGACGGCCACGGTGGGACGCAGCACGTTGATCAGTTCCACGGCGGCGACCCGGCGGGGGAGCAGCCGCCCCTCGGCGTCGCGGTGCTCGGCGATCACCGCGAGCGCGCTGCCCTCGGGCGCGGCCACGGTGCCGACCCGTACCCGTTCCACCAGGTCGGCGATCCAGCGTTCGGCCCGCAGGCGGCCGAGCAACCCCCGCCAGTGCCGCGGGCCGAGCGCGGCCGGTCCGTCGATCATCGCCTGCATCTGGGCGTTGCGCCGGCCGACCTCGCTCTCCGGCAGCGGTACGCCCGCCCAGGCGCAGACAGCCCGCAGCAGCATCGGACCGACCTCGTCGCGGAGCACCACCGGGCCGGCGTCGCCCCAGGCCGCCAGCCGGATCCGCCACTGGTCGGCGAAGAGCCGGCCGATCCGCTCGACCGCCGAGGGCGTCATGACCGACATGAACATGGCCTTGCGGTCGGCGTGGGCCGCACCGTCCAACCCCTGCACCCCACCCTGCCCGGTCAGCGTCCGCTGCCCCCGCTTGGGCGCCGCACCGGCGCGCCGGAACCGCTCCGGGTCGTAGAACAGTTCCGTCGCGGCCCGCCCGCGCAGGAAGATCGTCGGCTCCAGCAGCAGCCGGGCGGTGAAGATGTCCGTGTCGTAGCGCTCACACCGGTTGCTGATGAACCGGTAGCCCTCGCGGAAGAACGCCAGCGTGCTCTCCGGGCTGCGGTCGGCCGGGGTGGTGGCCATCGGGCTCTCCTGACGCGGTGACGGTGGGCGGACCCGGCTGGTCGGCCTTGGGTGGTCTACCCGGGTTTGGGGGCCTGAATCCCGCCGCGCCGCCAGCCGGTGACCGGGTGCCCGCTGGCCCCTCCCGGGCCGCCGCGAACCTGGTTGGCTCGACACCGGGCCACACGGGCGGCCGTGGGGCGTCGACGACGGGAGGACCGGATGCGGGAGAACACGCCGCCGTACTGGCGGCAGCGACAGGTGGTCGACGTGCTCGGCCGGGCCGGTGGGGACCACCCGCCGGGGCGGCCGCTGCTCGCCCGGCCGCGCCGGCCGTCCCGGCGCTTCACCGTGCACCTCGGGTTCACCGCCGACGGGCCGGAGCACGCCCGGGAGTTGGCGGTGGCGTATGCGGAGGCGCTGAGCCTGCTGCGCCCGGAACTGGTGCTGGCCTCGGTCGCGCTGTCCCCGGCCGACGCCTGGCGGGACGCGGAGCGGCTGTTCTGTTCCGCCGTCGGCCCGGACGGCGACCGCTGCGTCGACGTCGCCGGCCACCCCGGGTTCCACCACGCCCCGGGGCCGGGCGGGCTGGGTTGGGGCGAGGGGGACGGGTGAGCCGTCGTCCGGGCACCGTCGCGCCGGCCCTGGTCGGGGCGGGTCGGCGCGGGGCTGCGGTCGCCCGACGGGCCGGTGCCCCCGGGCGCGGGGCGGGTCGCCGCGTACCGCCCGGGGGCCGCCGCCAGGCGGTCAGTCCAGGTCGAATTCGCCGTCCTGGGCACCGGCGACGAACGCGTCCCACTCGGCCTGGGTGAACACCAGCACCGGGCCGTCCGGCTCGGCCGAGTTGCGCATCCCGATCAGGTCGTCCACGAAGGCCACCTCGACCGCGCTGTCGGAGGTGTCGCCCTCGGCTCGCTGCCAGACCGCCCGGGACAGGTCGAAGTCGCCCTTGGGGTGCTGACCCATTGTTGATCCTCCATTGCCGCGCGTATCGGGGAGCCCGGCCGGCTCCCCGTCGGGCAGGATAAGCGGATGCCGAGCCTGACCCGTGTAGAGGCGACCGCGCGTCGCGCACTGATCGATGTCGAGTCCTATCAGGTGGACCTCGATCTCACCGTTGGCGACGAGCGGTTCCGCTCGACGACCACCATCCGGTTCCGCGCCGCCACCCCCGACGCCGAGACGTTCGTCGAGGTCAAGCCCGCGGTGCTGGAGGCGGTGCGGCTCAACGACCGGGAGCTGGACCCGGCGGCCCTCGCCGACGGCCGGTTCCCGCTCACCGGGCTGGCGGCGGAGAACACCCTCACGGTCACCGCCGAGATGGCCTACACCAACACCGGCGAGGGCATGCACCGCTTCGTCGACCCGGCCGACGGCGCGACGTACCTCTACGCGATGTCCTTCCTGGACGAGGCGCCGCGCATCTTCGCCGCCTTCGACCAGCCCGACCTCAAGGCCCCGGTGACCCTCACGGTGACCGCGCCGCCGCAGTGGACGGTCGCCGGCAACGGCCCGCTCGCCGCCAACCCGGCCCCGGGCCGCTGGGAGTTCGCCCCCACCGCACCCCTGGCCAGCTACTTCGTCACGCTGATCGCCGGCCCCTGGCACGTCCGGCGGGACAGCCACGGCGACATCCCGCTGGGCGTCTACTGCCGGCAGTCGTTGGCCGCGCACCTCGACGCCGACCTCGACGAGATCCTCACCGTCACCAGGCAGTGCCTGGACCGGTTCCACCAGCTCTTCGCCGAGCCGTACCCGTTCGTCAAGTACGACCAGGCGTTCGTGCCGGAGTTCAACGCGGGCGCGATGGAGAACCCGGGCCTGGTCACCATCCGCGACGACGACGTGTTCCGGTCGGCGGTCACCGACAGCGAGCGGGAGCAGCGGGCCACCACCATCGCCCACGAGATGGCCCACATGTGGTTCGGTGACCTGGTCACCATGAGCTGGTGGGACGACCTGTGGCTGAACGAGTCCTTCGCCGAGTACCTGGGCACCCGGGTCACCGCCGAGGCGACCCGGTTCGACCGGGCCTGGACGACCTTCGCGATCCGCCGCAAGGCGTGGGGGTACGCCGCCGACCAGCGCCCGTCCACCCATCCGGTCGCCCCGCAGGAGGTCGCCGACGCCGCCCAGGCCCTGCTCAACTTCGACGGCATCTCGTACGCCAAGGGCGCCAGCGTGCTCCGCCAGCTCGTCGCCTGGCTCGGCGACGACGCCTTCCTGGCCGGGCTCAACCAGCACTTCGCCGCCCACCGGTTCGGCAACGCCACCCTGGCCGACCTGCTGGCCAGCCTCAGCGCCGCCAGCGGGCGGGACCTCACCGACTGGGCCGACCGCTGGCTGCGTCATTCACAGGTCAACACGCTGCGGACGGAGATCTCGGTGGACGCCGACGGCCGGTGGTCCTCGGTGGCGGTGGTGCAGACCGCGCCGCCTGAGCACCCGGTGCTGCGCCCGCATCGGATCGCCGTCGGCCGGTACGCCCCCGACGGCGCGGTGGAACGGGTCGAGGTCGATCTCGATCCGGCCGCCGACGGCGGGCGCACCGCGCTTCCCGCGCTGACCGGCCGGGCCGCCGGGCTGCTCCTGCCCAACGACGGTGACCTCACCTTCGCCAAGATCCGGCTCGATCCGGCGTCGGTGGACGCGGTCGGCACGGTGCTGCCCACGCTCACCGACCCGCTGGCCCGCGCCCTGCTCTGGGAGGAGGCGCTGGACGCCGCCACCGACGGCGAGCGGCCGGTGTCGGCGGTGGTGTCGCTGCTGACGGTGGCCCTGCCCACCGAGACCGAGGTGGCCGTCGCCGAGAGCGTGCTCGCCCGCAGCCGCAACCTGGTCGACCGCTACCTCGACCCGCTCGCCCGGGACGCCGCACTGTTGCGGACGGCCGACGCCTGCGCCGCGCTGCTCGCCACCGCCCCGGCCGGCGGGTCGCTGCAACTGGCCGCCGCGCGGGGGCTGCTCTCCGCCACCGCCGACGCCGACCTGCTCGCCGGGTGGCTCGCCGGCCGGGGCGTGCCCGACGGGCTGGCCGTCGACGCCGAGCTGCGCTGGGCGCTGCTGCGTCGGCTGGTGGTGCTGGGCGCGGCCGGCGAGACCGAGATCGCGGCCGAGGCGGCGACGGACCGCAGCGCCACCGGCGCGGAACGGGCGGCCCGGTGCCGGGCGGCCCTGCCGGAGGTGGCCGCGAAGGAGGCCGCCTGGGAGATCGTCACCCGGGACACCACCCGCTCGAACCGGCTCGTCGAGGCGGCGGCCGAGGGGTTCTGGCAGCCGGAACAGGCCGAACTGACCGGCACGTACGTCGACCGGTACTTCACCGAGATGCCGGCGGCGGCGCGGCGGCGTACCCCGTGGGTGGCCGAACGGGTCGCCCGGCTGGCCTTCCCCCGCTACGCCGTGGCGCAGCCCACGCTGGATTCGGCCGCGACCCTGCTCACCCGGGACGACCTCACCCCGGGGTTGCGCCGCAGCGTCGTCGACGCCGCCGACGACCTGCGCCGGGCCCTGGTCGCCCGCACGGCGGTCGCCGCGGCCGCCGCCTGACGGTCGGTCCGCGCCGGGCCCCGGCGGGCCCGGCGCGGGGCGGCCTACGATCATGGGGTGGAGGACGACATCCGACGGATCGGCATCATGGGCGGCACCTTCGACCCGATCCATCACGGTCACCTGGTGGCGGCCAGCGAGGTGGCGGACCGGTTCGGCCTGGACGAGGTGGTCTTCGTGCCGACGGGGCAGCCGTGGCAGAAGGCGGACACCCCGGTCAGCCCCGCCGAGGACCGCTACCTGATGACGGTGATCGCCACCGCCTCCAACCCCCGGTTCCAGGTCAGCCGGGTCGACATCGACCGCGGCGGCCCCACCTACACCGTCGACACCCTGCGGGACCTGCACCACGAGTACGGCCCGAAGGCGCAACTGCACTTCATCACCGGCGCCGACGCGCTGGAGCGGATCCTGTCCTGGAAGGATCTGGACGAGATCTTCGCGCTGGCCCACTTCATCGGGGTGACCCGGCCCGGGTTCGAGCTGACCGACAAGCACCTGCCCGCCGACACCGTCAGCCTGGTGCAGGTGCCCGCGATGGCGATCTCCTCGACCAACTGCCGGGAACGGGTCGGCCGTGGGGAACCGGTCTGGTACCTGGTGCCCGACGGTGTGGTGCAGTACATCGCGAAACGGCGGCTCTACCAGCGGTGATTACGACCGGTAGCTCCCACTTCGTCCCGGTAAGCGGCCAGAACTGACAAGTCGTCTCCGCGCCGGGTGTGAGACGCTTGACGGGTCGCACTGTTGATCGAAGGAGAACGGTGACAGTTTCCGAACGCGCTCACGAGCTGGCGATGGCCGCCGCCCAGGCCGCGGCCGACAAGAAGGCGCAGGACATCGTCATCATCGACGTGGGTGACCAGCTCGCCATCACCGACGCGTTCCTGGTGGCCTCGGCGCCCAACGAGCGTCAGGTGATGGCCATCGTCGACGCCGTCGAGGAGCGTCTGCTGGAGCTGCCCGAGAAGGCCAAGCCGGTTCGCCGCGAGGGTGAGCGGGGTGGCCGCTGGGTGCTGCTCGACTACGTCGACATCGTGGTCCACGTCCAGCACACCGAGGAACGTGAGTTCTACGCCCTCGACCGGCTCTGGAAGGACTGCCCCCAGCTTCCGTTCGTCGACCGCGACCTGGTCGAGGCCGACGCCGCGGGTGCCGCCGCCGAATGACCCGCCTGATCATCTGGCGGCACGGCAACACCGACTGGAACGCCAACGGTCGGGTGCAGGGGCAGATCGACGTACCCCTCAACGACCTCGGCCGGGAGCAGGCCAGCGCCGCCGCCCCGCTGCTCGCGGCGCTGCGCCCGGCCGTCGTCGTCGCCTCCGACCTGTGCCGCGCCGCCGACACCGCCGCCACGCTCACCCGGCTCACCGGCCAGCCGGTACGCCCCGACGCCCGGCTGCGGGAACGGCACTTCGGCCAGTGGCAGGGCCTCGCCCTCACCGACGCCGCCGTCCGGTTCCCCACCGAGCACGCCCGGTGGCGGGCCGGCGACCCGGACCCGGGAGCGGGCATCGAACCCCTCGACGACCTCGGCAAGCGGGTCGGCGAGGCGTTGCTGGCCGCCGCCGAACTGGCCGACGGGGGCACCGTCGTGGTCGCCACCCACGGCGGCGCGGCCCGACAGGGCGTCGGTCAGCTCCTCGGCTGGGACCACACCGTGCTGCGCAGCATCGGCTCGCTGGCCAACTGCCACTGGACCGAACTGCGCCACAACGACCTGCGGGGCTGGCACCTGCGGGCGCACAACGTCGGCCCGATCGCCCCGCCGCCGCCACCGGCCGAGCCGGTCTGAACCGACCGGTCCGCCGAGCCCTGGGCCGGCCGGTCGGGGCGGGTGGTCGCGGCATCGGCTAGCGTGCCGGGCATGTCCGTCGCGGTCGTCACCGACTCCACCGCCTACCTTCCACCCGGGCCGGTGCGGGCGCACCGGTTGACCGTGGTGCCGCTCACCGTCGTGCTCAACGGCGCGGAAGGGCTGGAGGGCGTGGAGACCCTCCCCGCCGACGCCACCCGGGCCCTCGGCGGCCGGCGGGTCTCGGTGAGCACGTCCCGGCCGTCCCCGGCGCAGTTCGCCGCCACGTACCGGCGGCTGCTGGCCGACGGCGCGGACGGCGTGCTGTCGGTGCACCTGTCGGCCGAACTGTCCGGCACGGTCGACGCGGCCCGGCTCGCCGCCGCCGAGGTCGGCGACCGCGTCGAGGTGGTCGACAGCCGGTCCACCGGCATGGGGCTGGGCTTCCCGGCGCTGGCCGCCGCCACCGCCGCCGAGGCGGGCGTCGACCTGCCCGGGGTACGCGCGGCGGCGCTGTCCGCCGTCGACCGGACCACCATCTTCTTCTACGTCGACACGCTGGAGTTCCTGCGTCGGGGCGGCCGGATCAACGCGGCCGAGGCGCTGCTCGGCACCGCCCTGTCGGTCAAGCCGATCATGCACATGCCGGACGGCGCGATCGTGGTGCGCGACAAGGTGCGTACCGCCAGCCGGGGGGTGGCCCGCCTGATCGACCTGGCGGTCGAGGCCGCCGCCGACGCCGAGGTGGACCTCGCGGTGCACCACCTCGCCGCCCCGCACCGTGCCGAACACCTCGTCGAGGCGCTCACCGCCCGCCTCGGTGACCGCCTGCACGACACGTACGTCTCCGAGGTCGGCGCGGTGGTCGCCGCCCACGCCGGGCCGGGCCTGGCCGGTGTCGTGATCCACCGCCGGCAGGCCTGAACCGGTCGGCCGCTGTGCCCGCCGGCCGGTCGGAACGGGGCCGGCCGCAGTGCCCGTCGGCCGGGCTCCGCATAGCAGATCCGGCCATGATCAGGCGGTTGTCCACAGCCGCCGTCGCCGTCCACAGCCGACCTCCGTCGGGCTGAACGGGTGCCGCCCACCGGCCTAACCTCGCGCCGTGTCGGAGGACGAGGAAACCAGGGTGCGGGGACGGCTGTACCGGCTGACCGCCGGGGTGTCGGCGGTGGCGCGGACGGCGGGCCCGCCGCAGCCGCCACCCCGCCCGTACGGGCCGGGGGCGTTCCGCGTACCGGGTGGGGCGTCCCCGCCGGAAGCGGGTGCGGCCGGGACGTCGACCCGCCGCCCCGGACCGGCCGTCGACGCCGGCTCCCTCGACCTCGGCGACTACCTCGACGGTGCTCCGCGCGGCCCCGGGGCGCATGACGGCCCTCCCGACGCCGGTCCCCGCCGTCACGACGACGGCCCTCCCGACGCCGGTGCACGTCGTTACAGCGACGGCCCCCGCGACGTCGGTTCCCGCCGTGCCGACGACGGTCCCCGTGACGGTGGGGACCGGCGTCGGGCGGGGGACGATCCGGCCCTGTTCCGCCCCGGTGACCTGGACCACCGGCATCCCGACGACGGTGACGACCCGGGACCGGCCGCCCGGTTGCCCGGTCCCGGTGTCTTCGACCCCGGCCGGCGCGGGGTCCGGGCGTTGGCGGTCGTGGCGGTGGCCGTGGTGCTCGGCGCGGGGTTCTGGGCCTGGCGGTCCCGCCCACAGCCGGAACCGGTGCGCCCGGCGACGACCGTGGCCGGGCCGGAGTCCTCCGGCGGGCCCGCGTCCGGCCCGGCCGTCGCGCCGACCGGCGAGCTGGTGGTGGCGGTGGCCGGCCGGGTCCGCCGCCCCGGTCTGGTCCGGGTGCCGGCCGGGGCGCGGGTCGCCGACGTGGTCGAGGCGGCCGGCGGGGCTCTGCCCGGCACGGACGTGGCACTGCTCAACCCGGCCCGGAAGGTGGCCGACGGGGAGCTGATCCTGGTCGGCGTCACCGCCCCACCCGGCGCGACCGGCCCCGGTGCGGCCCCGGCCGGGCCGGCGGCGGCACCCGGCGGGGCGGCGTCGGGCGGCCGGGTCAACCTGAACACCGCCACGTTGGCCCAGCTCGACGCGTTGCCCGGGGTCGGCCCGGTGCTCGCCCAACGCATCCTCACCCACCGCGACCAGCACGGCGGCTTCCGCAGCGTGGGCGACCTGCGCCAGGTCGACGGCATCGGCGACGCCCGGTACGAACAGCTCAAGGACCTGGTGACGGTGTGACCGCCGACCGTGCACCCGACCTGCGGCTGGCCGGGCTGGCGGTGGCGGCCTGGTTGGCGGCGCTGGCCTGCCTGCACCTCACCACCCGTACGGCGGTCCTGCTCGCCGTGGGTGCCGCCGTCCTCGCCGCCCTGCTCACCGCGCACCTGCTCGCGGTGCTGGGCACCCCGGCCGCCCCGGCCCGCCGGTACGGCTGGATCGCCGTCGCGGTGCTGCTCGGCGTGGTCTGCGGCGGCGCGGCCACCGCGGCCCGGCTGCACGTGCGGGACGCCGCACCGCTGCGTCCGCTGGTCGACGAGCGGGCCCGGGTCACCGTCGACCTGGTGCTCCGCGACGATCCCCGGCCGGTACGCGGGGCACCCGGCCGCCCGGCGACCCTGCTCGTCACCGCGCAGTCGAGCGTCCTCACCGATCCGCAGGGCCACCGCCTCCGGGTCCCGGTACGCCTGCTCGTGCTCGCCACCGACCCGGCCTGGCGGGGTCTGCTGCCGGGACAGCGGCTGACCGTCCAGGGCCGGCTCGCCGCGCCCCGGGGCGGCGACCTCACCGCCGCCGTGCTGACCGTCTCCGGCCCACCGGTCCGGGACGGGCCACCGCCGTGGCTCCAGCGCGCCGCCGGCACCCTGCGGGCCGGTCTGCACCGGGCCTGTGCGCCGCTCCCGCCCGAACAGGGTGGTCTGCTGCCCGGCCTGGTCGTCGGGGACACCAGCCGGTTGCCGGCCACCGTGGAGGAGGACTTCCGGGCCACCGGGATGACCCACCTCAACGCGGTGTCCGGGTCGAACGTGGCGATCGTGGTCGGCGCGGTGCTGCTGGTGGCCCGGTGGGCCCGCGCCGGCCCCCGGCTGGCGGCGGTCCTCTGCGGGCTCGCCCTGATCGGCTTCGTCGTCCTGGTCCGGCCCTCGCCTAGCGTGGTACGGGCGGCCACCATGGGGGCGATCGGCCTGGCCGCGTTGGCGGTCGGGCGGCCCCGGGCCACGTTGCCGGCGTTGGCCGCGGCGGTGACCGTGCTGGTGCTCGTCGATCCGGAGCTGGCCGGGGACGCCGGCTTCGCGCTGTCGGTCCTGGCGACCGGCGGGTTGCTGCTGCTCGCCCCGGGCTGGCGCGACGGGCTACGGCGGCGGGGCGTACCGGCCGGGTTGGCGGAGGCCCTCGCCGTCCCGGCGGCGGCCCAACTCGCCTGCGGGCCGGTGGTGGCCGGCATCTCCGGCACGGTGAGTCTGGTTGCGGTGCCGGCCAACCTGCTCGTGGTGCCGGCGATCGCCCCGGCCACGGTGCTGGGGGTGACGGCGGCGGTCGTCTCGCCGGGGTGGCCGGCCGGGGCGGAGTTCGCCGCCTGGCTGGCGAGCTGGCCGGCCTGGTGGCTGGTCACCGTGGCCCGGGTGGGGGCCCGGCTGCCCGCCGGCACCCTGCCCTGGCCGGGCGGGCTGCCGGGTGCGTTGCTGCTGGCCGGGCTGACCCTGGGGCTGCTGCTGGCCGTCCGCCGGCCGCTGGTGCGTCGGCTGGTGGCGGTCGGCGCGGCGGCGGTGGTGCTGGGCACCCTGCCGGTCCGGCTGCTGGCGAGCGGGTGGCCGCCGGCCGGTTGGGTGGTGGTGGCGTGCGCGGTCGGGCAGGGGGACGCCGTCGTGCTGCCGGTGGCGGACGGCCGGGCGGTGGTGGTGGACGCCGGTCCGGAGCCGTCGGCGGTGGACGGTTGCCTGCGGCGGCTCGGGGTACGCGAGGTCTCCCTGCTGGTGGTGAGCCACTTCCACGCCGACCACGTCGGTGGCGTGGCCGGGGTGACCCGGGGGCGGCGGGTGGCCATGGTGCTCACCCCGACCCTGGCCGAGCCGGTGGCGGGGCGGGAACTGGTGACGGCCGCCGTCGGGTCGGCGCGCCGGGTGGTGCCAGCGGCCGGCTGGTCGTACCGGTCGCCGGGGGTGGAGGTGGTCGCTCTCGGGCCGCCCTACCCGCTGCGGGGCACCCGGTCCGACCCGAACAACAACTCGCTGGTGCTACGGGCCACGGTGGCCGGCGTACGCGTCGTGCTGCCCGGGGACGCGGAGACCGAGGAGCAGCGGGCACTGCTGGACCGGGTGCCGCCGCACGCGCTGCGGGGCGAGGTGCTCAAGGTGGCCCACCACGGCAGCGCGTACCAGGACCCGGCCTTCCTCGACGCGGTCCGGCCGGCGGTGGCGCTGGTGCCGGTGGGGGTCGACAACGACTACGGGCATCCGAGCCCGGTGATCCTGGACCGGCTCGCCCGCTCCGGTGTGCGGGTGCTGCGTACCGACACCGACGGGGACGTGGCGGTGGTGGTCCGTTCCGGCCGGCTCGCGGTGGTCAGCCGGGGCCTGCCGCCGGGCCACCGGTGACCCGCCGGGCCACCGGTGACCCGCCGGGCCGCCGATGACCCGACGGGCCGGCCTTCCCGGTGACCCGGTGACAGTCGTTCCGGTGGCCTGCCGGCGGGGTGGACCCGGTGACCCGGCGGCGTGGCCCGTCGACCTGGCACCCGAGGGGACAGAGGCGAGAGAAAATCCGGACCGGAAGGGATATTGCGTGCACTGGATGGCAATCGAGGTAAATGTCTATATTTGCGTTGAGTGCGGGGTGGGCCGTCGCGGCCGTCGATGAGCAGGCGCGATCCTCTGCCGAGCCGTGCCAAGATGAGCGACGTGACCGGCGTCGACCTTGCTCCTATTCTGCTCGTCCTCGGCGACGAGGAGCTGCTCGCCACGCGCGCGGTGACCGAGGCCGTGGCGAAAGCCCGCAGCGTCGACCCGCAGGTCGACGTCCGGGAGTACCAGGCCGGGGCGCTGGCCGTCGGCGAGATCGCCGAGATGCTCAGCCCCTCGCTGTTCGGTGGGCGACGGGTGCTGGTGCTGCGCGCCGCCCAGGACGCCCGCAAGGACCTGGTCACCGCGCTGCTCGACTACGCCCGGAATCCCGACCCGGACGTCCAGCTGGTGGCCCTGCACCTGGGCGGCGGCAAGGGCAAGGCGTTCGCCGACGGGCTGCGGGCCGCCGGTGCCACTGTCGTTCCGGCCGCGAAGCTCAAGGGGCACCGGGAGCGGGTGGCGTTCGTCCGCGACGAGATCCGTCGGGGCGGTGGCAGGTGCACCGACGACGCGGCCGAGGCGTTGATCGCCGCCGTCGGCACCGACCTGCGGGAGCTGGCCGCCGCCTGCTCGCAGCTGATCGCCGACACCGACGGGCGGATCGGCGCGGACACGGTGGCCCGTTACTACCGGGGCCGGGTCGAGGTGAGCGGCTTCACCGTTGCCGACGCCACCATGATCGGCGACGTGCCGGCCGCCCTGGAGGCCTTGCGCTGGGCGTTGCACGTCGGGGTCGATCCGGTCCCGATCGCCGACGCCCTCGCCGACGGGGTCCGCACGGTGGCCCGGGTCGCCGCCGCCGGCCGGGGCGACCCCTACCAGCTGGCGAGCACCCTCGGCATGCCCGCCTGGAAGATCAAGAATGCCCAGCAGCGGGCCCGGGGCTGGACCCCGGAGGGCCTGGTCGAGGCGATGCGGGCGGCGGCCGAGTGCAACGCGGCGGTCAAGGGCGGCGCCGACGACCGGGGGTACGCCCTGGAGAAGGCGGTCTTCTCGGTCGCCGCCGCCCGGCGGGGCAGCGGCCGGTGACCGGCCCCTCCCGCCCGGCGGTGGGGCACGGTGGCCGGGTGACCGGCCCTGCCCGCCCGGTGGCGGGGCGCGGCGGGCCCGGATGGTCGGTCATGCCGGCGGACGACCGCCGCTACCGGCCGCTCTACGCCCGGCTGCTCGGTCTGCGCATCGTCAACCCCGGCGGGGTGCTCTGCTTCCTCTTCTTCGAGGGGGCGGTGGCGTTCGCGGTGCTCCTCGCCCTCGCCGAACTGGTGAGCTGGTGGGCGGTGGCGGTGCTGCCGCTGGCGGTGGCGGTCATGGTCAAACTCAACGACGAGGTCGCCGGGCGGGTGGTCCACTCGGCGGCACTGGTGCCGGAGCAGGAACGCGACCGGTTCCGGCGGGAACTCGAACCGGTCGTCGGTCGCGCCCCGGTACGGTACCCGCTGCCCGGCACGGTGGTGACCGACGCGCCCGTACCGGGGAAGCCGGCCGGGCCGCCGCCGCGTTCCCGGCGTTACCACGGCTAGCCCGACCACGGTCGTGGTGCCACGACACCGCCGGGACGAGACGGGCGGCCGGCGCAGCGGCACCGCCGGGGAGATGCGGCGCGCCGCCGCCAGGGAAACACACAGCCGAGAGCCCCGGGGTGGTGCCCCGGGGCTCTCGGTCAGGTGTGGGTTACTCGGTCAGGCCGAGAACGAGTCGACGCGCTTCGCGATGGCCGACTTCCGGTTGGCCGCCTGGTTGGCGTGGATGACGCCCTTGCTGGCGGCCTTGTCGAGCTTGCGGGCGGCGTCACGCATCAGGGTGGTGGCCTTCTCGGTGTCACCAGCCTCCGCAGCCTCGTGGAACTTCCGGATGGCGGTCTTCAGCGACGACTTGACCGACTTGTTACGCAGCCGGCGCTTCTCGTTCTGCCGGTTGCGCTTGATCTGGGACTTGATGTTCGCCACGCGACAGCCTCGTCTTGATAGCTCGGTTTGGTCTGCAATCCGCGTGCGACGAGCATGCGTCATCGCCACGCGAAAAGCCAGGCTACCAGGTCGGCCGGGACGAGCCAAAACGCCCTGCCCCCGACCGAACCGGTCCGGCCCGCCGACAATGACCGGCCGGTCCGGCCGGGCTGGTGTCAGTGCCAGCCCTGCCGGGCGGCGAGCCAGCGGAGTGCCTGTTCCCCGCTGAACCGCCGGTGCGCCCCGAGCAGCGCCGACGTGCCTGCCGGGTTCCCACCGGCCGGCTCGACCGTCCCCGCGCCCGACGCGGCATCGGCCGTCGCCGGTGGGCCGGCGGCGGTGAGGTAGTAGCCGGCGAGCGCGGCCAGGGTCACGTCCAGGGCGTCGGGCGGGGCGTCGACCGCTGCCGGATGCGCGGCGAAGACCTCGTCCAGCCCGGCCCCGTCGGCGTACCCGGTGATCAACAGGCCGGCCAGGTCGAACCAGGCGGGGCCGTGGCAGAGCCAGTTCCAGTCGCAGAACCAGGCCCGGCCGGCGGGGTCCAGCAGCACGTTGTCCACCCGCAGGTCGCCGTGGGCCAGGCCGGGCGCGGCCGCCGCGTACCCGGGCAGGCGGGACTCCAGGGCGACGAGTTCGGGCAGCCGGTCGCGGGCCGGCGGGATCAGCGGGGGCACCGGCTCCCGCCCGGCGGCCACCTCCTCCCACCACAGGATGTCGGAGCGGGCCAGGTCGGCCAGCCGGGGCAGGCCGAGCGCGGTCAGCCCGGCGGGTGGGTCGGTCAGCGCGGCGGCGACCCCGGCGTACCCGGCGAGCACGGCGGCCAGCTCGGCCGGGTCCCAGGGCAGGCGGGGCGTCCGTCCGTCGACGGCGTCCAGGCCGACCGCGTACCAGCCGGCCGCGTCGAGCGCCCAGTGCGGGCGGGGCACCGGCAGGCCGGCCGGCAACCGGGCGAGGACGGCCGACTCCCGGGCGTACCAGTCGGCCAGGTGGCGTTGGCGGGCCAGGTCGGCGGCCTTGACGAAGACCCGCGCGCCGGTGGCCGTGGTGAGCACGGCGGCGAAGCCGCCGGTGAAGCCCGCGGTCGCGGTCCGGGCCGCGACCACCGGCGCGCCGAGCCGGCCGCTGACCGCCTCCCGCAGGCCGTCGGGCAGGTCCCGCCAGTCGGGTCGCACGGCGGTCCGGTGGTACGGCGGCGGCGTCGCGGACACCCCACCATCGTGCCCGGTCCGGCCGGGCCCGGCGACCGGCCGGGTGGGGCCGGGGGCCGGCACGGGTCTGGGAGACTCCAGGCCATGAGGACCGACGACTTCTGGCAGTTGATCGACCAGGCCCGCGCCGGGGCCGGGGGAGAGGCCGACGCGGTCGCCGCGCGGGCGGTCGCGCTGCTCGCCGGGCGCACCCCGGAGGACATCGTCGGGTACGCGCACCACCAGCAGCGGGTGCTGGCCGCCTCGTACCGGGTCGACCTGTGGGGTGCGGCGTACCTGATCAACGGGGGTGCCTCCGACGACGGGTTCGAGTACTTCCGGGGCTGGCTGATGACCCAGGGCCGGGCGGTCTTCGCCGCCGCGGTGGCCGACCCGGATTCGCTGGCCGGGCTGCCCCGGGTGCGGTCGGCGGCGCTCAGCGGCGAGGAGTTCGAGTGCGAGGACATGCTGGCGGTGCCGTGGGACGCGTACCGCAAGGCGACCGCGGCTGAGCTGCCGACGCAGCGGGACCCGGTGCGGATGCCGGACCTCAACGACTTCTGGGACTTCGACGACGAGGCGGAGGCCCGTCGGCGGCTGCCGAAGCTCGCCGCCCTCTTCGTCGAGCCGCCCGAGGAGTGAGCCGGGGGATTGAGCCCGGGGAGTGAGCCACCGGTGGGGCCGCCGTCGGGTACCCCAGGAGTGATCGGACCGGGTTCGGGGCGACGTGGGAGCATAGAGGGGGCCGACGGCGTGTCGGCCCGCTCACGTCAGCCGACCAGAACGGACCGCTGTGCCACCGACGCTCGATCCCGGCGCGAACGCTCCTGGTGCCACCGACCCGGCGCGCATCCGGAACTTCTGCATCATCGCCCACATCGACCACGGGAAGTCGACCCTGGCCGACCGGATGTTGCAGCTCACCGGCGTGGTCGATCCCCGGCAGATGCGCGCGCAGTACCTCGACCGGATGGACATCGAGCGCGAGCGCGGCATCACCATCAAGAGCCAGGCCGTCCGGATGCCGTGGACCATCCGCGAGGGCGAGCGGGCCGGTGAGCAGGCCGTCCTGAACATGATCGACACCCCGGGCCACGTGGACTTCACCTACGAGGTGTCCCGGTCGCTCGCCGCCTGCGAGGGGGCGCTGCTGCTGGTCGACGCCGCCCAGGGCATCGAGGCGCAGACGCTGGCGAACCTCTACCTGGCGCTGGAGAACGATCTCAAGATCATTCCGGTGCTCAACAAGATCGACCTGCCGGCCGCCCAGCCCGAGAAGTACGCCGAGGAGCTGGCCCACCTGATCGGCGGCGACCCGGCCGACTGCATCAGGGTGTCCGGCAAGACCGGCGACGGCGTGCCGTACCTGCTCGACGAGATCGTCAGGCAGTTCGTCCCGCCGGTCGGCGACGCCGACGCGCCCGCCCGCGCGATGATCTTCGACTCGGTGTACGACGTCTACCGGGGCGTGGTCACCTACGTCCGGGTCATCGACGGTCGGATCAGCGCCCGGGACCGGATCAAGATGATGTCCACCGCCGCCGTGCACGAGCTGCTGGAGATCGGCGTCATCTCCCCCGAGATGGTCAAGGCCGACGCGCTCGGCGTCGGCGAGGTGGGCTATCTGATCACCGGGGTGAAGGACGTCCGGCAGTCCCGGGTCGGTGACACCGTCACCATCAACGCCCGGCCGGCCACCGAGGCGCTCGGCGGCTACAAGGACCCGAAGCCGATGGTCTACTCCGGCCTCTACCCGATCGACGGCTCGGACTACCCCAACCTGCGCGAGGCGCTGGACAAGCTCAAGCTCAACGACGCCGCGCTCGACTACGAGCCGGAGACGTCGGGCGCGCTCGGCTTCGGCTTCCGCTGCGGCTTCCTGGGCCTGCTGCACCTGGAGATCATCCGGGAGCGGCTGGAGCGGGAGTACAACCTCGACCTCATCTCCACCGCGCCGAACGTGGTCTACCGGGCCATCACCGACGACGGTGAGGAGATCGTGGTGACCAACCCCAGCGAGTACCCCACCGGCAAGATCGCCGAGGTGTACGAGCCGGTGGTGCGGGCCACCGTGCTCACCCCGAACGACTACGTGGGCGCGGTGATGGAGCTGTGCCAGGGGCGGCGGGGCAGCCTGCTCGGCATGGACTACCTCTCCGCCGACCGGGTGGAGCTGCGCTACACCCTCCCGCTCGCCGAGATCATCTTCGACTTCTTCGACCAGCTCAAGAGCCGTACCAAGGGGTACGCCTCGCTGGACTACGAGCCCTCCGGCGAGCAGGCGTCCGACCTGGTCAAGGTGGACATCCTGCTGCACGGCGAGCCGGTGGACGCGTTCAGCGCGATCGTGCACAAGGACAAGGCGTACAACTACGGCACGACGATCGCGGCGAAGCTGCGCAACCTGATCCCGCGCCAGCAGTTCGAGGTGCCGATCCAGGCGGCCATCGGCAGCCGGGTGATCGCCCGGGAGACCATCCGCGCCATCCGCAAGGACGTCCTCGCCAAGTGCTACGGCGGTGACATCAGCCGTAAGCGCAAGCTGCTGGAGAAGCAGAAGGAGGGCAAGAAGCGGATGAAGATGGTGGGCCGGGTCGAGGTCCCCCAGGAGGCCTTCATCGCCGCGCTCTCCTCGGACTCCGCAGACGCCAAGCCGGCCGGCAAGAAGTAGCCGCCGCGGCGGCGCGGACGTCCGGCCGGTCCGGGTCGGCCGCGCCCCGGCGGCAGGGCCCGTCCCGTGCCCCACGACGGCCGTCGGCCCGGTGTTCCGACCGGGTCGCCGGCCGTCGGCACGCCCGCCCCCGGTGTCGTACGGACGAATTTTTCCGCCCTCCCCGCTGCTGCGGACGGGCCGACGCGAGTGTCCTGATCTGCGCGGACATCGACGGTCGGCAAACCGACGCAGCGGCGTCGGATCGACGTGCGGCGACATGTGTGGTGCTGAGTCGGTTTGGTTTTCCGGCGGGTCGGGAACCTAGCTGTCACGACAGGAACCACACATCCCGTGTGACTCAATCTTCAGGAGGAGGGCGACCGTGGAGTTCACCGTCTGGGGCATCATCACCGCGCTCGTTGTTGGTCTCATCGTCGGCGCTCTGGGCCGTCTGGTCGTGCCGGGCCGCCAGAACATGCCGATCTGGCTGCACATGCTGATCGGTGTGGGCGCGGCCCTGCTGGGCACCGTGCTGGCCCGCGCGATGGGCATCGCCACCGAGACCGCCGGCATCGACTGGACCGAGCTGCTGGTGCAGGTCGTCCTCGCCGCCATCGCCGTCGCCCTGGTGGCCGGCGTGGGTCGCCGCCGCGGCGTCACCCACCGGTAAGTCAAGCGGCACCGTCGAGCGGGCGCCTGACCCCACGGGGTCGGGCGCCCGCTCGCGTGCGCGGGTCGGGGCGGCGGGGGCCGTCGCCGGTGGCGGGCGGTCTAGACCAGATCGTTACCGGAGTCGGTTTGGGAATTCTCCGCTTCGGGAACCTATCGATCGCCACAGCAACAAACACCTCACCAACGACATATCTACTGAAGGAGGACGGCCGTGGAGTTCACCGTCTGGGGCATCATCACCGCGCTCGTCGTCGGTCTGATCGTCGGCGCGCTCGGTCGCCTGGTCGTGCCGGGCCGCCAGAACATGCCGATCTGGCTGCACATGCTGATCGGTGTGGGCGCGGCCCTGCTGGGCACCGTGCTGGCCCGCGCGATGGGCATCGCCACCCAGACCGCCGGCATCGACTGGGCCGAGCTGCTGGTGCAGGTCGTCCTCGCCGCCATCGCCGTCGCCCTGGTTGCCGGGGTGGGCCGGCGTCGGGGAGTCACCCACCGGTGACCCCATCCGCCGGTCGGTGACCGACCGGCACGGACCAACTCAGCGGATGCCCGCCCCCGGTTCGGGGGCGGGCATCCGCTCGTCGGGACGGTGGCCGTCGATCCGTCCGGGCCGTCGCGGGGCCTGCCCGAGTGGCCCCCGCCTGCGATACGGTCGCCTCGCCGAACGTCCCGCCGTCCGCCGCCGCACCGTCGACGGTCCGCCCGTGCGGGGCGGCACCCACCCCCTGTCGTAAAGGAAATTTTCCTACTAGGGTGCGGCTGAGAAGGTTAATGCCGGACGGCGCGAGGGAGATGTGGCGTGAACAGGTGGAAGCGGCTGACCCCGGTCACCGCCGTCGTGGCCTCGGCCGTGATGGTGCTCGCCGGTTGCGGCGGTTCCGGCGACGACGAAGCCGCCGACGACAGCAAGCTGACGGTCTGGATGATGGGCGAGGGGAGCGACGCCCAGACGGCGTTCCTCGACGGCGTCGAGACCGAGTTCCGGCAGAAGCACCCCGACACCGACGTGGTGGTCCAGTACGTCCCCTGGCTGGAGGCGCCGAAGAAGTTCCAGGCGGCGCTCGCCGGCGGCGAGGGCCCGGACGTCACCGAACTGGGCAACACCGAGACCCAGGGCTGGGCGGCCCAGGAGGCGCTCGCCGACATCTCCGGCCGGTTCGGCGGCTGGGCCGAGGGCAGGGACGTCCTGCCCGACCTCGTCCGCAACGCCCAACTCGACGGCAAGCAGTACGGCGTCCCCTGGTACGCCGGGGTCCGCGCCGTCTACTACCGCACCGACTGGTTCGCCGAGGCCGGCGTGCAGCCGCCGAAGACCTGGGACGAGCTGGTCTCGGTCGCCAAGGCGGTGCAGGCCAAGAAGCCCGGCAGCTACGGCATCGCCCTGCCGGGCAACTCCGAACTGCCGTTCTACTCCTTCCTCTGGGGTGCCGGCGGCGAGATCGCCACCGAACAGGGCGGCACCTGGAAGTCCGGCTACACCAGCCCCCAGGCGCAGCAGGCGGTGAAGTTCTGGACCGACCTGGTGACCGTGCACAAGGTCGCCCCGCCCGCCGCCGCCGGGTGGAACGAGATCGACGCCCGTACCCAGTTCGCCACGGGCAAGGCGGCGATGGCCTTCGCCGGCAGTTGGCAGGCCGGCGCGATCAAGAAGGACAACCCCGACATCGAGAAGGTCTGGGGGACCTTCCCCATCCCCGGCCCGGACGGCGGCCCGGCCCCCGCCTTCGCGGGTGGCTCGGACATCGCCCTCTGGCAGGACAGCAAGCGGCAGGACCTGGCCTGGGACTACCTGACCGTGCTGCTGAGCAAGAAGAACGCGAAGACCTTCGCCGGCAGCCTCGGCTTCTTCCCGGTCTACTCCGACCTGGTGCAGGGCGGCGACTACGCCGACGACAAGCTGATGGCGGCGTTCGCCAGCGCCATGCAGCGCACCCGGGTGACCCCGCTGACCCCGAAGTGGGTGGAGGTCAGCCGGACGAAGACGGTCACCCAGGCGATGAACAGCTCGGTCATCAAGGGCCAGAAGTCGGTGCAGCAGGCCACCGCCGACGCCGCCGCCGAGATGGAAAGCATCCTCAACGCCAAGTGAGCACCCTGACCGAGCACACCCCGACGGCCGCCGCCCGGGACACCCCCACGCGGCGGCGGCCCCGGGTGGACCGCCTGCCGTACCTGCTCCTGCTGCCCTGCCTGGTCGTGATCGGGGTGCTGCTGCTCTGGCCGCTGGGCCAGGTGGTGGCGATGTCGTTCTTCCGGCTGAACAGCGTCCGGCAGTTGCGCGGGGACCGGGAGTGGCCATTCGTCGGGCTGGCCAACTACACCCAGATCCTCGGCGACCCGTTCTTCCGTACGGTGCTGCGCAACACCGTGCTCTTCGCGGCGGCGAACGTGCTGCTGACGATGGTGCTGGGCACCCTGGTCGGGCTGCTGCTGCACCGGCTCGGCCGGAAGATGGCCACCTTCGTGGCCAGTTGCGTGATGCTGGCCTGGGCCACCCCGGCGCTGACCGGCACGATCGTCTGGAAGTGGATCTTCGATGACACCTCCGGCCTGGTCACCTGGGCGTTCAACGCCCTGCCGGACGGGCTGTCGCAGGCGCTCTTCGGCCGCACCGACTGGTCGGGTTACGGCTGGTTCAACTCGCCGCTGCTGTTCTTCGCGATCCTGACCCTGGTGGTGGTCTGGCACTCGTTCCCGTTCATCGCGGTCAGCGTGCTCGCCGGGCTCAAGAGCGTGCCGAGCGAGCTGCACGAGGCGGCCCGGGTCGACGGGGCCGGCCCGTGGACGGTGTTCTGGAAGATCACCTTCCCGCTGCTGCGGCCGGTCTTCGGCATCCTGGTGGTGCTCTCCACCATCTGGGACTTCAAGGTCTTCACCCAGCAGTTCGTGCTGGCCGGCGGCACCCAGGACCGGCCGACGTTCATGCTGTCGATCTACTCGTACGCCGAGGCGTTCTCCCCGCCGCCCAAGTACGGCGTGGGCTCGGCCATCGCGGTCATCCTCACGCTGATCCTGCTGGTGGTGACCGGCCTGTACGTCCGGATGGTGCTCAGGCAGGAGGACGCGTCGTGAAGAAGGTCGCCCTCAACGGCGCGGGCCTGCTGGTGGCGCTCTTCGCCGCCTTCCCGGTCTACTGGATGGTCGCCACCTCGCTGAAACCGAACCGGGAGATCTTCTCGGCCACGCCCCGGCCGGTGCCCGCGCACCCCACCCTGGAGCACTACCGGGAGATCCTCACCGGCAACCTGATCCCGGGCGTGACCTTCGGCGACTTCCTGCTCAACAGCGTGCTGGTGGCCGTCAGCACGGTCGTGCTCAGCGGGCTGGTGGCGCTGCTGGCCGCGACGGCGGTGGCCCGGTTCCGGTTCCGGCTGCGGACCACCTTCCTGATCATGCTGCTGGTGGTGCAGATGATCCCGCTGGAGGCGCTGGTCATCCCGCTGTTCCTGATGATCCAGCGGCTCGGCCTCTACAACACCCTGCCCAGCCTGATCCTCACCTACCTGGGCTTCTCGCTGCCGTTCGCGGTGTGGATGCTGCGCGGCTTCGTCGCGGCCGTGCCGAAGGAGCTGGAGGAGGCCGCCGCCATCGACGGGGCCAGCCGCGCCCAGACGTTCCGCAAGGTCCTCTTCCCACTGGTCGCGCCGGGGCTGGTGGCCACCAGCATCTTCTCCTTCATCACCGCCTGGAACGAGCTGATCTTCGCGTTGACCTTCGTCAACGACCAGAGCCGCTACACCCTGCCGGTGGCGATGACCTTCTTCTTCGGCCGCGACGACACCGCCTGGGGGTCGGTGATGGCCGCCTCCACCCTGTTCACCCTGCCCGTGATCGTCTTCTTCCTGCTGGTGCAGCGGCGGATGGTCTCCGGTCTGGTGGCGGGCGCCGTCAAGGGCTGAGCCGGGACGGCGACCATCCGTGCCCGGCCGTACCCTGGGGCCATGACGGGCAGGGTGGCGGCGGTGAACCTCGGCGTGGTGACGCAGGCGCGGTGGGCGGGTGACGCGAGCGGGCGCAGCGGCATCGACAAGCGGCCGGTCGACGGCCCGGTGCTGCTGCGCGCCGACGGCGTGGCCGGGGACTTCATCGGCGAACGGCCCCAGCACGGCGGCCCCGAGCAGGCGGTCTACGCCTACGCGCAGGAGGACGCCGGCTGGTGGTCGGCCGAACTGGGCCGCGACATCGGCCCCGGCGGCTTCGGCGAGAACCTGACCACCCGGGCGGTGGACGTGACCGGCGCGGTGATCGGCGAACGCTGGGCGGTCGGCTCGGCGCTGCTCCAGGTCACCAAGCCGCGCACCCCGTGCACGACCTTCGCCGGTTTCTGGGGGGTGCCCGACCTGATCAAACGGTTCACCGTCCGGGCCGCGCCCGGGGCCTACCTGCGGGTGTTGCGTGACGGCGAGGTGAGCGCGGGCGACCCGGTGGAGGTGGTGGACCGGCCGACGCACGGCGTCACCATCGGCGAGGTGTTCCGGGCCACCAGCCTGGAGCCGGAGCTGCTGCCCCGGCTGCTCGACGTCCCCGAGCTGCCCGCCTCGACCAGGGAGAAGGTCCGTCGCCGGTTGAACGTCGCCGGCTGACCGGCTCGCCGGCTCCCGGCCGGTGGGCCGGGCGGGACTGCCCGCCGACCCGTCAGGCCGGGTCGGCGAAGACCTCGGCCAGCACCCGGGGCTCGGTCGCCCGGCCGTCGGCGACCTTCGCCCACCGGCCGTTGTCGGCGTTCCACTCCAGCCCGTCGAAACGCACCCGCTTCACCCCGTGGTCGGGGGCGTGCGAGACCAGCCAGTGCGCGTACCGCCAGCCGTCCCGGGCGTCCGCGGCGGGCACCGTCACGTCGGTCAGCTCGGCCACCGCACCGGCGTCGGGCAACCCCCAGTCGAGGGTCAGGCCACGGGTCAGCTCGGCCGCCGCGGCCTGCCCGCGCATCACCGGGGTACGCCCCACCGTGCAGGCCACCGCCCCGGTCGCCTCGCCGAGCAGGGCCCGCGCCAGCACCTGGGACTCGTCGGCCCACTTCTGGTACGCCTTCGGGTACGCCGAACGCTGCACCGCCTGGGCCGCGTCGGTGACCTCCATCCGCTCCCAGCCGCGTACCTTCTTCAGCGCCTTGTAGAACCGGTTCGCTGCGTACCGCTGGTCGCGGATCTGCTCCGGGGTGCCCCAACCCTGGCTGGGACGCTGCTGGAACAGGCCGAGCGAGTCGCGGTCACCGTGGGCGAGGTTGCGCAGCCCCGACTCCTGGTACGCGGTGGCCAGGGCGACCACCACGGCCTGCTCGGGCATCTGCCGCTGCATGCCGATCGCGGCGATGGTGGCGGCGTTGGCCATCTGGTCGGCGTCGAGCTTCACGGTGCCGTCGGCCTGCACGGTGCAGCTACGGCCGGCGACGGGAAGCCGCAACTCCCCGTCGAGTTGACGGACTCCCCAGCCCCCGACGATGGCGAACAACGCCACCACGACCCCGGCTGCCACGAATGTCCGCGTCCGCACCCGCACCTCCCGTTTCAACGTTCGCCAAGCGTACGTCGCCAACCGGCGGCCCCGGGTCGGTCGACCGGTTCACGTTCCCGCAGGAAATCTGAACAAACCAGGTCAATCCCGGGGCACCCAGGCCGCGTCCCGCTTCTCCCGGAACGCCGCCACGCCCTCGCGGCCCTCGTCGGACAGGAAGTAGCCGGTGGACCGGGCGGACAGGTCGGCGACCTCCGCCCGCAGGTCCGTGGCGGCCGGACGGCGCAGCAGCTCCTTCGTCCCGGCCAGCGCCCCGGGGGCGCCCCGGACCAGCGACGCGCAGTACCGGGCCACCGCCGCGTCCAGCTCGCCGGCCGGCACGGCGGCGGTCACCAGCCCCACCTCGGCGGCCCGCCGGCCGTCGAAGGTGTCGCCGGTCAGGTACAGCTCGGCGGCGGCCCGCGGGTGCAGCCGGGGCAGCACGGTCGCCGAGATCACCGCCGGGATCACCCCGATCCGCACCTCGGTGAAGGCGAACGTCGCCTCAGACGCGCAGACCGCCAGGTCGGCCGCCGCGATCAGGCCCAACCCGCCCGCCCGCGCCGGCCCGGCCACCCGCGCCAGCACCGGCTTCGGGCATTCCCGCACCGCCACCAGCACGTCACCGAGCATCCCGGCCGGCACCGACCCGCTGGCGTACGCCGCCGCCGTCTCCTTCAGGTCGGCCCCCGAGCAGAACACCGGGCCGGTGTGGTCCAGCACGACCACCCGTACCGCGTCGTCGGCGACCGCCTCGGCGATCCCGGCCAGCAGCTCGGTCATCAACGGGGTGGACAGCGCGTTGCGGTTGTGCGGGCTGTCCAGGGTGAGGGTGGTCACCCCACGGGCCGTGGCGACCCGCACGAGTCGGTCGGGAGAGGTCATGCCGGGCACACTAGTGGCCATGCCCGGCGTCCTTCCAGATGGTGAGACCGTTCCCGTCGACGGCGCGCTGCCCGGCACCGCCCTGCGCGGCGTCGGCGCGCGCGGGTTCGGTGTCTACCTGCACGTGCCGTTCTGCGCCAGTCGCTGCGGCTACTGCGACTTCAACACCTACACCGCCGCCGAGCTGGGCGGGGGCGTCGGCCGGGAGTCGTACGCCGACACCGTGCTGGCCGAGTTGGCGCTCGCCGCCCGGGTGCTCGCCGACGCCCCACCGCCCCGGGTCGACACGGTCTTCGTCGGCGGCGGCACCCCCACCCTGCTGCCCGCCGACGACCTGGCCCGGCTGCTCGACGGCATCGACCGCACCTGGGGGCTGGCCGCCGACGCCGAGGTGACCACCGAGGCCAACCCCGAGTCGGTCACCCCGGAGTCGCTGAAGACCCTGCGGGCCGCCGGCTACACCCGGATCTCGCTGGGCATGCAGTCCGCCGCCGCCGGGGTGCTGGCCGTCCTCGACCGCACCCACCGCCCGGGACGGGCCGTCGAGGCCGCCCGGGAGGCCCGCGACGCCGGGTTCGACCACGTCAACCTCGACCTGATCTACGGCACGCCGGGGGAACGCCCCGAGGACTTCGCCGCCTCGCTGGAGCAGGTGGTCGCCGCCGGGGTCGACCACGTCAGCGCGTACGCCCTGATCGTGGAGGACGGCACCCGGCTGGCGGCCCGGATGCGGCGCGGCGAGCTGCCGTACCCCTCCGACGACGTGGCGGCGGACCGCTACCTGGCCGCCGAGGCCGCCCTCGACGCGGCCGGTTTCTCCTGGTACGAGGTCTCCAACTGGGCCCGCAGCGGGGCCGCCCGGTGCCGGCACAACCTGCTCTACTGGACCGGCGGCGACTGGTGGGGCCTCGGCCCGGGGGCGCACAGCCACGTCGGCGGGGTGCGCTGGTGGAACGTCAAACACCCCACGACGTACGCGCAGCGGCTCGCCGCCGGGCACTCACCCGGCCTGGCCCGGGAGATCCTCACCCCGGCCGAGACGCACACGGAGGACGTGATGCTGCGCCTGCGGCTCGCCTCCGGGCTGCCGCTGCACGTGCTGGACGACGCGGGCCGGGCCGCCGCCGCCCGCGCGCTCGCCGACGGGCTGCTGGACCCGGTGGCGTACCCGCAGGGGCGGGCGGTGCTCACCCTGAGCGGCCGGCTGCTGGCCGACGCGGTGGTCCGCGACCTGCTGCCCTGAGCATGGTCCCGCCGCGCACCGCGGCGGGACGCGCCGGGGCATGCGGTGGTACCCGACCGGCCGGGGGAGCGGCCGGCCGGGGTTCACTTGATGAAGCTGGTGGACATCGGGTAGCGGTAGGCCTGACCCTCGTTGGCCTTCATGCCGGCGATGATCCCGAACAGGATCTGGATCACCACGACCGCGATGCTGGGCAGGAAGAGCAGGCACCAGCTCACGAAGAGCAGCACGAACGCGATGATCGACCAGAGGATCTGGAAGTTCAGCGCGGCCAGTGCCTGCGCCCGGACGGCCGGCGACTGCTGCCCGCGCACCAGGTAGGCGATCAGCGGGGCGACGAAGCCGAGCGGGCCGAAGCTGATCAGCGCGCCGGCGGCCCCGCCGAAGTGCGCGACCAGCGCCCAGGTCTTGTCCTCGCTGTTGGCGTAGCCGCCGCTCGGCGCACCGTAGGCGCCGCCGGTCGGATATCCGCCACCGGGCGGGGGGTAGCCACCCGGCGGGGGGTAACCGCCCGCCGGCGGCTGGTCACCGGTGGGCGGGGGATACCCGCCGGGCGGGGGATAGCCGCCTGCCCCCGGCGCGCCGGACAGTGGTGCGGTGGGCGGCTCGTATGGCGAGCCCTGGGGCGCGGTCGGGTCCTGCGGGTACCCGTCCCCCGCGCCGGGAGGGCGAGGTGGTTCAGTCATGCCCGCCACGGTAGGGGCTGCCGGCAAGGGTGCACCAGAGCGACACTGGTGAGGTTGGCCTCGACGTTCGGTCAGCGAGCGTGCCGGCACCCGTCGGGGCGGGCGCACCGGCGGTCCGTCCTGATCATCGCGGCGGCGGCCCTGCCGACGTAGACTGGCACTCGCTACAGTCGAGTGCCAGAGCGCTTGCCCGGGCGCGGCAGCGCCCGGGGCGACGTGCGTCAGGAGGTGGGAGATGGGTCTCGACGACCGCAAACTCGCCGTGCTGCGGGCGATCGTCGAGGACTACGTCGCCACGCAGGAGCCCGTCGGCAGCAAGACGCTCGTCGAGCGGCACCAGCTCGGGGTCTCCCCGGCGACCGTCCGCAACGACATGGCGGTGCTGGAGGAGGAGGGCTACATCCGGCAGCCGCACACCAGCGCCGGCCGGGTCCCCACCGACCGGGGCTACCGCCTCTTCGTCGACCGGCTCTCCCGGGTCAAGCCGCTCAGCCCCGCCGAACGCCGGGCCATCGAGCGCTTCCTGGTCGGCGCGGTCGACCTCGACGACGTGGTACACCGCACCGTACGCCTGCTGGCGCAGCTCACCCGGCAGGTCGCCGTGGTGCAGTACCCGTCGCTGGCCCGCTCGTCGGTACGCCACCTCGAACTGGTGCCGATCTCCACCACCCGGCTGATGCTGGTCATGATCGCCGACACCGGGCGGGTCGAGCAACGGCTGGTCGAGCTGGCCGCGCCGGTCCCCGCCGACGACGTCCTCGACCTGCGCCGGCTGGTCAACGAGAAACTGGTCGGGAGTCGGTTGTCCGACACTCCGCCGCTGGTGCAGGCGCTCGTCGACGAGAGTGCTCCGCACCTGCGCGGCGCGATGACCACCCTGTCCACCGTGCTGCTGGAGACCCTGGTGGAACGCACCGAGGAGCGGCTCGCGCTGGCCGGCACCGCCAACCTCACCCGGGGTGGCCTGCTCGACTTCCAGGGCTCGCTGCGACCCATCCTGGAGGCGCTCGAAGAGGAGGTCGTGCTGCTCAAGCTGATCGGCGAGGCGGAACCGAGCACCACCCGGGTGCTGATCGGCGACGAGAACGAGGTCGACAATCTCCGCGCCGCCTCGGTGGTCAGCACCGGGTACGGCCCGGGCACCACCATCGTCGGCGGGCTGGGCGTGCTCGGCCCGACCCGGATGGACTACCCCGGCACCATCGCCACGGTGCGGGCCGTGGCACGCTACGTGGGCGAGCTGCTGGCCCAGAACTGACCAGTCAGGGCCGGCGGCCGGCTCCGGCCGCCGACCGGCGCAAACGCGAGACGAACATGAGGACACGGAACGCAGTGGCCAGGGACTACTACGGCATTCTCGGCGTGAGCCGGGAAGCCTCCGACGACGAGATCAAGCGCGCCTACCGCAAGCTGGCGCGGCAGTTCCACCCGGACGTGAATCCGGACCCGGAGGCACAGGAGAAGTTCAAGGACATCAACGCCGCGTACGAGGTCCTCTCGGACGACCGGAAGCGGCAGATCGTCGACCTGGGCGGCGACCCGCTCGCCCCGGGCGGCGGGGGCGCCGGCGGCCCGGGCGGCCCCGGCGGGGCCGGTCCGTTCGTCGGCTTCCAGGACATCATGGACGCCTTCTTCGGCGGCGCGGCCGGTGGCACCCGTGGCCCGCGGCCGCGTACCCGGCCCGGGGCCGACGCGATCCTGCGGCTGGAACTCGACCTGCACGAGACCGCCTTCGGCGTCGAGGCCCCGATCACGGTCGACACCGCCGTGCTCTGCACCACCTGCTCCGGGGCGGGCACCGCGGCCGGCACCCACCTGGCGACCTGCGAGGCGTGCGGCGGCCGGGGCGAGGTGCAGTCGGTGCAGCGCACCTTCCTCGGGCAGGTCGTCTCGGCCCGGCCGTGCACCGTCTGCCAGGGCTACGGCACCACCATCCCGCACCCCTGCCCGACCTGCGCCGGCGACGGCCGGGTGCGGACCCGCCGCTCGCTGACCGTCAAGATCCCGGCCGGCGTCGAGGACGGCATGCGCATCCGGCTCGCCCAGCAGGGCGAGGTGGGCCCGGGTGGCGGCACCGCCGGTGACCTCTACGTAGAGATCCACGAGCGGCCGCACGACGTCTACTCCCGCAAGGGCGACGACCTGCACTGCCGGGTCACCGTGCCGATGACCGCCGCCGCGCTGGGCACCCGGCTCACCATCAAGACGCTTGACAGCGACGAGACCGTCGACGTCAAGGCCGGCACCCAGCCGGGCAGCACGCTGCGGCTGCGCGCCCGGGGCGTACCGCACCTGCGCGGCACCGGCCGGGGTGACCTCTACGTCCACCTTGACGTGCGTACCCCCACCAAGCTCGACGCCGACCAGGAGAAGATGCTGCGGGACTTCGCCAAGACCCGGGGCGAGGAGGTCGCCGAGCTGAGCAAGCAGGGCGGCTTCTTCTCCCGGATGCGCGACGCCTTCAACGGCCACGCCTGACCGGTCGGGCTGTTCCGACTGGTCTCCGCCGGTCGGGCTGTCGTGGTCGGCTTGTCCCCGTGCGGTTTCGTGCCGGTCGGGGCGTCCCGGCCGGCCGGAGTCCCGGGTGGCTCCCCGGCCGGCCGGGCCGGTTAGCCTGATCGGCGTGTCCGCGCCGCTGTTCCTGGTCGAGTCGCTGCCCCCTGCCGACCAGTTCACCCTGGACGGCCCCGAGGGGCACCACGCCGCCACCGTGCAACGGTTGCGCGTCGGCGAGGAACTGCTGCTCGCCGACGGGCGGGGCGGCACCGCCACCGCCGTGGTCACCGCCGTCGGCCGGGGCGCCCTCGACCTCACCGTCACCTCCCGGGGGTACGTCGACGCGGACGTCCCCCGGCTGGTCGTGGTGCAGGGCATCGCCAAGGGCGACCGGGGCGAGTTGGCCGTGCAGGCGATGACCGAGGTCGGGGTGGACGAGATCGTGCCCTGGGCGGCGTCCCGCTCGGTGGCGCAGTGGCGCGGCGACCGGGGCGTACGGGCCCGGGAGAAGTGGGTGGCGACGGCCCGGGAGGCGGCCAAACAGGCCCGTCGGGCGTGGCTGCCGGTGGTGGCCGGCGCCCCGGACGAGTCCACCGCCACGGTGGCCCGCCGGATCGCCGGGGCGGGCACGGCGTTCGTCCTGCACGAGGAGGCCGACGACCGGCTCACCGCGGTCGACCTGCCGACCACCGGCGAGATCGTCCTGGTCGTCGGGCCGGAGGGCGGCATCGCCCCGACCGAGCTGACCACCTTCACCGACGCGGGCGCCCGCCCGGTACGCCTGGGCCCCTCGGTCCTGCGCACCTCCACCGCCGGCCCCGCCGCCCTGGCCGTCCTCGCCACCCGCCTCTCCCGCTGGTAACCCACCCCCGCCTGCCTCTCCACCCCTGCTCCCACCTCCTGCCCCCGCCCTACCCCTGCCCGCTGCCCCGGTGATCAAGAGCTTTGCGTCATCCCCAGCCCGATCCCCGCCCCAAACCTCTTGATCACCGCTCCTCCGGTGCCGCCTCCCGTCGGCGCCCCCGGTGATCAAGAAGTTTGCGTCATCTCCCAGCCCCATTCCCGCCCCAAACCTCTTGATCACCGCCTCTGAATGCCGTCGGGTACCACCGTCCCCCGGCGGCGTGACCGGTGATCAAGAGGTTGGCGTCATCGGCGGGCCTGGGATTGACGTAAAGCTCTTGATCACCGGGGCGGGGCGAAGCGGGGGCAGAGCGCAAGGGGCGAGGCGGGAGGGGGAGGGACGGGCCGGGGAGTGGGGGAGCGGGGTCTTTAGAGTGGGGGGATGGGAGCCGACTGTCTGTTCTGCCGCATCGTCGCCGGGGAGATTCCGGCCACCATCGTCAAGGAGACCGCCACCACCCTGGCCTTCCGTGACATCGGGCCGAAGGCGCCGGTACACGTGCTGATCATCCCCAAGGAGCACTATGCCGACGTGGCGACGCTCGGCCAGGGTGACCCGGGGCTGGCCGGGGAGGTGCTGGCCACGGCGGCGGCGGTGGCCGAGGACGAGGGGCTGACCGGTGACGGCTTCCGGCTGATGTTCAACACCGGCCCGTACGGCGGTCAGGAGGTCTTCCACGTGCACGCCCACCTGCTCGGCGGCGCGCCCCTGGGCCCGATGCTGGCCCGGGACCTGGTGTGACGTCGACGGCCGACGGGGCGCCCGACCGGGGCGGCCAGGGCGCACCGACCCGGCGTCGGCTGGAACGGATGGTCCGCGGGACCCAGGCGCAGGCACGGGTGCCCGCCCTGGCGGTGGCGTTGCACCGGGCCGACAGTCCGCTCTGGAACTTCCAGGTCGGCGGCACCGGCAACGACACGGTCCTCGGCCCGGCGAGCCGGTTCCGGATCGGCTCGGTCACCAAGACCTTCACCGCCGTGCTGGTGCTGCAGTGCCGCGACGACGGGCTGCTCGACCTGGACGACCCGGTGGGCCGGCACCTCGACCTGCCCGCGCACGGCGACCTGACCGTGCGCCGGCTGCTCTCGCACACCGCCGGGCTGCAACGTGAGCCGTACGGCGACGTCTGGGACACGCTGCGTGCGCCGCAGGTGGACGAACTCGTGGCGGACCTGGTCCGGGCCGAGCGGGTGCTGCCCACCGGCCGCCGTTACCACTACTCGAACCTGGGCATGGCGCTGCTCGGTCGGCTGGTCGGCGCGCTGCGCGGCGGCACCTGGGCCGAGGTGCTCGCCGACCGGGTGCTCACCCCGCTGGGGCTGGCCGACACCTCGGTCGACCCGGGGCCGCAGGCGGTGACCGGGTTCCTGGTCGACGCGTACTCCGACGAGGCGCATCCGGAGCCGCCGACCGACTTCGGGGCGGTCGGGCCGGCCGGCCAACTGTGGAGCACCGCGACGGACATGGCCCGCTGGGCGGCGTTCCTGGCCGACTCGGCCGCGCTGGACCCGACCGGGGCGGTGCTCGCCGCGACGACGCTGGACGAGATGCGCTGGCCGGTGACCACCACCGACGAGACGGTCTGGAAGGCCGGCTTCGGGCTAGGGCTGATCATGGTCCCGTTCCCGGACCGGGTGGTGCACGTGGGGCACGACGGCGCGATGCCGGGCTTCCTGGCCGGCGTCTACGGCCGGCGCGGCGGGGACGGCACGCCCGGCGCGATGGGCTGCGCGGTGCTCGCCTCCTGCGGCACCGCCGCCGAGGTGCTGGAGCTGCCGCACCGGCTGCTGGCCGCCTCGGCCGAGCACGACCCGGCGGAGATCGTGCCGTGGCGGCCGGGCCCGGGTGCGCCCGGCCCGCTGCGCGGGGTGCTGGGCCGCTGGTGGGGCGAGGGCTTCGAGTACGTCTTCTCCTGGCACGACGGGGCGTTGCGGGCCCGGGGCGCGGACGATCCGGCGGGGCGGCCCCCGGCGGTGTTCGCGCCGACGCCGCAGTCGCCGGACGTGTTCCGGACGGTCTCCGGGCGGGAGGTCGGGGAGTTGCTGCGGCTCACCCGCGACGCCGCTGGGACGGTGGTCGCGATGCACTGGGCCACCTACCGCTTCACCCGCCGCCAGGAGACCTTCGACAGGTACGACTTCCGGGCGTGACCGGGCGGCCCCGGTCCGACGCCGGCCGTCGACCCGGGCCCGGGAGGCGGTGCGAACGCCCGGTCCCGCGGGGCGGGGAAAAGTGACGCGGTGCCGCCGGGGCCGAGCGGATACGATGGGAGTATCGTCCGCACGCCGCGCCAGCAGGGCACGGCGCGAGATGGAAGCAGGTGGCGCAGGGCCCCACGGCCCGACCTATGACCGGCACCCCACCTCCCGGCCCGCCCCGGGTGCAGACCAGGATCACGGTTCCCGATGCCAAGATCATGGTCAACCTGCTCGGCGCGGGCGACGAGATCCTGCGACTCGTCGAACGTTCGGTCACCAGCGACGTGCACGTTCGCGGCAACGAGATCACCATCACCGGCGCGCCCGCGGACAACGCTCTCGCCGAGCGCCTCTTCAGCGAGCTGCTCGAACTGATCGAGAAAGGCGAGACCCTGACCACTGACGCTGTCCGGCGTACCGTCGGCATGCTCGAACAGGGCGGCACCGAGCGGCCCGCCGAGGTCCTCACCCTCAACATCCTCTCCCGGCGCGGGCGCACCATCCGTCCCAAGACGCTGGGGCAGAAGACGTACGTCGACTCGATCGACGCCAACACGATCGTGTTCGGCATCGGTCCGGCCGGCACCGGCAAGACCTACCTGGCGATGGCGAAGGCCGTCCAGGCGCTCCAGGCCAAGCAGGTCAGCCGGATCATCCTGACCCGTCCGGCGGTCGAGGCGGGCGAGCGGCTGGGCTTCCTGCCGGGCACCCTGAACGAGAAGATCGACCCGTACCTGCGCCCGCTCTACGACGCGCTGCACGACATGCTCGACCCGGAGTCGATCCCGAAGCTGATGGCCGCCGGCACCATCGAGGTGGCCCCGCTGGCGTACATGCGGGGTCGCGCGCAGCCGTACGACGCACGGGTGCTGACTCCGGAAGGTTTCCGGCCGTTCGGGTCGTTGCGGGTCGGTGACCTGGTCATCGGCTCGAACGGGACGCCCACACCGGTGATCGGCATCTACCCGCAGGGCCCCAAGCAGGTCTACCGGGTCACGACCCAGGACGGCGCGTCCACTCTCTGCTGTGGTGAACACCTCTGGACCGTGGCCACCCCGGAGGACAAGCGGCGCGGCGGTCGGCGCACCCTCGAGACGCGCGAGATGATCGGCAAGGAGCGGCGGGGGCACATCCGCCGGTACGAGCTTCCGGTCGTGGCACCGGTGCAGCTCGAGTCGCAGGAGGTGCCGCTCGACCCGTACGCCCTCGGTCTGCTGCTCGGCGACGGTGCCATCTCGTCGCGGGCCACCCCGGCCTTCAGCACCGCCGACCCGGAGCTGGCCGACGCGCTCGCTGCGGCACTGCCCGGCATCGAGCTGGTGCGCAAGAGCAACTACGACTACGTGCTCCGGCACGCCAACGGTCACCGGGGCGGGGTGATCGTCGCCAACCCGGTGACGCTCGTCCTTCGTGAACTGAATCTTGCCGGTGCGAAGTCGGCGACCAAGTCCGTGCCCGACGTCTACCTGCAGAACGGTGTCGACGTGCGGCTGGCCGTCCTGCAGGGGCTGCTGGACAGCGATGGGGGGCCGGTCGTCCAGGCGGGGCGCACCTGTCGGGTGCAGTACTCGACGACGTCGGCCCGGTTGCGGGACGACGTCGTCTACCTGGTCCAGTCACTCGGTGGGGTGGCGACCTGGCGGGTGCGGGAGGCTGAGGGACGGACGCCTGGTCTGGCCAACGGGCTTCCGGTTCCGCACCGCGCCGACGCCTACGTCGTGGAGATCCGGCTGCCTTCAGGTGTTCCGCCGTTCCGGCTGGCCCGCAAGCGCCAGCGTTACGACGAGCACGGCGGCGGACGACCGATGCGGTTCATCGACTCGATCCTGCCGGCCGGGGTCCAGGAGACGATGTGCATCCAGGTGGCGGCCGAGGACTCGTTGTACGTGACCGACGACTTCCTGGTCACCCACAACACCCTCAACGACGCGTTCATCATCCTGGACGAGGCGCAGAACACCACGCCCGAGCAGATGAAGATGTTCCTCACCCGGCTGGGCTTCGGTTCCAAGATCGTGGTGACCGGTGACGTCACCCAGGTGGACCTTCCCGGCGGGACGGCCAGCGGGCTGCGGGTGGTCCGGGAGATCCTGGCAAACGTCGAGGACGTGCACTTCGCGCAGCTCTCCAGCGCGGACGTGGTCCGGCACCGGCTGGTCGGTGAGATCGTCGACGCGTACGCCCGCTGGGACGAGCGGGAGAACCAGCAGGCGCAGGGCGTGCACGCCGTGCCGGGGCGGACCGCCCAGGGCGGCCGGGCCGGCCGACGCCGCTAACCAACGGGCCGGCCGACGCCGCCAACCAACCAGAGGAAGACAGTTGTCCATCGAGATCGCCAACGAGTCCGGTGCCGAGGTCGACACCGACGCGGTGCTCGCCGTGGCCCGGCACGCCCTCGACGAGATGGGGGTCAACCCGCTCGCCGAGCTGTCCGTGCTGCTTGTCGACATCGGCTACATGACCGAGCTGAACCATCGCTGGATGGGCGGCGACGGCCCCACCGACGTGCTCGCCTTCCCCATGGACGAGGGCAGCGTCGACCACGGCCCGGGGGAGAGCGCCCCGGCCGGCGGTGAACCGGCCCTGCTCGGCGACATCGTGCTCTGCCCGGAGGTGGCGGCCAAGCAGGCGGCCACCGCCGGGCACAGCGCCGCCGACGAGCTGCACCTGCTCACCGTGCACGGGGTGCTGCACCTGCTCGGCTACGACCACGCCGAGCCGGAGGAGGAGCGGGAGATGTTCGCCCTCCAGGCCCGGCTGCTGGCCAGCTGGCGGTCGACCCGGTCCCGGTGATGGACATAGTCGCGGCCGGTCCGACCGCCGGCCTTCCCGATCTTCAGCTGATCTTCTTCGCGGCCGGCCTGGTGGTGCTCGCCGGCCTGATCGCGATGACCGAGGCCGCGCTGGCCGCGGTCTCCCCGGCCCGCGCCGCGGAGCTGGCCCGCGACGGGGCGCGCGGCGCGCGTACCCTCCAGGCCGTCGCGGGTGACGTGGTCCGCCACCTCAACCTGTTGCTGCTGCTCAGGCTGCTCGCCGAGCTGACCGCCACCACCCTGGTCGCCCTGGTCGCGGTGGACAGCTTCGGCGCGGGCTGGCGGGCGGCGCTGGTGACCGCCGGCGCGATGACCGTGGTCAGCTTCGTGGTGGTGGGGGTGGCCCCGCGCACCCTGGGCCGGCAGCACGCGTACGCGGTGGGCCGCGCGGTGGCGCCGCTGGTGCGCTGGCTGGGCCGGGCGCTGAACCCGCTGGCCTCGCTGCTGATCCTGATCGGCAACGCGGTCACCCCGGGACGCGGCTTCCGGGAGGGGCCGTTCGCCACCCAGGTCGAGCTGCGGGAGCTGGTCGACCTGGCCGAGCAGCGGGGGGTGGTGGAGCACGGCGAACGCCAGATGATCCATTCGGTCTTCGCGCTCGGCGACACCATCGCCCGGGAGGTGATGGTGCCGCGTACCGAGATGGTGTGGATCGAGGAGGGCAAGACCCTCTCCCAGGCGCTGGCGCTGTTCCTGCGCTCCGGGTTCTCCCGCATCCCGGTGATCGGCGAGAGCGTCGACGACGTGCTCGGCGTGCTCTACCTCAAGGACCTCATCAGGCGTACCCGGGGTGGTGACCTGCGGGCCCACCAGACGCCGGTGGCCGAGCTGATGCGGCCGGCGACGTTCGTGCCGGAGTCCAAGCCCGTCGACGACCTGCTGTCGGAGATGCAGGCGGCCCGCAACCACCTGGTCATCGTCGTCGACGAGTACGGCGGCACCGGCGGCCTGGTCACCATCGAGGACATCCTGGAGGAGATCGTCGGCGAGATCACCGACGAGTACGATGTCGAGCGCCCGCCGGTGGAGCACCTGGCCGACGGCGCGGTGCGGGTCACCGCCCGGCTGCCGGTGGAGAACCTGGGCGAGTTGTTCGACACCGAGCTGCCCACCGACGAGGTGGAGACGGTCGGTGGCCTGTTGGCGCAGGCTCTGGGGCGGGTGCCGATCCCGGGTGCCGACGCCGAGGTGGCCGGCCTCAAACTGGTCGCCGAGGGCACCACCGGCCGACGTAACCGGATAGACAGCGTGCTGGTCAGCCGGGTGCCGTCGGACGGTCCCGATTCCCGTGACAGTCAGAACAGCACCGAGGAGAGGCAACCCGCCGATGCCTGAGACACCCGTCGAGCCGGCCGCCCGGCCCACCCCGTCCGATCCGGCCGAGTTGAGCGCCGAGGACGGCAAGCTGGTCGTGCTGGCCCGTGGTGCCCGTGCCCGGGTCGGCGCGGTGGAGGGCGCGGCGGTCCGCGACCAGGACGGCCGGACGTACGCGGCGGCGAGCGTCGCGCTGCCCTCGTTGACGGTCACGGCGTTGCAGCTCGCGGTGGCGTCGGCGGTGGCGGCCGGGGCGAGCCGGCTGGAGGCGGCGGTGGTGGTGACCGAGGCGTCGACGTTGGACGGGGCGGGTCATGCCGCGGTGCGTGACCTGTCCGCCGACGCGCCGATCCACGTGGCCGCGCCGGACGGGACGGTCCTCGGCACGGTGATCGAGTGACAGGCGTGGAGCAGCGGCCGTACCGTGCGGGTTTCGGGTGTTTCGTCGGGCGGCCGAACGCCGGCAAGTCGACCCTGACCAACGCGATCGTCGGCACCAAGATCGCGATCACCTCCAACAAGCCGCAGACCACCAGGCACGTCATCCGGGCCGTGCTGCACCGGCCGGATTCGCAGCTGGTGCTGGTGGACACCCCGGGCCTGCACCGGCCGCGGACCCTGCTCGGCGAGCGCCTCAACGACCTGGTGCGCACCACCTGGACGGAGGTCGACGTGATCGGCCTCTGCATTCCGGCCGACGAGCCGGTGGGCCGGGGCGACCGGTTCATCAGCGGCGAGCTGAGCGAGTTGAAGGCCACCGTCATCGCCGTGGTCACCAAGACCGACCTGGTCGACAAGCGGCGGCTGGCCGAGCAGTTGCTCGCGGTCAGCGAGCTGGGTGACTTCGCCGCCGTGGTGCCGGTCAGCGCGGTCTCCGGGCACCAGGTGGACACCCTGGTCGACGTGATGACGGGTCACCTGCCCCCGTCGCCGCAGCTCTACCCGGACGACATGCTCACCGACGAACCGGAGCAGGTGCTGGTCGCCGAGCTGATCCGGGAGGCGGCGCTGGAGGGGGTCCGCGACGAGCTGCCGCACTCGATCGCCGTGGTGGTGGAGGAGATGATCCCCGAGGGTCAGCTCATGAAGATCTACGCCGACGTCTACGTCGAGCGGCCCAGCCAGAAGGCGATCGTGCTCGGTCACCGGGCCAGCCGGCTCAAGGAGGTCGGCACCACCGCCCGTAAGCAGATCGAGGAGCTGCTCGGCACCCGGGTCTATCTGGACCTGCACGTCCGGGTGGCCAAGGAGTGGCAGCGCGATCCGAAGCAGTTGCGCAAGCTGGGTTTCTGATTCCGTACGCCGGATGGAATTCGGACACTGATATGGGAAGTTTCACGTCAGGCACCGATTAGCAGCGGTTTCACAGGTCGGGTGCGCAGGGTAGGGGACGTCCATCCGTCCCCCACATAGATGCAGCCTGATGCGTAACCGATATCTGGATCTGCTCCGGTTCCTGGCCATCGTCCGGGTCGTGGTCTACCACGTCACCGGGCTGGCCTCGCTGACGCTGGTCTTCCCGGCCATGTCGGTCATGTTCGCCCTGGCCGGGTCGCTGATGGCGGCGTCGCTGGACCGGTCCGGCGTGCCCGCGGTCGGGCGTCGGCTGCGTCGGCTGCTGCCCTCGCTGTGGGTGGTGGCGGTGGTCTTCGTCCCGGCGATGCTGCTGACCGGGTTGGAGTTCACCCCCCGGGTGGTGCTGTGGCTGTTCCCCATCACCGACCCGCCGGCCAACTACTGGGGTGCGCTCGCGCTCAGCCCGATCTGGTACCTGCGGGACTACCTGTGGTTCGTGCTCGCCTCCCCGGTGGCGCTGTGGCTGTTCCGCCGGGCCCCGCTGCCCACCCTGGTCGCCCCCTACCTGCTGCTGGTCGCGATCGAGGCCGGTCTGCTGACCACCACCTCGGCGGCGGTGCGCGACTTCGGCCTGTACTTCGGCGCCTGGCTGCTCGGCTTCGCCCACCACGACGGGCTGCTGCGCCGGCTGGCCGGCCGGGTGCTGGTGCCGGTGGCGCTGCTGCTGGCCGGGGCCGGCGCCGGCTGGATCCTCACCCACCCCGGGCCACGCGGCTACGACCTCAACGACATCCCGCTGGGCAACGCCCTGTGGTCGGCGGCGTTCATCCTGCTCGTCATCGGCCGGGCCCCGACCGCCGCCGCCTGGGTGGACCGCAACCGGATCGTCAGTCGGCTGGTGACGGTCGCGAACCGGCGCGCGCTGACCATCTACCTGTGGCACATGCCCTTCGTGGTGGCGCTCACCCCGCTGGTGGGGCTGGTCGGCTGGTCGACCCGCGACCCGTGGGGGCTGGCGATCCGGGTGGTGCTGGTCTTCCTGCTGGTCGGCGTAGTGACCCTGCTGGTCGGCTGGGTCGAGGACGTGGCGGCCCGCCGCCGCCCCGAACTGGTCCCCGGCCGGCGGCCGGCCCGACCGGTGCCGGCGACGCCCGTCGTCCCGGCCCCCCGGGCGGCCGGGACGGACACCGCCGGGATCAGGGCCCGGTGAGGTACGCCGGGACGCCTCACCGCTGCACGACCGTGACGTTCCCGCTGCCGGTCTTGAGGTCCAGCACCAGCGACGCCGCCGGATCGTCGGTCACCCCGAGGTCGGCCTCCCCCGAGCCGACGTCGGACTTCACCCGGTACCGGCCCGCCGGCACCGTCAGCTCGACGTCGCCGCTGCCGGCGTGGGCCCGCGCCGAGGCCGCGGTGGTCAGGACGAGCGTGATGTTGCCGGAGCTGGTCTCGGCCGACACCTCGCCGCCGAGCCGGGTGCCGGTGACGTCACCGGAGGACGCCCGCAGGTCGACCGGGCCGGTGACGTTGAGCACCTCGATGTTGCCCGAGCCGCTCTCGGCCCGCACCGGGCCGCTGGCGTCGGCGATCCGCAGGTTGCCCGAGCCCAGGGAGAGGTCGACCGACCCGATCCTGGCCAACTCGACGTCACCGGAGCCCGTCTTGCCCTGCACCCGCACCCCGGGTGGGGCGGTCACCTCGTACGACACCGAGCAGCGGGGTCCGCAGCCGGTGTCCAGCACCAGCTCGTCGCCGGTGACCTGGTACGTGGTGTCGGGCTGGTCGCCCTGGTAGCGGAGCACCCGCTTGACGCGTACCCCGGTGGCCGGGCCGGTGGCCCGCACCACGACGTCCCCGGAACCGGGCCGGACGGTGATCCGGGCGATCTTCGCCGTCTCGGTGGTGTCGAAGTCCAGCCGCCGGAACGCCAGTGTGTCGCACCCGGTGGCGAGGATGAGGGCGGCGGTCGCGCCCAGGGCGACCACGCTGCGGGGAAGTGCCATGACCAGCAACCTACGGCCGTCGCACCCCGGCGCACATCCGGGGCGCAGCGCCGACCCACCCCGATCCGACCCTGATTTCCCACCCCGAGAGAGAATGACCCGATGGCCGGGTACCGCCGACAGCTCTACCGCGACGACGCGGTGGTGCTGCGTGTGCAGAAGCTGGGCGAGTCCGACCGGATCATCACGCTGCTGACCCGCCGGCACGGCCGGCTGCGCGCGGTGGCCCGGGGGGTACGCCGCACCACCAGCAAGTTCGGCGCCCGGCTGGAACCGTTCGGGCACGTCGACCTCCAGCTCGCCGGGGACCCGAAGGGCAACGTCGGCAGTTCGCTGCACAGCGTCAGCCAGGTCGAGGGCATCGACCTGTACGGCAGGCGCTTCCTCGGGGACTACCCCCGGTACACGGCGGCGAGCGCGATCGCGGAGACGGCCGAACGTCTCACCCCCGTCGAGCGGGAACCGTCGCTGCGGCTGTTCCAGCTCACCCTCGGCGCGCTCAAGGCGCTGTCCCTGGGCGAGCACGCCACCACGCTGGTGCTCGACGCCTACCTGCTGCGCGGGATGAGCCTCGCCGGGTGGGCACCGGCCCTGACCGCCTGCGCGGTCTGCGGCACCCCGGGACGGCACCGGGCGTTCTCCGTACCGGCGGGCGGGGCGGTCTGCCCGGACTGCCGGCCGCCCGGCGCGGCCCACCCCGCACCGGCCACCATCGACCTGATGTCCGCCCTCACCAGCGGCGACTGGCAGGTCGCCGACGCCACCGCCACCGGGGTACGCCGGGAGTGCAGTGGCCTGGTCGCGGCGCACCTGCAGTGGCACCTGGAACGCGCGCTACGCTCGCTGCCGCTGGTCGACCGGGGTGGCCCGCCGACCGGTGCGCCGGACACCGGCCCGGTGGGCGGCGTGCCGGCCGGGGACGACGGCGGTACGCGGGGTGGCCGGGTGCGGCCGCCCCGGGTCGGTGTGGAGGGTCTGGACAGGGAGATGACCGAGTGATCCGATCGTTGAGGTCCGGCCGGCGGGAGCCGGTGCCGCCGACCCCGCACCCGTCGGGGGCACGTCCACCGGCGCTGCCCGCCGAGGCGCTGCCGAAGCACGTCGCGGTGGTGATGGACGGCAACGGCCGCTGGGCCAAGGAGCGCGGCCTGCCCCGCACCAAGGGCCACGAGCAGGGGGAGTACAGCCTCTTCGACACCGTGGAGGGGGCGATCGAGCTGGGTGTGCCCTACCTGTCGGCGTACGCCTTCTCCACCGAGAACTGGCGGCGTTCGCCGGACGAGGTCCGGTTCCTGATGGGCTTCAACCGGGACGTCATCCGTCGCCGCCGCGACCAGCTCGTCGACCTGGGCGTACGGGTGGTGTGGTCGGGGCGGGCGGGCCGGCTGTGGAAGAGCGTCATCGCCGAGTTGCAGACCGCCGAGGAGATGTCCCGGGGCAACTCGACGCTGACCCTCCAGTTCTGCGTCAACTACGGCGGCCAGGCCGAGATCGCCGACGCCGCCGCCGCGATCGCCCGGGAGGTGGCCGCCGGTCGGCTCGACCCGGACAGGATCACCGAGAAGACCGTGGCGAAGTACCTCTACCACCCGGAGGTCCCCGAGGTGGACCTCTTCCTGCGCCCCTCCGGCGAGGAACGGATCTCGAACTTCATGCTCTGGCAGTCGGCGTACGCCGAACTGGTGTTCCTGGACACCCTCTGGCCGGACTTCGACCGCCGCCACCTGTGGTACGCCTGCGAGCTGTACGCCCAGCGGGACCGCCGCTTCGGCGGCGCGCTGCCCAACCCGGTCGCCCCGCCGCGCTGACCGGGCCACGATTGGTGATCTCACCGCCGGGGTATCCCCTGGTGAGCAGCCAATCGCGGAGGTGAGCACTCATGATTCAGAAGCGGATCGCACAGTGGGCGGTCATGGCGGTCGCCGTGCCGTTGGCTGCGGCGGGCGCCCGCCGGCTGAGCCACACCCTGGAGGCCCGGCGCGGCCCCAGCGGGGTGAGCCGGATGCTGTCCCGGGGCGCCGACGTGCTGCGCCCGCAGCGGGCCCGCCGTCGCCGGTTCTGGTGACGGCCGGTCGGTCGCCCGCCGCTGACCAGCCCGGCGGATGCCCCCGCCGGCCACCGGTCGGCCCGGACCGCCGTAACCGGCACCGGGCCCATTCGTGAGAACGCCCCGCCGTTCCGGCACGTACCGGAACGGCGGGGCGTTCGTCATGCCTCTACGGCCCCGGGCGGACCCGCCGCACCGGGCCGGTGCGGCGGGGACACCGCACCGGCGTCGACGGGCCGGTCAGCCGGCCACTTCGGAGCGGTCGGCGGTCGCCCACAGGGTGTGGAACGCGCCCTCCCGGTCGATCCGGTGGTAGGTGTGCGCGCCGAAGTTGTCCCGCAGGCCCTGGATCAGGGCCGCCGGCAGCCGCTCCGCGCGCAGCGCGTCGAAGTAGGCGAGCGACGAGGAGAAGGCCGGGGTGGGCACGCCCGCCCGCGCCGAGTCCGCCACCACCCGACGCCAGCTCGGCACGCCGTCGCTCACCGCTTCGGCGAAGTACGGCGCGACCAGCAGCGTCGGCAACTCCGGCTGCGAGTCGTACGCCTCCCGGATGCGGTCCAGGAAGCGCGCCCGGATGATGCAGCCGCCCCGCCAGATGGTGGCGGTGCCGCCCAGGTCGATGTCCCAGTGGTACTCGCGGCTGCCGGCCCGGATCTGGTCGAAGCCCTGCGCGTACGCGACGATCTTGCTGGCCAGCAGCGCCCGGCGGACGTCCTCGACGAACGCGTCCCGGTCCTCGACCTGCCACTTCTCGCCCGCGTCACCGAAGGTGCGGCGGGCCGCCTCACGCTGGCCGGCGTGCCCGGACAGCGACCTGGCGAAGGTCGCCTCGGCGATGCCGGTGATCGGGATGCCCAGGTCGAGGGCGATCTGCACCGTCCAGCGGCCGGTGCCCTTCTGCTCGGCCTGGTCGAGCACCACGTCGACGAACGCCTTGCCGGTGGCGGCGTCGGTGTGCGCCAGCACGTCGGCGGTGATCTCGATGAGGAACGACTCCAGCTCGCCGGTGTTCCACTCCCGGAAGATCTCCGCGATCTCCGCCGGGGTCGCCCCCAGCCCGGCCCGCAGCAGGTCGTACGCCTCGGCGATGAGCTGCATGTCGGCGTACTCGATGCCGTTGTGGACCATCTTGACGAAGTGGCCGGCGCCGTCGGGGCCGACGTGCTGGCAGCAGGGGACGCCGTCCACCTGCGCGGCGATCTTCTCGAACATCGGCCCGAGCTTCTGGTAGGACTCCGCCGAGCCGCCCGGCATGATGCTCGGCCCGAGCAGCGCGCCCTCCTCGCCACCGGAGACGCCGGTGCCGACGAAGTGCAGCCCGTGCTCGCGCAGCGTCTCCTCCCGACGGCGGGTGTCGGCGAAGTGGGCGTTGCCGGCGTCGACGACGATGTCGCCCTCCTCCAGCAGCGGCACCAGCTCGTCGATGACGGCGTCGGTGGGGGCGCCCGCCTTGACCATGACGATCACCGCGCGGGGCCGCTCCAGCGAGCCGACGAAGTCGGCCAGGGACTCCGAGGGCACGAAGGTGCCCTCGTCGCCGTGCTCGGCGACCAGGCTGCGGGTGCGCTCCGGGGAACGGTTGTGCACCGCCACGGTGAACCCGTTCCGGGCCAGGTTCCGAGCCAGGTTGCGACCCATCACCGCCAGCCCGGTCACGCCGATCTGCGCCGTCGCCTGTTGCGTCATGTCGTACCCGCCACCTCTCACGTCACCTGTGTGCTGTGAACCTATCGCGCGCCCGCGAGGGCCGGCAGCCGCCGTCCACCCAGTGTCACAGGGTGGTCGCGTGCGCCCGACAGGGGCCACCGCCGTCGGCCGCGCCGAAAAGCGGGTGCGTCGGGTACGGGGCTGGGCTAGCGTGACGGCATGCGCATCTGACGCCCTTCTCTCCAGAGCCGACCCGCCGCCGTGGCCGCGGGTCCGCGTGCTCGGGCGTCCGCGTCTCCCACTCCTCATCCGCAGGGTGATGACCCGTGGCCGGCCGTCCGGAGCCGATCCCGTCCGTCGACCGCCCGCCCGCCGCCCGCGTGGCCGGGCGGCCCTCCGCATCCCGTCAGGAGGCAGCGTATGCCCGCCAAGCGCAGTCCGAAGAAGTCCCGTCGCCCCGTACCGTCCCCGGTGGAGGTGGACGCGGCGGCGCTCGCGGCGCTCACCGTGACGCCCACGCATCCGGTTCCCCTCGCCGTCGCGTCGTCCCACCCGGACGTCGTCGCCCGGTCGACCCCGCCCCCACCGCCGTCGCGGTCGGGCCGGTCGGTCCGGGCCGGCTCCACCACCGCCCAGGGCCAGAACCGCCGGTACGCCTTCCGCCGCAGCTGACCCGCCTCGGCCGGGTCCCGCCCCCGGGGCCCGTCCCGTGCGGGGCCCGTCCCACCATTGCGCCGAAACAGCGGTATCCGAGCCCTCGGATACCGCTGTTTCGGCTCCATTGCACCGGCGGCCTGCCGCTCGGCAGGCCGGGTGGGCGGCAGCGCGGGGCGGGACGGCGGTCGGGCGGGGCGGGACTCCGGGCGGGGTGGGTCAGCCGATCAGGGGGCGGAAGGTGCCGAGGGCGACGCTGACCGCGAGCGCGCCGCCGGCCAGGGCCGCCGCTCCGGCGACGAGCAGCCAGTCGGCCGGGCGGAACACCTGGCGGCGGGCCACCGTACGCGGGGTGCCGGCATCGAAGCCCCGGGCGTCCATCGCCACCGCCAGCCGGGTGCCGCGCCGGATCGCCCCCACCAGCAGGGCGAACGCCGTGGCGGCGAAGAGCCGCAGCCGGGCCAGCGGGTTACGGCCGGCGTCCACGCCCCGGGCCCGGCGGGCCATGGTCAGCATCTGCCACTCCTGACCGAGCAGCGGCACCAGCCGGAACGCGGCCAGCGCGCCGATGGCGAAGCGGGCGGGGGCCTTCGCGTTCTGCACCAGCGCGTCGGCCAGGTCGGTCGGGTCGGTGGTGGCGAAGACGATCACCCCGGGCAGGGCCACCGCGAGCATCCGCAACACCAACCCCAGCGCCGTGACCAGCACCCCCGAGGTGACCAGCAGCGGCCCGGCCGCCCAGAGCACCCGGCCGGAACGGTCGGCGGCGAACAGCACCAGGGTGACCAGGATGCCGACGGCACCGGCCAGCAGTGGCAGGGCCCGCCGGGCCAGCACCCGGTAGCGGATGCCGAACAGCGGCAGCAGCGCCAGTTCGATGGCGATCGCGACCGCCGGCGCGACCGGGTCGAGGCTGGCCACCAGCAGGAACGAGAAGACCAGCCCGGCCGCGAGCTTCGCCACCGGGTTGCGCCGGGCCAGCGGCGCACCGGGCGTCGCGACGGGTTCCAGCCCGATCACGACCGCCCCCACGGCCGGGCGCGTGGACCGGGACCGGCCGGGGCCGCCGGCGCGGTGCGGGGGAGCGGGGCGGGGGCGGTCACGGCTGCTCCCGGGCGGGGCGCAGGGTGACCGTCCGGTCGGCGAGCGCGGCGACGAAGTCCCCGTCGTGGGTGACGGTGACCACGCCGTGTCCGGCGTCACGCAGGTCGGCGAAGAGGTCGACCAGCTCACCCCAGGTGCGGCGGTCCTGGCCGAAGGTGGGCTCGTCGCAGATCAGCAGCCGGGGCGCGGTGGCCAGGGCGGTCGCCACGCTGAGCCGCCGGGCCTCCCCACCGGAGAGGGTGTACGGGTTGGCCCCGGCGAGCCGGGTCAGCCGCAGCCGGTCCAGCAACTCGTCCACGGTGGCCCGGACGGCCGGTTCGGGGCGACCCGTCCGGCGCGGACCGAGGGCCAGTTCGTCGCGGACGGTGCGGGTGACGAACTGGTGCTCCGGGTCCTGGAAGACCGAACCGATCCGGCCGGCCAGGGCGGGGGCCCGCCACCGGTGCGGGGGCGTACGGGTGTCCCCGCCGGCCAGGGCGGCGGTGGCGGTCAGCCGGCCGGCCCCGGGACGGAGCAGGCCGCCGAGCAGCAGCGCGAGGGTGGACTTGCCGGCCCCGTTCGGGCCGAGGACGGCGAGCGCCTCGCCGGCGCGTACGGCCAGGTCGGTGGGGGCCAGCCGGGGCGGCAGGCCGAGCCGGTCGGCGGTGAGCAACTCCGCACCGGGCGGTCCGGCGGCCGGCCGGGTCACGGTGGGGTGGCCGGGCACCCACACCCCCTCGGCGGCGAGCGCGGCCCCGTGCGCGGCGAAGACCGCCTCCGGTGTGCCGTCGGCCCGGACCCCACCACCGGGGGTGAGCACCACCACCCGGTCGACCAGGGGGAGGGCGTCGGCGACCCGGTGTTCGACCAGGACCAGGGTGGTGTCGGGGTCCAACGCGCCGGCCACCGCCGTGCGGACCAGGTCCGCGCCGGCCGGGTCGAGGTTGGCGGTCGGCTCGTCGAGCAGCAGCAGCCCCGGTCGCAGCGCCAGCACGCCGGCCAGGGCGAGCCGCTGCTGCTCGCCGCCGGACAGCGCCGCGGTGGGCCGGTCCCGGTGGTACGGGAAACCGACCCGGCGCAGCGCCTCGTCCACCCGGGGCCAGATCTCGTCGCCGGGCACCCCCCGGTTCTCCAGGCCGAACGCGACGTCGTCGCCGCAACGGGCCATCACGAGCTGGGACTGCGGGTCCTGGAAGACGGTGCCGACCCGCTCGCGGGCCTTGGCGGGGTCGAGGCCGTCGATCTCGACGGTGCCCTCCTGCTCGCCGGAGTCCGCCGGCAGCAGCCCGGCCAGCGCGGCGAGCAGGGTGCTCTTGCCGGCCCCGGACGGCCCCAGCAGCAGCACCCGTTCCCCGTGGTCGATGCGCAGGTCGACCCCGCGCACCGCCCAGGCCCGCCGCCCCGCGTGCCGCCAGCCGAAGCCGACCAGCCTCACCCCGGCCACGCCACCGGCCCCTCCCCGCTCGCCACGGCGGGGTCAGACGAGCTTGCGGTCGCGGGCGGCGGGGAACCGGTCGAGCACCCCGGTCTCGGCGAGCGCCCGGGTCAGGTACCAGCCGCCGACCCCGGCGACGACGGCGGCGCTGAGCACGGTCAGTGCCGCGTACGGCAGGCGGTAGCTGACCAGGGCGTACTCGGAGTTCCAGACGAAGAAGTCGAACAGGGCGGCGCTCAGCCCGGTCATCGCCCCGGCGAGCACCGCCACCGGCAGCCGGTACGCCCGGTAGCGGAACGCGGCGAAGGCCAGTTCCGCGCCGAGACCCTGGATCAGGCCCTGGACGATGGTGATGCCGCCCCACTCCGCGCCGAGCAGCGCGGAGACGGTGGCGGCGACGGCCTCGCAGAACAGGGCCGCCCCCGGCTTGCGGATGACCAGGCCGCCGAGCACGGCGGGGACGAGCCAGACGCCGTACATCACGGCCTGGCTGGCCGGTGCGGCGGCGAACGCCGGGTCGGCGGCCTTCCAGACCAGGCCCCAGGCCCAGAAGATGACCCCGAAGGCCACGGCGATCACGGCGGCGACCACGATGTCGATCGTGCGCCACCGGTTGGTGGTGGTGTGCTGCATGTCGGTGCTCCCAGTCCAGCGATCGAACCAGGAGAAGACGCACGCCGCGCCCGGCGGCAGCCGGACGGCGGCGCGGCTGGAGGTCGACCGAACTCCCTGCGCTGGCATTACCCAGATCAGGTTCGAGGGTCTGCGGGCGGTGCCCGCACTCTCAGCGCTGTGCGCTCCCCTGTCGGATGTGAAGTTGTCTCGGCAGACGCTAGCACCGACCTGCGGCAACGGCCCAGCAGGTCATGGTTCCCGGCATTCGACGCGCGGGCGGGGGCCCGGGTCGCTCGGTAGTCTGACGATCATGCGGGTGGCGGCGCGGGGGCTGACGTTCGACGTGCGGGCCGGTGGCCCCGAGGGCGGCGACGTGGTGCTGCTGCTGCACGGCTTCCCCCAGAACGGTGGGGAGTGGGACGCGGTGGTGCCCGCCCTGCACGCCGCCGGGCTGCGCACGTACGCACCCGACCAGCGGGGTTACTCGCCCGGGGCCCGTCCGGCCGGGGTGGCCGACTACCGGCTGCCGGAACTGGTGGCCGACGCGGTGGCGGTGTTGGACGCGCTGGGTGTCGACACCGCGCACGTGGTGGGGCACGACTGGGGCGCGGTCGTCGCCTGGGCGCTGGCGGCGGGGCATCCGCAGCGGGTGCGTACCCTCACCGCGGTCTCGGTGCCGCACCCGGCCGCCTTCGGGTACGCGCTGGCCACCGACCGCCGGCAGCGGGCGCGTTCGGCGTACATGGCGTTGTTCCGCCGGGCGGGCCTGGCGGAGAGGGTGCTGCTGGCCGGGCGGGGGTTGGTGCTGCGCCGGCTGCTGTCCGGCGTCGGTGACCCGGCCCGGGTGGCCGGGTACGCCGGGCCGTTGCGGACGCCCGGCGCGTTGACCGGGGCGCTGAACTGGTACCGGGCGATGTCGGGGCGGGACATGAAGGCGGTCGGTCCGGTGGGCGTGCCGACCAGCTACGTGTGGAGCGACCGGGACGTGGCGATCGGGCGGGCCGCCGCGCAGGCGTGCGTGCGGCACGTGTCGGGGGACTACCGGTTCGTGGTGCTCCCCGGGGTGACCCACTGGATTCCCGACGAGGCGCCGGGCCCGCTGGCCGAGGCGGTCCTGGCCCGGGTACGCGGGTCGGCCTGACGGTGCCGGCGGCGGGGGCCGATCGGGTTTCGTGAATCGGTTTCGGGCGATTGCGGATCGGGCACAGGCGTTGCTGCCGACGGGGGGTGCCCCCGTCGGTCGTACCGTCTGAACCGGAGGTAACGCGTGTCGAAGGAATCCGAGAAGCAGCGATGGCAACGCAACTTCGCCGATCTGCTCCAGGAACTGCGGGTCGCCCAGACCGGCGTGCAGATCCTCTTCGCCTTCCTGCTGACCCTGCCGTTCAGTAACGGGTTCACCCGGACCAGCGAGTTCCAGCGGGACGTCTACATCCTGGCCCTGTTGTCCGCCGCCGCGGCCACCGCGATGATCATCTCGCCGGTCGCCTTCCACCGGGCGCTGTTCCGCCAGGGCCGCAAGCCGGAACTGGTCCGCTTCGCCCACCGGATGGCCTCCGCTGGCCTGGCCTTCATGCTGGTCGCGATGGTGAGCGCGGTCCTGCTGATCGCCGACTTCGTGCTCGACACCGGTATCGCCGTGGTGCTCACCGTGATCACCGGCCTGTGGTTCCTGACCTTCTGGGTGATCCTGCCGTTCGCCCGACGCAACTGGGGCGACGACGACATCGACGACGACGATGACGACCCGGTGGTGCTCAACGGCGACTGACCCCGCCCCGGGTGGTGGTGGATGCGGTGGGCCGGGGGGCCCGTCCGGGCCGACGACGGCCGGGGCGGGCCCCCCGGCGCGTCCGCCGGTCGGGTCAGCGGGCGATGGCCCAGGCCAGCACGGCCGCCAGGATGAGCCCGTTGAGCAGCGCCAGCACCAGGTACGCCTGCGGGGGGATCTTGCGGCCGCGCCGGACGAAGCTGACCAGCACGGCGGCGTACACCAGCAGCAGCACGGCGATCACGATCAGGAAGTAGAGCACCGCACCACCCTAGACGAGCCGGTCGTGGTGCCTGACGACCGAGCGACCGGCCACGGCCGGGTGCGGCGTCAGCCCGGCGTGCCGGTCCGACCGGGTGGAGGTGGGGGAGCGACATAATATCGAGTAACATCGATTTTTGCCTCCTCTCGTCCCGGGGTGCGGCCATCGTCGCGGGGCTCGGGCGGCCGTCCAGTGGGGGCGGGCGACGCCGGCCCGGCACCGGCGACGAGGAGCAGATCATGAGAGCAGCGCGGCGACGGATCGCCGGACTCGGCGCGATCACGTTGGCGGTCCTCGCGGGCGGCGTGGCGGTCGCGGCGGGCAACGCCACCGCGGCGGCCACCGGCTGCCGGGTCGACTACAAGGTCACCAGCGAGTGGCAGGGCGGCTTCGGCGCGGACGTCACCATCACCAACCTCGGCGACCCGGTCACCGGCTGGACGCTCACCTGGGCGTTCGCCAGCGGGCAGCGGGTCAGCCAGGCGTGGAACGCCACCGTCACCCAGAACGGGACGGCGGTCAGCGCCACGGACGTCGGCTACAACGCCGCCATCGGGACCGGGGCCGGCGTCAGCTTCGGCTTCAACGGCGCGTGGACCACCGCGAACCCGGTACCCACCGGGTTCGCGCTCAACGGGGTCTCCTGCACCGGCGCGACCCCGACCATCACCCCCTGCCCGCCGCCGTCCACCCCGCCCACCCCGACCCCGACGCCCACCCTCACCCCCACGCCGACCCCCACCCGGACGCCGACCCCCACCCCGACGCCCTCGACGCAGGCACCGGTCACCGTGTGGCTGGCCGGGGACTCCACGGTCGCCAACCCGTCGTCCAGCGGGGTCTGCCCGGTGGGCTGGGGCAACCAGTTCGGCCAGTACCTCAACGGCAACGCGACGGTGGTCAACAGCGCGGTCGGCGGACGCAGCATCCAGACCTGGCTGTACGACCCGAACGTCACCACCACGATGAACGCGGCAGGCGAGTGCGTGATCAACCCGCAGACCTACTCGACCCGCTGGCAGGCGATGCTGAACGCCAACGGCGGGATGAAGGCCGGCGACTACCTGCTCATCCAGTTCGGCATCAACGACGGCAGCACCACCTGCAACCGGCACGTCGGCTCGGCCCGCTACAAGGAGCTGCTCGGCGTGATGGCCCGCGCGGCCCAGCAGCGCGGCGCGTACCCGATCTTCCTCACCCCGGCCGCCGCGATCACCTGCTCGGGCAGCACCGCCGTGGGCAACCGGGGCTTCCTCACCGAGACCTTCGACGCGGGCCGGGCCAACAACGTCCCCGTCATCGACCTGCACAAGCTGAGCTACACGCTCTACAACACGCTGAAGCTGTGCCCGAACAACGGCGACTACAACTCGGGCGCGGTGGGCGCGTTCTTCTGCGCCGACCACACCCACTTCGAGACGGCCGGGGCCCGGCAGATCGCCGGCGTGGTCGCCACCGCCCTGCGTAACCAGCAGCTCGGCCTCGCGGCCTACCTGCGCTGACTGCGTGCGGTCGGGCGGCCCCGGACCGGGGCCGCCAGACCGGGGTCAGGACAGCGTGCAGGCGGTGCCGTTGAGGGTGAAGCCGGCGGGGCGGTTGTTCGTGCCGGTGACGTCGGCCAGGAAACCGAAGCTCGTCGTCGCGCCGGCCGCGATCGTGCCGTTCCAGTCGACGTTGGTCGCGCGGACGGTGCCGCCGCTCTGCGTGTAGCCCGCGTTCCAGGCCTGGCTGATCCGTTGGCCGTCGGCGAAGCTCCACTGGAGCGTCCAGCCGTCGACCGGGGCGGTGCCGGTGTTGCGGATCGTCACCTCACCCTGGAACCCGCCCTGCCACTGCCCGGTGACCGCGTACCCGACGGCGCAGCCGGTCCCGCCGGCCGGCGGCGTGGTCACCGGTGGCGCGGTGGTGGGCGGCGCGGTGGTGACCGGGGGCGTGGTGGGCGGCGCGGTGGTGGGTGGTGCCGTGGTGGGCGCTGCGGTGGTCGGGGTGGGCGTCGGCGTGGTGGACAGCTTCGCCGCGACGACCGGGGCGAGCCGGGCCGCGATCGCCCGGTGCCCGGCGTCGTTCGGGTGCACCGAGTCGCTCAGCCCGTCGGCCGGCAGCCAGCCGGTGGTGTCCACGTAGAACACGTTGCGGTCGCCGCCCCCGGTGACCGTGGTGACGGCGGCAGCGGTCTCCGCGGCGTACCGGCCGCTGAAGGTGCGCAGCGCGAAGATCGCCGCGCGCGGGTACTTGCCCCGCACGGTACGGATGAACGTGGCGTACTGGTTCTGGAAGTCCGCGCCGCTCACCCCGTGGCCGCGGTCGTTGGTGCCCAGGTTGATCACCACGGCGTCGGCCTGGTAGCGGCTGAAGTCCCAGGCGGGACTGTTCGCCGCGTATCCGGTGCGGAGGAACTGGCTGGCGACGCTGACGCAGCCGTCGGCGGTGGCGACCAGGCAGCCCCCGCCGTAGCCGAGCTGGGTGTGCTCGGTGCCGAGCTGCTCGCCGGTCAGCCACCCGTACGCGGTCAGCGCGACCCGCGACGAGGTGGTGCCGAGGGTGATGGAGTCGCCGACGAACTCGATCAACCGGGGCCGGACCGCCGCCGGCAGGGTCCGCGCGCCCGCGTCGAGGGTCAACCCCTGGAACACCGCGTCCCCGGTGTACGAGCCGCCGACCACCCGGTACGACACCACAAGCGTGTGGTTGCCGCCGGGCAGCGGGGTCGGGGTCAGGTTGACCGTGCCGCTGACGTTGGTCAGGTAGCGGAAGTCGGCCCCGTCGATGCTGTAGTAGAGGTCGATGGTCCGGCGCTGCCGCAGCTTGACCGTGGTGCCGGTGAACCCGGTCTTCAGGTAGGCGCCGGCCCAGTTCGGCACGTACGCGCTGCTGTTGCTGCGGTCCCAACGGCCGACGAAGGCGATGTTCGCGTCGGTGGGGGAGCCGTCACCGGTGGCGGCGCTGGCCGGGGGGAGGCCGATGAGGGTGGCGGCCAGCACCGCCACCACCCCGGCGGCTCCCGCCGGGAGGATCGACCGACTGCGGGACACGGGCATGGGGACGCTCCCTCTCCGGGCCGTCCGTGCCGACGCACGCCGACGGCCTGCAGGCGTAAGACATTCACCATCATCTAAGCCTGCGGGCTGGAGGGACACAACAGGTGACGGTGCCTAACGGCCGCCGCGCAGGCCGAGTCGGCGCAGCTCCAGGGCGGCGAGCGCGTCGACGGTGGCGTCGTCGCCCCGCCGCCACGCCTGCGCCACGTCGGGGTCGATCCGGGTCAGCCGGCGCAGCGGCTGGCTGGTCAGCGCGCGCAGCGCCAACAGGTCCCGGCCGGCCGGCCCGGCGGCGAGGGCCTTCGCCGACGCGGCCCGGCGCATCCAGCGCAGCCGCAGCGGCAGCCAGCCGAACAGCACCAGCCCGAGCGGGAAGACCAGCACCGCGATGCTCAACGCCAACGCGAGCTGACCGACCAGGTCCTGCTGGTCGCGGCCGGCCTCGGCCACCGCGCGGGCGGCGTCGGCGGCCTTGGTGAACGGGCCGGTCAGCTCGTCGCCGACCAGCGGTACCCGGCCCACCTTGCCGCCGGCCTCGGCCAGGTTGTCGGCGAGGCCGCCGCCGGCCCCCTCCAGCTTCCGCCCCGGTACGGCGAGCTTCTCCACCAGGTCGTACAGCCAGAGCGCGAAGCGGACCGCCGCGTAGACCCAGGCGACGACGAGCAGGTCGGTGAGGAACTGACGGAGGGCGACCGGAAAACGGTCAGCGTAGATCTTCACGGCCGACAGCGTGCCACGACGCGGGCCGCCCGGCACCCCCCGCGCGCCCGGCGGCCGGTGCCCCGGCGGGCGACGGCCCCTCCCCGGCGTGGCTGACCGCGTCGGCGACGATGTGCGCGACGTGCTCGTCGACCAGGGCGTAGGCGATCTCCCGGCCGCGTCGGGAACCCCGCACCACCCCCGCGCCGCGCAGCACCCGCAGGTGCTGGGAGACCAGCGGCTGCGGTGCGCCGAGCTGTTCGACCAGCTCGTGCACGCACCGCTCACCCTGGGCCAGCTCGCTGACGATCGCCAGCCGGATCGGCGCGGACAGCGCCCGGAGCAGCTCGCCCGCGCCCTCGAAGGCGTCGTAGCCGTGGGTGCCGGTCACCCCGTAACGGTAACCAATACCAGTGACGGTTCGTCGGTCGGCGTCACCGGAGCACCACCTCGTGCGGCTCCGGCGCGCCGACCACGGCCGGGGTGGCCCGGCGGCGCAGCACCCGGCGGGCGGCGGCGGCCAGCGCCACCACGAGGAACGACGCGATCGCCAGCAGCACCACCGAGGCGCCGGGGGCGGTGTCGGCGGTGGCCGCCACCCACACCCCCGCCCCGGCGGCGAACAGGCCGAGCGCCATGGCCGCCGTCATGGTGCTGCGGAAACCCCTGGTGACCTGCTGCGCGGTGGCCACCGGCACCACCATCAGCGCGCTGATCAGCAGGACCCCGACGGCCCGCATGGCGATGGTGACGGTGACCGCGGTGGCGACCGCCAGCAGCATGTTCAGCGCCCGCACGGGCAGCCCGGCGACCCGGGCGTACTCCTCGTCGTGGCAGACCGCGAACAGCGCCGGGCGCAGCGCCAGCATGAGCACCGCGATGCTCGCGCCGAGCACCGCGATGGTGGTCAGGTCGGCGGGGGAGGTGGTGGTGAGCGAGCCGAACAGGTAGGCGTTGAGGTTGGCGCTGCTGGCGTCGGAGAGGCCGACCAGCATCACCCCACCGGCGATGCCGCCGTAGAACAGCAGGGCCAGTGCCAGGTCGCCGGAGGTGCGGCCCCGGGCCCGGACCAGCTCGATGGTGACCGCGCCGAGGATCGCCGCGACCACCGCCACCAGCACCGGGGACCGGTTGAGCAGCAGGCCCGCCCCGACGCCGGTGAGCGCGACGTGGCCGATGCCGTCACCGATCAGGGCCAGCCGCCGCTGCACCAGGTAGATGCCGAGGGCGGGGGCGGCCAGCCCGATCACCAGGGCGCCGACCAGCGCCCGCTGCATGAAGTCGTACTGGAAGAGGTCCATCGTTCAGCTGCTCCACAGCCCGGCGGGCTCCTCGGGACCGTGCGGGTGCACGTGGTCGTGGTCGGGCTCGGCGTGGTGGCCGGCAGGTTCCGGCACCGGGCCGTCGTGGCAGACGCCGCCCTGGTGCACCACCACCGCCCGGCTGATCAGCGGGCGCAGCGGCCCCAGCTCGTGGGCGACCAGCAGCACGGTGCCCCCCGTGCCGAGGAAGTCGTGCAGCGCTCCGGCGAACGCCTCCTGGCTGGCCGCGTCGACCCCGGCGGTCGGCTCGTCGAGCACCAGCAGCTCCGGCCCGCCGGCCAGGGCGCGGGCGATCAGGGTGCGCTGCTGCTGGCCGCCGGAGAGGGTGGCCACCGGGTCGCGGGCCCGGTCGGCGAGGCCGACCGCGCGCAGCGCCGCGTCCACCGCGGCCCGGTCGGCTCGGCCCGGCGGACGCAACACGCCGCGGCGGGCCAGCCGTCCCGAGGCCACCACCTCCGCGACGGTGGCCGGCACGCCGCTGCCGGCCCCGAGGCGCTGCGGGACGTACCCGATCCGGTGCCACTGCCGGAACCGGCGCTGCGGGACGCCGAACAGCTCGACCGTTCCGGCGCCCAGCGGGACCAGCCCGAGCACGGCCCGGATCAGGGTGGACTTGCCGGAGCCGTTGGCGCCGAGCACGGCCACCACCTCGCCGGCGGTGACGGTCAGCGAGACGTCCCGCAGCACCGGGCGGCCGTCGTAGCCGGCGGTGGCGTGCCCGACCTGGATGACGGGAGCGGTCACGAGCACCCCAGGGCGGTACGGAGCGTGGTCAGGTTGGTGCGCATCACCGAAAGGTAGTCCCCACCCCCGTCAGCGGAGAGCCCTTCGATCGGGTCGAGCACCGCGGTCTTCGCGCCGACCTCGGCGGCGATGGTCTCGGCGACCTTCGGGCTGACCAGCGTCTCGAAGAAGATCGTGGTGGCGCCGTGTTCGCGGGCCTCCCGGGCGACCTCGGCCAGCCGCTGCGGGGCGGGCTCGGTGTCCGGGGTGAGCCCGGTGAGGCCGATCTGCTCCAGTTGGTAACGCTCGGCGAGGTAGCCGAAGGCGGCGTGGCTGACCACGATCTCCCGGCGCTGGCAGGTCTTCAGGCCGGTGGCGTACTCGGTGTCGAGTTTCTCCAGCTCGCCGCGCAGCGTCCGGGCCCGGGTCGTGTAGTCGGCGGCCCGGTCCGGGTCGACGACGCCGAGCCGTTCGGCGAGCCTGTCGGCGACGGTGGCCAGCCGGGTCGGGTCGAGCCAGAGGTGCGGGTCCTTGCCGCCGCTCTCCTCCTCGGCGTGACCGTCCTCACCCTCGTGCTCGTGTCCGCCGGCTGTCGCGTCGCGCAGCGGTGCGACGGTCGTCACGTCGAGGGCCCGGTCGGCGGCGTTCTGCGCGACGGCCTCGTCCACCGCCGGCTGGAAGCCCTTGAGGTAGAAGACCAGCTTGGCCTCGCTGACCTGGCCGACCTGGCGCGGGTTGAGTTCCAGGTCGTGCGGCTCCGCGCCCGGCTTGGCGAGGTTGGTGACGGTGACGGCGTCCCCGCCGACCCGCTCGGCGACGAACTGGAGGGGGTAGAAGGCAGCGACCACGTCCACCCGGTCCGGGTCGGCCCCGGCGCCCTCGGTCGAGCAGGCGGTGAGACCGGTCAGGGCGAGCAGGGCGGTGGCGGCGGTCAGGGCGCGCAGGCGGGTGCGGGTGGTCATGTCGGCAACTGTCCGTGAAAACGAGAATGATTGTCAAAAACGCATGGGTGCATGTCAGAAGAGTTTGACCAGGGCCACCGCCACCAGCAGCGTCACCATCACCAACCGGATCAGCCGGGTCTGCGGCGCCTGCACCGGCCAGGTGACCGTCAGCAGGTAGACCAGCCCGGCGGCCAGCGCCAGCAGCAGCAGGCCACCGACCGGGCCGGGCGCGAAGAGCGCCACCAGCACCAGCGCCAGGGTGGCGAGGAACACCGACGTCGGGTTCGCCCGGGCCAACCGGGCCAGCACGGGACGCTGCGTAGGCTGCATCCCACAGACTCTACGAGGAGGAACCCGGTGCTGGTCACCAACCGGTTCGTGGTCGCCGTCGAGGCGGCGGACGACTTCACCGCCCGGGCGCACGCCGCGCTGGCCGCGCTCGCCGCCCGCCCCGGCTACCTGCGCGGTGAGCTGCTGCGGGCCCTCGACGACCCCCGGCACTGGTGCCTGCTCACCGAGTGGGAGTCGGTCGGGACGTACCGGCGGGCGCTGGGCGGGTTCGACGTCAAGATCACCGCCGTGCCGCTGCTCGCCGAGTCGGTCGACGAACCCTCCGCGTACGAGACGCTGGCCGGCGCGGCCCCCGACAGCGAGGTGGTCGTCGTCGACAGCGACCGGGCCGCGCGTCCGCACCGCTGAGCCAAACCGGGCCGCGAGTCCGCAGCGTCGGGCCCGGGGGCACTACCCTGCTCCTATGACCGCTCCCGGCCCGGCAGCCCCACCGCCGTACCCCGCGACACCCGGCCCGGACGGCGCACCGCCGCCCACCGCCCCGGGTGGCCCGGGGACGCCCCTCCCGCCGGGTGCCCCGGGCGTGCCCACCCCGCCGTCGGACCCGGGGGTGCCCCCGCCGCCCCAGGGGCCCGGAGTGGCCCCGCCGTTCGCCGCCCCGCCCACCGAGGGCAGCCGCAAGCGGCTCTGGCTGGGCCTCGGTGTCGGCGCGCTGGCCCTGCTGATCTGCTGCGGCGGCGGAGGCGCGGCAGCCGTCGGGCTGGTGGTCAGCAACGTGCAGGCCATCGAGGAACAGGGCCAGGCGGTCACCGACGACTACTACCGCGCCCTGGTCGCCAAGGAGTACGGCAAGGCGTACGACGCGCTCTGCGAGGACGCGCGGCGGCGGGAGTCGCGGGGCGAGTTCGCCCGCCGGATCGCCGAGGAGCCGGCGGTCGCCAGCTACCGGGTGGGCGACGTCGACCCGCAGACCCTGACCGTGCCGGTCGACGTGACCTTCAGCGGCGGCGGGCGGGACACCCAGCAGGTCACCCTCGCCGCCGACCAGCAGAGCGGCGGCATGGAGGTCTGCGGGGTGAGCTGAGCCCTCCCCGGTATTCTGCTGGGCCCGGGGCGCTGCTGGTCGTACCGTTGTCCCGGGCCGTCCGGTCCCACCCGTCTTCATGGCCACGCCGACCGCCAGCCGGCGTAGGAGGAAACATGCCAGCCGACCGTATCGACGCCGTCGTCAGCCTCGCCAAGCGCCGAGGCTTCGTCTTCCCCTCCAGCGAGATCTACGGAGGCACCCGGTCGGCGTGGGACTACGGTCCGCTCGGCGTGGAGCTGAAGGAGAACGTCCGCCGGCAGTGGTGGAAGGCGATGGTCCAGCAGCGCGACGACGTCGTCGGCCTCGACTCGGCGGTCATCCTCGCCCGCAAGGTCTGGGAGGCCAGCGGCCACCTCGCCGAGTTCGTCGACCCGCTGACCGAGTGCCAGTCCTGCCACAAGCGGTTCCGCGCCGACCACCTGGAGGAGGCGTACGCCGAGAAGCACGGCCAGCCGCTGACCTCGTTGCAGGAGCTGAACTGCCCCAACTGCGGCAACAAGGGCACCTTCACCGAGCCGAAGATGTTCAACGGCCTGATGAAGACCTACCTCGGCCCGGTGGAGAGCGACGAGGGCCTGCACTACCTGCGCCCGGAGACCGCCCAGGGCATCTTCGTCAACTACAACAACGTGGCGACCGCCGCCCGCAAGAAGCCGCCGTTCGGCATCGCGCAGACCGGCAAGTCGTTCCGCAACGAGATCACCCCGGGCAACTTCATCTTCCGCACCCGCGAGTTCGAGCAGATGGAGATGGAGTTCTTCGTCGAGCCCGGCTCCGACGAGCAGTGGCACGAGTACTGGTTGCAGGAGCGCTGGAACTGGTACCTCGACCTCGGCCTGTCCGAGGAGAACCTGCGCTTCTACGAGCACCCCAAGGAGAAGCTCTCCCACTACTCCAAGCGCACCGTCGACATCGAGTACCGGTTCCGGTTCGGCGGCACCGAGTTCGCCGAGCTGGAGGGCGTCGCCAACCGCACCGACTTCGACCTGGCCACGCACAGCAAGCACTCCGGCGTGGACCTGTCGTACTTCGACCAGACCCGCAACGAGCGCTGGGTGCCGTACGTCATCGAGCCGGCCGCCGGCCTCACCCGCGCGGTGCTGGCGTTCCTGCTGGAGGCGTACGACGAGGACGAGGCCCCGAACACCAAGGGCGGCGTCGACAAGCGCACCGTGATGCGCTTCGACCCCCGGCTGGCCCCGGTCAAGGTGGCGGTGCTGCCGCTGTCCCGCAACGAGGCGCTGTCGCCCAAGGCCAAGGGGCTCGCCGCCCAGCTCCGCAAGCGCTGGGTGGTCGAGTTCGACGACTCGCAGGCGATCGGCCGCCGCTACCGCCGGCAGGACGAGATCGGCACCCCGTTCTGCGTCACCGTCGACTTCGACACCCTCGACGACGACGCGGTGACCGTGCGGAACCGGGACACCATGGCCCAGGAGCGGGTGGCCCTGGACCAGGTCGAGCGCTACCTGATCGAGCGCCTGCCCGGCTGCTGACCGGCGGGCACGACCGCCCCGGCATCGATCGGGATCTTCGTCCGCCCGGTCCTTGAGTCGGTCGCCGTGCCGTGCCAGCATTCCCGGTGCTGAATATCGACACGGGGGTGGGAATGACGCGCGAGCCGCAACCCGACCATGATCATGTTCCGGAGCGACGCCGCCTCCTGCGCCGGGCCGCCGCGGTCGCCGCGACCACGGCCGGCGCGGGTGTCGCCGCCGCCGTCGGCCTGCCCGGCACCGCCCGCGCCGCCCCGGGCGACCACCTCACCATGGGTACGACCAACGACGCCGGGTCGGCGACCACCACCCTCAGCCTCAGCTACGCCGGGCTCACCCTGAGGAACACCGCGGGTGCGCCGCTGCGGCTGGTGCCCGGCGAGCAGGTCTACCCGCAGGTGCTGGACGCGCCGACCGGCACCATCGCGGTGGACCCGCTCGGCGACGTGTTCGTACAGGCCGGCTGGCCCGGCGACGAGGTCAACAGTTGGCTGTGGACGAGCGAGTGGGCGACCACCTCGGTCCCGGTGCGGCCGACCCGGGTGCTGGACAGCCGGGACCCGGACCTGCGCCGCACCATCGTCGCGGGCGCCTCGACGCTCGACCCGACGGGCCGGCTCACCCCCGGTAACCCGATCGTGTTGAGCCTGGACCACCTGGTCCGCGACGGCTACGCCCTCAAGGGCAACGTGACAGTGGTCGGTATGACCGGTCCGGGCTTCCTGACGGCCTGGGGCAGCGGCGCCCGGCCGACCGTGTCGACGGTGAACTGGTCGGCCGGCGGTCAGATCCTGTCGAATTTCCTCTTCGCCGAGCTGGGCACCCTCGGCGGATACCGCAGCGTGCTGACGGTGCAGGTCTCCGCGCCGACCCACGTGATCGTCGACCTGACCAGCCTGCTGGTCGGCCACCCGAGCCAGGTCGTCACGGTCGGCGGCGGGGCCGCCCCCGCAAGCGCCGCCGATCCGGCCGCACCCCCGGTGGGCCCCGCCCCGGCGGCGGCCGCCCCCGGTCAGCCGGTAGTCCTCGGCCAGCGGAACAGCCCCGGCGTCACCACCGTGACCAGCGCCGCCCCGGACGGGGCCGCCACCCTGGCGTTGCGGAACCCGACCGGGGCGACACTGGAGCTGACCCACAGCGACCTGCACGTGGCGAGCGATCTCGCCGTGGGCACCCTCAGTGTCAACACGGCCGGGCTGACCGTAGGCAACGGCACCTCCGTGGGACCGATCTCGGACATGGCGTTCAGCACGTCGAACGCGACCATGCTGGTGCCTGTCGCACCGACCCGGCTCCTCGACACCCGCAGCGCCGCCGGCCGGGCCCGGCTGCTGGAGGGCGTCGGCCGGATCGACGCCCGGGGCCGGGTGCTGGCCGAGACACTGCTGATCGTGCACCTGCGTGACATCGTCGAGTACGGCGACGGGATGTTGGGTAACATCACCGTGGCCGACACCACCCAGGGCGGCTTCGCCACGGTGTGGGGCACCGGCAGCCTGCCCACCGCCTCCACCATCAACTGGTGGACCGCCGGCCAACTGCTCTCCAACGGCGTGATCACGCAGCTCGGCGGTTACGAGACGGTCGGCGGCGACTACTACCCGGACGTGGTCGGCATCTACCTGCGCAAGAGCGCGGCGGCGGTGATCCTGGACGCGACCGGCCTGCTGGTGCGCCACCCGGATTCCGCAGTCGTCGACACCCCGATGTCGAGCCGTACCGCCGCCGGCTCCGCCGGCCGTCGGGCCCGGGCGCGGGCGATCAGGCGGGCCGCCGAGCGCGGCGACCGGGCGGTGCGGGCCGATGCGTGACCACGGAACCGGGAAGCGGGACATGAACACCGACGAGACCCCGTCCACCAACCGCCGTACGGTCATCCGGGCCGGGGTGGCCGTCGGCGTCGGTGTCGGCGCGACGGCGCTGGCCGGCACGCCGGCCGAGGCCGCGCCCGGTGCCCCGGTGATCGGCGGCCAGCTCAACGACGCGGGCGAGGCCGAGACGGTGCTGGTCGGTGGCTCGTCGGCGAACCCGACGCTGGCGCTGGCCGGCACCGACCCGATGCTGCGGCTGTTCCCGACGCCGGACGACGCCATCCCGGCGGAGCTGCCGACCGGTTCGCTCGCCGTCACCCCCACCGCCGAGCTGGTGGTCGGCGGTCGGGACGGTCGCCGGGCGTACGTCAACACGTCGCGCTGGGCCAACCGCATCGTCGCCGTTCCGCCGGTGCGGCTGCTGGACACCCGGGCGCTGGCCAGCTACTCCGCCAACGTCCTCGCCGGTGCCGACGGGGTGGTGTCGGGCCGGCTGCAGGCGGGCCGGACGCTGTACCTCACCGTGGGTTTCGTGCCGGCGTCCCGCTACGAGCCGATCGGTGCCTACCTCAACATCACGGTGGCGAACACGGTCTCCGGCGGAGTGCTCACCGCCTTCGCGGCCGGGGCCGCCAGGCCGGACACCTCCTCGGTGAACTGGTGGGGGCCGAACCAGATCCTGTCCAACCTGGTGGAGGTGCCGCTGGGTTCCTACGAGCGCGACGCGGCCGATCCCGACACCGCCGCGTTCGCCCTGCACGTGCGCGCGGCCGCCTCGGTGGTGGTGGACGTCTCGGCCCTGATCCTGACCCGTCGTTAGGGTCAGGGCCACCGGCCGTGGGCGGAGCACCGCCGGCATGGGATTCTTGGGTACGTGACAAGTCCCGCTGCGGTCCTGCGCCCGCTCACCATCGGCCCCCACCAGGTGTGGCCGCCGGTGGTGCTCGCGCCGATGGCCGGCATCACCAACGTCGGCTTCCGGCAGCTCTGCCGGGAGCAGGGCGGCGGCATCTACGTCTGCGAGATGATCACCACCGTCGCGCTGGTGCAGCGGAACCCGAAGACCCTGCGCATGATCGCCTTCGGTGCCGACGAGCGGCCGCGCAGCCTCCAGCTCTACGGCACCGACCCGGAGATCACCGCCCAGGCGGTGCGGATCGTGGCGGAACGGGACCTGGCCGACCACATCGACCTGAACTTCGGCTGCCCGGTGCCCAAGGTGACCCGCCGGGGCGGCGGCTCGGCCCTGCCGTGGCGGCGGCGGCTGTTCGCCCGGCTGGTGCGGGCCGCGGTGGATGCCGCGTCACCCGCCGGGGTGCCGGTCACCGTGAAAATGCGCAAGGGCATCGACGACGACCACCTGACGTACGTCGAGGCGGGGCTGGCCGCCCAGGACGCCGGGGCGGCGGCGGTGGCTCTGCACGGGCGCACGGCCGCGCAGCGGTACTCCGGCACCGCCGACTGGGACGCCATCGCCACCCTCAAGCAGGCGCTCGACGTGCCGGTGCTCGGCAACGGCGACATCTGGGAGGCCGACGACGCGCTGCGGATGGTGGCCCACACCGGGGTGGACGGGGTGGTCGTCGGCCGGGGTTGCCTGGGGCGGCCGTGGCTCTTCGCCGACCTGCAGGCCGCGTTCGAGGGCCGGCCGGAGCGTCGGCTGCCGAGCCTCGGCGAGGTGGCCGTGACCATGCGGCGGCACGCCGAACTGCTGGTGGACCAGTTCACCGCCGGCTCGCGTACCCCGGCCCGGGGCGAGCGGGACGGCTGCACGGACTTCCGCAAGCACGTCGCCTGGTATCTGAAGGGCTTCCCGGTCGGCAGCGAACTGCGCCGGGACCTCGCCATGATCGAGAGCCTGGCCCAGCTCGACGACCTGCTCGGCAAGCTCGACGCGGCCGAGCCGTTCCCGGTGGCCGCCCTCGGTCAGCCGCGCGGCCGGACGAACTCTCCAGGCAAGGTCTTCCTGCCCGAGGGCTGGCTGGACAGCCGGGACGACGACACCGTCCCCGAGGGCGCCGAGCTGGACGACTCGGGCGGCTGAGGCACCGACCGAGCCGGCCGCCGTCCGCCGCCCGGCGGTGCCGACGGCGGCAGGGCCGACCCCCGAGGGGGCCGGCCCTGCGGATGACCGGTGGGACGGGTCAGGAGGCGTAGCCGCGGCTGGCGATCCAGTGGGCCAGCTCACCGACGTCGATCCGGTAGGAGGCGGTGTCCGGGTTGGCGGAGTCCGCGATGGTCACGACCCGCCCGCCGTCGCGGTAGCCGACGACGCTGATGTAGTGCCCGCCCTCGAAGGAGTGGGTGTTGCCGTCGGTGTCGGTGGCGGTGCCGGCGATGTTGGCGACCACGGCGCGGCCGTCGTCCACCGCCCGGACGATGTCGGCACGCAGCCGGTCGATCCGCTTGCCGTCGACCTTGCCGGCCGGGATCTCGGTGCTGCGGTACGCGTCCTTGCGGCCGATCTCCTTGTTCAGGATCGGGGTGATGTCGTTGATGCTGTCGGTGCCGCTCTCGGTGGTGCCCATCTCCTTGGCCATGGCGTCCACGTCGATGTTCTTGCCCTGCACGCTCAGCGCGTTGCGGGCGGCGGCGGGGCCGCAGTAGTAGAAGTTGGGCTGCGCGGCGTAGTCGACCTTCAGCTCACGCTCCCCGGCGGGCTTACGGTCGTGCTGCACGACGGCGGCGGGCCGGGTGGTCTCGGCGGCCTGCGCGGCCAGCGCGGGGCCGGCGATGCCACCGGCGGTGACGGCCAGGCCGGCAGCGGTCAGCACGGTCCTACGCAGGATGTCGGTACGCATGATGGTGCTCCTCTGCATGTCGGGGGTGCCACGGCGCGTCCCGCAGGGGGTGCGGCGACGTGGTGGTGCCACTTCGGCAGGTGAAGAGGAAGATCGGACCGGCGATCGCGGGACGCCGGTCGGGGAGGCACAACCGGTTCGCCGGTTCAGGCATTCCACGGTCGCGCGGGCCTGGGCGGGCCGTGCCGGCCCGGGTGGCTCGGCTTTGCCGGCCGGGTGCCGGATGGCGCAACGCCGCCCTGCTGGACCGGACCCGGGCTGGACCGGGTCGGCGACCGGCCGGGGCGATCGCGGATACCAGGTGTAACGACCCCGGCCGGCCCACGATTCCGCCCCACGGGTGGCCCCCGTCACCCGCCGGTGGGCCGATCCGTCATCGCAACTCCGCTACCGACGACACCCGTCGGCAACCCACCGCCCGGTCACTCAAAGTCACAATCCACTCTCCATGCTACGTACCCCTCCACACGCTTTGCTCTGCTGCCCTCTCCGCGACAGTCACTCCGTGTGCCCGGTGCGTATGGAGCAGCAGAGCAAAGCGTGCGAGGGAGGTATGTGGTGGTTGCCGGAGGGTGGCGAGAATGGGCAGCTCAGGGATGGTTGGGGTGGGTGGGGTTCAGGTGGTCTCTGATCATGATCCGAGGATGGTTACTCTGTGTGATGTCTGTGGCTGTTCGGGTCGGGAGTTACTGACGGTGATCGGAGGTGGGGCGGCGGAGGGTCGGCCGGCGCTCCTCCGGCAGATCGGGTCAACGCGTGGCGGGTGTGGTGGTGTCCCGGCCCGGTGCGGGCTGGTCGGGGGCGGGATTCCGGTGCGTACCTGCGGCGTCGGGGAGGTGCGGCCCGGCCGGCGCGGTGGGCCAGGGGATCTCCGGGGACGGGTGGAAGGCGATGCCGGCGGTGCGCCAGCGCGGGCCGTGGCCGGCCAGCCGCTCCCGGAAGCCGGTCCAGCTCCGGGTGGACGGCGCTGACCAGGCCACCTCGGCGAGGGCGGGCAGGCGCGGGAAGAACAGGAACTCGATCTCGGCCAACGAGGTCACCGACTCCGTCCAGAGCGGGGCCTCCACGCCCAGCACCGCCTCGGCGGGGACGCCGGTCAGGTGGGTCGCGGGATCCCAGTGGTACGCCCGGTGCACGTCGATCAGGCCGGCCCAGTCGTGCCCGATGGGGGTGTCCGGGGCGTACTTCATGTCCAGGTAGGCGTGGTTGCCGGGGGAGAGGATCACCCGGGCGCCCCGGCGTACCGCCTCGGCCACCGTGGGGTCGTCGCCGTCGGTGCCCCACCACTGGAGCACCCGGCCGTCGACCTGCCCGGCGGGCGCGATCTGGTGCCAACCGACCACGGTCCGGCCCAGCCCGGCGACGATCCGCTGCGTCCGCTCCACGAAACCGGTGTACGCCGCCCCCTTGACCTTGTACGCCTCGTCCCCGCCGATGTGCAGCCACGGCCCGGGGGTCAGCGCGGCCACCTCGCCGAGCACGTCGGCGACGAAGTCGTACGTGCGCTCGTCGGTGGGGTCGACGTAGCTGAAGCCGACCTCGGTGCCGGTGTACGGCGGCGGCGCGACCCTGCCCGGGGCCAGCTCGGGGTACGCGACCAGGGCCGCGTTGGTGTGGCCGGGCAGGTCCACCTCGGGGACGACGGTGACGTGCCGCCGGGCGGCGTAGGCGACGATGCGTCGGTAGTCGGCGGCGGTGTACCAGCCGCCGGGGCCGCCGCCGACCGCGGTGCGCCCGCCGACGGTCGCCAGCCGGGGCCAGGAGTCGACGGCGATCCGCCAGCCCTGGTCGTCGGTGAGGTGCAGATGCAGGTGGTTGAGCTTGTACCGGGCCAGGTGGTCGATCACCCGGCAGACGTCCTCGACGCCGAAGAAGTGCCGTGCCACGTCGAGCATCGCCCCCCGGTAGGGGAAGCGGGGCCGGTCGACGATCGTGCCGCCCGGCACCACCCAGCGCTGCGCCACCGGGGTCCGGCTCTCCACGGCCACCGGCAGCAGTTGCCGCAGCGTCTGCACGCCGTGGAACAGGCCGGTGGCGGTGCCGGCGGTGATCCGTACCGCGTCGGGGTCGACGTCGAGCCGGTAGCCCTCGGCGTCGCCGGACACCGTCGCCGCCGGGCCGCGCGGCGCGGCGGCGGAGAGGGTGAGCTGGAGCGGGCCCGGGGCGGGCGGCAGGTCGGCGACCGGGAGCGGGTAGCCGGTGGCGGGGCGGAGCAGTTCGGCGAGGTGGCCGGCGACCTCGCGGGCGTCCGCGTCGGCGCTGACCCGTACCGCCGCGTCGGCGGGGAGGACGAAGTCGGCGGCCGGCTGCGGCCGGACCGACGCGGGCGCCGGCACCACGTCACCCAGGCCGACGGGCGGCCGGGTGAGCAGCCGCCCGGCGGCCTGCGCGGCGCTGCGCGCCAGCGTGCCCGCGGCCGGCGTGACCGTGGGCGGGACGGCCGGGGCCGGAGCGGCGTCGGGGCCCGGCGGCTGCTCGGGGACGGGGGCGACGCCGGTACGTGGGGTGCGCGACACGGGGCGGCTCCGAGGGGTGTATTCGCGAGGGATATGGCAAAGGTCAGGTTTGGTGCAACGGGTGACGTCAAGAGTACGAGGAGGAACCGGAATTGCGTGATCGTGCTCGTGGAAGCGTTCCCAGAAACCGGCGTGAACGCGGATAGTCGTGACGGCTGTGCCTATTGTCACCGAACGGTCCCAGCCCACCCGATGTTCGCTTAACCTTCGCCCACCGAACGCTGACCAGGCCGGATTGCCGGTGGTCAGCCCCGGGGTAAGTCAGAACTGAACCTTCGTTAAGTGTCAATTCCGGCGCGCGTGGGAGGCTTCTGGTGACAGCGCACGAGACGGACAAGTACGTCTACGACTTCGCCGAGGGCAACAAGGATCTCAAGGACCTGCTCGGTGGAAAGGGTGCCAATCTCGCCGAGATGACCAATCTCGGCCTGCCGGTGCCACCGGGCTTCACCATCACCACCGGCGCGTGCCAGGCGTACCTGGCGACCGGACGGGAGCCGGACGGGCTGGCCGGGCAGATCGAGGCCCACCTGGAGGCGCTGGAACGCGCGATGGGCCGACGCCTCGGCGATCCGCAGGACCCGCTGCTGGTCTCGGTACGCTCCGGCGCCCGGTTCTCGATGCCCGGCATGATGGAGACCGTCCTCAACGTCGGGCTCAACGACCGCAGCGTCGTAGGACTGAGCGACCAGGCAGGGCAGAACGACCGGTTCGCCTGGGACTCCTACCGCCGGCTGATCCAGATGTTCGGCAAGACCGTCTGCGAGGTGCCGGGCGAGGAGTTCGAACACGCCCTCGACGAGGCCAAGCGCGCCAAGGGCACCCACGACGACCTCGACCTCGACGCCGACGACCTGCGCGGGCTGGTGGAGACGTACAAGAAAATCTTCGCCAAGCACACCGGACGGGAGTTCCCGCAGGAGCCGCGCGAACAGCTCGACCTGGCCATCCGGGCGGTCTTCGAGTCGTGGAACGCCGAGCGGGCGATCCTCTACCGCCGCCAGGAGCGCATCCCCGCCGACCTGGGCACCGCCGTCAACGTGGTGGCGATGGTCTTCGGCAACCTCGGCCCCGACTCGGGCACCGGCGTCGCGTTCACCCGCGACCCGGGCAGCGGCGCGCAGGGCATCTACGGCGACTACCTGGCCAACGCCCAGGGTGAGGACGTCGTCGCCGGCATCCGCAACACCGTGCCGTTGCAGGAACTGGAACGGCTCGACAAGACCTCCTACGACCAACTGCTCGACATCATGGCCCGACTGGAGGGGCACTACCAGGACCTCTGCGACATCGAGTTCACCATCGAGCGCGGCAAGCTCTGGATGCTCCAGACCCGGGTGGGCAAGCGGACCGCCGCCGCCGCGTTCGTCATCGCCGGTCAGCTCGTCGACGAGGGCCTGATCGACCTCGACGAGGCGCTGCACCGGGTCAACGGGGCGCAGCTCGCCCAGCTCATGTTCCCCCGCTTCCAGCTCGACCACGAGTTCGAGGCGGTCGCCCAGGGCATCGGGGCCTCCCCGGGGGCCGCCTCCGGGGCGGTGGTCTTCACCTCCGCCCGCGCGGTCGAGCTGGCCGCCGAGGGGAAGTCGGTGATCCTGGTCCGCCGGGAGACCAACCCCGACGACCTCAACGGCATGATCGCCGCCCAGGGCATCCTCACCTCGCGCGGCGGCAAGACCAGCCACGCCGCCGTGGTGGCCCGGGGAATGGGCAAGACCTGCGTCTCCGGGGCCGACGGGATCGAGGTCAACGTGCCGGCCAAGCGGTTCACCGTCGGCGGGCACACCGTCTCCGAGGGCGACGTCGTCTCCATCGACGGCACCACCGGCAAGGTCTACCTGGGTGAGGTGCCGGTCACGCCGTCCGAGGTGGTGCAGTACTTCGAGGGCACCCTCGACCCGGAACGGACCGACGACGCGCTGGTCCGGGCCGTACACCGGATCATGACGCACGCCGACGCGCGGCGGCGGCTGGCCGTGCGGACGAACGCCGACACCGGGGCCGACGCGGCCCGTGCCAGGCGTTTCGGCGCCGAGGGCATCGGCCTGTGCCGCACCGAGCACATGTTCCTCGGCGACCGGCGGGAACTTGTCGAACGGCTGATCCTCGCGGCCACCGACGCCGAGCGCACCGACGCGCTCGCCGCTCTGCTGCCCCTGCAGCGCCAGGACTTCGTGGAGATCTTCCGCGAGATGGCCGGGCTGCCCGTCACCGTCCGGCTGATCGACCCGCCGCTGCACGAGTTCCTGCCCCCGCTGGAACAGTTAGCGGTCAACGTCGCCGTCGCCCAGGAACGCGGCGAGGACGTCGCCAAGGAGGAGGCGCTGCTCGCCGCCGTCCGGCGGATGCACGAGGAGAACCCGATGCTCGGCCTGCGCGGCGTGCGCCTCGGCCTGGTCATCCCCGGCCTGTTCGCGATGCAGGTCCGCGCCATCGCCGAGGCCGCCGTCGCGGTCACCCGCGACGGGGGCACGGCCTGCCCGGAGATCATGGTCCCGCTGGTCGGCGCGGTCCAGGAGCTGGAGACGGTACGCGCCGAAGCCGAGAAGATCATCGCCGAGGTGGTCGGGGACAGCGGGGTCGAGGTGCTGATCGGCACCATGATCGAGGTGCCTCGGGCGGCGCTGACCGCCGGGCAGATCGCCGAGGCGGCGCAGTTCTTCTCCTTCGGCACCAACGACCTCACCCAGATGGGCTGGGGCTTCTCCCGCGACGACGTCGAGGGCGCGTTCTTCTGGCGCTACCTGGAACTGGGCATCTTCGGCATCTCCCCGTTCGAGTCGATCGACCGCGACGGCGTCGGCCGGCTGATCCGGATCGCCGCCGAGGAGGGCCGGGCCGCCCGCCCCGGGCTCAAGCTCGGCGTCTGCGGCGAACACGGCGGCGACCCCGACTCGGTGCACTTCTTCCACGAGGTCGGGCTGGACTACGTCTCCTGCTCGCCGTTCCGGGTGCCGGTCGCCCGGCTGGAGGCCGGCCGGGCCGCCATCGAGACCACCGGCTCCGACAGCCGCTGACCGCCCGCGACGCCCACCGGCCCACCGCCGGTGGGCGTCACGCGGCGTCGGTGCCCGGCCGGGTCGCGGGGTTCCCGGTGCGCGCGCCCTGCGGCGCGGTGCGGCGTAACCTGGGCTCCCGCGACCATGGGGTACGACGTGGAGGGGAGGCCGGATGGTGGAGCCGCCCGCCCGACCACCAGGCGTCGAGGGGAACCCGGCCGACGCGCAACGGTGGGTCGAGGAGACGCCCAAGGACACCGGCCACGGCCGGTCCCCGTACGAGCGGGACCGGGCCCGGGTGCTGCACTCGGCGGCGTTCCGCCGGCTCGCCGCGAAGACCCAGGTGCACGTGGCCGGCACCGACGACTTCCTGCGTACCCGGTTGACCCACTCGCTGGAGGTGGCGCAGATCGCCCGGGAGATGGGTGCCCGGCTCGGCTGCGACCCCGACCTGGTGGACACCGCCGGGCTGGCCCACGACCTCGGGCACCCGCCGTTCGGGCACAACGGCGAGGACACCCTCGACGGGCTCGCCGCGTCCTGCGGCGGCTTCGAGGGCAACGCGCAGACGCTGCGGGTGCTCACCCGGCTGGAGGCGAAGGTGCTCGCCCCGGACGGCAGCCCCGCCGGGCTCAACCTCACCCGGGCCGCGCTCGACGCGGTCAGTAAGTACCCGTGGCCCCGCCGCCCCGGGCTGCGCAAGTTCGGCGTGTACGGCGACGACCGCCCGGTCTTCGACTGGCTGCGCGCCGGCAGCCCCGCCCCCGCCGATCCCGACCCGTCCGGTGGGGCCCGCCGCTGCCTGGAGGCGCAGGTGATGGACTGGGCCGACGACGTGGCGTACTCGGTGCACGACGTCGAGGACGGCATCCACGGCGGCTACGTCTCGCTGCGTCCGCTCCTGCACGACCCGGACGAACGCGCCGCGCTCTGCGTCGACGTGGCCGCCGTCTACTCCGGGGAGTCCCCGGACGACCTCGGCGGGGTGCTCGTCGAGTTGCTCGCCGACCCGGCGCTCACCCCGCTGGCCGGGTACGACGGCAGCCACCGCGCGCAGGTCGCCCTCAAGGCCACCACCAGTGTGCTCACCGGCCGGTTCGTGGCGACCGTGGTCGGGGCGACCCGGGACCGCTTCGGCCCCGGCCCGCACCGCCGCTACGCCGCCGACCTGGTCGTGCCACGCCGGATCAGGGCGCAGTGTGCCCTGCTCAAGGGCATCGCCTGGCGGTACGTGATGTGCCGCCCGGACGCCCGCGCCCGCTACGACCGTCAGCGGGACGTCCTCACCGAACTGGTCACCGTGCTCGCCGACCGCGCCCCGGACGCCCTCGACCCGGTCTTCGCCCCGCTGTGGCGGCAGGCCGGAGACGACCCCGCCCGGCTGCGCGTCGTCATCGACCAGGTCGCCTCCCTCACCGACCCCGCCGCCCTGACCTGGCACACCCACCTCACCTGAAGCCAGGCCCCACCCCTCTCCGCTCCCGCTCCCGCTCCCGCACTCGCCCCCGCGCCCGCGCCCCTCGCTCCCGCCCCAGCCCCTCGCTCCGGTGATCAAGAGGTTTGCGTCAGTTGATCAAGAAGTTTGCGTCAAAGTTGATCTCTGGATTGACGCGAATCTCTTGATCACCGGGGAGGTTGACGCAAACCTCTTGATCACCGCGGAGTGGGGAGCGGGGGTGGGGGAGGGAGGGGGTTGGGGAGTTAGGGTAGCCTTAGTTCTATGGCGGAGCGCTCCAAGATGGTTACTGCGACGCGGGTGGTGCGGACCGGACGGCCCACCCCGCACCTGGTCCGGCTCGTTCTCGGTGGGGAGGAGTTGGCCGGCCTGCCGGTGGGGGAGTTCACCGACCACTACGTCAAGCTGGTCTTCCCGCCCGAGGGGGTGGACCTGCCGAGGCCGCTGGACCTGGCGGCGGTCAAGCGGGAGCTGCCCCGGGAGCAGTGGCCCCGGCTGCGCGCGTACACCGTGCGGGCCTGGGACGCGGCGGCCGGCGAGCTGACCATCGACGTGGTGCACCACGGCGACGAGGGGTTGGCCGGCCCGTGGGCGGCCCGGCTGCGTCCCGGCGACGAGGTGCTGTTCGTCGGCCCCGGCGGGGCGTACGCGCCGGACCCGACGGCGGACTGGCACCTGCTGGTGGGTGACGAGAGCGCCCTGCCGGCGATCGGCGCGGCGCTGGAGCGGCTGCCCGAGGGTGCCCCGGCGGTCGTCCTGGTCGAGATCGCCGACCCGGCCGACGAGCAGTCGTTGCCCAGCCCCGGCGCGGTGGCGTTGACCTGGCTGCACCGGGGCGACCGGCCGGTCGGCGCGGCGCTGGTCGAGGCGGTACGGGCGCTGGAGTTCCCGCCCGGCCGGGTGCACGCCTTCGTGCACGGCGAGGCCACCTTCGTCAAGGAGCTGCGCCGGCTGCTGCGGGTCGAGCGGTCGGTGCCCCGGGAGGCGCTGTCGATCTCCGGCTACTGGCGGCAGGGCATGGACGACGAGGGCTGGCGCTCCACCAAGCCCGACTGGAACCGGCAGGTCGAGGCCGAGGAGGCGGCCGCCGTCGGCTGAGCGGGGTGACCCGGATCGGTCGTCGCCGCGTGCGGTTCACGACCTCGGCCGTCCACGGGGCGTGGAAATGGGCGGAAAGCGCCCGCTGCCGCGCCCGCCGGCCGGGACGATGTGACCATGGCCGAGGGGGCGCGGGACGTAGGTACGCGAACGGGTGGCAGGCCCGACCCGGTGGTGCTCGCCCTGGGCGTCGGCGGGGTGCTGGCGGTCGTGCTCTGGGGGGTGTCCGCGCGCGGTTCGCTTGCCGACTTCGGCGAGTCCGGGCTGGCCTGGGTGATCGGCACCTTCGGCTGGTTCTTCGTCGTCGCGGCGGACGCGTTCCTGGTGCTCGCGGTGGTCGTCGCGGCCTCCCGCTACGGCCGGATCCGGCTGGGTGCCGACGACGACCAGCCGGAGTTCGACACGCTGGCCTGGGTCGCCATGATGTTCAGCGCAGGGATGGGCATCGGTCTGGTCTTCTTCGCGGTGGCCGAGCCGATCCAGCACTATGCCACCCCGCCACCGGCCACCGGCGTCGCGGCACAGACCCCGGCTGCCGGTGCGGCGGCCATGCAGTACACGCTCTTCCACTGGACGCTGCACCCGTGGGGCATCTATGCCGTCACCGCGCTGGCGCTGGCGTACTCGACCTTCCGTAGGGGGCGGGACAATCGGATCTCGGCCGCGTTCCGCCCGCTGTTCGGCGCGCGGGCCGACGGGGTGGCCGGTCGGGCCGTCGACCTGCTCGCCGTCTTCGCCACGGTCTTCGGTTCGGCCACCAGCCTCGGCCTCGGCGCGCTCCAGGTGGCCGCCGGTCTGGACCTGGTGGCCGGGGTGCCGGACACCAGGTCGGTGGAGCTGACCGTGATCGGCGCGCTCACCCTGGCCTTCGTCGTCTCGGCCTTCTCCGGCCTGCACCGGGGCGTCAAGTGGCTGTCCACCACCAACGTCCTGCTGGCCGTACTGCTGATGGTCTTCGTGTTCGTGGTGGGGCCGACGATCTACACGCTGGAGGTGCTGCCCGCGTCGGTCGGTGACTACCTCAGTCGCCTGGTGTTCATGTCCACCCGTACCGGCGCGTTCTCCGACCCGGCGTGGCTCGGGTCCTGGACGATCTTCTACTGGGCCTGGTGGATCTCCTGGGCGCCGTTCGTCGGCACCTTCATCGCGCGGATCTCGCGCGGGCGGACCGTACGTCAGTTCCTGGTCGGGGTCCTGCTGGTGCCCAGCGGGGCCAGCGCGATCTGGTTCGCGATCATGGGCGGCAGCGCCCTGCGTACCCAGGCCAGCGGCACCCGCGACTTGGTGGCGGACGTCGGGGCGGGCAGCGAGCAGGCGCTGTTCGGGCTGCTGGACGCGCTCCCGCTGGGGACCGTCACCAGCGTGCTGGCCATGGTGCTCATCGCGCTCTACTTCGTGACCAGCGCCGACTCGGCGTCGCTGGTGCTGGGGTCGCTCACCTCGGGCGGCGCACTGCGCCCGCACCGCGTACTCGTGGTGCTCTGGGGGGTGCTGATCGGGGCGGTCGCCGCCGCGCTGCTGCTCGCCGGGGGCCTGGCCGCCCTGCAACAGGCGACCATCATGGTGGCGCTGCCGTTCGTGGTGGTGATGCTCGGACTCGCCGTGGCGCTGCTGCGCGACATGGCCTGGGACCCGGCGGTCGCCGGGCACCCGGACCGGGGCCGCCGGTCCGGCCTGGCCGCCGCCGTGCGGGCCGCCCGGTCGTACGACGAGGAGGACGCGCCACCGGTCACCCGCTGGCTGCACCGTCCTCCCCGCTGAGCCGGGCGTCCGCCACCCGCCCGTCCCCCGCCCGACGGATCGTCGGCCCGGCAGGGCAGGATGGAGGGCCGAGGGGGTGGCACCGCATGGCTGGGCGGATCAGGGACGAGGACATCGCGTTGGTCCGCGAGCGCACCTCCATCGCCGAGGTGATCTCGGACACGGTGACCCTCAAGTCGGCGGGCGGCGGCAACCTCAAGGGGCTGTGCCCGTTCCACGACGAGAAGAGCCCGTCGTTCAACGTCTCGCCGGCCCGTAACGTCTTCTACTGCTTCGGCTGCGGCGTCGGCGGCGACGCGATCAAGTTCCTGATGGACGCCGAGCATCTCACCTTCGTCGAGTCCGTCGAGCGGCTCGCCGACCGCGCCGGCATCCAGCTCCGGTACGTCGAGAACGACCAGTCGGCCCCCCGGGCCCGCCCGCAGCAGGGGCAGAAGCAGCGGCTGGTGGCCGCGCACGCCGCCGCCGTGGAGTTCTACCAGGCGCAGCTCACCACGGCCGGCGCGCGTCCGGCGCGGGAGTTCCTGGCCCGGCGCGGTTTCGACCGGGCCGCCGCGCAGCGGTACGGCTGCGGCTTCGCCCCGGACGCCTGGGACCTGCTCACCAAGCACCTGCGCCAGCAGGGGTTCAGCCACGACGAGCTGGTCACCGGTGGGCTGTCCCGGCCGTCGCGCTCGGGCACCCTGATCGACAGGTTCCGCCGCCGGCTGATGTGGCCGATCCGGGACATCGCCGGTGACGTGATCGGCTTCGGGGCGCGGAAACTCTTCGACGAGGACGACGGCCCGAAGTACCTGAACACCCCCGAGACGCCGATCTACAAGAAGTCGCACGTCCTCTACGGCATCGACCAGGCCAAACGGGAGATCGCCAAGCAGGGCCGGGTGGTCGTCGTCGAGGGCTACACCGACGTGATGGCCTGCCACCTGGCCGGCGTCCCCACCGCCGTGGCGACCTGCGGCACCGCCTTCGGCACCGACCACATCGGTGTGCTGCGCCGGCTGCTGCTCGACACCGACGCGGTGGCCGGTGAGGTGATCTTCACGTTCGACGGGGACGCCGCCGGGCAGAAGGCCGCGCTGCGCGCCTTCGAGGACGACCAGCGCTTCGTCGGGCGTACCTTCATCGCGGTCAGCCCGGACAACATGGACCCGTGCGACCTGCGGTTGGCAAAGGGCGACCTGGCGATCCGTGACCTGGTGGCCCGCCGCGAGCCGCTCGTCGACTTCGCCCTGCGGCACGTGCTCAACCGCTACGACCTGGACACGGTGGACGGCCGGGTGGAGGCGATGCGCCGGGCCGCCCCGCTGGTTGCCAAGATCAAAGACCTGGAGAAGCGTCCCGAGTACGTCCGCAAGCTCGCCGGTGACCTCGGCATGGAGATCGAGCCGGTGCAGCGGGCGGTGCTGGCCGCCGCCAACGCTCCCGGTGAGCGGGAGGCCCCGGCCCCGCCCCGGGGTCGGGCCCGGCCCGCCGTGCCCGCCGTGGACAGTCCGGAGTCGATGGTCGAGCGGGAGGCGTTGAAGCTCGCCCTCCAGGAGCCCGTCCTCGCCGGCCCGATGTTCGACGCCGTCGAGGCCGCCGAGTACCGGCACCCGGTGCACGTCGAGGTGCGTACCGCGATCGCGGCGGCGGGCGGGGTGGCCGTCGCGGCCGGCGGCGCGGTGTGGATCGAGGCGGTCCGGGACGCCTGCACCGACCTGGCCGCCCAGGCGCTGGTCGGCGAGCTGGCCGTGGAACCGCTGCGGCTCGACGGCGAGCCCGACCCGAGGTACGTCTCGATCACCATGGCCCGGTTGCAGTGGGGCTCGGTGACCGCCCGGATCAGGGACCTCAAGTCCAAGATCCAGCGGATCAACCCGGTCAACCAGAAGGACGAGTACTTCGCCCTGTTCGGGGAACTGCTCTCGCTGGAACAGCACGCGCGGGCCCTACGCGAGCAGGCCGCGGGAGGACTCTGATGGGACTGTTCGGCCGCAAACGCAGGATGCCGTCCGCCGTCCGCCCACCCCTGGCCGCCGGTGAACGCGTCCTGGCCTGGGCCGCCCCCGGCAAGGGCGGCAGCAGCGGCGCGCCGCCTGCCGAGGGCACGTCGGCCGGTGGCGGTGAGTCGGCCGGTGCCGGTGGTGGTGCTGCCGGTGACGGGGTGCTGGTGGCCACCAACCTCGGGCTCTGGCTGCCGGGCCGGGCGGAGCGGTTGGGCTGGCACGACATCCTCAAGGCCGTCTGGTCCGGGCGGGAGTTGACGGTCACCCCGGCCGCGACGGCTGCCGAGCGGGACGGCTACCTGGTGGTCGCCGACGGTCCCGCCGAGACGTACCTGCTGCTCGACCCGGGTGACCTGCCGCACCAGGTGCGGGCCAGGGTGACCCGCTCGGTGGCGTACACCCAGCAGCACCCGGTGCCCGGCGGCTCGGGGCGGATCGCGGCCCGGCGGGTGGCCGGGTCGGACGGTCTGACCTGGACGGTCCGCTACGACCCCGGCACCCCGGTCGACGCCGACGAGGTACGCGCCGAGACCGACCAGCTCGTCGCCGCCGCCCGCGCCGCCACCGCCCCCGCCGACCTCTGACCCCTCGGCGTGGTCGTGGGGCGGCCGATCGCCCGTACCGCCTTCGGCCTGGTCGCGGGGTGGAGATCGCGCTCAGTCGGCGACATAGCGGTATCACCGCGACCTGATGCCGCTGTATCGACCCCGCTGAGTCGATCATGATTTGCCGCGACGGATCTTGGTGGCAAATGGCCCCCGGGAGGGCCGAAGACCTCCAAGATCCCCACGCAACCGTGCGTCAGCGGTCGGCGGGGTCAGGTGTGCCGGGGTGGTCGGGTCGCCGGGATCGTGCCCAGGTGACGATGCGGTCGGTGAGGCCGGGTGGTGCGACGCCGTCGTGCAGGGCGGCGAGGTCGTCCATGGCTTCGCCCAGCAGGAGGCCCAGGTAGACGAGCAGGGCGGTGCGATCCTCGCGGTACTCGCCGAGCAGCGCCAGCCGGGCCGGGGAGCACGGCCAGGCCGCCCCGCACACCCGGCACCGCCAGGAGGGGCGGGCGGCCACGTGGGGACGGTACCGGGGCATCAGCGCCGACCCGCCCGCACGTTTCCACCCGGCCCGACCCGGGTGCAATGGCCGCCGCCCGACCTGCCCCGGCCGGGATCACCGCAGGCCGGGCGGCTGCGCCCCGACCCGTCGTGGCCCGGTGGGGGCCGATCCGGTCGACCGGCGCGGGGGCCGGGGTGCCCCGGGAATCCGCCGCGCGATCCGAGAACCTGTCGCATGGTCGAGCCTCCGTCGATGCTGGAGGGGAGCGCCCGCCGACGACACCGACGGACGCTCCCGGCCTGGTTCCGCCCACCGTCCGATCCCGGGAGCGGTCCCGCTGGGTGACAGTCTGTTGATGATCCGACTACGGTGGGAGGTCCGCCCTACCGACGACCGGGGCGTGGGCCGGCCGCTCCCGGGCGGTACGAACATGTACGGAGGCTGTCTGGTGGAACGCTCGTCCATGCTGGACCACTTCGCGGAGGAACTGCGGCTCACCCGGGCCGGTCACGGCATGTCCCAGGCGGCGCTGGCCGAGGCGCTGAGCTATTCGGGTGCCCTGGTCGCCAAGGTGGAGACCTGCGAACGTCGGCCGAGCCTGGACTTCGCCCGCCGCTGCGACACGGTGTTCACCACCGACGGCCGTTTCGAACGAATCCAACGCCGGATCAGCCGGGAAACCGTGGTGCCCTGGGCGCGGGACTGGACCGGCATCGAGTACGAGGCGACGGCGCTGCGCTGGTTCGAGCCGATCTGCGTGCCGGGCCTATTGCAAACCGAGGCTTATGCCCATGCGCTGCTGTCTGGCGGTGGGCTGTTCGCACCTGACGAGATCGAGCAGCAGGTGACGGCTCGGCTGGATCGTCAGGCCGTCCTCTCCCGCGACCGGCCACCGCTGCTCACTGCCGTCATTGACGAATATGTGCTGCGTCGCCGCATTGGAGAATCGGAGGTCATGCGTGAGCAACTGCATCATCTGGTGAAGCTTGGCTCGGCGCTCCCCCGGGTCCGCATCCAGGTCGTCCCGCAAACTGCCGGCGCGTACCCTGGCATCAACGGCCCCTTCGTGATCGCCACCTCTGGGCAGGGGGAGGATGTCGTCTACCAGGAAGGTCAGCTCCACGGGCAGGTGATCGACCGTTCCGACTTTCTGCGGCAGATGGTCGAGGTGTGGGAGTCGATCCGGGGCGAGGCCCTATCGCAGCAGCAGTCTCTTGAGTTGATGGCGGAAATGGCGGAGACATGGAACTGAGTGGTGCCCGGTGGCGTAAGAGCAGCCGCAGCAACGGGCAGGGTGGGGCCTGCGTCGAGGTGGCCGACAACCTGTCCGGCGTGGTGGCCGTGCGTGATTCCAAGGACCCGGAGGGGCCGGTGCTCGCCTTTGGCCCCGACACGTGGCGTGAGTTCGTGGCGGGAGTGGTGAGACACCATTGCAGCAGCAGTGCCTTGAGCTGATGACGGAAGTGGCGGAGACATGAACCTGAGCGACGCCCGGTGGCGCAAGAGCACCCGTAGTAACGGTCAGGGAGGAAACTGCGTCGAGGTGGCGGACGAGCTTTCCGGCGTGGTGATGGTGCGGGATTCCAAGGACCCGGGTGGGCCGGTGCTGGCCTTCGACCCGTACGCCTGGCGGGCATTCGTCGCCGCAACGGCGAGAAAGGCTTAGCGGGCCGGCGGCCCGATCCCGGGTCGATGCAGGCACGCCCGGCGGCGGGGGAGTGCCCGTCGTCACCTCTGCCGCTGGTCGGTGGTTAGGCGGCGGCTGCGGCGGGGCATGTCGGAGGGCGACATCCGCAGATCCCCGAGGAGGGGCGATGGCCTCCGACGAGACCCACGCCGACCGCGACGACGCGGCCACCGTGACCGCAGCCCCGCACGACCGGGACCGGTCGGGGGACCGGCGGTCCGGTGACCGCCCGTCGGGTGAGCCCGGGTCCGGTGACCGGCGGCGCGGCGACCGGTGGGAGGCCGACGCGCGTACCCGGCCGGTCGGTCCCGACGACGGCCCGGACAGCCCGACCGACCTGCACCGGGCGGACTGGAAGGCGGCGCTCAAGCGCACCGGGCGGGAGTTCCAGGAGGACAGCCTGACCGACTGGGCCGCCGCGCTGACCTACTACGGGGTGCTGTCGATCTTCCCCGGGATGCTGGTGCTGATCTCGATCCTCGGGCTGCTCGGCGAGCGGGCCACCAGCGGGGTCCGGGACACCGTCGGCCAGGTGGTGCCGGAGGAGAACATCCGCACCATCATCGAGACCGCGATCGACCAGGCCGGCCAGTCGGGTGGGCTGGCCAGCGTCGCCGCCGTCATCGGTCTGGTCGCCGCCTTCTGGTCGGCCTCCGGCTACGTGGGCGCGTTCATGCGCGCCTCGAACAGCATCTACGACGTGCCGGAGGGGCGGCCGGTGTGGAAGACGCTGCCCATCCGGCTCGGGGTGACCGCCCTGGTGGGGGTGCTGCTGCTTGCCGCCGCGGTGATCGTGGTCTTCACCGGTGGCCTCGCCGAGCAGGCCGGCAGCGCGATCGGGTTGGGCTCGACGGCGGTGACGGTGTGGAACATCGCCAAGTGGCCGGTGCTGCTGGTGCTGGTCAGCCTGATGTTCGCGATCCTCTACTGGGCGTCGCCGAACGCCCGGCACGGCGGGTTCCGCTGGGTCAGCCCGGGTGGCGTGCTGGCGGTGCTGCTGTGGCTGCTGGTCTCCGGCCTGTTCGCCCTGTACGTGGGCAACTTCGGGTCCTACAACAAGACCTACGGGGCGCTGGCCGGCGTGATCATCTTCCTGGTCTGGCTCTGGCTGAGCAACATCGCGATCCTGCTCGGTGCCGAGTTCGACGCCGAGCTGGAGCGGGGCCGGGCCATCTCCGCCGGCCACGACCCGGACGAGGAGCCGTACGTCGAGCTGCGTGACGACCGCAAGCTGCGCAAGAAGCGCAACGCCGCCCCCGGTCGCTGACCCGCGTCGCGGGCCCCGGAGGCCCGCCGGACCTGCCGACCCCGCCCTGCCGCGTCGACCGTGGCGGGGCGGGGTCTTGTCATGTCCGGGGTCGGTCCGGTAATGCTTCCCCCGCCCGCTGCGGGCCCGACGGGCAGCGCTCACCCGGTGCCCGTAGCAGGTCGTTGCGGAGATTTCTCGGTCTGTCAACCTTTTCTTGATCGACTAGTAGCTTTTGTTCGTTCGGACGAAAGTTGCCGGAGGAACGACCGAAGCTATGGACACGTGCCACGGAAGTCTCCTACTGTGTCGACCACAACACAACGGCGTGACGTCAATGTGAACCCTGAGGCGGAGGTGAGTCCCGTGCGGACGGCAGATCCCCTGCACGTGCAGCTGTTACGGCTGCTCCGTGACGAGGGGCCAGCGTCCCGGGCCGAGCTGGGCGACCGGTTGCAGATGCCCCGGCCCCGGCTCCTCGCCGAGTTGGAACGGCTGGTCGGGCTGGGCCTGGTGGCCGAGGCCGGACTGGCCGCGTCCCGGGGCGGCCGCCGGTCGACCCTGGTCGAGCTGAACCCGGACCTGCGGTTCGCCGGCATCGACATGGGCGCCAGCTCGATCGACGTCGAGGTGGTCAACGGGCGGCTCGAACCGATCGCCGCGTACGCCGAGCCGGCCGACATCCGCTCCGGCCCGAAAGCCATCCTGCACCGGGTCAACGACCTGCTGCACAAGGCCCGGGTGGACGGGGCGTACGAGCGGCTCAACGGCGTCGGCATCGGCGTCCCCGGCCCGGTCAGCTTCCGCGACGGGGTGCCGGTCTCGCCGCCGATCATGCCGGGCTGGGACCGCTACCCGGTACGCGAGCTGATCAGCCGCGAGCACGGGTGCCCGGCGGTGGTCGACAACGACGTGAACATCATGGCGATCGGCGAGCGGCACGGCGGCGTGGCCCACTCGGTCGACGACTTCCTCTTCGTCAAGATCGGCACCGGAATAGGGTGCGGGATCTACCTCAGCGGCGAGGTCTACCGGGGCACCGACGGCTGCGCCGGCGACATCGGACACATCCAGGCCGAGGCCGGCGGACCGGCCTGCACCTGCGGAAACGCCGGTTGCCTGGAGGCCGTGTTCAGCGGGGCGGCGTTGGCCCGGGAAGCCTCCATCGCGGCGCGTACCGGCACCTCGCCGGCGCTGGCCGAGCGGCTGGCCGCCCGGGGTGCGGTCTCCGCCCGCGACGTCGCCGAGGCGGCCATCGAGGGCGACGTCACCTGCATCCAGCTCATCCGCGACGGGGGCCGCCGGGTCGGCCAGGTGCTCGCCGGCCTGGTCAGCTTCACCAACCCGTCGATGATCGTCATCGGTGGCGGGCTCGCCCACCTCGGGCACATCCTGCTCGCCGAGATCCGCAGCGTGGTCTACCGCCGTTCGCTGCCGCTGGCCACCGGCAACCTGCCGGTCGTCCTGTCCGAGCTGGGACCGCGCGCCGGAGTGGCCGGCGCGGCCGTCCTCGCCAGCGACGTCGCCTTCGGGGAGGCATCATGAGCAAGGAACCGACCTCCCCCACCGGGGACAAGGCCCCGCTGGTCGAGGCCCCCGCCGACACCGTCGCCGGTGAGGTGGTGCTGCGGCTGACCGACGTGGTCAAGACCTTCCCCGGCGTCCGCGCCCTCGACGGCGTGCAGCTCGAGGTGCGGGCCGGCGAGGTGCACTGCCTGCTCGGGCAGAACGGCGCCGGCAAGTCCACCCTGATCAAGGTGCTCGCCGGGGTGCACCGCCCCGACTCCGGGCAGGTGCAGTGGCGCGGCGAACCGGCGCACTTCGCCAACCCGCAGGCCGCCATGCGCGCCGGCATCGCCACCATCTACCAGGAACTCGACCTGGTGGAGGACCTGTCGGTCGCCGAGAACGCCTTCCTCGGGCACGAGCCGAAGGTCGCCGGTTTCGTCAGGCGCGGCCTGATGGCCCGGCGTACCCGGGAGATCCTGAGCCGGCTCGGCCACGGCGAGATCCCGCCCGGCCGGATGGTGCGCGCGCTGCCGGCGGCCGGCAAGCAGGTGGTCAGCATGGCCCGCGCGCTGTCCCACGAGGCCCGGCTGATCATCATGGACGAGCCGAGCGCGGTGCTGGCGCACGACGAGGTGGACAACCTCTTCCGGATCATCCGGGAACTCACCGCCCAGGGCATCGCGGTCATCTACATCTCGCACCGGATGGAGGAGATCCGCGAGATCGGCGACCGGGTCACCGTACTCAAGGACGGCCGGACCACCGCGGCGAACCTGCCGGCCCGCGACACCCCGACCCGCGACCTGGTCGCCCGGATGACCGGCCGGACCATCGAGTACGTCTTCCCGGACCGCCCGGCCGCGCCGGCCACCGGCGACGAGCTGCTGCGGGTCGACGGGCTGAGCCGGACCGGCGAGTTCGCCGACGTCTCGCTCAGCGTCCGTCCCGGCGAGATCGTCGGCATCGCCGGGCTGGTCGGCTCCGGCCGCTCGGAACTGCTGGAGACGATCTACGGGGCCCGGCGCGCCGAGTCCGGCACCATCCGGATGGGCGGTCGGACCCTGCGGCCGGGCAGCGTCGGCGCGGCGGTCCGGGCCGGCATGGGCATGGCCCCCGAGGAACGCAAGAGCCAGGCGTTGCTGCTCGGCGAGCCGATCCACCGCAACGTCACCCTGGCGACCTTCACCCGGTACGCCCGCCTCGGCTTCACCAACGCCGGGCGGGAGCGGGCCGAGGCGGAACGGATCGCCGACGACCTCCAGCTCCGGCCCAACGACGTGCGCCGGGCGGTACGCACCCTCTCCGGCGGCAACCAGCAGAAGGTGGTGGTCGGGCGCTGGCTGCTCGGCGACACCCGGTTGCTGCTGCTCGACGAGCCGACCCGGGGGGTGGACGTGGGGGCCCGTGCCGAGCTGTACCGGGTGATCCGCGGCCTGGCCGCCCAGGGGGTCGGCGTGCTGCTGGTCTCCAGCGAGGTGCCCGAGGTGCTCGGCCTGGCCGATCGGGTGCTGGTGATGCGGGAGGGCCGGATGGTGCGCGAGGCGCCCGCCGGCGAACTGGACGAGAACACCGTGCTCGACCTCGTCATGGCGGGGTCTCTGATGGAAGGCGCGCCGGCATGAGCGAGCGCAGTGGACATAACGAGGTGACGGCATGAGTGAGTCGACCGGGACCGCGACGCCGGACCGGCCGGCGGACCTGCCGGCGCAGTCCCCGCCGGTAGACCCGGCGGTGACGGCGTCGCTCAAGGAGAAGCCGCGGACGGGCGGGTTGTCGTTCTGGAGCGGCGACGGGGGCGAGGGCGCGAAGCGTAACCTCGGCCTGATCGGCGTGCTGGTGGTGCTGATCGTGATCGGTGCCGCGACCCGCTGGGATCTCTACTCCAACCCGGACTGGGTGTGGGGCAACACGCTGACCATCCTCAAGCTCGCCTCGGTGGTCGGGGTGGTCACCGTCGGGATGACCTTCGTGATCATCGGCGGCGGCATCGACCTGTCGGTCGGCGCGATCGTCGCCCTCGCCGGGGTGTGGGCGACCACGGTCGCCACCCAGAGCTACGGCGCGGGCGGCATGATCTTCACGGCGATCGTGGTGGGTGTCGCGGTCGGCCTGGTCAACGGGATTCTCATCTCGTACGGGCGGCTGGTGGCGTTCATCGCCACGCTGGCCATGATGGTCGCCGCCCGGGGTCTGGCCGCCCAGATCTCCGGCAAGCAGACCCAGGTGTCGAACAACTCCTTCATCAACGGCATCGCCAGCACCGACCTGCTCGGCATTCCGCTGCTGGTCTACATCCTCGCCGCCGTGGTCGCCGCCGGGTGGGTGCTGCTCAACCGCACCACCTTCGGCCGGCGTACGGTCGCCGTCGGCGGCAACCCGGAGGCGGCCCGGCTCGCCGGCATCAACGTCCGGCGGCACACCCTGCTGCTCTACGCGCTGTCCGGGCTGTGCTGCGGCATCGCCGCGATCATGCTGACCGCGCAGGCCAACTCCGCCCAGGCGGCCATGGCCAACCTGTACGAGCTGGACGCGATCGCCGCGGCCATCATCGGCGGCACGCTGCTCAGCGGTGGCCGGGGCACGATCATCGGCTCCCTGCTCGGGGTGCTGATCTTCTCCACCATCACCAACCTCTTCGCCATCAACGGCCTGTCCACCGAGGCCCAGAACATGGTCAAGGGCGGCATCATCGTCGGCGCCGTCCTGATCCAGCAGGTGCAGTTCCGCAGCGTCACCCAGTTCCTCAGCCGCAACAAGCTGACCACCCCCGCCTGACCCGGACGCGTCGCCCCACCGGGCGCGTCCCGACCCTCCGCATCACCGCATTCCGGCGGCCACCGACGGTGGCCGGGATCAGCACAACCTTTTTCACCCCCACCATCCGTCATTTCCTGGAGGTCGTCATGACCCAGCCCCGTGACCTGTCCCGTCGCCGGTTGCTCTTCGGCGGCGCGGCGGTCGGCGCCGGTGTGCTCCTCGCCGGTTGCACCAGCAACGAGTCCACACCGACCGCGGCGCAGACCAAGGCGGCCGACAACGCCGAGGGCGGCAACGCCGCCCCCGGCAAGAAGGTCACCATCGGCTTCTCCGCCCCCGCCGCCGACCACGGCTGGATCGCCGCCATCACCAACAACGCCAAGGCGCAGGCCGGCGCGTACTCGGACGTGGACTTCAAGACCGTCGAGGCCGGCGCGGACGCGGCGGCCCAGCGGGCGGCGCTGTCCACCCTGGTCGCCCAGAAGCCGGACGTCATCGTGGTGCTGCCGCACGACGGCAAGGAGCTCAACGCGTTCGGCCTGGAGTCGATGAAGGCCGGCATCCCGGTGGTCAACCTGGACCGGGCGTTCCCCGACGCGCTGGCCTACCGGCTGCAGATCATGGGCGACAACTACGGCATGGGCGTGGCCGCCGCGAACTTCATCGTGGAGCAGCTCAAGGCCAAGGGCGTCAGCAACCCGGTGATCGGTGAGATCCCCGGCATCGACTCGCTGGAGCTGACCCAGCAGCGCTCCAAGGGCTTCGCCGACACCCTGGCCACGGCCGGGTTCAAGGTGGCCAACCGGCGGCCGGCCGAGTTCACCGCCGACTCCGGCCAGCAGGCGGCCACCGGCCTGTTCCAGGCCCTGCCGAAGATCGACGCGGTCTGGAACCACGACGACGACCAGGGCATCGGTGTCCTGGCCGCGGTCAACCAGGCCAACCGCAAGGAGTTCTTCATGGTCGGCGGCGCCGGCTCGAAGAAGGCCATGGAGGACATCCAGGCCGACAACACGGTGCTCAAGGCGACCGTGACCTACAGCCCGTCGATGGCCTCCTCGGCCATCTCCCTGGCCCGCCTCATCGCCCAGGGCAAGGGCATGTCCGACCTGGTGGAACTCCAGGTGCCCAAGGAGATCGTGCTCGCCTCGGAGACGATCACCAAGGAGAACGCGAGCAACTACCTCAAGCTCGGGTTCTGATACACGGGGGGAGACCCACCTTGTCCACTCACGACAGCGAACTCCGGATCGGGATGATCGGGTATTCGTTCATGGGCGCCGCGCACTCACAGGCGTGGCGCACCGTGAACCGGGTGTACGACCTGCCCGCCCGGGTTCGGATGGCGAAGATCTGCGGCCGGGACGCCGCGAAGGTCGCCGAGGCAGCCGACCGGCTGGGCTGGGACGCGCACACCACCGACTGGCGTGCCCTGGTCAACTCGGACGACATCGACGTGGTCGACATCTGCACACCAGGTGACAGCCACGCCGAGATCGCCCTCGCCGCGCTCGCCGCCGGCAAGCACGTGATCTGCGAGAAACCGCTGGCCAACACGGTGGACGAGGCGCGGGCGATGACCGCCGCCGCGGCCACCGCGGCAGCCGCCGGGGTCCGGTCCATGTGCGGGTTCAACTACCGCCGGGTGCCCGCCGTCGCCCTGATGCGACAGCTCGTCGCCGAAGGACGGCTCGGGACGATCCGGCACGTCCGCGCGACGTACCTCCAGGACTGGATCGTCGACCCGCAGTTCCCCCTGGTCTGGAGGCTGGAGAAGGACAAGGCGGGCTCCGGTGCCCTCGGGGACATCGGGGCGCACATCATCGACCTGACCCAGTACGTGACCGGGCAACGGATCACCGGGGTCAGCGCCGTGACCGAGACGTTCGTCAAGGAGCGTCCGCTGCCGGGCGCGTCCAGCGGCCTGGCCGCCGAGGTCGACGGCGACGCCACGGCGACCGGCACGGTCACCGTCGACGACGCCGCGATCTTCGTGGCCCGGCTGGACGACGGGGCACTGGCCACGTACGAGGCGACCCGGTTCGCCACCGGCCGCAAGAACGCCCTCCGGGTGGAGATCAACGGATCGCTCGGTTCGGTGGTGTTCGACCTGGAACGCCTCAACGAACTGGAGTTCTACGACGCCACCCGGCCGACGGCCGAGCAGGGGTTCGCCCGCATCCTGGTCACCGAGGCCGAGCACCCGTACATGGCGGCCTGGTGGCCGCCGGGTCACATCATCGGCTACGAGCACTCCTTCACGCACGAGATGCGCGACTTCGTCGAGGCGGTCGCCACCGGCGTCGACCCGACCCCGTCGTTCGCCGACGCGTTGCAGGTCCAGCTCGTGCTGGACGCGGTGACCCGTTCGGCGGAACTCGGTTCCCAGTGGACCGACGTCGAGCCGGCCCTGGCCGCGCTCGCCGTCTGACCAGCCACCTCCGCCGCCGACCGGCGAGGGACCGGCCGCGGTTGCGCCCCGCGGCCGGGCCGGGGTCGGTGTCGGAGGGCGTGCGCCGGGCCGTCGGCCCGGGGCACGCGCACGTCGGCCGTCCGGTGCGGCCGGACCGGGATTCCCCGGTCGCACCGGAGGGCCGCCTGTTAGAACATTGATGAACGTGATTCGATAAACCGGATCACCACCACAGTCGTCCGGCCGGAGGCGCGCCGCCGCCGTCGGCCGGATGCGGGGAGGCAGGGCCGAGACGCCGAACCGGCCCTGCCTGCCAGCCCCGTCCGCACGCCGTACGGGAACCGGATGCGGTGACGATGCCGCCGACGTCGTCGCCGTGCCCGGTGCCATCCCGCACGACGGGCGGGCGGGGCCACCCCGCGCCCCACCGTACGACTCGACCGACGCGACGTTTCCACCCGACGGAAGGAGCACCATGAGAACGGGTGTCTGGCTGGTGGGAGCGCGCGGTTCCGTCGCGACCACCGCCATCGTCGGGGGCCTCGCCCTGCGGGCCGGTCTCACCGGCCCCACCGGCTGCGTCACCGAACTTCCCGACCTGCGCGGGCCCGCCCTGCCCACCTTCGCCGACCTGGTCTTCGGCGGTCACGACGTGGCCACCACCCCGCTGACCAAGCGGGCCGAGGCGCTCGCCGCCGCCGGGGTGCTGCCCGGCCGGCTGGCCGCCGCGCTCGTCGCCGACCTGACCGCCGTCGAGGAGGACCTGCGGCCCGCGCCCACCGGCGGCAGCCAGGCCGACCGGGCCGCCGCCATCGCCGCCGAGCTGACCGCGTTCCGCGACCGGCACCGGCTGGACCGGGTGGTGGTGGTCAACGTCTCCGCCACCGAACCCGCCCCCGCCACGCACCCCGGCCACGCCGACCCGGACGCCCTGCGGGCCGCCCTCGCCGGCACCGACGAGGTGCTGCCGCCCAGCTCGCTCTACGCGTACGCGGCCGTCGAGGCGGGCTGCCCGTACGTCGACTTCACCCCGTCCACCGGGCTGCGCCTGCCGGCGCTCGCGGCGCTGGCCGCCCAGCGCGGCCTGCCGTACGCCGGGCACGACGGGAAGACCGGGGAGACCCTGGTCAAGTCGGTGCTCGCCCCGATGTTCGCGATGCGCAACCTCGCGGTCCGCTCCTGGTCCGGGGTCAACCTGCTCGGCGGCGGCGACGGGGCGACCCTGGCCGAGCCGGGCGCCAACGCCGCCAAGGTGGACAGCAAGCAGCGGGTCCTCGGCGAGACCCTCGGCTACGTGCCGCAGGGCGGCACCCGGATCGACTACGTCGAGGACCTCGGCGACTTCAAGACCGCCTGGGATCTGATCACCTTCGCCGGGTTCCTCGGCACCGGGATGCGGATGGAGTTCACCTGGCACGGCTGCGACTCCGCGCTGGCCGCCCCGCTGGTGCTCGACCTGGCCCGGCTCACCGCCGCCGCGCACGCCGCCGGCCGGGTCGGCCCCCTGCCCGAACTGGCGTTCTTCTTCAAGGACCCGATCGACTCGCCCACCCACTCGCTGAGCACCCAGTGGCAGCGGCTCGTCGACTTCACCCGGGAGCTGCACGCCGGCGGTGCCGGATGACCAGCCTGGCCGACCTGGCCGAGCTGGTCCGGGCACCGGCCGCGCTGTCCGTACCGGGGGACCTGGTGGCCGGGGCGGCGGCGGCCGGGGTGCTCGGCCCGCGTACCGCCGGGCTGGCCGGCGCGTCGGTGCTGCTCTACTGGGCCGGGATGGCCGCCAACGACTGGGCCGACCGGGGGCTGGACGCCGAGGAACGCCCGGAACGGCCCATCCCGAGCGGCCGGATCACCCCGGCCGCCGCCGCCGGGGTCGCCGCCGGGCTCACCGCCGCCGGCCTGGGCCTGGCCGCCGCCGTGGGCGGTCGCCGCGCCGCCGCCGTCGCGCTCCCGCTCGCCGCCACCATCTGGGGGTACGACCTCGCGGCGAAGAACACCGCCGCCGGTCCCGCCGTGATGGCTGCCTGCCGGGGGCTGGACGTGCTGCTCGGCGCGTCACCCGGCCGGCCGGTCCGGGCGCTGCCGGCGGCGCTCACCGTCGCCGCGCACACCTGGACGGTCACCGCCCTGTCCCGACGTGAGGTCAGCGGTGCCGACGCGGCGCTGCCCCGGCGCACCCTCGCCGGCACCGCCCTGGTCGCGCTGGCCGCCACCACCCTGCCCCGCCGCGCCACCCCGACGCCGGCCCCGCACCCCCGGGCCGCCGAGCCGTCCCCGCGTCCCCTGGCCGCCGAGCCGTCCCCGCGTCCCCTGGCCGGGATGGTCGCCGCCGCGCTGCCGGTCGGCCTGGCCGGCTGGTACGTCGCCCAGTACGGCGGCGCGCAGGCCCGGGTCGCCGCCGAGCCCACCGCCGGCCGGGTCCGGGCCGCCGTCGGGGCCGGCATCACCGGGCTGCCCTCGTTGCAGGGCGCGCTCACCGCGCGGGCCGGCGCCGGGCTGGTCGGCGCGCTGGTTGCGCTCGCCGCGCCGCTGGGCGGCCGGTTGGCCCGGAAGCTCTCCCCGACATGACCGCCCCACCGCCCACCACCCCCGCCGACGAGCCGGCCGTGGAGCGGCTGCGGTTCGGCTACGGCACCAACGGCTTCGCCAACCACCGGCTCGACGACGCCCTGACGGTGCTGGCCGACCTCGGCTACGAGGGGGTCGCGCTGACCCTCGACCACGACCACCTCGACCCGTACGCGCCGGGGCTGGCCCGTCGGGTCGACGCGGTGGCGCACCGGCTGGCCGCGCTCGGCCTCGGCGTGGTGGTCGAGACCGGTGCCCGCTACCTGCTCGACCCGTGGCGCAAGCACGCCCCGACGCTGCTGCACGACGACCCGGCCGGCCGGATCGACTTCCTGCAACGGGCGGTGCGGGTCGGCGCGGACCTCGGCGCGGAGGCGGTCTCGTTCTGGGCCGGGGTCCGGCCCGGCCACGTCCCCGCGGAGGTGGCCCGGGACCGGCTGGTCGCCGGCTGCGCCACGGTGGTGGCCGCCGCCGACCGGGTCGGGGTCACCCTGGGCTTCGAACCGGAGCCGGGGATGCTGGTCGAGGACATCGCCGGCTGGCGGTGGCTGCACCGGGCCCTCGGCGAGCCGGCGTGCTTCGGCATCACCCTCGACATCGGACACTGCCGCTGCCTGGAGTCGGCGACCGTGCCGGAGTGTGTACGCCAGGTGGCCGACCACCTGGTCAACGTGCAGATCGACGACATGCGCCGGGGCGTGCACGAACACCTGGAGTTCGGCACCGGCGAGATCGACTTCCCGCCGGTGCTGCGGGCCCTGGCCGACGGCGGCTACCGGGGACTCGTCGCCGTGGAGCTGCCCCGGCACTCGCACGCCGCGCCCACCGTGGCCGCCCGGTCGCTGGACTTCCTGCGCACCGCCGCCCGGCAGGCCGGTCTCGCGGTGGGCGCGCCACCCGTGCCCGCCGGCACCACCGGGGCGGACTGACCACCGCCGACCGTACGCACCTGGGGAGGGAAGACGGATGACACCGGATCGACTGCGGGCCGCGCTCGAGGGCGCACCCGATCCCGATTGGCTGGACACCGCGCTGCGGCACGTCGCGGCCGAGCCCGACACGGTCGCGCGGTACTTCCCGGCCGCCGCCCGCCGGTGCGGCCGGCACGAACTGCCCGGCGCACCCGGCTGGAGCGCCGACGAGGCGGCCCGCGCGCTGCTGCTGGCCGCCCTGCCCGCCGACCGGGCCGCCGGGCAGGTCGAGCAGGTCTACCGGTACGGCGACGCCGCCGAGAAGCGGGCCGTGCTCAGGGCCCTGCCGCTGCTGCCGGTCGGCGACGCCGGGGTGCCGCTGCTGCACGACGCGATCCGCACCAACGACACCCGGCTGGTCGCCGCCGCGCTCGGCCCGTACGCCCGGCACCTGACCGCCGACGCCTGGCGGCAGGCGGTGCTCAAGTGCGTGTTCATCGGGGTGCCGCTGGCCGTCGTCGCCGACCTGGACGACCGTGCCGACGGGGAACTGGCCACCATGCTCGCCGCGCTCGCCGCGGAACGGCACGCCGCCGGTCGGCAGCTCCCCGCCGACGCCACCGCACTGCTCGACCGGCTCACCATCAGGGAGGCGTGAATGCGCATCTTCGACCCCCACATCCACATGACGTCGCGGACCACCGACGACTACGAGCGGATGGCCGCCGCCGGGGTCCGCGCCGTGGTCGAGCCGGCCTTCTGGCTGGGACAACCGCGCACCAGCGCCGCCTCGTTCGCCGACTACTTCGACTCGCTGATCGGCTGGGAGCCGTTCCGGGCCGGGCAGTTCGGGGTCCGGCACCACGCCACCGTGGCGCTGAACCCGAAGGAGTCCAACGACCCCCGCTGCCGGCCGGTGCTCGACCTGCTGCCCCGCTACCTGGAGAAGGACGCCGTGGTCGCGGTCGGCGAGATCGGCTACGACGACATGACCCCGGCCGAGGACGAGGCGTTCGCCACCCAGCTCGCCCTCGCCGTCGACCACGACCTGCCGGCCCTGGTGCACACCCCGCACCGGGACAAGGCGCGCGGCGTCGAACGCAGCCTGGCGGTGGTCGCCGAGAGCGGCATCGCGCCCGGCCGGGTGGCGCTGGACCACCTCAACGAGGTCACCGTGAAGCTGGCCCGGGACAGCGGCTGCTGGCTGGGTTTCTCCATCTACCCCGACACCAAGATGTCGCCGCCGCGGATGGTGGAGCTGCTGCGCACGTACGGCACCGAGCGGATGCTGGTCAACTCGGCCGCCGACTGGGGCCGGTCCGACCCGCTGCTCACCCGGGCCACCGGCGAGGCGATGCTGGCCGCCGGGTTCACCGACGACGACGTCGACCTGGTGCTCTGGCGCAACCCGGTGGAGTTCTACGGGCAGTCCGGCCGGCTCGACCTGACCGACCTGGACACCCCGACCAGCGGCACCTTCGAGGGCAACTCCATCCTGCGCGGCGGCGACTGATGCGGCTGCGGCACGCCGACGGCAGCACCGTCCACCTCGGCTACTGCACCAACGTGCACCCCGCCGAGGACGCCGCCGGCATCCTCGCCCAACTCGACACGTACGCCCTGCCGGTGCGGGAGGCGCTCGGCACCGACCTGCTCGGCCTGGGGCTGTGGCTGGCCGCCCCGGTCGCCGCCGAGCTGGCCGCCGACCCGGCCGCCCGCCGCCGGCTGCGCGCCGAGCTGACCCACCGGGGGCTGGAGGTGGTCACCCTCAACGGCTTCCCGTACGCGGCCTTCCAGGCCCCGGTGGTCAAGGGCGCGGTGTACCACCCGGACTGGACCACCGGGGAGCGGCTGCGCTACACCCTCGACCTGGCCCGGATCCTGGCCGACCTGCTCCCCGACGACGCGGCCCGGGGCTCCATCTCCACCCTGCCGCTGGCCTGGCGGCACCCCTGGGACGCGGCCCACGCCGACACCGCCCGTCGCCGGCTCGACGCGCTCAGCGCCGGCCTGGCCGAGGTGGAACGCGACACCGGCCGGGTGGTGCGGGTCGCCTTCGAACCCGAACCGGGCTGCGTGGTGGAGAGCAGCGGGCAGGCCGCCACGCTCCTGGCCGACCTGGACCCGCAACGCCTCGGGATCTGTCTCGACCTGGCCCACCTCGCCTGCGCCTGGGAGGAGCCCGCCGAGGCGCTGGCCCGGCTGCGCGCCGCCGGGCTGCCGGTGGTCAAGGTGCAGGTGTCCGCCGCGCTGGAGTCGACCGACCCGGTCGCCGACGCCGGGGCGCTGGGCCGCTGGGTGGAGCCCCGGTTCCTGCACCAGACCCGGACCGCCGGCTGCGCCCACGCCGCTGACCCGGCCGACCCGGCGTACGCGGCCGACGACCTGGACGAGGCGCTGGCCGCGCGGCTGCCCGGGGCGTGGCGGGTGCACTACCACGTGCCGCTGCACGCCCCGCCCGAGCCGCCGCTGACCTCCACCGTGCCGGTGCTGCGCGCCGCGTTGGCCGCGCTGCTCGCCGGCCCCACCGCCGGCTGCGACCACCTGGACGTCGAGACGTACACGTGGGGGGTGCTGCCGGCGGCGCGGCGGCCGCGCACCGACGCGGAACTGGCCGCGGGCATCGCCGCCGAACTGGCCTTCGCCCGCGACGAACTGGTCACCCTCGGCCTCACCCCGGCCGGACGAGCCGTCCCGACGACCCTGGGAGTACGACGATGAGCGAGCGTCACCGACCCGGCACGACGAGGTGCCACCGCCGCGCCGGACGCAGCGGGGTGTCGGCATGAGCCGCCGGCTGGTGGTGCTGGACGTGGTCGGCCTGACCCCCCGGCTGCTGGCCCACATGCCCCGGCTGCGCGCCGTCGCCGAGCAGGGGTTCTCCGCCGGACTGGGCACCGTGCTGCCGGCGGTGACCTGCTCGGCGCAGGCCACCCTGCTGACCGGTGAGCAGCCGTCCGGGCACGGGATCGTCGGCAACGGCTGGTACTTCCGCGACCTCGGCGAGGTGCTGCTGTGGCGGCAGCACCACGCGCTGGTCGGCGGGGAGAAGGTGTGGCAGGCGGCCCGCCGGGTCGAGCCCGGCTACACGGTGGCCAACGTCTGCTGGTGGTACGCGATGGGCGCGGACGTCGACTGGACCGTCACGCCCCGCCCGATCTACTACGCCGACGGGCGCAAGGAACCGGACTGCTGGACCGACCCGCCGGAACTGCACGACACGCTCACCGACGCGCTGGGCACCTTCCCGCTGTTCACCTACTGGGGGCCGGGTGCCGGGCTGCCGTCGTCCCGGTGGATCTGCCGGGCGGCCGAGCGCATCCTCGCCGACCACGCCCCCGACCTGACCCTGGTCTACGTCCCGCACCTCGACTACGACCTGCAACGTTTCGGCCCGTCCTCGCCCCGGGCCGCCGCCGCGGCGGCGGAGCTGGACGCGGTGCTCGCCCCGCTGCTGGACGCCGCGCGGGCCGCCGACGCGACGGTGGTGGCGCTGTCCGAGTACGGCATCACCGACGTCTCCCGCCCGGTGGACGTCAACCGGCTGCTGCGCGCCGAGGGGCTGCTGCGGGTCTACACCCAGGACGGCATGGAGTACCTGGACCCGTGGACGTCGCGGGCGTTCGCCGTCGCCGACCACCAGGTCGCCCACGTCTACGTGAAGGACCCGGCGGACGTGGCGGCGGTGGCGAAGCTCTGCGCCGGGCTGCCCGGGGTGGCCGAGGTGCTGGACGCCGAGGGCAAGGCGGCGGCCGGGCTGGACCACGAGCGGGCCGGTGAACTGGTGCTGGTGGCCGAGCCGGACTCCTGGTTCACCTACTACTACTGGCTCGACGACGCCCGTGCCCCGGACTTCGCCCGCAACGTGGAGATCCACCGCAAGCCCGGGTACGACCCGGCGGAGCTGTTCTTCGACCCGGCCGCGCCGGGTGCGGCGAAGCGGCGGGCGGGGGTGGCGCTGGCCCGCAAGAAGCTCGGCATGCGCTACCTGATGAGCGTGGTGGGTCTGGACGCGGGGGCGCGGGCGGTGCGTGGTTCGCACGGCCGGTTGCCGGCCGACCCGGCGGACGGTCCGGTGCTGCTCTGCTCCGACCCGTCGGCGGCCCGGGACACCTTCGCCGCGACCGAGGTCAAGGCGTTGCTGCTGGAGCTGGCCGGGTTGGGAGCCGGTGCCGACGGGGCGTCGACGGCCCCGTCCGGCCCGCCGGGCGCGGGGGAGCGGCGGTGACGCTCACCGCCGCCCCGACCGACGCCAGTGAGCTGCGCACCCGCTTCGACGCCGAGCTGGTGGCGTTCCTCGACCGGCAGGGCCCGGACTGGCCGGACGGTGCCCCGCGCGGCATCTTCTCCGCCCTGCACCGGTTCGTGCTGGCCGGCGGGAAGCGGCTGCGTCCGCTGTTCTGCTACTGGGGTTGGCGGGGGGCCGGCGGCGTGGACGACCGCCCGATCGTGGTGGCGGCGGCGGCGTTGGAGCTGTTCCACGCGTTCGCGCTGATCCACGACGACATCCTGGACGGCAGCGACCACCGCCGGGGCGCGCCGTCGGTGCACCGGGTCTTCGCCGAGCTGCACACCCGTTCGGCGTGGCGGGGCGACCCGGAGACGTACGGTCGTAACACCGCGCTGCTCTGCGGGGACCTCTGCGCGGCCTGGTCGGACCAGATGTTCCACGAGTGCGGGATGACCTCGGCGCAGATCTGGCAGGGGTACCGGGTGTTCGCCCGGATGCGCACCGAGGTGATCGCCGGGGAGTACCTGGACCTGGTGTCCGGGGTCGGGGACGGCTCGGTGGCCAGCGCGCTGACGGTGATCCGGATGAAGGCGGCCCGGTACACGGTGACCCGGCCGTTGCAGATCGGTGCGGCGCTGGCCGGGGCCCCGGCGGAGCTGATCGCCGCGCTCGTCGACTTCGGTGACCCGCTGGGTGACGCGTTCCAGCTCCGCGACGACGTGCTCGGGGTCTTCGGTGATCCGGCGGTGACCGGGAAGTCGATCCTGGACGACCTGCGGGAGGGCAAGCCGACGGTGATGATGGCGATGGCCCGCGACGCCGCCGACCGGGCCCAGGCCGCCCGGCTGCGGGACCTGTTCGGCAATCCCGAGCTGGACGCGGCGGGTGCCGCCGAGCTGCGGACGATCATCGAGGCGACCGGGGCGCGGGAGAAGATCGAGCGGTTGATCCGGGTCCGGGCCGACGCCGCCCGGGTGGCGCTCGCCGAGGTGCCGTTGGCGGAGCCGGCCCGTGCCGCGCTGGCCGCCCTGGCCGATCAGGCCGTGCACCGGCAGCACTGAGCCGTGTCGCCCTGGCCGCTGTGGCGGTCCGGGACGTGGACGCCGGTGGTGTGGGCGGTGCTCCGGCCGGCAGGGGTCGGCCCTCTTTCATCAGATGTATGTGGATGTCCGCGTGGGTGGTCGTTCCGGGGGCCCAGGCCGGTTGCGCCGGGGCGTGGGCTTCATCTGATGAAAACCCACAACGGTGGGCAGAGGGTATGGACATTGATATAGGTCACCATTAATGTTTGTGCATCACGGGCATGTTTCGTCAAGGTGAACCGGCGGCGCGGTAACCCCTCGACGAGCGACCTTCCGTCGGGCGGTTCGCGCCCCGGCCGAGGGTTCCGACCGGCCGACCGGGGCACCCCCGGCCGCCCGGCGTGCCCTGCCACACCCCACCATTCCACCCCACCACCCGGCATCCGGCGCGGCGGCACGCGTCCCGCCCTGGCCGTGATCCGTCAGGAAGGGACAGTCCTCCAATGTCCACAAAGGACTCCACCGGTCACCGTTCCCGACGGTGGCTACCCTCGGCAGCCGCGTTGCTGCTGGCCGTCACCGCCGGCACGGTCGCCGCCACCACCGGCCCGGCCGCCCCGGCCGCCGCCCACACCATCAACGCCAGCGACTTCCAGCAGGTCGAACTGGCCCGGGGCGTCAACGAGATGGGCGAGCCCATGTCGCTGGCCGTGCTACCGGACCGGTCCGTGCTGCACACCGCCCGCAACGGCACGGTGCGGCGCACCGACGCCTCCGGCGTGACCCGGGTGATAGGCACGATCCCCGTCTACACCCACGACGAGGAGGGGTTGCAGAGCCTCGGGGTCGACCCGGACTTCGCCACCAACCGGTTCATCTACCTCTACTACGCGCCGCCGCTGTCCACCCCCGGCGGCGACGCGCCCGCCACCGGCAGCAACTGGTCCGCCTGGCAGGGCGTCAACCGGTTGTCCCGGTTCACCCTGAACAGCGACTTCACCCTCAACCAGGCCAGCAAGGTCGACGTGCTCGACGTCGGCACCGACCGGGGCATCTGCTGCCACGTCGGCAGCGACATCGACTTCGACGCCGCCGGGAACCTCTACCTGTCCACCGGCGACGACTCCAACCCGTTCGACTCCGCCGGCTACTCGCCGCTGGACGAGCGCACCAACCGCAACCCCGCCTACGACGCCCAGCGCAGCGCCGGCAACACCAACGACCTGCGCGGCAAGCTCCTGCGGATCAAGATGAACCCCGACGGGACGTACTCGATCCCGAGCGGGAACCTGTTCCCCCCGGGCACCGCGAAGACCCGCCCCGAGATCTACGCGATGGGCTTCCGCAACCCGTTCCGGATCAGCGTCGACAAGGCCACCGGCGTGGTCTACGTCGGCGACTACGGCCCCGACGCCGGCAGCACCAACGCCAACCGGGGCCCCTCCGGCCAGGTCGAGTTCAACCGGGTCACGGGCCCCGGCAACTACGGCTGGCCGTACTGCACCGGCACCAACACCACGTCCGAGACGTACAACGAGTGGAACTTCGCCACCAACTCCACCGGCCCCAAGTTCAACTGCACCGGCGGGCCGACCAACAACTCGTTCCGCAACACCGGCCTGGGCACCCTCCCGCCGGCCAAGCCCGCGTGGATCAGGTACGGCGGCGACGCCGGCAGCCCGGCCGCGTTCGGCAGCGGCTCCGAGTCCCCGGCGGCCGGCCCGGTCTACCGGTACGACCCGAACAACCCCTCGGTGACGAAGTTCCCGCAGACCTTCGACGGGCAGTTCTTCGCCACCGAGTTCGGCCGGGGCTGGGTCAAGCCGATCCACCTCAACAGCGACGGGTCGCCCGGCACCATCGACAGCTTCCCCTGGACGGGCAAGCAGGTGATGGACTCCGCGTTCGGCCCCGACGGGGCGTACTACCTGCTCGACTACGGCACCGGCTACTACAACGGCGACGCCAACTCCGCCCTGTACCGCTTCGACTACGTCGGTGGCGGCAACCGGGCGCCGATCGCCCGCGCGACTGCCGACCGCACCTCCGGCCCCGCCCCGTTGACCGTGAACTTCTCCTCGGCCGGGTCCACCGACCCCGAGGGCGGGACGCTCACCTACTCGTGGGCGTTCGGCGACGGCACCACCTCCACCGCGGCCAACCCCAGCAAGACGTACACCGCGAACGGCGCGTACACCGCGACGCTCACCGTGCGTGACCCGCAGGGGGCGACCGGCACCAGCAGCGTGACCGTCAGCGTCGGCAACACCGTCCCGACGGTCACCATCAACAGCCCCGGCGACGGCTCGCTGTTCTCCTTCGGCGACACGGTGCCGTTCAGCATCACCGTCACCGACCCGGAGGACGGCACGATCGACTGCACCAAGGTCAAGATGACCTACGTGCTCGGCCACGACCAGCACGGCCACCAGATCACCTCGGCCAACGGCTGCTCCGGCACGATCACCATCCCGGTCGACGGTGAGCACGACGAGGCGGCGAACATCTTCGCGATCTTCGACGCCGAGTACACCGACGCCGGTGGGCTCACCACGCACACCCAGCACACCCTCCAGCCCCGGCGGCGGCAGGCCGAGCACTTCAAGACCTCGTCCGGCGTCGCCACCTTCGACAAGACCCCCGCCGAGGGCGGCAAGACCGTCGGCAACATCGAGAACGGGGACTGGATCGGGTTCTCCCCGTACCAGCTCGGCAACGTCACCTCGTTCACCGCGCGGGTCTCCTCGGCCGGTGCCGGCGGCACCGTCCAGATCCGCGCCGGCTCGCCGACCGGCACCGTGCTCGGGCAGGCCAGCGTGCCGGTCACCGGCGGCTGGGACGTCTTCACCACGGTCACCGGCACGGTGTCCGGCGCGCCCACCGGAACCACCACGCTCTACCTGACCTTCGCCGGTGGCAGTGGACTGCTCTACGACCTGGACGCGTTCACCCTGAACACCGGCACCGGCCCGCCGCCGACCAACGGCACCGGGCCGATCAGGGGACTCGGCGGCAAGTGCCTGGACGTGCGCAACGCGGCCACCGCCGACGGCACCCAGGTGCAGATCCTCACCTGCAACGGTGGGGCCGGGCAGACCTGGACGGTGACCCCGAACGGCCCGATCAAGGCGCTGGGCAAGTGCCTGGACGTCAACGGCGGCGGCACCGCGAACGGCACCAAGATCCAGCTGTGGAGCTGCACCGGCGGCAGCCCGCAGGTCTGGTCGGCGCAGACCGACGGGACGCTGCGCAACCCCGCCTCGGGCAAGTGCCTGGACGTCTCCGGCAACAGCTCGGCCGACGGCACCGTGGTCCTGCTGTGGACCTGTAGCGGCGCCGCCAACCAGAAGTGGACCCTGCCCTGACCTGACGGGCGCGGGACCGGTCCGTCCGGTCCCGCGCCCCCCGGCGTACTGGAGCACGACATGAGACTCCTCCGACCGATCCTCGGCGCGGCCACCGCCGTCCTCGCCGCCCTCGCCTGCACCGCCCCGGCCACCTCGGCGTCCGCCGCCGACGCCGCCTACGACGTGCTCGTCTTCTCCAAGACCGCAGGTTTCCGGCACGACTCCATCGCGGTCGGCACCCAGGCCATCCGCGACCTGGGGGCGGCGAACAACTTCACCGTCACCGCCACCGAGGACGGCGGCCAGTTCACCACCGCCAACCTCTCCCGGTTCGAGGCGGTGATCTTCCTCAACACCACGGGTGACGTGCTCAACGCCAGCCAGCAGAGCGCCTTCGAGTCGTACATCGCCGCCGGCGGCGGGTACGTGGGCGTGCACGCCGCCGCCGACACCGAGTACGACTGGCCGTTCTACGGCAACCTGGTCGGGGCGTGGTTCGCCTCCCACCCGGCCATCCAGCAGGCCACCGTACGGGTGGAGGACCGCGCGCACGCGGCCACCGCCCACCTCGGCCCGACCTGGCAGCGCACCGACGAGTGGTACAACTTCCGCACCAACGCCCGCTCCACCGCGCACGTGCTGGCCAACCTCGACGAGTCGTCGTACTCGGGGGGTGGGATGGGGGCCGACCACCCGCACGTGTGGTGCAAGACGTACAACGGCGGCCGGTCGTTCTACACCGGCGCGGGGCACAACCAGTCGGCGTACTCCGAGCCGGCCTTCCGGGCCCACCTGCTCGGCGGCATCCGGTACGCGGCCGGCCGGACGAAGGCCGACTGCCGGCCGGAGACCGGCTACACCGCGCTCTACAACGGCTCCACCAACGGCTGGTCGCAGGCCGGGCCGGGCAGCTTCACCAACTCCAACGCCACCCTCAGCTCGGTCGGCGGACTGGGCATGCTCTGGTACAGCGCGAAGCAGTTCACCAACTACTCGCTGAAGCTGGACTGGAAGGTCGACGGGGACGACAACTCCGGCGTCCTGATCGGCTTCCCGCCGTCGAGCGACCCGAACTCGGCGATGGACAACGGCTACGAGGTGCAGATCGACGCCACCGACACCGCCGACCGGACCACCGGCTCGGTCTACTCGTTCCAGGCCGCCGACCAGGCCGCCCGGGACGCGGCGCTGAACCCGCCGGGGGAGTGGAACACCTACGAGCTGCTGGTCGAGGGGGAACGGCTCCAGGTCTTCCTCAACGGGTCGAAGATCAACGACTTCACCAACACCGACCCGGTCCGCTCGCTCGCCGGCCACATCGGCATCCAGAACCACGGCACCGGTGACGACGCCTCGTTCCGCAACATCCGGATCAAGGAGCTGGGCGGCACCACGCCGACCAACGGCACCGGGCCGATCAGGGGACTCGGCGGCAAGTGCCTGGACGTGCGCAACGGCGCCACCGCCGACGGCACCCAGATCCAGATCTTCACCTGCAACGGCAGCGCCCGGCAGACCTGGACGGTCACCCCGAACGGCCCGATCAAGGCGCTGGGCAAGTGCCTGGACGTCTCCGGTGGCGGCACCGCCAACGGCACCAAGATCCAGCTCTGGACCTGCACCGGTGGCAGCCCGCAGGTCTGGTCGTCCCAGTCCGACGGCACCCTGCGCAACCCGGCGTCGGGCAAGTGCCTGGACGTCTCCGGCAACAACTCGGCCGACGGCACCGTGGTCCTGCTCTGGACGTGCAGCTCCTCCGCCCCCAACCAGAAGTGGACCCTCCCCCAGTAACCCCAACCCACCCCGCCCCGTCCGGCCCGCCGGCCGCGGGCCGGGCCGAGCACCGGTGATCAAGAGGTTTGCGTCACGCGGGTCGCCCCGTCGTGACGCAAACCTCTTGATCGTCGTGGGCGGGCGGGCGGGCGGGTGAGTGGGTGGGTGGGCGGGCGCGGGCGAGCGGGAGACGGTGGGGCGCGGGTGGGGGAGAGGGGTTTCGTGGGGGGTGGGGTGGGCTTAGAGTGGTGGGCGGCGACCTGCGGGTGGCCGGTGACCCGACGGGAGGCGCAACCCGTTGGGCCCAGGTGCGTGTGCACCCACCGGTGACCCGGCACGGCCGTCGACGTACCGGCCCGGCCCGGTCACCCTCGCCCCGGTCAGCTCAGGAATCCCCACCACAACAGGGGAGACAGACGATGGCGCGACCGATCACGCTCTTCACCGGCCAGTGGGCCGACCTGCCGTTCGACGAGGTCTGTCGACTCGCCTCCGAATGGGGCTACGACGGGCTGGAGATCGCCTGCTGGGGCGACCACTTCGAGGTCGACAAGGCGCTCGCCGACGACTCGTACGTCGAGCGCAAGAAGGAGACGCTGGCCAAGCACAACCTGAAGGTCTTCACGATCTCCAACCACCTGGTGGGCCAGGCCGTCTGCGACCACCCGATCGACGAGCGGCACCAGGACATCCTGCCCGCCCGGATCTGGGGCGACGGCGAACCCGAGGGGGTACGCCAGCGGGCCGCCGACGAGATCAAGGACACCGCCCGTGCGGCGGCGAAGCTCGGCGTGGACACGGTGGTCGGCTTCACCGGGTCGTCGATCTGGCACACGCTGGCGATGTTCCCGCCGGTCCCGCCGGCGATGATCGAGCGCGGCTACCAGGACTTCGCCGACCGGTGGAACCCGATCCTCGACGTCTTCGACGAGGTGGGGGTGCGGTTCGCCCACGAGGTGCACCCCAGCGAGATCGCGTACGACTACTACACCACCAAGCGGACGCTGGAGGCGATCGACCACCGGCCCGCGTTCGGGCTCAACTGGGACCCGTCGCACTTCGTGTGGCAGGAGCTGGACCCGGTGAACTTCATCTTCGACTTCGCCGACCGGATCTACCACGTCGACTGCAAGGACGCGAAGGTGCGCACCGGGGACGGCCGGCGTGGCCGGCTCGCCTCCCACCTTCCCTGGGCCGACCTGCGGCGCGGCTGGGACTTCGTCTCCACCGGCCACGGTGACGTGCCCTGGGAGGACTGCTTCCGGGCGTTGAACGCCATCGGGTACACCGGGCCGATCTCGGTGGAGTGGGAGGACGCCGGGATGGACCGGCTGGTCGGCGCGCCGGAGGCGCTGGAGTTCGTCCGCCGGCTGGCGTTCGACGCTCCGACGGCGGCGTTCGACGCGGCGTTCAGCAGCGGCAAGGACTGAGACACCCGTCGGGCCGGTCGCCACGTGGCGACCGGCCCGACGACGTACGGACGATCAGAGGGTGCTGCCGTTGGTGCCGGTGCCCGGCGCCTTGGGCTTCGGGGTGGTGGTGGTCGAGCTGGTCGGGCTGACGCCCGACTTGGCGCCGACGGTGGCCGGGGTGCCGGCGAAGGCGTCGTCGGCCGGGGTCAACTCCGGCTTGCCGGTGTGCAGCTTCTCGCCGAGCCTGGACTGGCCGAGCTTGTCCTTGCCCTCGCTGTACAGGCGGGTGGCCTGGGCCTGGGCGACCCCGGCGGCCTCCTGGACGGTCGGGTGGTCGAGCACCTTACGGCCCCGCACGACCAGCTCCTCGTACTTCTCCCGGCCGGCACGGGCGCCCAGGACGAAGCCCGCAGCCAGCCCGCCAAGAAACATGATCTTTCCGCGCATGGCGGCTCCTTCCGTACCTGACGCTCCCGTCGCTCCCGCCGGTGGTGCCCGGTCGGGACCGACCATCGTCGCGCCCCACGTTTTCCTCGGTCGACAGCTAACTACCCATCCTGCTCCGAGCTCATACCTGGTTGTGCCGGGATGACGAATTGTCCGCATTGTGGGCGTCGATCGTTCCGGGCGGTAGCGCGGCGGTCGAATGCGGTAACCCCCTGGACCGAACCCCCCCGAAGTCCTGTACTCTTGTGCCGTCGCCGAGCGCCGGAGAGATCCGGTACGACGCGGCGAAGCAGTCCCCCGTAGCTCAATTGGCAGAGCAGCCGGCTGTTAACCGGCAGGTTTTTGGTTCGAGTCCAAACGGGGGAGCCCAGTCTCCCACTCTCGCCCGTCGGCCCCGCCGACGGGCTTTTTCGCGTATCCCTTCCCCGCCGCCGACGACCAACGCTGACCGCGAACAGGGTGCGCCGGATGGGCGGTTTCGGCCCCGCACGACGTACCTGGGCGGCAGGATGGCGGATGTCGACCTGGACTCCCGCCGCGTCGACCGGTGCGTCGACTGAGGGGTGGACCGGGATGGCCGGTGGACGGGGCCGGGGCACGGCCACGCTGATCGCCGTGGCGGTCGTCCTGGCCTGGCTGGTCGTCGGCGGCATCGCCGGACCGTACGCCGGCAGGCTGAGCGACGTCGCCACCAACGACAACGCCGCCTTCCTGCCCGCCGACGCCGAGGCGACCCGGGCCCAGGACCTCGCCACCGGCTTCGTCGCCCGACCCACCACCCCCGCCCTGGTGGTGTACGCGCGCAGCACCGGCATCACCGGGGCCGACAAGGAACGGGCGGTCGCCGACAGCACCCGGTTCGCCCAGGTCAAGGGGGTGACCGGGCCGCTGCCCCCGCCGATCCCCAGCCAGGACGGGCAGGCCCTGCAGGTGGTGGTGCCGATCGACGACGCCGAGGGCGAACAGATCGGCCAGGTGGTCGACGAGTTACGGAGCATCGCCGGCGGCGACCGGGACGGGCTCACCGTGGACGTCGCCGGCCCGGCCGGTCTGCTCGCCGACCTGATCGAGGTCTTCTCGGCCATCGACGGGCCACTGCTGCTGGTCACCCTGGTCGTGGTGCTGATCATCCTGCTGGTCGTCTACCGCAGCCCGGTGCTGTGGGTCTTCCCGCTGCTGGCGGCGGGGATGTCGTACGCGCTGGCGGCGGTCTTCGTCTACCAGTTGGCCAAGCACGACGTGATCAAGCTGAACGGGCAGGCGCAGGGCATCCTCACCGTGCTCGTCTTCGGCGCCGGCACCGACTACGCGCTGCTGCTGATCGCCCGCTACCGGGAGGAACTGCACCGGCACGAGCGTCCCTGGGACGCGATGCGTACCGCCTGGCGGGGTGCCGCCCCGGCCATCGCCGCCTCCGGGGCCACCGTCATCGTGAGCCTGCTCTGCCTGCTGCTGTCCAGCCTCAACTCCAACCGGGCGCTCGGCCCGGTGGCCGCCATCGGCATCGCCGCCACCCTGCTGGTGATGCTGACGTTCCTGCCCGCGCTGCTGGTGCTCGGCGGCAGGTGGGCGTTCTGGCCGCGTACCCCCGGGGTGGACCGGGCGGACCCGCAGGCCGAACACGGGCTGTGGGCCCGCATCGCCCGCTTCGTCGCCCGCCGGGCCCGGGTGGTGTGGCTGACCACCGCCGTGGTGCTGGCGCTGCTCACCCTCGGCCTCACCCAGCTCGGGGCCACCACCCTCGGCCAGTCCGAACTGTTCGCCAACCGCACCGACTCCGTCGCCGGGCAGGAGGTGATCGCCAGGCACTACCCGGGCGGCACCGGCAGCCCGGCGACCATCTTCACCCGGCAGCAGACCGCCGGACAGGTCGCCCAGGTCGCGCAGGGTGTGCCCGGGGTGGCCGCCGTACGCCCGGTGACCCGGCGGGACCAGGCCGGCCCGCCCGACCCGGACGCGCCACCGCTGGTGGTCGACGGACGGGTGCAACTGGAGGCGACCCTGACCGACCCGCCGGACAGCGACGCCGCCGCCCGGACCATCCGCAACCTGCGCGAGGCGGTGCACCGGGTGCCGGCCGCCGACGCCGTGGTCGGCGGGTTCACCGCCATCGACGTGGACACCTCCGACGCGTCCACCCGGGACCGCAACGTCATCATCCCGGTCGTCCTCGTGGTGATCACGGTGATCCTGGCGCTGCTGCTGCGGGCGCTGGTCGCGCCGGTGCTGCTGATCGCGACGGTGGTGCTGTCCTTCCTGGCCACCCTCGGGCTCTGCGCGCTGGTCTTCACCTACCTGCTGGACTTCCCCGGCGTGGACGCGTCGTTCCCGCTGTTCGCCTTCGTCTTCCTGGTCGCGCTGGGCATCGACTACAACATCTTCCTGATGAGCCGGGTACGCGAGGAGTCCGCCCGGCGGGGCACCCGGGCCGGGGTGCTGGCCGGGCTCACCGTCACCGGCGGGGTGATCACCTCGGCCGGTATCGTGCTCGCCGCCACCTTCTCGGCGCTGGCCGTGCTCCCACTGGTGGTGCTCGTCGAGTTGGGTGTGGCGGTCGCCGTCGGGGTACTGCTGGACACCATCGTGGTCCGCTCGCTGCTGGTGCCCGCCCTGTCGTACGACATCGGGCCCACGGTGTGGTGGCCGAGCCGACTGTCCCGGTCGGCGCGCGACGACACGGAGGTGGCACATGGTCGCTGAGACGGACGTGGTGATCGTCGGCGGTGGTCTCGCCGGGCTGGCCGTCGCCCGCCGGCTGCACCGGGCCGGGGTGCCCTGGCGGCTGCTGGAGGCCGGAGACCGGATCGGCGGCCGAGTCGCCACCGACACCGTCGACGGCTACCTGCTCGACCGGGGCTTCCAGGTGCTCAACACCGCCTACCCGAGGCTCGGCACCCTGCTCGACCTGGGCACCCTCGACCTGGGCTGGTTCACCTCCGGGGTGCTGGTCCGCCGTGGCGACCGGCTCGACCGGCTGGTCCACCCGCTGCGCGAACCCGGCGGCACACCCGCCACCGTGCTCGCCGGCGTCGGCTCGCTGCCCGACCGGCTGCGCTTCGCCGCCCTCGCCACCGGCTGCGCCACCCTGCCGGCACACCGGCTACTCGACGCGCCGGAGACCACCAGCGAGACCGCCCTGCGCCGGGCCGGCCTGTCCGACACCATCATCGAGGAGCTGATCCGGCCGTTCCTGTCCGGCGTGCTCGTCGACCGGGAACTGGAAACCTCCAGCCACGTGCTGGCGATGATTCTGCGGTCCTTCGTCCGGGGCCGGATCGGCCTGCCCGCCCGGGGGATGGCCGCGCTACCGCAGGCCGTGGCAGCCCCGCTGCCCGCCGACCTGATCAGCTGCGACACCCAGGTCACCTCGGTTGCCCCCGGCCGGGTCCGCACCCCGGCCGGTGAGATCACCTGCCGCGCCGTCGTGGTCGCCGCCGACCCGACGGCGGCGACCACGCTGCTGCCCACCCTGCCCCGGGTACGCACCCACAGCTACACCACCTACTACCACAGCACCCCCGAGCCGCCGCTCGACGAACCGATCCTGCTCGTCGACGGCGACCGGCGGGAACTCGTCGCCAACACGGTGGTGGTGAGCCGGGCCGCGCCGTCGTACGCCCCGCCCGGCCGGCACCTCGTGGCGACCTCCGTGGTCGGCCCCACCGCCCCGCCCGAGCCGACGATCCGGGCCGAACTGGACCGGCTCTACGGGCGTTCCACAGCGGACTGGGAACACCTGACGACGGTGTCGGTCCCCGAGGCGCTGCCCGCCGCGCCACCCCCGCAGGGGCGGCTCCGCAAGCCGGTGGCGCTCGGCGGAGGGATCTTCGTGGCCGGCGACCACCGGGACAGCCCGTCCATCCAGGGGGCATTGGCCAGCGGCTGGCGTACGGCCGGGGCGGTGCTCGCGGAACTGCGCGCGGTGGGCTGATTCGGGTGCCACCGCAGTCGCTGCTGACTGTTATCCTCGCGTAGCCCATCGTGCCGGCCGGTGTCGACGGGTGGCACCGCTGCGGCGGTGGCCGGTGATTCGTCGGGCGGGTTACGATCCGGCGCGGTACGGGGGCGGTAGCTCAGCCGGTTAGAGCAGGGGACTCATAATCCCTCGGTCGCGGGTTCGAACCCCGCCCGCCCCACGCACCTCTCTGACCTGTGGCTCTTGGCTGGGTCGAGTCTTCTGGGTGCTTGAGGCGGTGCTGCATGCATAATGAATGCATGGTTGCTCTTCAGATTCGTGACGTGCCGGAGGAAGTGCGAGACGCCTTGGCGGCCCAAGCCAAGGCGCGTGGACAGTCCCTCCAGGCATACCTGCTGGAACTGGTGGAGACTCAGGCTCGCCGGCTGCGTAACACGGCGGTCCTTGATCGCTTCGCCGGCCGATCGGACGGTGCTCGCTCCCTGCCGGGGGAGAGCGCCGCCGAGTTGAACGACCAGCGGGAGCAGCGCGGACCGTGGGGGAGCGCCGCGTGATCGTCGTGGATGCGTCGGTTCTGGCCGACGCTCTGGTCGATGACGGGCCGGTCGGCGACGCGGCGCGGGCGGAGCTGACCGGAGATCCCCACTGGGCCGCTCCGGGTCATCTTCTGGTCGAGGTCATGTCCGTGGTCAGAGGCAAGGTCCTCGGTGGGAAGCTCGGCCTCGCTCGGGCAGCGGAGGCGATCGACACCCTGCCCTCGTTGGTCATCGATGAGGTTGGTGTTCCTGGACTGCTCGACCGGATGTGGCAGTTGCGAGGCAATGTCACGGCCTACGACGCGGCCTACGTCGCGGCGGCGGAAATGATGGCCTGTCCACTCGTGACCAGTGACGGTCGGCTCGCCAAGGCCAGCGGTATCCGCTGCGAGATCCGACTTCTCGCCGCGTCCTGACGGCAAGGCCGCCCGAGGGTCATCGGCCTGGCTGTCCGAGCGGGGCGCACGGTCGCCGAAGCGCAAGCCACAGCCGGTGCGCCCGGTGCCCGGTGCCGGTCAGTCCTGGCCGCCGCGGTACTCGTACAGGCCGTCGATCATCCTGCGCTTGAGCGCCGGCACCCGGTCGACCACGCGCAGGTAGCTGCGCATGCCGGCCAGCGCGACGCGACCCAGCACCGGCTTGTGCACCAGGGCGTCGGCGGTCATCTGCTCCCGGGAGTCCCGGACGGCCTGGAAGCCGTACTCGATCATCTTGGTCTCGTAGTCGTGGACGGCCTCGACCAGCCCCTTGCGCCCGTCACGGACGAGGGTCAGCTCGTCGGTCAGTCGCTGCGCGTCGCGCAGCGCGGTGTTGGCGCCGACCCCCCGGCCCGGCGTCATGGTGTGGATGGCGTCGCCGAGCAGGGTGACGTTCGTGCTGGGCCAGGCCGGGACCGGCACCGAGGTGCGGATGGTGATGGCGAACGCGGTGCTCGGGTCGCCGAGGGCGAACAGCTCACGAAGCCGGGGGCTCCACGTCGGGGTCATCCGCAGGGCGGTACGGATGAGTTCGTCGCCGCCGTACCGGGTGACGTCGGCGGGGAACTTGTCGGCCGCCGCCGCGATGCCCCAGTTGAGGTAGTCGCGGGTGTTGTCGAACAGCAGGCCGGGCCAGCGCGCCAGCAGTTCGTCGTCGTTCCTCGGCCGGCCCTGGTCGTCCCAGGGGAACTCCATCCAGTGCAGGATGCAGGACTTGCCACCGGGCGCGAGGACCATGCCGATGCCGGGGAAGAACCGCGTCGGCAGCAGCGCCGTGGTCCGGGGTGTCATCGGCACCTTGGCGGCGATCGCGACGATGCCGGTGTCCTCGGTGCGGGCGTGCGGGAGGTACTGCCGGCGTACCGCCGAGTTGACGCCGTCCGCGGCCACCAGCAGGTCGCCGGTCGCGGTGGTCCCGTCGGCGAAGTGCGCGGTGACGCGACCGTCGGCCTGGTGCTGGTAGCGGACGAAGGTCTTGTCGAAGTGGATGACGTCCTGCATACCGGTGAAGAGCACCTGGCGCAGGGTCATCCGGCTCACCGACCGCTCGCTGTCGACGTCGTCGGTGGCCGGGCGCAGGGGCAGCGCGAGCGTCGGCCGGAGCCGCTCGTCGAAGAACACGAAGTGTTCCGGCGCGCGGGCGCAGGTCGCCACGAACGTGCGGTAGAGCTGGTCGGGCAGGCATGCCTTGAGCGCCCGACTGCCGTGCGGGTCGATGCCGACGCGGTAGCCGTGCAGGCCGTCGCTGCGGGTGCGGTCCCGCTCGTAGACGGCGACGTTGATGCCGGCTTGCCGTAGGCCGTGTGCCAGGCACATCCCGCCGGTCCCGGCGCCGATCACGAGTACGTCCATGTCCCCGCTCCTCTAGAAACTCTGATTACTAGATTATCTAGGTACTGTACGACGGTTGGCTAGAATTTCCCACCATGGGTCTGGCGGAGCAGCTCGGCGAGGCGATGCAGGCGTACCAGCGCGCGGTCGACGTGCTCGATCAGCGCGCCGCCGACCTGCTCGGCCTGAACCGCACGGACATGCGCTGCCTCGAGCTGCTGTTTGCGCCGGAGCCCCCGAGCCCCGGCGAGCTGGCCGCCGCGGCCGGGATGACGACCGGCGGTGTCACCACCGCGATCGACCGGCTGGAACGCGCCGGGTACGCGACCCGGGAACGCGACAGCGCCGACCGCCGCCGGGTGACCGTCCGCCCCACCGAGGCGGCCAACCGCAAGATCGGCGCGATCTACGGACCGATCGTGACCGACGGACAGAAGTTCCTGCGGCGGTACGACGACCAGACGCTGGCGCACATCCTCGAATTCATCACCCACGCCACGCAGAGCTGTCACGAGCACGCCGAACGGCTGAGCCGGTAGCGGCGGAATCCCCTGCCGAAACGAGCGGCGGCGCAGACGGGGCTGCGGGGGAAACAGCAAAGGCAGGGAGTCAGACTCTCCCTGCCACTTCTAACGTATATCGCACCCCGGGTCTTGTGGCAAGACCCCGGTGCCGGTGCAGAATCTCCACTCGACGCCAGAACCTGGCGAAATCCGAGCTTCGCGAAGCATGCGTCGGTATCGACGCATCGGACGACGCGAGCGGTCGAACGGGGAATCCATGATCGACGTGACCATCGTGGGCGGCGGGCCGACCGGCCTGATGCTGGCCTCCGAGCTGCGGCTGCACGACGTACGGGTGGTGGTGCTGGAGCGCGACGCCGAGCCGACCAGCGTGGTGCGGTCGCTCGGCATGCACGTACGCAGCATCGAACTGCTGGACCAGCGGGGCCTGCTGGAGCGGTTCCTCGCGCACGGCAGACAGTTCCGGGTCGGCGGCTACTTCGCCGGGATCGCCAAGGAGTGGCCGTCGGGGATGGACACCGCACACGGCTACGTCCTCGGCATCCCGCAGCCGGTCACCGAGCGGCTGCTGGCCGAGCACGCCACCGCGGTCGGCGTCGACATCCGGCGGGGCAGTGAACTGGTCGGGCTCAGCCAGGACGGGGATGCGGTGACCGCCGAGCTGGCCGACGGCACCCGCCTGCGTACCCGTTATCTCGTCGGCTGCGACGGCGGTCGCAGCACCGTGCGCAAGCTGCTGGGTGTCGGGTTCCCCGGTGAGCCCACCAGGAACGAGACGCTGCTGGGCGTGATGGAGCTGACCGCGCCATCCGACGAGGTCGTCGCGGTGATGACCCGGGTACGTCGGACGCAGCTCCGGTTCGGGGTCGGCCCGGTCGGGGACGGCGAGGGGTTGTACCGCGTCGTCGTACCGGCCGCCGGGGTCAGTGCGGACCGGGCGGTCGCACCGACCATCGAGGACTTCCGGCAGCAGTTGCGGGCGACCGCCGGCACGGACTTCGGGGTGCACTCGCCCCGCTGGCTGTCCCGCTTCGGCGACGCCACCCGGCTGGCCGAGCGGTACCGGGTCGGCCGGGTGCTGCTGGCCGGCGACGCGGCACACGTGCACCCGCCGCTGGGCGGACAGGGGCTCAACCTCGGTCTCCAGGACGCGTTCAACCTGGGCTGGAAGCTGGCCGCGCAGGTCGCCGGGTGGGCGCCGACGGATCTGCTGGACACCTACCAGGCGGAGCGCCGGCCGGTGGCGGCGGACGTGCTGGACAACACCCGCGCGCAGTCGGAGCTGATGTCGCTGGAGGCGGGTCCGCAGGCGGTGCGTCGGCTGCTGACCGAGCTGATGGACTTCGAGCAGGTGAACCGGTACCTGATCGAGAAGATCACCGCGATCTCGGTCCGCTACGACCTCGGTGCCGGCCACGACCTGGTCGGCCGGCGGCTGCGGGACGTGGAGCTGAAGCAGGGACGCCTCTACGGGCTGATGCACCGGGGCCGGGGGCTGCTGCTGGACCAGACCGGGGAACTCTCGGTGGCGGGCTGGACCGACCGGGTCGACCGCGTCGTCGACGCCGGCGGGGAACTGGACGTGCCCGCGCTGCTGCTGCGACCCGACGGGCACGTGGCGTGGGTGGGTGACGACCAACGGGAGTTGCGTGACCGGTTGTCCCGCTGGTTCGGCGTCGCCGCCACCTGACCCGTGCCGTGCCCCCGGGGGTGGGCCGGGGGCCGCCGTGCCCGGCCGCCCGGAACAGGGCGGCCGGGCACGGACGGTGGTCACACCCGGTGGTCGACCGGGTCGGTCAGGCGACCGTGCAGGCCGCGCCGTTGAGGGTGAACGAGGAGGGCTTGGCGGTGTTGCCGGTGTGGTTGGCCTGGAAGCCGATGTCGATCGAGCCGCCGGCCGGGATGGTGCCGTTGTAGCTGGCGTTGCGCGCCGTCACCTGCCCCGACGAGGGGGAGTAGGTGGCGTTCCAGCCGGAGGTGATGCTCTGCCCGCCGGGCAGCGTGAACACCAGGGACCAGCCGTTCACGGCGCTGGAACCGGTGTTGGTGATGGTCAGGTTCTCGGTCAGGCCGCTGTTCCAGGCGTTGACGCTGGCGGTGACCCGGCAGGCCCCGGAGCTGGGCGGCGGGGTGGTGGTGGGCGGCGGGGTGGTCGGCGGCGGCGTGGTGGGCGGCGGGGT
>NZ_MZMV01000022.1 GCF_002210435.1 Micromonospora wenchangensis
CCACCAAGACCTCCCCTTCGAACACATCGTCGAACTCACCAACCCCACCCGAAACCTCGCCCACACCCCCCTATTCCAAGTCATGTTCGCCTGGCAGAACACCGAAGACGGCGAGTTGACCCTCCCGGGTGTGCGGGTCACCGCCCTGCCGCCACCCCACGCCACCGCCAAGTTCGACCTCACCCTGTCCCTGGCCGAACAGGACGGGCGGATCACCGGCAGCCTCGAGTACGCCACCGCCCTGTTCGACCCGGGCACCGCCGAACGGCACATCCGCTACCTGCACCGCATCCTCACCCAACTCGTCGCCCACCCCGACCGGCCGATCGACGAATTGAGCCTGCTCGACGAGCGGGAGCGGGCGCAGGTGCTGCGCCAGGCGGTGCCGTCCCCGGTGGAGCAGGGCGTCGTCGCCCGCTTCGCCGGGCGGGTCGCGGCGGACCCCGACGCGGTCGCGGTGACCTTCGAGGACACCACACTCACCTACCGCGACCTCGACACCCGCGCCAACCGGCTCGCCCACCACCTCCGCGACCACGGCGTCGGACCCGACACCCTCGTCGCGGTCTGCCTGCGCCGCTCACCGGAGCTGATCGTCGCGGTGCTGGCCGTCGCCCGGGCCGGGGGCGCCTACCTCCCCCTGGACCCGGCCCACCCCACCGAACGTCTCGGTCACCTGCTGGCCGACGGCGCGCCGGTCGCCGTGCTCACCCACACCGCCACCCACCCCACCCTCGACGCCCTGACCCGCACCTCACTGATCAACCTCGACACCACCGACCTCACCGCACACCCCACCACCGCCCCCGACCCCGGCACCCACCCCGACCACCTCGCCTACGTCATCCACACCTCCGGCTCCACCGGCCGCCCCAAGGGGGTGGCGCAGACCTGGCGGTGCCTGGACAACCTGATCGACTGGCAGCTGCGCTACGCCGCACCCGGCAGCCCACCGCCGCAGCGGGTGCTCCAGTTCGCCTCCATCGGCTTCGACGTCTCCGCCCAGGAGATCTGGAGCACCCTGGGTCAGGGCGGCACGCTGGTGCTGATCGACGAGGACCACGCCCGCGACCTCGGCCGGCTACGTCACGTCCTCGCCGGGCAGGGCGTGCGGCGGGCGTTCCTGCCGGCGGCCGTGCTGCACCAGATGGCCGGCCTCACCGCCGGCGACGCCCCCCTCGCCGCCGGCTGCGAGATCGTCACCGCCGGTGAGGCGCTGCGGGTCGACGACGACGTCCGTGCCCTGGTCACCGGGCTGGGCGGCCGCCACCTCTACAACCAGTACGGCCCCACGGAAACCCACGTGGTCAGCCAGTACGCCCTGGCCACCGCCGCGGCGGCCGACTGGCCGGCACTCCCGCCGATCGGCCGGCCGATCGCCAACGCCCGCCTCTACGTGCTCGACGGCCGGTGCGAACCGGTGCCGCCGGGCGTGCTCGGCGAGCTGTACATCGGCGGCGCCGGCCTGGCCCGGGGCTACCTCAACCAGCCGGCGGCGACCGCGGCCCGGTTCCTGCCCGACCCGTTCGCCGGGGCGGGCCAGCGGATGTACCGCAGCGGCGACCTGGCCCGCCGCCGCAGCGACGGGACCATCGAGTTCGCCGGACGCGTCGACGACCAGGTCAAGGTCCGTGGTTTCCGGGTCGAACCGGGCGAGGTGGAAAGTGCACTGCGGCACGTCGAGGGGGTCCGCGAAGCGGCGGTCCTGCTGCGCGAGGACACCCCGGGCGACCCGCACCTGGTCGGCTACCTGGTCGGTGACGTCACCGCCGCGACGGCCCGCGACCAGCTACGGCGTCGGCTGCCCGAACACCTGGTGCCGACCCGCTGGGTGGTGCTGGACCGGCTGCCGCTGACCGCCAACGGCAAACTGGACCGGCGGGCCCTGCGCCCGCCCGAGCAGGCCGACGTCGCCACCACCTACGTGGCACCCCGCGACGAGCGGGAGGCCCGGATGGCCGCCATCTGGGCCGAGGTGCTGCGCCGCGACCGGATCGGCGCGCACGACGACTTCTTCGCCCTCGGCGGGCACTCCCTGCTGGCGACCCGGCTCGTCCACGCGATCAACGAACGGATGTCGGCGCGGCTGTCGCTGCGCACCCTGTTCCGCAAACCGGTCCTGGCCGACCTCGCGGCCGAACTGGCCAGGCCCGACGCCCCCACCGTCGACGCTTTCCCACCGCTCGTCGCCGACCCCGCCGGCCGGCACGAACCGTTCCCGCTCACCGACATCCAGCAGGCGTACTGGGTGGGCCGCGGCTCCACCCTCGAACTCGGCGGCGTCGGCGCGCACGGCTACAGCGAACTGCGGCTGCGCGACTTCGACGAGGACCGGTTCACCCGGGCGCTGCACCGGTTGATCGACCGCCACGACATGCTCCGCGCGGTCTTCCACGACGGCGGGCAACGGGTCCTGGCGGACGTGCCGCCGTACGCGATGGCCCGGCAGGACCTGCGCGGCCTCGACGCCCGCACCGCCGGCCACCGGCTCGCCGAAACCCGGCAGCGGATGTCCCACCAGGTGCTCGACGCCGGACGCTGGCCGCTGTTCGAGTTCGCGGTGACCCTGCTCGACGACGAGACCCGGCTACACGTCAGCATCGACGCGCTGATCCTCGACGCGGCCAGCGGTCAGATCCTGGAACACGAACTGGCGTTGCTCTACGCGGACCCGGACGTCGACCTGCCCCCGCTCACGGTGACGTTCCGCGACTACGTCCTGGCCGAACAGGCCCTGCGGGACACGCCGCGCTACCGGCGGGCGCTCGACTACTGGCGGCAGCGGGTCGACACCCTGCCGCCCGCACCGCAGCTACCCCTGCTACGGCAGCCCGACAGCGTCGGACAGCCCCGGTTCACCCGCTACGACGAGGTGGTGCCGGCGGACCGGTGGCGTCGGCTGAAGGAGACCGCCGGCCGGCACGGGGTCACCCCGTCGGTGCTGCTGGTGACCGCGTTCGCCCAGGTGCTGGCCCGGTGGAGCCGCCGGTCACGGTTCACGCTGAGCCTGCCGCTGTTCAACCGGCTGCCGCTGCACCCCGGCATCAACGCGGTGATCGGCGACTTCACCTCCCTGGTGCTGCTGGAGGTCGACGCCACCCCCGGGGTCGACTTCGTCACCCGGGCCCGCACCGTGCAGGAGCAGCTCTGGCAGGACATCGACCACGCGGCGGCGAGCGGCGTCCGGGTCAACCGGGAACTCGCCCGCGCCCGGGGCACCCGCCACGCGGCCCTGCCGGTCGTGTTCAACAGCACGCTGGCCGAGGCGGCACCCGACGTGGGCGACAGCGGCCTCGCCGCGGCGCTCGGCGGTGAGGTCGTCCACGGCATCACCCAGACCCCGCAGGTGTGGATCGACCACACCGTCGTCGAGGCCGGTGGGCGGCTGCACCTCAACTGGGACAGCATCGACGAACTGTTCCCCGCCGGTCTGGTCGCCGAGATGTTCGCCGCGTACCGGACGCTGCTCGGGCGACTGGAGAACCCGCAGGCCTGGCACACCCCGGTGGACGGGCCACTCGCCCCGCCGCCGCCGACGGCCCCACCGGCCGGCCGGGCCCTCCTGCACGAGCTGGTCGACCGGCAGGCCTCGGCGACCCCCACCGCGCCCGCGGTGCTCGCCGTGGACCGGCAACTCGACTACACCACCGTGCGGGGTGAGGCACGGCGGTTGGCCGGGCGGCTCCAGGACCGGGGCGTCCAGCCCGGCCAGCTCGTCGCGGTGCTACTCGACCGGGGCTGGAAGCAGGTCGTGGCGACCCTCGCGGTCCTGTACGCCGGCGGCGCGTACCTGCCGCTGGACCCGGAGTGGCCCACCGAACGGACGGCCCGGGTGCTCCAGCGGGCCGGCGCGGGACTGGCCCTGGTGGAATCGGCCCGGGTGCCCCTGCCCGGGGGTGTCGAGCGGCTGGTGGTGGACGCGACCACCCTCGGCGCGGGCGGGCCGCCGCTGCGTCCGGTGGACCTGGCGGAGACCGACCTCGCGTACGTGATCTACACGTCCGGGTCGACGGGCGTCCCGAAGGGGGTGGCGATCGACCACCGCGGCGCGGTGAACACCCTCCTCGACGTCGCCGCACGGTTCGCCGTCGGGCCGGCCGACCGGGTCCTGGCCGTCAGCGCGCTCAGCTTCGACCTGTCGGTCTTCGACATCTTCGGCACGCTCGCGGTCGGCGCGGCGGTCGTGACGCTCGACCCGGAGCTGGCCCGCGATCCGGCCCACTGGGCGGACCGGGTCCGCACCCACCGGGTCAGCGTGTGGAACTCGGTGCCGGCGCTGGCCGGTCTGCTGCTCGACCACGCCGACGCCGGCCACCCGCTGCCCGCGTCGCTGCGGCTGGCCATGCTCTCCGGTGACTGGATACCGCTCGCCCTGCCCGACCGGCTGCGCGCGGCGCTGCCCGGGATCCGGGTGGAGAGCCTCGGCGGGGCCACCGAGGCGTCGATCTGGTCCATCCACCACCCGGTCGGGGACGTCGACCCGGCGTGGCGCAGCATCCCGTACGGCCGGGCGTTGGCCCACCAGGGGGTGCACGTGCTCGACGAGGCGCTGCGGCCCCGCCCCACCTGGGCCACGGGTGACCTCTACATCAGCGGCGTCGGGCTGGCGCAGGGCTACTGGCGGGACGCCGGGGCCACCGCGGCGAGTTTCGTCGTGCACCCGGTCACCGGGGTGCGGCTCTACCGCACCGGCGACCTGGGCCGGCTGCGTCCCGACGGCACGATCGAGTTCCTCGGCCGGGAGGACGGCCAGGTCAAGGTGCACGGCTACCGCATCGAGCTGGGTGAGATCGAGACGGCGTTGCAGGCGCACCCGGCGGTACGTGCCGCCGCGTTGCGGCTGCTGGGCGAGGCACAGGGCACCAAACGGCTGGCCGCGTACGTGGTGCCCGCCGGTGGCCCGCCCGACCCGGCCGTGCTCGTCGCCCACCTGGAGCGGGCGCTGCCGGCGTACATGGTGCCGTCGTCGATCACCGTCCTGGACGCGTTGCCGCTGTCGGCCAACGGCAAGGTCGACCGCAGCCTGCTCCCCGACCCGGCACCGACGGCGGACACCGCCGCCACGGCACCGGTGCTCACCGGCGCGGCCGAGCACCGCCTGGTGGAGATCGTCGCCGGGATCCTCGGCCTGCCCGTCATCGCGCCCGACGCCAACTTGCTGATGCTCGGCGCCACCTCCATCGACATCGTGCGGATCGCCAACGCCCTCTCCGGCGAGTTGGGCTTCCGACCCCGACTGGCCCGGCTGATGGGCCAACCGACCCTCGGTGACCTGCTGCGGATGTTCCGGGACCACACCGCCGGAAAGGCTGTCGCCGCCCCCGCCGGGCAGGCCGCCACGGTGGTCGAGGACCCGGCCGCCCGCGCCGCGTTCACCGCGGCCGGCCGGGGCCGCCGTGACCTTCCACCCGGCACCCCTACGGTCGCGCTGGCCACGCCGGCCGACCCGACCTACGACCGGCGCTACACCGACCACCGCTCGGTACGCCGGTTCACCACGGATCCGCTGCCGGCCGGGGCGCTCGGCCGGCTCCTGGCCACCCTCACCGCACGCACCGTCGACGACCGCGCGGTGTTCCAGTACGGCTCGGCCGGCAGCAGCTACGCCGTGCAGACGTACGTGCTGGTCAAGGCGGGACGCGTCGACGGGGTGCCGGGCGGGGCGTACTACCACGACCCGGCCGCGCACCGGCTGCTGGCGCTCGGCCGGGACCGTACGCTGAGCCCCGACGCCTTCGACTACTTCGTCAACCGGCCGGTCTTCGAGGCCGCCGCTTTCGCGCTGTTCCTGGTGGCGCAGCAGGCGGCCATCGAGCCGCTGTACCAGGAGCAGAGCGCGAGGTTCACCGCCATCGAGGCGGGCGCGATGGCGCAACTGCTGACGATGGCCGCCCCCGGGCACGGTCTGGGCCTGTGCGGCATCGGCGCGCTGGACCCGACCGACCTGGCCGCCCTGTTCGACCTCGACCCCTCGCACCGGCTGGTCTACGCGCTGCTCGGCGGCGCACGACCGGCGGCGGACGTCCCCGGGCCCGCCACCCCCGACACGATCACGGTGGAACTGTGAACGCCGTCGACCTGCTCGCGACGCTGCACCGGCACGCGGTGGGGCTGCGGGTCGACGGTGACCGCCTGCGCCTCACCGGCTCCCGGGAGGTCCTCACCCCCGACCTGCTGGCGCAGATCAGGCGGCACAAACAGGAGCTGCTCGCGATCCTGGCCGGCGACGCGGGCGACACGATCGAGCGTCGGGCACATCCCGGGCGACCGGTGCCGGTCGCGTTCGCCCAACGGCAGCTCTGGTTCCTCGACCAGCTCGCCCCGGGCAACCCGTTCTACAACAACCCGATCGCGTTCGACCTCACCGGCACCCTGGACACCGCGGCGCTGACCCGCGCCCTGACCGAGGTGGTGCGCCGGCACGAGGCGCTGCGCACCGTCTTCACGCTCGTCGACGGGGAACCCTGCCAGGTGGTGCGGCCGGCCGGGCCGGTCGCCCTGCCGGTCACGGACCTCACCGCGCTGCCCGGCCCGCAGCGCTCCCGCCACGCCGACGACGCCACCGTGGTCGAGGCGCGGACCCCGTTCGACCTGGCGACCGGTCCGCTGCTGCGCAGCAGCCTGCTCCGGTTGGCCCCCGACGAGCACCGCTGGCTGCTCACCGTGCACCACATGGTGGCCGACGGCTGGTCCGTCGGCATCCTGCTCGGTGAACTCGCCGCGCTGTACGGCGCGTACACGCGGGGCGGGACCGGCGCGCTGACCGAACTGCCCGTGCAGTACCCGGACTACGTGCTGTGGCAGCGCCGGCAGCTCGACGGCGGCGAACGGGAACGTCAGCTCGGCTACTGGACGCGGACGCTGGCCGGTGCGCCCGCGCTGCTGGCCCTGCCGACCGACCGGCCCCGGCCGGCGGTGCAGCGCTACCGGGGCGACTGCCACGCCACGACGGTGGACGCGGCGGTGCTGCACGGCCTGCGGGAGGTGGGACGGGCGGGTGACGCGACGCTGTTCATGACGCTGATGGCCGCCCTGTCGGTGCTGCTGTGGCGCTACAGCGGCCAGGACGACGTGTGCGTCGGCACCCCGTTCGCCAACCGCAACCACCGGGACGTGGAGGGCCTGATCGGGCACTTCGTGAACACGGTGGTGATCCGCAACCGGCTGGACCCGGAGCAGCCGTTCGCGGCCCTGCTGGCCGACGTCCGCCGGCACGCACTCGACGCGTACGCCCATCCCGACCTGCCGTTCGAGCAGCTCGTGGACGCGCTCAACCCGCAGCGCGACGGCAGCTACTCGCCGCTGTTCCAGGTGATGCTGGTGCTACAGAACATCCCCCGCGGCCAGTTGGAGCTGCCGGGGCTGGCGCTGCGGCCCCTGTCGAGCAGCACCGGCGCGGCGAAGTTCGACCTGTCCGTCGAGGTGCTGGAGCAGCAGGACACGTTGCACGTCGTCGTCGAGTACGACACCGACCTGTTCGACGCCGCGACGATCACCCGGCTGACCGGCCACTTCGTGCACCTGCTCGGCCAGGTGGCGGCGGACCCGGCCACGCCGGTCGGTGCGCTGCGGCTGCCCGGCCCCGACGAGCGGCACCGCCTGCTGGTGGAGTGGAACGCCACCGGGCGGGCCCGCACCCGGCCGGCGGACGTCATGGCGCGGATCGCCGCGCAGGCACGGCAACACCCCGACCGGCCCGCCGTGGTCGACGGCGACGAACGGCTCGACTACGCCACGCTGGAACGCCGGGCCAACCGGCTGGCGCACGCCCTGATCGCCCGGGGCGTACGCGGCGACCAGGTGGTCGGGCTGCGGGCGCACCGCTGCGCCGGGCTGGTCGTCGCCATCCTGGGCGTACTCAAGGCCGGTGCCGCGTACCTGCCGCTGGACCCGGCGCTGCCGGCGCAGCGGCTCGCCGGCATGATCGCCGACGCCGCCCCGGCGCTGGTGCTCGGCGACGACGACCTGACCGCCGTCGAGGCCGAGGGACGCCACGACACGCCCCCCGACGTCGCGGTGCACCCCGCCGCCCTGGCCTACGTCATCTACACGTCCGGCTCGACCGGCCGGCCCAAGGGCGTCGCCGTCGCGCACGGCGGCGTCACGAACCTGCTCGACGACTGGGTGTCCCGCTTCGGCACCGCTGCGGGGGCGGCGGCGCTGTGGTCGAGCGTCGGCTTCGACGTCTCCGTGCAGGAGATCTTCCTGCCGCTGACCACCGGTGGCACCCTTCACCTCGTACCCGAGCCGCTGCGCGGTGACCCGACGGCGCTGATGGGGTGGCTGCGCGAGCACCGGGTCGCGCAGGCGTACCTGCCGCCGGCGTTCGTCAGGTGGCTCGACGAGGACCCGGTGACCCGGCTGGCCGGGTCGACGCTGCGGCACCTGCTGGTCGGGGTGGAACCGCTGCCGGAGCAGGGCCTGCACCGCATCCAGCAGGCCCGTCCCGGGCTGCGGGTCCTCAACGGGTACGGGCCGACCGAGACCACCGTCTACAGCACCGCCTACCTCGACCCGCAGCCGTGGGCGCGGCAGTGCCCGATCGGCCGGCCGGTGGCCAACACCCGCGTCTACCTGCTCGACGAACGGCTGGAGCCGGTTCCGGTCGGGGTCACCGGTGAGATCCACATCGGTGGTGTCGGGGTCGCCCGGGGCTACCTGGGCCGGCCGGGGGCGACCGCCGAACGGTTCGTCCCCGACCCGTTCGTGCCCGGCGAACGGGTCTACCGCACCGGCGACCTGGGCCGGTTCCTACACGACGGGAACATCGAGTACCTCGGCCGACGCGACGGCCAGGTCAAGATCCGGGGTTTCCGCATCGAACTGGGCGAGGTCGAGACCGCGCTGCTGGACCGGCCGGACGTGCGCGAGGCGGCGGTGCTGGTCGACTCCGACACCGGCGAGCCGAGGCTGGTCGCCGCAGTCGTCCGGGACGCGGCGACCCCGCTGCTGGTCAGCGAGTGGCGCGCGGAGCTGTCGCAGCGGCTGCCCGGCTACATGATCCCGTCACTGTTCGTGGAGCTGCCCCGGCTGCCGCTCTCGGTCAACGGCAAACTCGACCGGGCCGAGGTGCTGCGCCGGGCCCGCGCCGACGCGCCCTGGCAGGTCAACCTGGCCAGCCCCCGCGACCAGATCGAGCTGACCCTCTACCAGATCTGGAAGCGTCTGCTGCTGCACCCGGACATCGGCATCAACGACCGGTTCTTCGACGTGGGCGGCACCTCGATCTCGGCGATCAAACTGGCGCACGCGATCGGTGACGCGTTCGGCGAGCCGCTCGCGGTGCACGAGATCATGCTGCACCCGACGATCGAGGCGCTCGGCGGCCGGCTGCGGCGCGGCGCGTCGGGCCGGCCACCGAGCAACCTCATCGAGTTCCGGGCCGGCGACGGCGGCGGGCAGGTGATCTGCGTGCACCCGGCCGGTGGCACAGCGTTCTGCTACCTGGCGCTGGCCAAGGCGCTGCCGGAGTCCCTGGGCGTGCACGGCGTCCAGTCCCCGGGGGTCAACCCGGGTGAGGAGTTCCTGCCCACGGTCGAGGCGATGGCCGGGACGTACCTGCGGCAGGTCGCGCACCTGCTGGACGGGCCGGTGGTCCTCACCGGGCTGTCCTACGGCGGTCTGGTCGCCTACGAGATGGGACGCCGGCTGGCCCTGGCCGGGCACGACCGGCTCAGCGTGGTCCTGCTCGACACGCTGGGCACGGACGACCCGGCCCGCCGCGGCGCGATCGAACCGGTGGACATGGCCGAGTTCCGCGACAAGCTCGTCAAGTTCAACGGGATGTACCCGGGCATCGACGACGAGCAGATCGACCAGTACCACCGCATCTACAACCACAACCGGTCGACCATGCGCGACTACCCGACCCCGGCGTCACCGGCCCGGCTGGTGCTGTTGCAGGCCACCGCCGGCCGCGACGAGGGCTTCCTGCGGGAGGTGCGCGCCTTCTGGCGTCGCCGCAACGCCGCCGACTTCCACCTCACCCAGGTGCACTGCGACCACTGGGAGATCCTGGAGGGCGCGGTGGTGCCGCAGGTCGCGGCGCTGCTGTGCCGCGAGGTGGACCGGATCCCGCACGGCGGTGCGCCGGGCACCCGGGAGACGTGATGACACCCGGAGGTCTCGCCGCCGCGGTGCTCGCCCAGGCCCGCCGTACCCCCGACGCGGTCGCCGTGATCGACGGCGACCGGCGGTTGCGCTACGCCGACCTGGACGCCGCCAGTGCCACGGTGGCCCGCTCGCTGCACCGGGCCGGGGTCCGCCCCGGGCAGACGGTCGCGGTGCACCTGCCGCGTGGCTGGCGGCTGGTCGGCGTCATGCTCGGCATCCTGCGGCTCGGCGCGACCGTGGTGCCCCTGGACCGGCAGAGCCCACCCGCACGCCGGGACCACATGCTGTGCGACTCGGCCACCGTGGCCGTGGTCCACGGCCCGGACGCGCCCGCCGACCTTCCCGACGGGATCCGGCCGCTGCCGGTGCGGACGCTGCTGTCCGACACCCCACCCGACCCGCCCGGGGAGCCGCCGGCACCGGCCGCGCCTGTCGCGTTCGTCTTCTACACCTCCGGCACCACCGGCCACCCCAAGGGCGTGGAGGTGCGCGACGCGGGCGTCCTGCGGCTGGCCCGGCCCGGCTACCTCGACCTGCCCCCGGCGGCCCGCTACGCGAGCCTGGCCAACCCGGCGTTCGACGCCATCAGCTTCGAGGTGTGGGTGCCGCTGCTCACCGGCGGCTGCTGCGTCGTCCTCGACGACGAGACGGCCACGACACCGCGCCTGCTCGACGCCGCACTGCGCCGGGAACGCGTCGACACGCTCTTCATCACGGTGGCGTTGTTCAACGCGGTCGTCGACGAACTACCGCACTGCTTCGCCACGGTCGGTCAGGTGCTGGTCGGCGGCGAGCAGCTCAACGCCCGGCTGATCGGCCGCTGGTACCGCGACAACCCCACCAGCCGCACCCGGCTGCACAACGTCTACGGGCCCACCGAGGCGACCACGTTCGCCCTGTGCCACCCCGTGCCGCGTGACTTCGACGCGCAGGTGGTACCGATCGGCCGGGTGCTGCCGGGCACCGACGCGCACCTGGTCGTCGACGGCACCCGGGTCGCCGCACCCGGGGAGGTCGCCGAGCTGTACCTCGGTGGCGAGGCGCTGGCGGCCGGCTACCGCAACCTGCCCGCCGAGACCGCCGTCCGCTTCGTCCGGCTGCCCTGGCTCGACGGCGGCGGCCGCCGCCACTACCGCACCGGGGACCTGGTGCGCGCCGACAGCGCCGGCCTGATCGAGTACGTCGGTCGGGTCGACCGGCAGGTCAAGGTCCGGGGTTTCCGGGTCGAACCCGGCGAGGTGGAACGGCAACTCCTCACCCACCCGGGGATCCGGCAGGCGTACGTGTGCACCCGACGGGACCCGGCCCACGGCACCAACGAACTGCTGGCGTACGTGGTGGCCGCCCCCGGTCTGTCGTTCGGGCAGCTCGACCGGCACCTGAACGCGACCCTGCCGCCGTACCTGCGCCCGCACCGGGTGTACCGCGTCGGGGCGCTGCCGCTGACCACGAACGGCAAGGTCGACTCCGCCGCGCTGCTGCGACGCGACGACCCGCCCTGGCGCGACGACGACCCCACCGGCACCCCCGTCACCGGATGGCAGCGGACCGTCCTCGAGCTGGCCGGCGAGGTGCTCGGCGTGCCCGATCTGCGACCCGACGACAGGTGGATCGCCAGTGGTGGCGACTCGCTGACGGCGCTGCGGCTGCGCTTCGCGATCCAGCGGCGGTGGGGCCGCGAGGTGCCCGCGACGGCGGTGCTGGACGGCGATCTCGCCGCGTTGGCCGCAGCGGTCGCCACCGCCGGCGCCACGGGCGGCTCGCCGTACCCGACGCCGTCCGCCCCGGCCGGCGCCCGTACCGCACCGGCCACCTCCGAACAGCAGCGGCTCTGGCTGTTGCAGCAACGGTCACCGACCTCCACCGCCTACCACGTGGGCCTCGCCTTCGAGCTGCGCGGCCCGGTCGACGTCGACGCGTTGCGCCGGGCGCTGCGCCGGGTGGTGGCCCGGCACCCGGCGCTGCGCACCGCGTTCCGGGCCACCCCGCAGGGACTGCGCCAGGAGGTCGCCGAACCCTACGACCCGTGGCGCGAACCCGACGACGACGCCGACCCGGCCGGCTGGCGGGAGCAGGCACGCACCCTGTTCGCCGTCCCCTTCGACCTCGGCCGGCCGCGCCTGCTGCGGGCGTACCTGCTGACCCACGACGGCGGCCCGGTGCTGCTGCTGCACCTGCACCACATCGCCGTCGACGGCTGGTCACTCGACGTGCTGTTCCGTGACCTGTCCGCCGGGTACGCGGCGGCGCTGGACGGCACGACCGTCGAGGAGGACGGGGAGGTCGCCACCCCGCTGGACTACGCCCGGTGGCAGGCCGACTGGTTCACCCACCCCGCCTACCGGGCCCACCGCGACGCCCTGCGCGACCACTACGCCGCCGTGGACGAGACCGACGCGCCACTGCGGCCCGGCCGACGGCGCGGCGACGGCGGCGACCACCTGCTGCGGACCACCGTCGACGCGGCCGGCCGTACCGCCCTCGACCGGCTCGGCGACGAACTGGGGCTGACCCGCTTCCCGCTGCTGCTGACCCTCTTCGGGTGGGCCGTGCACGGGATCACCGGACGCACCCATCCGCGCGTCGCCAGCCCGGTGGCCAACCGCCCCGTACGCGACTTCGACGCCAGCGTCGGCATGTTCGCCAACACCGTGCTGCTGCCCCTGACCCTGGCCCCCCGGGAGGACCTGCGGACGCAGCTACGACGGCAGGCCCAGGCGATCCGCCCGGTGCTCGACGCCCAGGACGTGGCCCTCGCCCACGCCGTCGCCGACCACGACTTCGGCACCGATACGCCCCTGTTCGACTTCCTCTTCGTCCTGGACAACACCGACTTCTCCGCCCTGACGCTGCGCGGCTGCGCGTCGCGTCCGGTGTGGCTGGCCTCCACCGACGCCAAGTGCCCGCTCACCCTGTCCGTCGTGGCCCACGACGGCGGCCTCGACTGCCTGTGGGAGTACGCCGACGACCACTTCACCGAAGCCGACGTGGCCGCCGCCGCCGACCTGTTCCGGCGCGGCCTGCACGCGGTGACCGGCACCACCCCGGGCACCCTGGCCGACCTGGTGCGCCCCCACCGCCGGGCGCTGCCCGACCCGGGCCGGGGACCGCACGCCCCCCTGGCCCTGCCCACGGTGGCGGAGAGCTTCGCCCGGCGGGTGCGGGCGCAGCCGGCCGCGACCGCGCTGGTCGCCGGCGACCGCCGGCTCAGCTACGCCGACCTCGACGGGTACGCCGCCGGCCTCGCCGCCGAGCTGACCCGGCGGCATCCGGTGCCGGACGACGGCCGGCACCACGTCGCGCTGTTCTTCGAACCGTCGGTGGAGCACGTGGTGGCGCTGCTGGCGGCGGCCCGGCTGAACCTCACCGTCGTACCGCTCGACCGGGCCTACCCGCCGACGCTGCTGCGGCAGGTGCTCAGCCAGGTCCAGCCCCGCTGTGTGCTGCTGGCACCCGGCGACGGGCCCGCGCTCGACGCGATCGACGACGCCGGCCACCCCCGCCACCCGGTGGTCCTGTCCACCGCGACCGCACCCGTCGCGCCGTCGTACGCGGGTCGGCCGCTCTACACCCTGTTCACCTCCGGCTCGACCGGCACTCCCAAGGGGGTCCAGGTCGGCGACGCCATGCTGGTCAATCTGCTGCGTTGGCAGGGCGGGGCCGGCGGGCTGGTGGACGCGGCGGCGACCCTGCAGTTCTCCATGCTCTCCTTCGACGTCTCCTTCCAGGAGATCTTCGGCACCCTGTGCGGCGGCGGCACCCTGCACCTGCCCCGGCCCGGGTGGCGGCAGGACATGCCGGCCCTGCTGGACCACCTCGACACCGCCGGCATCGAACGGATCTTCCTGCCGTACGTCGCCCTGCAACTGCTGGCCGAGCACGGCGTACGCCTCGGCCGGTATCCGTCGCGGCTGCGCGACGTCGTCACCGCCGGCGAACAACTGATCTGCACCGACAGCATCCGCCGCTGGTTCGCCGGGCTGCCCGGCGCGCGCCTGTTCAACCACTACGGCCCCACCGAGACCCACGTGGTCAGCGGCCTGTGCCTCGACGGTGACCCGGCGACCTGGCCGGCCCGCCCGGCCATCGGCCGACCCGTCACCAACACCTGGCTGCGGGTGGTGGACCCGGCCGACGAGGTGGTGCCGCCGGACTGCCCCGGGCAGTTGCTGATCGGCGGGGACCTGGTGGCCCCGTGCTACCTGGACGATCCGGCGCTCGACCGGGCCCGCTTCGTCGAACTGCCCGGCCTCGGCTGGTTCTTCCGCAGCGGCGACCGGGCCCGCTTCGACCGCGACGGCCTGCTGCACTACCTGGGCCGCGACGACCAGCAGGTGAAGGTCAGCGGGCACCGGCTGGAGCTGGGCCAGGTGGAGGCGGCGCTGCTCACCCATCCGGCGGTGGTCAACGCCGTGGTCGTCGGCGACCGGTCCCGGCTGGTGGCCTGCCTGCAGGTGCGGGCCGAGCCGCCGACCGTCGAGGAGCTGACCGGTCATCTCGCGGGGCTGCTGCCGGCGTACGTGCGGGTGGACCGGTTCCGGTGGCTGCCGGAGCTGCCGCGTACCGCAAGCGGGAAGCTGGACCGCCGCCGGGCGTTGACCGCGCCGGGCCGGGAGTTGCAGCCGGGGCGCGCCGCGCCGACGATGCCCGGGTCGGCCCTGGAGGCGCGGCTGGCCGGGCTCTTCGCGGAGGTCGTCGGCGTGCCGATCGCACCCGAGCAGCGCTTCTTCGACGCCGGGGCGGGCAGCCTGGACCTGATGCGTCTGCACCTGCGTGGCGTCGCCGAGGGCCTGCCGCTGACCATCCCCGCCCTGTTCGAACACGTCACCGTCCGCCGCCTCGCCCGGTTCCTCACCGCGCGGCACGACGTCACCGCCGAGCTCCGGCCGGCAGCCGACCCGGGGCGGGACGACTCCGGCAGGGGCCCGGCGGACGAGCCGGTCGCCGTGGTCGGCATGGCCGTGCGGCTGCCCGGCGCGGACGACCTCGCCGCGTTCTGGGCGATGGTGGAGGCCGGTGACCGGGGCATCGTCCACTTCGACGCCGCCGAGGGCCTGGTCGGCGCCCGCAGCCAACTGTCCGGGCTACTCGGTTTCGACCCGGGACACTTCGGCATCAGCCGCCACGAGGCGCGGCTGATGGACCCGCAGCAACGGCACCTGCTGATGAGCTGCGTCGAGGCGTTGGCGCACGCCGGCATCGCCGATCCCGCCCGGCGGCGGGTCGGTCTGCTCGCCAGCTGCGGCGAGAACACCTACTTCCAGACGATGCTGCGCGAGGCCGACCCGACGACGCTGCCGGACCCCTTCCAGTGGGCGCTGCACCACGAGAAGGACTTCCTCGCCACCAAGGTCGCCTACCACCTGCGCCTGACCGGGCCGGCGTTCACCGTGCAGGCGGCCTGCGCCAGCTCCCTGGTCGCCGTCCACGTCGCCGCCGGGCTGCTGCGGCAGGGCGACAGCGACGTGATGCTCGTCGGCGGGGTGCTGGTGGACCCGCTGCTGACCGCCGGCTACCGCTACCAGCCGCAGCACATCTTCTCCCCCGACGGGCACTGCCGTCCGTTCAGCGACGACGCCGCCGGCACCGTCGGCGCCAGCGGCGTGGGGGTGGTCGTCCTCAAGCCCCTGCGGGCGGCCCGCCGCGACGGCGACACCGTCTACGCGGTGATCACCGGCTCGGCCGTCAACAACGACGGCGCGGACAAGCTCGGCTTCACCGCACCGTCGGTCGCCGGGCAGCGCGAGGTGGTCCGCACCGCGCTGCGGCGCAGTGGACGCACCAGCGGCGACGTGGGCTACGTGGAGGCGCACGGCACCGGGACGGAACTGGGCGACCCGGTCGAGGTGGCGGCGCTGCGTCAGGCGTACGACCTGGCCGAGCCGGGGCGTACCGCGCTGGCGTCGGTGAAGAGTCAACTCGGTCACCTCGGCGCGGCGGCCGGCGTGGTCGGCCTGGTACGCGCCGTCCTGGCGGTGCACCACGGGCGGATCCCCCCGAACGTCGACTTCCGTCGCCTCAGTCCCCGGCTGGGCCCCGAGCCGGCCCCGTTCTACGTTCCCCCGAAGGCCCGCGGTTGGCCGGTGGACCGGCCGAGGGTGGCGGCGGTGAGCAGCTTCGGCATCGGCGGCACCAACGCCCACCTCGTGTGCGAGGCGGTCGAACCGGCAGGCGCGCACCCGGCGACGCCGCCCGACGCCGAGGTGCCGGTGGTGGTGCTCGCCAGTGGCAGTGCCGCCGCCCTGCGTACCGATGCCGACCGCCTCGCCGACTACCTGACCGCCCGACCCGAGACGTACCCCCGGGTGCGGCGTCACCTACAGGCCGGACGGGCGGCGGGCCGCTGGCGGGCCGCGGCCGTCTGCGCCGACGTGACGACCGCCGTGGCCTGGCTGCGCACCGTGACCGGCGTCGAGGTCACCCCCGTCGACGCGGCACCCGTCGAGGCCACCGGGGCGGCCGGCACGGCGGCGGCCGACCTCGTGGCCGCCTGGCTGGCCGGTCGACCGATCCGCTGGCCGGACGGGCCGACCCAGCCGCCCTGGGACCTTCCGCCGCCGGCGTTCACCCTCGGGGACCACGATTTCGTCCGCGCCGGTGCGCCGACCCGACCGGCCGGGACGTCGTCGCCCCGGGACACGTCGGTCGACCAGGGGTGGCCGCAGCGGCTACCCGAGACGCAGTGGCTGCACCAGCCGCACTGGGTGCGGTGGCGGCACGCCGGGACCGCGCCGGCCGACCGCCGCCCGGAAACACTCGTGATCATGGCGACGGAGCCACCGCCCCCGGACGCGCTGCGTGCCTTCGCGGCATCCCACGCCCGGGTGGTCACCGTCACCGCCGCCACCGACTTCGCCCGCCTCGGCCCCGACAGCTACCGGGTCGACCCCGCCGATCCCGACTCGCTGCGCCGGCTGCTCACCGCCCTGACCGACGCCACCGCACCGGACGCGGCCCGCGCCGGTGTGCAGTGGCTGCACACGCTGCCGCTGGCCGTCGACGGGCAGGTCGACGCGGACACCCTCGACCGCGCGTACCGGGCCTGCGTCGACACCCCGGCGGCGTTGCTGGCCGCCGCCGCCGGCCTGCCCCACCGGCCCCGGCTACGGGCCTGGTGGCTGTCCCGGCAGGCCCAACCCGTGCACGGCGACGTGGGCCGCCCGGAGCTGGCCCTGCTCGCCGGGGTGTGCACGGTCGCACCGCAGGAAAGCGACGTCGGAAGCCACTGGGTGGACCTGCCCGCCGCCGATCCGGCCGGCTGGGCACCGGCGCTCGCGGCCCTGCTCACCGACGCGACCCCGCCACCGGCGCGACTGGCGCTGCGGGACGGCTACTGGTGGGAGCAGGCGCTGCTGCCGGTCCACCCGGCGACCGGGCCGGCGGCACCGGCGTTGCCGTCCGGTCCGGCCACCTACCTGGTCCTCGGCGGCACCGGCGGGATCGGACGCAGCATCGCCTCCTGGCTGCTGGAGCAGCAGAGTGACTGCCGGGTCGTCCTGCTGGCCCGGCACGGGCCGCTACCGGCCGACCTGACCCCGTGGGCCGACCGCGTCGACCTCGTCGAGGCGGACCTGGCCGAAGCCGACCCCGACGACCTGGTGACCCGGCTCGGCAGCAGACGCTTCGACGGCGTGGTCCACGCCGCCGGAGTCGCGGCCGGCGCGCTGATCGACAGGCGGGACCCCACCGCGATGCGGCGGACGACCACCGCCCGGATCCACGGCGCGCTGCTCGCGCACCGGCTCGTCGCGCTGCACCGGTCGGCGTTCGTCGTCTACTGCTCGTCGATGGTGGTGCAGCTCGGCGGGGTGGGCCAACTCGACTACGTCGCCAGCAACGCGGTGCTGGACGGCTTCGCCAGGCACCGCACCGACCCGACCGACGGCACCCTGCGGATCTGCCTCGACTGGGACGTCTGGACCGAGGTCGGCCTGGCCACCGACGCGCTGCCCGCCGACCCCCGGCACCGGGCACACCTGGCGGTCGGTCTCCGGGTGGACGAGGCGCTGCGGGTCGTCGAACAGGCCCTGCGGCTGCGACTGCCGCACCTGCTCGTCTGCGCCACCGCCCTGGACCGGGCACCCGCCTTCTACACGCCGTCGACCGGACCACCGGCGGCGACGCCCACCGCGCCGCCCCGGTCGGCCGCCGACGAGATCGGCGGCTGGTTACGGGACCGCCTCGGCACCGACCGGCTCGACCCGGCCGCGTCCCTCTACGACCTGGGCGCCGACTCGCTGCTGCTGCTCGACCTGATCGACGAGGTCAAGGGACGCCTCGGGGTGAGCCTCAGCCTGTCCCAGCTGAGCCACCGGGTGAGCCTGACCGAGCTGCTGGACCTCCTCGGCGAACCGGCCCACCCCACCGAGGCCGCCGTGACGGTGCAGCTCTGGCAGCCGGGGCGGGGGCGTTCGGTGCTCTGCCTGGTCCATCCGGTCGGCGGCGACGTGCAGGCGTACCGGTCGCTGGTGTCGGCGCTCGACCCGGACCTCACCGTCTGCGTCATCGCCGATCCCGCGCTGACCCACCCCGCACCGCCCGCCTGGTCGCTGACCGAGCGGGCCGCGCGGTACCACGCCGCGCTACGCGAGCGCTTCCCCCGCGACCGGTGGCGCTGGCAGCTGGGCGGGTGGTCGTTCGGGGCGTGGGTGGCGCTCGGCATGGCCGCCGAAGCCGAGGCCGCCGGCCAGCCCGCCGACCTGCTCCACCTGCTCGACCCGCCGCCGCCGGACGCCGCCGCGACCTTCCGGGCGTACGACGGGCAGCGCCTCGCCGCGTTCTTCGCCCACGAACTGGGGGCCGTCGACGCCGACCCGGCGGCGACGGCGTACGCGGACGCGCTGGCGCGCTGCTGCCGGGCCAACCTGGCCAGCATGGCGCAGCACACCCCACCCCGGCTGGCCCGGACACCCGGGCGGCTCTGGCTCGCCGGCCGGCCGACGCCCGACCTGCCGGCACCGGCCACCCCGCAGGAACAGGCCCGGCAGTGGCGCACCCACCTGCCCGCACTCGTGTGGCACGTGGTGGACACCACCCACCACGGCATCGTCACGGCGGCACACGCCCGCACGGTGGCCGGGACCATCAGCGACGCGCACCCGCCCACCGACCCGACGGGAGCACGATGAACCCGTACCGCGCGCTGCCCGCCAGGTCGTTCTGGCGGCCCGCCGTCGCCGAGCCGGACATGCTGGCCGTCGACGAGGTGTGGACGCCGAAGTTCGACATCGGCCCCGACGATCCGGTCCTCACCGCCGGCTCGTGCTTCGCCCGCCACCTCGGTCCCGCCCTGCGCGACGAGGGCATGAACTGGGCCGAGGCCGAGCTGCCGCCGCCGGGGCTGACCGCAGCCGAACGCCGGGCCCGTCACTTCGGGGCGTACTCCTTCCGCACCGGCACCATCTACACCGCCGCCGCCCTACGCCAGTGGCTGACCTGGGCGCTGACCGACGACACCGGACCCGACGAGGTGTGGCGCGACGGCGACCGGTACGTCGACCCGTACCGTCCGTCGGTCGAACCCGACGGCTACGACTCGCCGGAGGCGACCCTGGCCGCCCGCCGGTCCACCCTGGCCGCGATCCGGCGGACCGTCACCGGCGCGGGGTGTCTCCTGTTCACCCTCGGGCTGACCGAGGCCTGGCGCGACACCGCCACCGGCACCGTCCACCCGGTCTGCCCCGGCACCGTCCGGGGCACCTTCGACGCCGGACGGCACACCTTCCACAACTACACCACGGCCGAGGTGCACCGGGACCTCACCGCCGTCGTCGCGTCGCTGCGCGCCGCCAACCCCCGGCTGACCGTGCTGCTGACCGTGTCGCCGGTGCCGCTCACCGCGACGGCCACCGGGGCGCACGTGCTGACCGCCACCGGATACTCCAAGTCCGTGCTGCGGGCCGCGGCGGGTCAACTGGCCCAGGAACACGACCACGTCGACTACTTCCCCTCCTACGAGCTGATCACCGGCTTCCCGTTCCGGGGGGTCTTCTTCGCGCCGGACCTGCGCACCGTGACACCGGCCGGGGTCGCCTTCGTCATGCGGCACTTCTTCGCCGCCCTCACCCGCGACCGCGAGGCGGCCGCACCGACACGTGCCACGGACCGACCCGCCGACACCCCCGACGGAGGTGACCTGTTCTGTGACGACGCCGTCCTCGACCACCACCGCGCCGGCTAGGTTCCTGCTGCTCGGCGACTCGCACGCCGGCCCGATCGCCCGGGCGGCGACCGCGGCAGGGCTGCCGTTCGTCGGTGGGCCGGTCGGCTCCGGCCGGGACTTCACCGTCGGGTTCTTCGACGCCCACGACGACGACGTGGTGTTCCGGGACACCGCAGTGCAGGAACTCCACTGCGGCTTCCTGACCACCGTGGGCGTGCCCCGCCTCGGCCGGCTCACCGTCCCGCTCGTGTCGACCTTCGGCCTCAGCGTCCACTTCTACGCCACCACCGCGAACTGGCAGATCTACCGCACGGGCGACGGTGACTTCCCGGCCGGCTTCCTCACCGGCGGCCTCTTCGACGACATCGTGCGCGCGATGGCCCGCGACGCGCTCGCCTTCTACCGCCACGTCCGCGGCCTCGGACTGCGTGTCCTCGCGGTGCTGCCACCGCAGCGGGTACCGGGGATGTCCGACCCGCAGGTCTTCACGGCGGCCCAGGAGACGATCCGCCGTGCGCTGGCCGGGCTGGGCGTGGAGATCGTGGACCTCCGCACGCGGGTGACCGACGCCACCGGCCGGCAGCGCGCCGCGTTCTGCGAGCCGGACGACCCGATCCACGGCAATCTCGCCTTCGGCCGGCTGATCGTGGCCGACCTGCTGGCCCGCGGACTGTGACACCGGACATCAGGAGGAGCACGTGGAAGAGCACGTCCTTGCCGCCGTCGAGCGGGCGACCACCCGCCCGCCCGAGCACTACGACACCATCACCGTCGAACCGATCTCCCCGGTGATCGGCGCGGAGGTCTGCGGCGTCGACCTCGCCACGGAGCTGACCGGGCAGCAACTGGCCGAGATCAGGCGCGCCTTCCTCACCCACCACGTGCTGGTCTTCCGCGACCAGGTGCTCACCGCCGAGGAACACAAGCGCTTCGCCCGCCACTTCGGCGAGCTACGCCAGCAGCCGCTGGCCGACCTCGACGGCGGCGACCCGGCCATCCTGGAGATCAGCGCCGGCCCGGACTCCCGTTTCGTGGCCGGCGAGGACTGGCACAGCGACGGCACGGCCGAGGCCGAACCGTCGCTGGGGTCGATGCTCTACGTCACCCGGACCCCGCAGATCGGCGTCGGCGGCGACACCCTCTGGGCGAACATGCACCTGGCGTACGAGATGCTCTCTCCACCGGTGCGGGCCCTGCTCGACGGCCTGACCGCGGTCCACGACGGGCTGATCCCGTGGCAGGGCCACACTCCCCCGCCGGAATACGTGGTGCCCAAGAGCGAACACCCCGTCGTCGTACGCCACCCGGATACCGGCCGTCGGCTGCTCTTCGTCAACGCCGGCTTCACCTCGCACATCGTGCAGCTCTCCCGCCACGAGAGCAGGGCGCTGCTGGACATGCTCTTCGGCTGGGTCGCCGGGCAGCCGATCCTGAGCTGCCGGGTCCGCTGGACGCCCAACACGCTGGTGTTCTGGGACAACCGCTGCACCCAGCACCATGCCGTGTGGGACTACTACCCGCACTCCCGCTACGGCCAGCGGGTGACGGTCAACGGCACCCGGCCGGTCGGGTGACCGTCGCCCCCGCATCGCACGGTGGCCCGACGACGGGTCAGCCGCGCACGATCTGCTCGGTGTAGGTCCAGTCGTCGTCGAGGGCGTCGTCGCGTTCGTCGGTCAGGCCGGTCAGGTCCGTGCCCCGTACGCCGCCGGCCCCGGCGACCCGGTCGCGCAGGATCCGGGCCGTCACCAGGGCCGCCCGGGTGCCCTGGGCGGTGACCGGATCCAGGTGGTATCCGGCGTCGCCCACCAGGCACCATCCCGGCCCGCTCATCGGGCGACGCAGCATCCGCATCCGCCCGGCACCGCCGATCGGGGTGCTCCGGTGGCCGGCGGCGACGGCCGGGCCGAGATACGGGTCGTCGCGCACCAGCCGCTCGAACGACCGCGCCGGGTGCTGCCCGGTCTCGTCGATCAGGCTCTGGTGCAGGTCCACCGCCACGCACCACTGCCCGTCGCCGCAGGGGGTCGAGATGAGCACGCTGCGGTCCTGCAGGGAGAAGTACGAACGGTCCGTGGGCAGCGGCAGGTCCCCGTAGTACGCCAGCAACGCGAACCACGGTGACTCCACGACCCGGTAGGCGCTGGCCCCCACCCGTTCGGCGTTGCGGGACAACCGGCCGTCGGCGAGCACCAGCAGGTCGCAGGTCACCTGACTGTCGACCGCGCCGTGGCGCACGGTCGCCCCACGCACCCGCCCGGCCTCGATCGTGAGGTCCCGCACCCGGGCCGGACGGGCCACGGTGACGTTGCCCCGGCTGCTGGCCGCCGCCAGCAGCGCCGGGTCCAGCACCTCGCGGGGCACGCTCATCCGGAACGAGTAGGCGTCCTCACGCGGGTAGACCCGCTCGACCACGTCCGCGCCGATGCGTTGGGTGTCGCCGTAGGTGCGCGGGGCACCGCAGGCCAGGACCGTCTCCAGCAGGCCGAGTGCGGACCAGGCGAGGTTGCCCGACCGGTCCCAGGTGGACTGTTGCGGCCAGAACGCGGTGGGCCGCGAGGCGTCCAGGACGAGGATCCGCTCGGCGTACGGCGCGAGCGCCCAGGCGGTGGACGCCCCGGCGATCCGCCCGCCGACCACGACTACCTCCCAGTGACCTGCGATCACGCCGGCACCGAACTGACGCGGTGGTGTTCCGCTTGGCTCCGGACGGCGTGACGCGGCACGCCCCAGTCTCCCACCCTGACCCGACCACAGGGGAGCCCGGTTCGCCGTCGCGGGTGGGGTGAGAGCCACGGCCCACCGGTTGCCAGCGGATCTCCCCGACGCTACGTTGACCCTCTATCGACGCACGTCTACGTAATTGTCGGGGGTCGCATGTCCACGTCGGTCACTCGCCGCACCGTCCTGGCCGGTGGCGCCGGCGTCGCCCTCGGCCTCGCGCTGCCCGGCCCGGCCGCCCACGCCGGCGGCCACCACCCCGTGAGCGTCAGCTTCACCCTCGACGCGACGACACTCGACGGCGGCGAACAGGTCACCTCGGTCACCCTGGACACCCGCCGGCTCGGGCCGATCGACCCCGCCGGGCTCCACCCCGGGACGTTCAGCGTGCACGCCAGGGCCACCAGCCCGATCCCGATCGCCCCCGGCGACCTGATCTTCAGCGAGTACGACCTGGACCGCACGGTGACCGCGGCCCGGCTCGACCGGCAGGGAAACATCGTGCTCGACCTCAACCACGGCGAGGGTCAACTCGGCGGTGGCACCCTCGGCTACATCCTGAGCAAGGGCCGCAACGTCCGGTTGGACCTCGTCTACACCATCACGCAGAACACCCCGCTCGTCCGGCGTCACGGCCCACCGGTCACCGTCACCGACTTCGTCCAGGGGCGGCTGTCGAACCCCGAGGTGGACGCGTTCAGCCACCACGTCTCGGGCTCCGGCATGAAGTACCGGTTGTACTCCCCGGAGCGTTCACCGGGTCGTGGCCGGCGGCCGCTGATCCTCTGGCTACACGGCGCCGGCGAGGGCGCCTCCCTGCCCGACGGCTACTACGACAACGAGACCACGCTGCGCGCCAACCGGGGCGCGTTGGGCTTCGCCACCCCGCAGGCGCAACGGATCTTCTCCGGCGCGTACGTCGTCGCCCCGCAGAGCACCTCGTACTGGATGGAGGACGGCCCCCGGTTCGCCCCGCTGATCCGCGACATCGTCGGGGACCTCGTCCGCCGTGAGCGCGTCGACCCCGACCGGATCCACGTGGTCGGCTGCAGCAACGGCGGCTACATGGCCCTGAAGATGACGGTCGCCTACCCCGACCTGTTCGCCGCGTCGGTGCCGATCTGCGGCGTCGTCGAGCCGCTCGGCGGCGGGGGCCCGCCGCTGGTCACCGACGCGGAGCTGGCGGCGATCCGCACCCCGACCTGGCTGGTCACCTCGCTCGACGACGACACCGTGCCACCGGAGACCAACACGGTCCACGCCCACGACCTCATCCCGGGATCATTGGTCACCCTCTACGACCACGTCGTCTGGAACGGCTACCGGTTCCCCGGGCACTTCTCCTGGATCTACGTGGCCCGCAACGACCCGAGCGTCGACGGCACCCACCTCTGGCAGTGGATGTCCCGCCGCCGCCGGTGATCGGCCGCGTCCACACCCGCGGACAGCGCGGGCACGTACGCGGCCTGATGCCCGGGTCCTATCCCTCCCGGGTGGGGCGGAGCACGTGACGCACGGCGTCGCGCAGCCACCGGTGGGCGCCGTCGACGCTGTGCCGTGGGTGCCAGGCCATACCGATCGTCAGTGGTGGCAGCGGCAGTGGAATCTCCAGCAGGCGCAGCCCCAGCGCGTGCGCCGCGTCGCTGAGCCGGGACGGAGGCTCACCCGGCAGCGCGGTCGGCACCAGGCAGACCACGTCCTCGGTTGCGGCCAGCATCATCGCGGCCAGGTGTCCGGGCAGGACGGCGCTGACCCGCCGGCTGAGCCCCTGTGCGGCCAGGGCGGTGTCCAGCGGGCCGGTGAAGCGTCCACGACGGCTGACCGCCACGTGCTCGGCCGCAGCGAGCCTGGCGGCGGTCAGGGTTCCCTCGGTGAGGGGGTGCCGGGCCCTGACACCGGCCGCCATCCGCAGGGTGACGAGTTCCTCGACGTGGGTCTCCGGGTCGACGTGGTCGATGGCCCCGACCTCCAGGTCGATCCGTCCGTCACGCAGCGCGGGGCCCGCCTCCCACTCCTCGGCCAGCACCCGCAGCGAGACGCCCGGCGCCCGCCGTCGGGCCAGCCGGAGCAGACCGGGCGCGACCGCGTCACCGACCAGGTCCGCGGCCTGGATGGTGAAGGTCCGCCGCAGTGCCGCGGGATCGATTCCGCCGCTCGGGGCGAGCAACGCCTCCAGCCGGCGTACCACCGCGGCGGCCTCGTCCCGCAGCGCCTCGGCGCGCGCAGTGGGCACCATCCGCTGTCCGGCCCGCACCAGTAGTGGATCGCGGAGCACCCGGCGCAACCGGGCCAGGGTACGGCTCATCGCCGCAGGGGAGGTCTGCAGCCGCGCGGCGGCGCGGGTGACGCTCTGCTCGGTCAGTAGGGCGTCGAGAGCGACGGCGAGGTTGGCATCAAGGTTCGGGACTGGGCTGCTCACCGCATTTATTCCACTTCAGGCAATGATTGGATGCTGAAGTTCCCATTGTGGCAATGCGGTGCCCGTCCGCACGATGGGTGAGTCCTGCCGATCCGACAATCGAGGTTTCATGATCGTCATTACCGGACCCACCGGGAACATCGGGCGGCACCTGCTGTCGCTGCTGATCGAGGCCGCACCCGCAGGCCGTGAGGAGTTGCGTGTCGTCGTCCGGGATCCGGCCCGGCTCCCCGAAGACGTCCGTGGACGGGTCGAGGTGGTCGTCGGCTCGCACGGCGACGCCGCGACCGTCGAACGCGCCTTCGCCGGGGCGGACGCCGTGTTCTGGCTGGTGCCGCCGGACGCCTCCGGCACGCCCGACGAAGCCTACAGCGGCTTCACCCGCCCGGCCGTGCGTGCCTTCGCCGCCAACGGCGTCGGCCACGTCGTCGGCGTCTCGGCGCTCGGCCGCGGCACCCCGCAGGCCACCCGGGCCGGGCTGGTCACCGCCTCCCTGGCCATGGACGACCTGATCGCCGACTCCGGCGTCGCCTACCGCGCCCTGGCCTGCCCGTCCTTCTACGAGAACCTGCTGGAGGAGGTCGACGCGATCCGCGACGACGGGGTCTTCACCGACACCGTCGCCGCGGACCGCCCGGCCCCCATGGTCGCCGTCGCCGACATCGCCGCCGCCGCGGCCGCGCTGCTGCTGGACCGCTCCTGGACCGGCGTGGGCGACGTCCCGGTGCTCGGCCCGCAGGACCTCTCCCCCGACGACCTGGCCCGCATCATGACCGAGGAACTGGGCCGTCCGGTCCGCTACCGGCGTCAGTCGCTCGACGAACTGCGCTCCACCATGCTCGGCTACGGCCTCAACGAGGCGTTCGTCGAGGCCATGGTCGACATGAAACGCGCCAAGGACGAGGGCCTGGACTCGGGCGTCGACCGCTCACCGCAGGCCGGGACGGCCACCACGTTCGCGCGGTGGTGCGCCCGGACGCTGCGGCCCGCCCTCCTCACCACCCAGGGGGCCGTCGATGCCCGCTGACCGGACCGAGCCGCCGGTCACCGCTTTCATGCTGGTCAAAACCACGCCCGAGTGGTTGGCGATGACCGTGGCCGAACGCGTCCAGGCCTTCACCACCCACGTTCTCCCCGCCATCGAGGCCCGCACCCGTGGTGTCCGCTCCCGTTTCTACGACACGGAGTTCTACTCGGCGCGGGTCACCGACATCTGGGTCTGGGAGGCGGACGACCACGACGCCTACCGCCTGCTGATCGACGCCCTGCGCGAGACCCCCTTCTGGGACCGCTACTTCGAGGTCGTCGACCTGCTCGTGGGCACCGAGAACGGCTACGCCCGCACCTACGGCCTGAAGCCACTGGCGACCGTCGCCACCTGAGGCTCCACCAGACCGGCCGGTGCCGCCGCCACCCGACGGCGGCACCGGCCCGGGGAAGGACGTTCCACCCGGCACCTTCCGTTCCTGTTCAGCGGGCGGCGGCCAGCCGGGCCAACTGCCCGTCCTCCAGCGGCACGTCCACCGCGTCGACGGCCTCGTCGAGCTGCGCGAGGCTGCTCACGCCGACGATGGGCCGGATGCCCTGCCACAGCAGCCAGGCGAGCACCACCTGGTTGCGTGTCGCCCCCGTCTCGACGGTGATCTCGTCGAGCACGCCGAGGACCCGGCTCGTCCCCGGGTGGTCGTAGGCCTCGGGGAGGGGCTTGTCGGGGCGCACGTAGCCGCCGTTGATCAACGGGGTGCTCGACCGCTCGGGTCGGACCAGAACGCGTAACAGTTGGCGGTGTCGATCCACTCGCCACCCCTCTCCACGAACCTGTCCAGCAGCGCGAACGCGCGTTCCTGGTGCACCGTCGTGCCGTAGTTCATCGTCCCCAGCACCAGCCGGGCCACTGCCCTGTCCCCTGCCATGGCGTCGACCCTGCCACCTGGAGCGCACTCCCGATCAAGCCCTCCGTCCGAGGATCGTCGAGCGCGTTGCGGTCCACCGGGACCGGCCGGTCGGGGCGTCGGGTGCCACGCCGGCCCCGGCGGTTGCCCCATCGGAGGTTGCGAAATGCGTAACTTGCCCGATTTGCCCTCGTTCACTCGTTGACGGCTGCCGCCACATCACGCAGGCCCGTCATCCATCTGAACGGGGGAAATTTGGTGAGGACCGTCCTGCGAAGAACCACCAGCGCCGCCACGGCGCTGCTGGTCACCAGCCTGGCAACCCTGACCCTGGGGACGCCGGCACTGGCGGCACCGGGCGACGCGAGCGCCCGCGGCGTCGTCGTCGACCTGTCCGCCGAGGTGGCCGGGATAGCAGTGATCAGCGCCGACGCGACCATCGGCACCGCCACCGCGCCGGCCGCCGGGGGCACCGACACCGAGACGCTGCTGGCGGTCGCGGTACCGGGGGCGGTCGGCGTGACCGCCAGCGGCACCGTCGAAGAGGTCACCGCCACCCGGGCGGCCGACTCCTCCTCGGCGTCCTCCAGCGTCAACGGGCTCAACCTGACCGTGCTCGGCATCGACGTGCTGGACGCCGCGGAGGTCACCGCCACCGCGGTCTGTCCCCAGGTCGGCGCGACCAGCGCGGACACCACGCTCGTCGGGCTGGAACTGTTCGGCTCGGCGGTAACGCTGACGGCGAACACCCCCGCCGTCGTGGGCAGCGCGGCCGTGCTGGTGCCGGGGCTGCTGGACGCGAGCCTGAACGCCTCGTTGACCAGGGTCGAGACGACCACCGCCACCGGTGCCACCGCGATCACGGTACGGGCCGTGCTGACCCTGTCGGGCAGCATCCTCGGTGTCCCGACCACCATTCCCGTCGGAACCGTCATCGTCGCCGAGGCGCTCTGCGAGCGTCCGTCGGCGGCACCGACCACCGCGACGATCACCCCCGACGAGGGCCCGCAGTCGGGCGGCCAGACCGTGACGATCACCGGCACCGGCTTCATCCCGGGCGGCACCACGGTCACCTTCGACGGCGTACCCGCGACCGACGTCACGGTAGCGCCGGGTGGCACCTCCCTGACGGCGGTCACCCCGCCCGGCGCGGTCGGTCCCGCCGAGGTCGTGGTCGGCACGGTCAACGGCACGGCCGCACCACTGGGCTACACGTACCTGGCCGACGGCAGCGCGGCCACCATCACCGGCCTCACGCCGACCTCCGGTCCGACCGTCGGCGGCACCACCGTGACGATCACCGGCACCGGCTTCACCGGGGCGGCCGGAGTGGACTTCGACGGCCTGCCCGGCACCGGCTTCACCGTCAACCCGGCCGGCACCACGATCACCGTGGTGACACCGCCGAACCCGGCGGGCCCGGCCCTGGTCGAACTGGTCTTCCCGGCCGGTCGGGTGACCGCGCCGACGTTCACCTACCTTGGGCCGACGATCACCTCGATCGTCCCGGACACCGGACCGACCCCCGGCGGCACCACCGTGACGATCACCGGCACCGGCTTCACCGGGGCGACCGGAGTGACCTTCGACGGCACCCCGGGCACCAACGTCACGGTCAATCCGGGCGGCACCTCGCTGACCGTGGTCACCCCGCCGGGTCAGGTCGGCCCGGTGGACGTCACAGTGCTCCTGCCGGGCGCGGACGCGACCGCCCCGGACGGCTTCACGTACGTGGCAGCGGCGCCCACCGTCGCGTCGATCACCCCGAACGCGGGTCCACAGTCGGGCGGGCAGACGGTGACGATCACCGGCACCGGCTTCGTCCCCGGTGAAACGACCGTCACCTTCGACGGCACACCGGCCACCAACGTCACTGTCGCCCCGGGCGGCACCTCCCTGACGGCGGTCACCCCGCCCGGCGCGGTCGGACCGGCCGTCGTGCTGGTGGCCACCGGCGGCGGCACGGCGGCACCGTTGGACTACACCTACCTCGCCGACGGCAGCGCCGCGACCGTGACCGGACTGACCCCGACGAGCGGACCGACCTCGGGTGGCACCACGGTCACCGTCACCGGGACCGGGTTCACCGGAGCGACCGGGGTGACCTTCGACGGGGTGCCCGGCACCGGGTTCACCGTCAACCCGGGCGGCACCACGATCACCGTGGTGACACCGCCGAACACGGCCGGGCCGGCGGACGTCCGCCTGGTGTTCCCCGCGGGCACCGCCACCGCGCCCGTCTTCACGTACGTCGCACCGACGATCACCTCCATCGTGCCGGACACCGGACCGACCACCGGCGGCACCACGGTGACCATCACCGGCACCGGTCTCACCGGCGCCACCGGCGTGAACTTCGGCAACACACCCGGCACCAACCTGGTCGTGAACCCGGACGGCACCTCGCTGACCGTGGTCACCCCGCCCGGTTCGCCCGGGACGGTGGACGTCACCGTCCTGCTGCCCGGTGACGACGTCACCGCACCTGACGGGTTCACCTACGAACCCGCCCCGCCGCGCATCGACACCGTCAACCCCGGGCAGGGGCCGACCGGTGGCGGCACGACCGTGACGGTCGGTGGCTCCGGGTTCGTACCGGGCGGCACCACGGTCACCATCTGCGGCACGACCATCCCGGCCGACCAGGTCACCGTGGCACCGGACGGCCGTTCGTTGACCTTCCGCACACCGCCCTGCGCGGCCGGTGACACCACGGTCGTGGTGAGCACCGCCGGCGGCACCTCCAACGGCTCCACCTTCCGCTACGTCGGGGGGATCCTGCCGGTGACCGGTGACGCCATGCTCGCGCCGCTGACCGTCGGGGTGCTGCTCGCCCTGCTCGGCACGGTCCTCGTCGTGCTGACCCGCCGCCGGCACCGCGCCGGCCGGATCGGCTGACCGGACGCTCCCGGCCAGGGTCCGGTCGGACCCTGGCCGGGAGCGACACCGCCCTCTCCGGTACGCGCGCTCGGCGCGCCGCCGGTGCAGGGCGGTTCGTCACGCCACGGTGCACCCGCCGCACGGCATCCGCCCGGACTCCACCGTCGGGGGCCGCAGGTCGGTTTCGAGGGCGTCGAGGTAACCGGCGAAGCCGTGCGGGGCCCGACCATGGCGGCGGGCACTGGTGCGTACCGCACAGCCGGCGTCGGCGACGACCCGCATGGCCTGCCGCCGACCACGCTCGACGAGGTCGTGGTCCTCGCCGTGGCGCAGGTCGGCGAAGCCGCCCAGCCGCTCGTACGCGGTGGCGGCGCAGCCCAGGTTCGCACCGTGGACGTGCCGGTGACCGGCGCCGGTCAGCCCCTGCCGGTACCTGGCCTCGTACCGGTCACGAACCGGGGTGGCGCGGGGCGCCCAGTCGGTGACCCGTACCGTCCCGACCAGCAGGTCGGTGCCGGCGCGGGCGTGGCGCAACTGCCAGCCGCCCCACCGGCGGGGCACCCGGCTGTCCGCGTCGGTGGTGGCGAGCCACAACCCCTGCGGGCCGTCGCGCAGCGCGTACGCCATGCCGGCGGCGCGGGCCCGGCCGACGTTGCGGGCCCGCACCGTCAGCACGACGACACCGAGACGTTCGGCGACGGCGGCCGTGGCGTCCCGGCAGTCGTCGGCGACCACGATCACCTCCGAGCGCACCGGCAGGTGCCGCAGCGAGTCGAGGACGGAGGCCAGGCAGCCGGGCAGCAACGCCTGCTCGTCGTGGGCGGGCACCACGACCGCAATCCGGTTCACCACAGCCCGTCGGCCTGGGCGACGGACCTGGCCGGCGGCGGCACCCGGAGGAACACGTCGAGGAGGAAGTCGGCCTCCTCGTGCCGTGCCGTCCGCGTCAGGCCGTCCACGCCGGCGAGCAGCCGGTGCACGTCGTCGCCACTGCGGGCGTGCTCGGCCACCGCCGGCCGCCAGTGCACGGCCACCAGCGTGCCGCCGGGTTCGAGCGAGTCGACCGTACGGGCCACCAGCAGATCCAGTCCGGCGTCGTCGAAGTAGTAGCCCAACTCGGAGAGCACGATCAGGTCGAAACCGTCGTCCGTCACGGCCGGCCACTCGTCGGGAACACGCATCCGCTCCACCCGGACGTGTGGCTGCTCCGCCAGCCGCCGTCGGGCGCTCGCCACCGGCGCGGCGGCGATGTCGACCGCCAGCAACCGGTCGCACCGCGGGGCGAGGCGGCGGGTGAGCGTCCCGGTCGAGCAGCCCGGCTCGAATGCCGAGCGGTACCGCCGGCGCGGCAGGCAGGCCACCGTCACCTCGTGCTTACGCTGGTCGTACCAGCGGGTTTCGAAACTCCACGGGTCCTCCGCCCCGGCGTACATGTCGTCGAAGTACCCGGCCGGGGTGCCGCCTGAGGTCATGGCACGAACACCGTCTCGTAGGGACGCGCGAACCGGGCGAGGACGTTCGGGGGGAGGATCGCGGCGTCGGCGGGTGCCGGCCCCAGCGGCAGCACCTGGCTACGGAAGGCGTCGACCGCCGCCAGCTTGGCCGATCTGGCCGGCCCGGTCAGGTCGATCCGGCGCGCGCGGTGCCACGGCACGTCGGGATGGTCGGGTCGGGCCCAGTGCCACGTCCACACCGGGAACTCCAGCAGGATCGCGCCTGTACGCCGGCAGGCGGTCGCCGCCGCCCGCCCCACCGCCTCGTGGTCCGGGTGTCCGTCGCCACGCCACGTCGTGACACACCAGCGCCCCGGCGTCAGCCGGCCGGTCAACGCCTCGGCGAGCGCCGCCTCGTCGACACCGCCGTCGGGGTGACCGAGATGGTCGATGGCGGTGGGGGCGACCCCGAGCAGCCCGCAGGCCGTGACCGTCTCGGCCCGCCGGATCGCGGCCAGCGTCGCCCGCGGGTGGACCGTGGAGTCCGGATGCGACGCCTCGCCGTCGGTGACGACCGCGATCTCGACGCCGCCGGCGAGCATCGCGACCAGGCCACCCACCCCGAGCACCTCGTCGTCGGGGTGCGGGGCGACCACCAGCGGCGGCACCGCCCGCACGCCGTCGTCCAGCGCCAGCACGGGCCAGCCCGCCGGTGCCGGCCAGGCACGCCAACTGCTCTCGTCGGTGCCGGCGTCGACGATCGGCCTCACCATCCGGGGTCCCCCACCGCCGCCACGAGTTCACCGAGGTGGGCCAGGTCCGCCTCCGCGTGGCTCTGCCGCAGATACACCGTCAGGTCGGCGACCCTGCGGGCGTGGTGGGCGTCCTGACACAGCGGGCCCGCCCCCAACGCCCGGCCGACCCGGTCGACGACAGTGGTGGCCGCCGCCTCGACGGTGGCCCGCACCTGGTGCGCCAACCGGTCCGCGTCCCCGGTGGGGTTCGCGTCGACCTCGTCGGCGGCGGCGGACAGGGCGGTGCGGGCGGCGGTCAGGGCCGCGTCGACCGCACCGAGGTGCGCCAGGGCGTGCGGGCTGAGACGGCGGTGCCGCGCCGCGTCGTACAGGGTGTCGGCGACCCCGACCGCCCCGCCGTACCAGCACGCCGCCACCCCCAGCCCGCCGTGCCAGAAACCCGGCCGCGCCGTGTAGCTGCCGGGCCCGCCCACCGCGACGCCGGTCACGCCGTCGAAGCTGACGGTACGGCTGTCGCTGGCGGCCATGCCCACGGCCGGCCAGGTGTCGGGCAACGCGGTGACCCCGGCGGCGTCGACCTCGACGGCGAACAGCCGGACGCCGTCGTCGGCGGTCGCGGTGACCAGGGCGCGGGACAGCAGACCCGCCCCGGAGCACCAGGGCCGGTCACCGGTCAGCCGCCATCGGTCGCCGTCCCTGGTCGCCGTGACCGACGCCGGCACGGCCGCCCAGACACCCCACGGCTCACGGCACCACCCGGGTTCGACCGGAACACCGAGTTCGGCGAGGATCGCCAGGGCGTCGGCGTGCCCCTCGCCCAGCCGGGCCAGGGTCAGGTCGGCGCGGCCGAGTTCGACGAGACGCAGGAAGCGGTCACGGGTCCGTCCGCCGCCGGGCAACGGCAGGTCGAGCAGCCCGGCGTGTACGGCCGACCGGAACGCCGTCCCCGGGTCGTCGCCTCCGGGGGTCACGACCGGGTTCCCGCCGTCCGGGACGGTCTCCCGGACCGCAGCCGGCCGGCACGGCCCGAACCGCCGTCGACCACTGGCAACGTTTCCGGACGACCGGCCGTCATCGGGGCACCTCCATCAGTGCGACGCGCGGCCCGCACGGGTCGCCGCCGGAAGATGCCCCTCTCCCCCGGGACGAAACATGGCACCGCACACACCACCGTTCGACGACCGGACCCGGCCGGCAGTCGTCGTCCGGCAGAACCGGGGTGGACGTCAGGGAGACAGACACCCGGGTCTGCGAACCCGACGGTCTGCAGCCGGCTGGCCCCACTATTCACACGGTCTCGGCCCCGGCCCCACCGACGGTCGGTGCGATCCAACCGCATCACCGGTTGACCGGCGGCCCGGGGCCGGGCCAACCGGTGATCCCGGCGTGTCGCAGGCGATGCCGATGGCGCTACCCTGAACGCGCAGGTAAAGAGGAGGTCGCCGCATCCATGCCTGAGCCGGACGACGGCGCCCGTCACTCGAACCTCGCGGATCGGTTGAACCGCCTCTTCGCGGTCGTCATCCCGGCCGGGCGCACCCGCCCCTACAGCAATCCGGAGGTCGCTCGCGCGGTGAGCGCCGAAGGCGACGTGCAGATATCGCCGCAGTACCTCTGGGCACTGCGCAACGGCAGCCGGGACAATCCCACGCTCAAGCAGATCGAGGCACTGGCCGCGTTCTTCGGCGTACCGCCGGCCTACTTCCTGTCGGACGAGAAGGCCGCCGACATCGACGAGCAGCTGATGCTGCTGGCGGCGGCGCGGGATGCCGACGTCCGGGAGATCATGCGACGCAGCACCACGCTGTCCCGCCCTGACCGACAGGCGATCCTGCGCATCATGCAGAGCCTGACCGGCGACGCCGCGAAAGGCCCGGAGACACCGGAGCACTGAGGGCGGATGGCCGGACAGCGGCTCCACCAGGTCGGCAGGCACCAGCGCCTCGGATCGAACGGGCAGGTCATTGCCGACGGTCGTGTCGCCTATAGCGCATAATCGACTGATAAGATGCCGCTCGATGTCACATGCGAACCTGGTGAACGGCGTATTCGTCACCACGGGCACGATTCTGGCGTCGACCGCCATCCTCAGCGCCGCCGGCGACTCGGCGCGCACGCCCGCCCGCACCGCCCTGACCGTGTCGCTGGGCACGCTCGGCCTGTCGTTCCTGATCCAGTCACCGGCGGCGCGTGGCGCGCAGAACCTGGTCGTCACCAATCTGGGCCAGCTGACGGGTAACGGGACGACGCTCGTCGCCGCGTACGCGCTTCAGGTCATGGTGCTGCACATCCTCTACGGACGCGCCGACGCCGTCGTCCGGGCCCGGCGTTGGCTGGTCGCGCTACTGCTCGCGCTCGCTGCCATGACCAGCCTCTTCCTGAGTACGCCCACCCCGGCCGACAGGTTCACCTCGCCGGACGCGCCGGGCGGAATCGTCGCCTACTACCTGGTCTTCACCGGTTATCTGGGCGCCACCGTCACGAGCCTGTTCCTGTTGATCCACCAGTACGCCGCGCACACCTCCGATCGGATGATGCGGATCAATCTGGTGCTACAACAGTGGGCCTGCGTGACCGGCATGATCTACTTCGCGGGCCGGATCGCGGCGCTGTCCCTGAACCGGCTGGGCATCGACGTGGAGCAGGACGACCGCTTCGGTCTGATCGAGTTCGTCGTCGCCGCGGTGGTCCCAGGCGTCGGCGTCACGCTGTCGATGACCGGTGTCGTGCTGAAGACCGTCGGCCGATGGCGGCAGTACCGGAACACCCACCGACGGTTACGTCCGCTGTGGGAGGCGGCCCGCGAGGTCCGGCCGCACGCGGTGCTCCCGGTTCCGCATGGCCGGGGCGGGGCTCGGTTGCGCCTCTACCGTCGAGTCATCGAGATCCAGGACGCGCAGCTCGCGGCCGGGCAGCGGGTCGGTGCGGGGCTGCGCCGGCAGATCGACGACGCGGTCGACGACGCGGCCCTGACCGGCGAGGCCGCCCGCGCGGTTCGCGAGGCCGCCGTCTTCGCCGCCGGCCTGGCCGCGCTACGGGACGACCGGACCCAGCCGGCCTGCGACGTCGGAGTTGCCGCCGCGCCCGCCGACGAGAAGCCGGACCTCGGCACGGTCGTGCGTCGCCTCGAAGACGTCAGCGACGCCTACGGCAGGTCTCCGATCGTCAAACGCTTCGGCAGGACCAGCGATCCCGGTCAGCGCTGAATGTCGACCGACCCCGCTCGACTCAACGGGCCGAGCGGTCCGGCTGGCTCAGCGGTCCAGCGTCCTTTCCAGCCGCTCGATCACCACGCCGATCCGCCCGGCCACCGGTAACCGCGGCGCGACGGTCAGGGAGCGATGCATGATCAGTGAGGCGATCAGCTCGGCCTCCTGTTCCTGCACGTCGTCGTAGGCGGAGCGACCCAGCACCGAGCGCACCATGGCGGGATCCAGATCCGGCACCAGTCCGGAGAAGCCGTCGACGGGTCCGGCCAGACCGTCCGCGTGCGTCGCGAGCATGTGTCCCACCTCGTGCAACACGATATGGTCGCGGTGGTTCCGCGGCGCCGCCATCGGAAAACCCACGATGTCCCGATCCGGCAGGGCCAGCCACAGCCCACAGGTGTTCGCAGGCAGCTCGGCATCGGTCATCGGAAACAACGAGACCGGCCGACCGGCACGGTACCTGCTCCACCGGTCGAGGAATTCCTCAAGCTCGAACGGCATCGGTATGCCCACGGCGCGATCCAGCCGCCGCACCAGGCCGACGCAGCGGCGCAGCACCGCACTCTCCCCCGCCCGTCGAATGCGCACGTCCAGCTCCGCCCGGTCGTCACCGCCGCGAGAAATTCTATCCATCCGCCGCGCTGTCGCGCGAGCCACAGTGGATCGGGCCCGCGAAGGTCCGAGCGAATTGTCGGTAGCCATTCCGGCAGGTCGGAATGGCTACCGACCGGCCGGGTCGGCCGGTCACTGTCGCCTGACCTCGCCTACTTCGGATCGTCTCCCCCGCAGGCCGGGATCGAGCGAGACACGTCAATTCAACTTCTCCTCCGGGTAGACACCCGCGATGACCGCGTCTACTGTGAGTGGAGATCGATGACCATCCTCTCGGAGGTGGACCTGCCACCGAACCCGCCCAGGCGGATGACGGTTCGACCCCGGTCCACGGGGCCCGATCCGCCTGCGTGGACGCCATGCCCGACCACCGGGCCGGGCCCGCCGACCCCTGAGTCGCACATCAGTCGAGTGGTTCGCCGACGCCGATGCCGGCACCCCTACGAGAAGCCGACCGCAACGCATGTTGGAAGTGTCGAGGTGGAGGAGTTAGCGTTGATTGATCTGTTGGAGCGATTCGGATCGACGATCTACTCCGACCCACACGGGTGCTATTCCCTGCTCCGCAGCGAAAGTCCTGTCCAGAACGTCGTGCTGCCGGACGGCCGACGCTGTCACCTCGTACTCGATCATGCAGGCGCGCGTTTGATGTTGTCGTCCAATTCGGTGAGCAACCAGCGCCCGGGATCCGGCGACAGTCACATGCTCGAATCGGACGATCCTCGCCACTCGATGCTGCGGCAGACGATTGCCGGCACCTTCTCCAAGTCCGGCATCCGGGCGATGACCCCCGCGATCTCACACATCGTCGACCAGCAGCTCGCACTGCTCCCCGAGGACGAGGACGTGGACCTCGTGCCGACCCTCGCCCGGGTCGTTCCGGTACTGGTGACCGCCAGGCTCCTCGGCATCCTTCCCGAGGACGAGCCGCGGCTGAGCCGGTGGACGACCGAGTTTCTCGCGACCGACGACGGCGCCAGGCGAATGGCCGGCGCCCGTGCCGAACTGACCGACTTCATCTCGCAGATCTTCGAGAAGAGACACCCGGTAGATGGCAACGGGTTGATCGGGGATCTCCTGGCCCGCCCCAGAAGGTCGGGCGTCACGGACGACGACCTCATCGCCACCATCACCCTGTTGGTTGTCGCCGGCCACGAAGCCACCGTCAATCTGATCACCAACGCGATCTGGTGTTACCTGAGCTTCCCACACGTCGCGCAGGCGCTTGCCGCCGGCACGGCAGATGTCGACGACCTGATCGCGGAAACCCTCCGGTTCCAGCCGCCGCTGACCCTCTCGTCCAGCCGCTACCTGACACGGGACCTCGAACTGTCCGGCACAGCGTTGAAGGGCGACGGCCAACTCGTGATCGCGTCGTTCGCGTCGGCGAACCGCGACGAGGCGAAGTACGAGAACCCCGACCTGTTCCTGCTCGGGCGGCGGACCGCGGGCCACCTCGGCTTCGGCTCGGGGGCGCACCGTTGCCTGGGCGACGGGTTGGCGATCGCCGAGGCGCGCTGCGTGGTCGGCGAGCTGATCGGGCGGTTTCCTGACATGAGTCACCGCGAGGAGACGCGATGGCGACCCAGTTGTATCAGCCGTTCCCAGCACTCGCTCGTGGTGCGACTCGACGGAGGAGCCCCTGGCAGCGGAACCGCCCGGGGGCACCAGCGAGAAAGTCGTCCGATGCAGAACAGTCCAGAAGTCACGGAGCAGATTCGGTCGATAGTCCTGGAGGTGCTGCACGACTCGGACGGTACGACAACTGAAGCCGACCTGGAACTCGACACGGATCTACGGGGGTACCTCGGATTCGACTCCCTGTCGATCATGTATGTGCTCTCGACAGCAGAGGAGAGATTCGGCGTCACCCTGGGAGACGCCGAGCTGATGACCAGCACCATGAGCGTCCGGGTGCTGGCGTCGTACATCGAGGCCGCGCTGGCCCGCCAGTCGACACGTACTCCGACTGTCAATCACCCGAACGCACCGGTGGGGGAGATGCTGTGATCGGTAAGGCCGAGATCGTGAAGATGCTCGAATCAGCCGGGGAGGAACAGGCAGCCCTCTTCGAGGAGGCCAGGGCGGCCCGCGACAAGGTCTTCGGCAGGCGGGTCGTCGTACGCGGGGTTTCGGAAGTGGCGAACATCTGTCGGGTCAACTGCAAGTTCTGCCCGATGCGTCGCGACAACACCCGCAAGATCGATCGTTTCACCGCGAGTGACGACGACCTCGTCGAGGTCGCCGGGGTCATGAAGCAGAATGGCATCAACGTGGTTTTCTTCCAGGGCGGGGAGATACCACAGACAACCAAGATCGTCGGGCGCGCCATACCCCGGATCAAGGAGATCTTCGGCGGCGACGTGGAGATCCTGCTGAACCTCGGCATCAAGAGCAGAGCCGAGTTCGAGTACCTGAAGGAGCAGGGCGCCGACAGCTACATCATGAAATTCGAGACGAGCGATCCCGCCCTCAACCTGGAGATGCGGGAGGAGCGTCTCGACGAGCGCCTCGACAGTATCCGGGTCCTGAAGGAACTGGGGTTCCGGGTGGGCGTCGGCGGCATCGTCGGGCTTCCGGGCCAGACTGTCGGCTCGGTAGCCGACGACATCCTTCTCGCGCTGGAGCTGGACGTCGACATGTGCAGCTTCTCGCCGTTCATCCCGGCCCTCGACACCCCACTGACGGGTGCCGATCCGGGAAGCGCCGACATGACCCTCAACGCGATCGCGGTAAGCCGTATCTTGAATCCGGGATGGCTCATCCCATCCGTGAGCGCGTTGGCGAAGACCTCCTCCGGCAGTCAGAAGATCGGCTATCTCGCCGGCGCGAACGTCGTCACCATCAATTTCACGCCATCGGTCGAAAGCGATCGCTACCTGATCTACGGCAGAGACCGGTTCATCGTCCGCGAGAACTACGCCTTCTCCATGCTGGAGGAAGTCGGCATGACACCCTCGAAATCCGTTTTCGTGGGGTCCGGGGCGATGGCCGACCTCCGTTCGTAGCACGCCCGACACCGCTGCAGGGAGGCCACGGCCGATGAGTGAGGTGAGGTTTTCGGGTGGGCGGAACGCTTCGGGTCCACTCGTCTGGGCCCAGCAGAGTATCTGGCCCGCCATCAAACGCGACAGGCCGCACGACGGCCACCTGAACGTCAGGTTCGCGGTTCCCGCGGAACCGACGAGCCAGTATCGGGACATCGTCTCGACCGTCGCCACCGTGATGTCGGTGCACGAAGGCCTCCGCACGAGGTTCCCGCTGGCCGACGACGGCAGCACCTGCTACCAGGAGGTCAGCTCGTCCGGACGGGTAGCGCTACCCACCGTCGAACTGGCTGCGGCCGACGTGGACTCCTACCTGGAGGAGTGGAGCCAGCGGTCTTTCGACACGGCGGGGCAGTGGCCGGTCCGATTCACGTTGGCCGTTTCCGGCGGAAAGCCGCTCGCCATTCTCGGGGTGACCTCGCACCTCGTGCTCGACAAGTTCGGTGAGCGGGCGTTGGTGCAGGACATGCGCGCCCTGCTCCGCGGCGGCCACGTGTGGTCGGGCAGCGGCAGGATCACCGGGGTCGGCCGGGCGGAGCACGAGGCGGGCGAACGCCTCACGGCGATCTCCGAGCGGGCGGTGTCGCGTTGGCGGAGCCTTCTCGAGTCGCACGAGACCAGGATGTTTCCGGTGAAGCTGACCAACCGCGCGGTGCTCGGTAGTGCGATGTTGGTCAGTCCGGCCGCAACCGCCGCCGCGGACCACATCGCCGCGAAGCTCCGGGTCAGTTCGGCGAGTGTGTTCATGGCCGCGACCGCCGTACTCGTCTCCGTCCTCTCCGAACGAGAGCAGGTGGTGATGCAGAGCATGCTGTCCAACCGGTTCTCCCCCTCGGAGATGGCATTCGTCGGCAACATCGCGCAGCCCTGGGGGCTGCCGGTCGAGGTCGGGGAGAAGAGCTTCGAGGACATCGCGAACGCGGTCTACCAGGGTTCGTTGAGCGCCTACCGGATGAGCCGGTTCAACCCGCACGTCTGCAACAGCATGCGCCAGGAGCTACAGGTTGCCAGGGGTCTCGACGAACTCCCCTGGTTCGACAGCTTCCACAACGACACCCGGTCACTGCGACTACGGAAGGCCGCCGGTCCGTCGAGAGCTGCCCGCAAGCTCACCCGAGGTAAGGACCTGTTACGACACGGCAGCAAACTGTACGTGGAGATCCGCGAGGTCGACGACTGCGCCGAGATCTTCGTGGTCGCGAACTCGGGCCACCTGCCGGTGGGCGATCCCGGTACGCTCGCCGTCTCCATCGAGTCGATGCTGTCCCGGGTGCTCGCGTCGGATTCCGGCACAGCCGCCCGGCAACTTGTGACGCTGGCGTTGGCCGAGGCCGGTGAACGGGAGTGACCCTCTCGCGGATCCTGTCGGCCGCCGGGGACTCCCCGGTGCTGTTCGAGGACGGCAGGTGGTGGTCGGGCAGCGAGCTGCTGACGGCCGGACTGACGCTGGCCGGCCGACTCGCCGGCCCGACGGCAATCGTCGCCAGGTGCTCGAAGGCCGCATCGGTCGTCGCCGCGGCCGTCTGCGCGGAGGCCGCCACCGTCAACGTCACCTACCTGGACCCCAGTTTGGATCATGCCAGCCTGGGCATCCGGGCCGCGTCGGGCTATCCACGGGACCGGTGCGGCAGCGACGGACCGGCGGATGCGGGGTGGCTCCTGGAGGAGCGCGCCACCGCCGTTTCGCCGCTCGTGGCGCCACTGGGGGAACCCTCGTACAGCTTCATGTCGTCCGGCTCGACCGCGACGCCGAACCGGATCGTCCGGAGCGTACGAGCCACCTCGGTGGACAGCCCGCGGATCGCCGACGCCGTCTACCAGGGGCATGACGGCGTGGTACTGGCCGCCCCGTGCTTCCACCTCTACGGATTCAGCCACCTCGTGGCCGCGTTGGGACGTGGGCTCCGGGTGTGGGCGGTCACGCCCAGTGCGAGCCTGTCGGTGATCGCTGCCGCGGTCGACCGACCCGAGGTCCAGGTGTTCACCGGCCTTCCCTTCCACCTGGATCTCGTCCTCCGGTCGAGCAGCACAGGCGTCTTCTCCGGACTGTCCGCGCTGCTGTCGTCGGCAGGCAGGCTGAGCAGATCGGTGATCGACCAGGCGCTGGCCGCCGCCCTGCCCCTGTACAACATCTACGGCTCCACCGAGACCGGAACCCTGGCCATCGGTGACGCACGGTCGGTCCCGGACCCGTTCGGCTACGTCGGCCAGCCCCTGCCCGGGGTCGAGATCCGGTTGACCCGGAGCGCCGACTCCGACGAGGGTCCACTACACATCCGGACCGACGGACTGGCCGAGGGGATCATTCGGGACGGCGACTACCTCCCCGGACTGACGGTCGACGGATGGTTCCCCACGACCGACATCGGGCGGATGGGCCCGAAGGGTCTCTGGCTCGTCGGTCGGCAGGCCGAGTTCCTGAAGGTCGCGGGGGCCCGGGTGAGTTGCGCGCGCATCCGTGAGGTCCTGCTCCGGTGCCCGGGCGTGCACGATGCGGAGGTCTTCGGGGTGGAGGACAAGGTCCGGGGCGAGGTGCCGGCGTGTCGGGTCGTGCTGGAGCCGGGAACGTCCGTCGGACACCTGCACGGATGGTGCGCCGCCGAGCTGAACCCGATCGAGGTGCCGCGATCCATCGAGCCGGTCGACCACATCCCGCGGTCCGCCACTGGAAAGATCATGCGTTGGTTGTGAGCGGACAGCCCCCCGCGCGCCGCATGCGGTTGCCGCGCAACGCGACGGCGGCAGGGGACTTTTCGTGGTTCGAGCGAAAGTCCGCCCTGGCTCGACAGAAGGTATGGACAGGGGGATCGAAAAAGCTTAATGTCTTCGCCATCACGGAAGTGTTTCGGCGAGGTGAACCGGCGGCGCGGTGATCCATCGACCCCCTCCCCCGCTACGGCATCCGGCGCGACGGCGCGCGCCCCGCCCTGGCATTCGAACGTCAGGAAGGGACGGACAGCCAGTGTCCTCACACCATGGCGCGTTCGGCCGGCGAACGGCGTCGGTCAGCTCCGCACTACTGCTGGTGGCCGCCGCCGGGCTGGTCGCCCTGGGCAGCCCGACCCCAGCCCAGGCCCACACCATCAACCCCGCCGACTTCCAGCAGGTCACCCTCGCCAAGGGCGAACCCGAGGTCGGCGAGCCGATGACCATCGCCGTGCTGCCCGACCGGTCGGTGCTGCACACCGCCCGCAACGGCACACTGCGGCGCACCGACGCGGCAGGCACCACCACCGTGGTGGGCACGGTCCCCGTCTACACCCACGACGAGGAGGGCCTGCAGGGCGTCGGGGTGGACCCGAACTTCACCACCAACCGGCACGTCTACCTGTACTACGCCCCGCCGCTGTCCACCCCCGCCGGGGACGCCCCGGCCACCGGCACGGACTTCTCCGCCTGGCAGGGCGTGAACCGGCTGTCCCGGTTCACCCTCAACGCCAACTGGACGCTGAACACGTCCAGCCAGGTCAACATCCTGGACGTGCCGGCCGACCGGGGCATCTGCTGCCACGTCGGCGGGGACATCGACTTCGACGCGGCCGGGAACCTGTACCTGTCGACAGGCGACGACAGCAACCCGTTCGACTCCGCCGGCTACTCGCCCATCGACGAACGGACCAACCGCAACCCCGCGTACGACGCGCAGCGCAGCGCGGCCAACACCAACGACCTGCGCGGCAAGATCCTGCGGATCAGGGTGAACGCGGACGGCAGCTACTCGATCCCGGCCGGGAACATGTTCGCCCCCGGCACCGCGCGGACCCGCCCGGAGATCTACGCGATGGGGTTCCGCAACCCGTTCCGGATGAGCGTGGACAAGGCCACCGGGGTGGTCTACGTCGGCGACTACGGCCCGGACGCCGGTACCACCGGCACGCGCGGCCCCAGCGGGCAGGTCGAGTTCAACCGGGTGACCGGGCCGGGCAACTACGGCTGGCCGTACTGCACCGGCACCAACACGGCCGCCGAGACGTACGCGGAGTGGGACTTCGCCGCCGGCACCGCCGGTGCCAAGTACAACTGCGCCGGCGGCCCGGCCAACAACTCGTTCCGCAACACCGGCCTGCCCACCCTGCCCGCGGCACAGCCGGCCTGGATCCGGTACGCCGGCGACGCCGGCAGCCCAACGGAGTTCGGTGGCGGCTCCGAGTCGCCGATGGCCGGTCCGGTCTACCGGTACAGCGCGTCGAACCCGTCCACCACGAAGTTCCCGCAGTCCTTCGACGGCCAGTTCTTCGCCACCGAACTGGGCCGGGGCTGGATCAAGCCCATCCACGTCAACGCCGACGGCTCCCGGGGCGCCATCGACGCGTCGTTCCCCTGGAACGGCAAGCAGGTCATGGACTCCGCGTTCGGTCCGGACGGCGCGCTGTACGTCCTCGACTACGGCACCGGCTACTTCAACGGTGACGCCAACTCGGCGCTGTACCGGTACGACTACGTCGCCGGTGGCAACCGCGCGCCGACCGCCGCCGCAACTGCCGACAAGACCTCCGGGGCGGCACCGCTGACGGTGAACTTCTCGTCGGCCGGGTCGTCGGACCCGGAGGGCGGCGCGCTCACCTACTCGTGGGCGTTCGGTGACGGAACCACCTCCACGGCGGCGAACCCCAGCAAGACGTTCACCGCCAACGGCACCTACAACGTCACCCTGACCGTCCGGGACCCGCAGGGCGCGACCGGTACCGCGAGCGTGCAGATCGGCGTCGGCAACACCGCCCCGACCGTCACCATCACCGGCCCGGCGAACGGCTCGCTGTTCTCCTACGGCGACACGGTGCCGTTCAGCATCACCGTCACCGACCCGGAGGACGGCACCATCGACTGCGCCAGGGTCAAGATGACCTACGTGCTCGGCCACGACCAGCACGGCCACCAGATCACCGCGAAGAGCGGCTGCTCCGGCACGATCACCATCCCGGTCGACGGTGAGCACGACGACGCGGCGAACATCTTCGCGATCTTCGACGCCGAGTACACCGACGCCGGTGGGCTGACCACCCACAAGCAGCACACCCTCCAGCCACGCAAGCGCCAGGCCGAGCACTTCAAGACCTCGTCCGGGATCACCGTCTACGACAAGACCCCCGCCGAGGGCGGCAAGACCGTCGGTAGCATCGACAACGGCGACTGGATCGCGTTCGAGCCGTACCGCCTCGACAAGGCCACCTCGTTCAGCGCCCGGGTCTCGTCCAACGGTGTCGGCGGCACCCTCCAGGTGCGGACCGGTTCACCCACCGGCACCGTGCTGGGCCAGGCGACCGTCCCGGTCACCGGCGGCTGGGAGACCTTCACCACCGTCACCGGCACCCTCTCCGGCGCACCGGCCAGCACCGGCACGCTCTACCTCACCTTCGCCGGGGGCACCGGGGCGTTGTTCGACCTCGACACGTTCACGTTCGTCACCGGCGGCACCACCGCGGGCACCGGGCCGATCGTCGGGCTCGGCGGCAAGTGCCTCGACGTCCGCAACGCCGCCACCGCCGACGGTACGCAGATCCAGATCTACACCTGCAACGGCACCGCCGCCCAGACCTGGACGGTCACCCCGAACAGCACCGTCAAGGCGCTCGGCAAATGCCTGGACGTCTCCGGCGGCGGCACCGCCGACGGCACGAAGATCCAACTGTGGACGTGCAACGGCAGCGGAGCCCAGAACTGGTCCGCACAGGCCGACGGCACCCTGCGCAACCCCCAGTCCGGCAAGTGCCTCGACGTGTCCGACAACAGCGCCACCGACGGCCAGGCCGTCCACCTCTGGACCTGCCTGGCCGCCGCCAACCAGAAGTGGACCCTGCCGTGACCCGGCAAGCGGGGCACCCGGCACCCTCCTCCACCCGTTCGGGAGAGTGACATGCGCAGACTCCTTCGATCCGTCCTCGGCGCGGTGACCGCCGCCGCCGCGATCCTCGCCGTCCCGATGTCGGCGAGTGCGGCCGACGCCCCGTACGACGTGCTGGTGTTCTCCAAGACCGCCGGGTTCCGGCACGACTCGATCGCCGTCGGCATCCAGGCGATCCGCGAACTCGGCACCGCGAACAGTTTCACCGTGACCGCGACCGAGGACGCGTCCCGGTTCACCACCGCGAACCTGGCCCAGTACGAGGCGGTGGTCTTCCTCAACACCACAGGCGACGTCCTGGACGCCGCACAGCAGTCCGCCTTCGAGTCGTACGTCAACGGCGGCGGCGGGTACGTCGGCGTCCACGCCGCCGCCGACACCGAGTACGGCTGGTCGTACTACGGCAGCCTGGTGGGCGGCTACTTCGCCTCACACCCGGCCATCCAGCAGGCGAACGTCCGCGTCGAGAACCGGGCGCACCCGGCCACCGGGCACCTGCCGCAGACCTGGACCCGCACCGACGAGTGGTACAACTACCAGACCAACCCGCGCTCGGGCGCCCGGGTCCTCGCCACCCTGGACGAGTCGTCGTACTCGGGCGGTTCGATGGGCGGTGACCATCCGATCTCCTGGTGCAAGACGGTCAACTCCGGCCGGTCGTTCTACACCGGCCTGGGGCACACCCAGGCGTCGTACACGGAGGCCGCGTTCCGCAGCCACCTGCTCGGCGGCATCCGGTACGCGGCCGGCCGGGCGAAGGCCGACTGCCGTCCGGAGACCGGCTACGTCAACCTCTACAACGGGTCCACGACCGGCTGGTCGCAGGCCGGTCCGGGCAGCTTCGGCAACGCCGACGCCACCCTCACCTCCGTCGGCGGCATGGGCCTGTACTGGTACAGCGCCAGGCAGTTCACCAACTACTCGCTGAAGCTGGACTGGCGGATGGCCGGCGACGACAACTCGGGCGTCTTCATCGGCTTCCCGCCGTCGACCGACCCCTGGTCGGCGGTGGACAACGGGTACGAGATCCAGATCGACGCCACCGACGCCGCCGACCGCACCACCGGCGCGGTCTACACCTTCCAGTCCGCCGACCTGGCCGCCCGGGACGCCGCCCTGAACCCGGCGGGAGAGTGGAACACCTACGAGTTGCTGGTCGAGGGGGAACGCCTCCAGGTGTTCCTCAACGGTCGGAAGATCAACGACTTCACCAACACCGACCCGGCCCGCTCGCTCGCCGGCCACGTCGGGCTCCAGAACCACGGTACGGGCGACGACGTGTCGTTCCGCAACGTCCGGATCAAGGAATTGGGCGGTACCCCGGGCGGCACCACCACGGTGCAGGCGGAGGCGTTCGGTTCGGCCAACGGGGTCAGCGCGTTCACCAAGGCCGGGGCCAACGGCGGGCAGACCCTCGGCTACGTCGACCCGGGCGACTGGGCCGCGTACCCCGGTCTCGACCTGACCGGGGTCACCTCGCTGCGGGCCCGGGTGGTCTCCGGTGGGGCGGGCGGCACCATCGGCATCCGGACCGGCTCGGCCACCGGTCCGCTGCTCGGCCAGGTGACGGTGCCCAACACCGGAAGCTGGACCACGTACGCCGACGTCAGCACCACCCTGGCCGGGGTGCCCACCGGTACGCAGACCGTGTACCTGACCTTCACCGGTTCCGGGACCGGTCTGTTCGACGTGGACGACTTCACCCTGGTCCGGGGCGGCGGCACCCCCGGCACCCCGGGTACCGGGCCGATCGTCGGGCTCGGCGGCAAGTGCCTTGACGTCCGCAACGCGGCCACCGCCGACGGTACGCAGATCCAGATCTGGACCTGCAACGGTTCCGCAGCGCAGACCTGGACGGTCACCCCGAACAGCACGGTGAAGGCACTGGGCAAGTGCCTCGACGTCTCCGGTGGGGGCTCCGCCGACGGCACGAAGATCCAACTCTGGACCTGCAACGGCAGCGGCGCACAGAACTGGTCCGCCCAGACCGACGGCACCCTGCGCAACCCGCAGTCCGGCAAGTGCCTCGACGTGTCGAACAACAGCGCCACCGACGGCCAGGCCGTCCACCTGTGGACCTGCCTGGCCGCCGCCAACCAGAAGTGGGCCCTGCCGTGACCCGGTAGACCCGACGTGCCCCCGCTGCCGGTCCGGCAGCGGGGGCACGTCGGGTCTTCGGCCGTCGGACGCGGACGGCCGTCCGGCCGGTGTCAGCCGACGGTGACGTCGCCGGTCGACGTCGGCACGGTCACCGGTGTCCCGGGTGCGGTCCGTCGCGGGCCCCGGGCCAGGACGTATCCGAGCAGGACTGCCATCACGGCGGTGCCCACCCACATGGCCTGCTGCCAGCCGTCCACGAAGGACTCCTGGGCGGCGCGGACCAGTGCGGGCGCCTGGGCACCGGCCGTGTCGGAGGCGGCGATGGCGGTGGCGATGCCCTCCCGGGCGGCATCGGCGGTGCCGGCGGGGACCGTGTCGAGGTGGGTGTCGACGGCACTGCGGTAGCCGGCGGTCAGGACCGCGCCGAGCAGCGCGACGCCGAGCGCGGTGCCGAACTCCCGGGTGACGTCGTTGAGGGCGGACGCGACACCCTGACGGTCGCGGGGCAGGGCGGTGGTGATGGCCTCGGTGGAGGGGGGCTGGGTGAGGCCCATGCCGAGTCCCATGGCGAGCATGCCGGGCAGGATCGCCGGGTAGCCGCCGTCGACGGAGACGAGGGTGGCCATCAGGGCCAGACCCGCACCGCCGAGCACGATGCCGGTGGCCATGGTCGCGCGGGCCCCGACGCGGGCGGCCACCCGCGGGGCGAGGCCGGAGGACAGCATCATCATCGCCGCCATGGGCATGAGCGCGAGGGTGGCGCGTAGGCCGGACCAGCCGAGGACGGCCTGGAAGTAGGGGAACAGGACGACGAAAATGCCCGCCTGGACGCCGAAGAGCGTCAGCAGGGCCAGCGAACCGCTGGCGAGGCGTCGGTCACCGAACAGCCGGACGTCGAGCAGGGGTGCCGGAAGGCGTAGTTCCCACGCTACGAAGCCGATCACGGCGACGACACCGACGAGCAGGCTCACCATGGTCACCGGCGCGGTCCAGCCGTGCACCGGGCCCTCGTGCAGGACGTAGATGAGGGCGGTCACGGCGACCACGGACGTCAGCGACCCGACGACGTCGAAGCGGTGCCGCGTCCGTTCGCGGGAGTTCGGGACGGCCTGCAGGGCCGTGACGGCGGCGGCGACGACGAGGACCACCGGCAGCAGGAACAGCCACCGCCAGTTCGCCCAGTCGACGAGCACCGCGGACAGGTACATGCCGAGGATGCCGCCGCCACCGGCGACGCCGGTCCAGATGCCGATGGCCTTGGAGCGTTCCCCGTCGGGAAAGGTGGAGGTGATGACGGCGAGCGTGACCGGCATGATCATCGCCGCGCCGACGCCGGCGAGCAGCCGGGCGGCGATCATCATCGCGGCGGAGGTGGCCAGGCCGGCTGCGGCGCTGGCGACGCCGAACAGGGCCAGGCCGGCGAGCAGGATCGGCTTGCGGCCCACCCGGTCGCCGAGGGCGCCGAGCGGGAGCAGCAGCGCGGCCAGGCTGAGGGTGTAGATGTTGATCATCCACAGGACGGTGCTCTGCGACGCGTCGAACTCGACGGCGACCTGCGGCTGGGCGACGTTGAGCCCGGAGACGGAGGCGATGACCGCCATCAGGGCGACACACACCGCGACCAGGATGGCGCGGCGTCGGCGCGGGTCGTGGACGGTCGCGTCGGGGCCACCCAGGGGGGAGGGACTGTCGGGCGAGGACATGCGTGGGTTTCCTTTCGAGGGCACGGTTCGGTACGGCGCCGGGGTGGACCTCGGTCCCGGCGTCGCGGTGAAGGTGGGGTCAGGGGCGGCGGGTGGCGCGTACGACCACGTCGTGCAGGGCGACAGTCCGTCCGCCGGGTCCGGGGATGCCCCGGTGGTGTTCCTCGGCGGTGTGGATCTCCCATTCCGCCACGTCCAGGCCGGCGGTGATGTCGGCGAGGGTGACCGTCGCCTCGGCCGGATGGTGGTGCCCGTGGCCGCCGGGGTGCGGCGTGTGCAGGTGACCGACGATCAGGAGGGTGCCGCCGGCCGCCACCCACCCGCCGATCCGCCGGTAGAACGCGAGGTGCGGCATCGCGGGGTGCGCGTAGTGCGTGGTGACCAGGTCGAAGCCGACGCCCGGCTCCCAGCCGGTCAGGTCCGCCTCCACCCACCGGAGGGGCGGTCCGGTCAATCCGGCGGCGCTCGCGCGGTCGGCGGCGTGGGTCAGGGCCTCGACGGCGATGTCGACGGCGGTGACCCGCCAGCCACGGGTGGCGAGCCAGATCGCCTCCGCGCCGGCGCCGCACCCGGCGTCCAGCGCGGTGCCCGGTGCCAGGCCGGCGGTCTCCCGGGAGAGGTACGGGTTCGGCGGGTTGCCGGCCATCGAGCCGGGCCGGTGCCCGGCCGTGGGCTGCCAGTGCCGTTGCCAGTAGTCCCGGTCGAAGCGGTGCGTCATCGGACGGCCTCCGCGACCGTGACGATCTCCTTCGGTGCGGTCATTCGACCTGTCCTTTCCCCGTCTTGGCCAGTCATGAGGCGATCCTGCGACCACCGGGGAGAACCCGCAAAGATTCTTGCCGAATGGCAAAATGGCCGGGTGGACGAGAACGTGAACCGCACCCTCGACGCGGTCGGCCCCCGGCTCAAGCAGCTACGGCTGCGCCGCAACATCACCCTCACCGACCTCGCCGAGGAGACCGGCATCTCCGCCAGCACCCTGTCCCGACTCGAAGCGGGCCTACGACGCCCCACTCTCGAACAACTGCTCCCACTCGCCCGCGCCCACAGCGTCACCATCGACGAACTCGTAGACGCTCCCCTGACCGGTGACCCCCGGATCAACCTGCGGCCCATCGCCGCCGCCGACGGCGTGACCATCCTGCCGCTGACCCGCCGACCCGGTGGCATCCAGGCCTACAAGTTCGTCCTGCCGGCGGGCGACGACGACCGCGTGCCCGACCTGCGCACCCACGAGGGGTACGACTGGGTCTACGTCCTCAACGGCACCCTGCGCCTGGTCCTCGGCGACGACGACCTCACCCTGCACGCCGGGGAGGCCGCCGAGTTCGACACCCGCACGCCGCACTGGTTCGGCGCGACCAGTTCCGGGCCCGTCGAGTTCCTGAGCCTCGTCGGCAGGCAGGGCGAACGCGCCCACGTACGCGCCGCACCGCGACTGGGCACGACCTCCTGAGAGATCGGGCTGACCTGGAGCTTTCCGCAACGCCTCGTCCGGATACCGCAGCAACACCGGGCCACCCTCGTCGACCACCTACGTCGACGCCGCCGACAAAGACCCCGCCTTCGGCGGCACCAACTCCTCGCCGAGGTCACCGAACTCGGCTACCAGGCAGCCGCAAACTGCTCTACCGATACCTACCGGACCGGGCTGGTGACCTGAGCGCCCGACTCACCGCAAGCGGGGCGTCAGGGAATATTCCGGTCCGACGGTTTCCGTCCCGTTCGGGTGGAAAGGTGGCAGGGGAGGTCGAGTCGCCCAGCGTCGGGAAGATGCCATGCAGATCGGGTACAAGCTGTCGAGCGAGGGGTTCGGGCCGCAGGAGCTGATCCGGCAGGCCGTACGGGCCGAGGAGGCCGGCTTCGACTTCGTCGAGATGAGCGACCACTTCCACCCCTGGCTCGACGTGCAGGGCCACTCGTCGTTCACCTGGACGGTGCTCGGCGCGATCGCAGCGCGCACCGGACGCATCGGCCTGGCCACCGGGGTGACCTGCCCGACCGTGCGCTACCACCCGGCGATCATCGCGCAGGCCGCAGCAACCCTGGCCATCGTCTCCGACGGGCGGTTCACCCTCGGCGTGGGCGCGGGGGAACGACTCAACGAACACGTCGTCGGCCGGGGCTTCCCGAGCGTACGGGGACGCCACGAACGCCTCCGCGAGGCACTGGAGATCATCCGGCTGCTCTGGCGGGGCGGCTACCGCTCCTACGAGGGCAGGCACCTCCAACTGGAGGACGCGCGGGTGTTCGACCTGCCCGCCGAGCCTCCGGTGATCGCGGTGGCGGCGAGCGGTCCGGTGTCCGCGGCGATCGCCGCCGAGTACGGCGACGGGTTGTTCGCCACCGAGCCGAAACCCGACCTGGTCGAGGCGTACCGGCGCGGCGGCGGCGACGGTCCGCGCTACGCCGAGGTGCCGCTGGCGTGGGCACCCGACGAGCAGCAGGCCGTGCGGGCGGCGTGGGAGACCAGCCGCTGGGCGGTGACCGGCTGGAAGGTGATGAGCGAACTGCCGAACCCGGTCAACTTCGACGCCGCCTCCCGCACCGTCACCGACGACGACATCCGGGCCCAGTTCGCCGTCGGACCGGACCCGGACACGCACGTGGCGGCGGTGCGGAAGTACGTCGACGCCGGCTTCGACCACCTCGTGCTGCAGAACGCCGGCCCCGACCCGGACGGCTTCATCGACTTCTACCGCGACACCCTCGCCGCCCGCCTGCGCCCCCTCGGCTGATCACTTCCCCCTCCGGGGCCACCCGCAGGCGCAGCAACGGCAGGCAGGACAGGAGCAGACCGACCGCACCCACCCACAGGGCCACCCGGGCACCGGCGGCGGCCCCCAGCACGGTGCCCAGCAGCGCGCCCACCGGCATCGCCCCGCCGAGCAGGAACCGCATGGTGGCGTTCATCCGGCCGAGCAGTTCGGGCGGGCACAACTGCTGACGCAGACTGACCTGCGCCACGTTGGAGGCCGTCGCCCCCGCCCACAACACCAGGTAGCCGCCGGCCGCCAACCAGATCCCGCCGACGCTGTCGATCAGCGGGGTGAGCAGCGCGAACGGTGCGGTGCCGAGCAGGCAGAGCCAGACCGAGCGGTACTGCCCGAGCCGGCGGGCCAGCCACCGGGCCACGACCGCGCCGAGGATGCCGCCCGCGCCGCCCGCGCTGAAGTACGCGCTGGCCGTCGCCGGGGACGCGCCCAGCTCGCTGACCAGCCGCACCGGCACCATCGTCTGCACCACCAGGGCGAACATGTTGTACGCGCCGCCGGCCAGCGCCAGCACCCGCAGCACCGGGTGGCGCAGCACGTAGGCCACGCCGTCGCGGATCTGCCCGGTGAGCCGGGACCGGCCGGTGGTGGCGGGCCGTGGATCGGCCGTCCGGATCCGGGCCAGGTACGCGGCGGACCCGGCGAACCCCACGGCGATCAGCAGGACGGCGGGTCCGGTGCCGGCCAGCTCGACGGCCAGCCCGGCCAGCGCGGGCCCCGCGACCTGCGCCACCGCGAGGGTGGTGCTCAGCCGGGCGTTGCCCTCGACCAGCTCGTCGGCCCGCACCACCCGGGGCAGGTAACTCTGGTGCGCGACGTCGAAGAACACGGTGAGCACCCCGACGCCGAGGACGACGACGTACAACTGGCCGAGCGCCACCCCGCCCGGTGCCGCCGGCACGGCCAGCGAGGCGACGAGCGCGGCCCGCCCCAGGTCGGTGCCGATGAGCAGCCGCCGCTGGCGCACCCGGTCGACGACCGCGCCGGCGGGCAGGCCGACGACCAGGAACGCCACCGTACTCAGGGTGCCGACCAGACCCACCTGCCAGGCGGAGGCGTGCATCGGGCCGGCCGCCACCAACGGCAGCGCCACCAGGGCCATCCGGGCACCGAACTGGCTCGCGGCCGCCCCGAGCCACAGGGACCGGAAGTCGTGCTGCCGGAGCAGCCCGCCACGGCGGTACGCCACGTCAGGTCGACGCGGCCGTGGCGTCGGTCGCCTGTAGCCACGTCGCGCGCAGCAGGTCGGCGGCCCGGTCGGCGGCGATGTCGGGCTGCTCGGCCAGCAGCGCGAAGAACCGGACCAGGGCGGCACCGAACGGCGCGGCGGCCGGCAGCACCTCGGGGTCGTGGTGGACGGTCACCTCGGGCTGTTCGGCCGACCACGTCACCGCCAGGTGCAGCGCGTTGTGGGCGGGGAACCCGCGCCGACCTGCGGGCGGTCGTACGCTGCCGCGCAGCAACCGGTCCGCCGGGCCGATCGTGGCGTTGCCCACCGTCACGGTGGGCTCCGCCGCCACCACGTTGAGCACGAGCCGACGCCGTTCCCGCAGGGCCTCGACCCCACCGAAGTCGGTGAGCCACTGGCCGAGCAGCGGCGGCGCGGCGGCATTGACGGCGGTGAGAGCACGGACCCGGTCGGCGAGCGAGGCGGACGGCAGGTGGTCCGGCGGCACGCTCACCACCGCCTCGTGCAACGCGCCGGGCACCTCGACGCTCTCCCGCGTCCACCGGCCGCCCCGCGCGTACAGCACCGGGACGTCCGCGTCGGCCCAGAGTCCGAGCAGGAACGACAGGGCCGCCAGGAGCAGGCCGGAGCCGGTCGCGCCGGTGAGGTCCCGGCCGTACCGGATGGCCCGGGTGGTCGCGGCGTCGAGCCGCAGCGGCCAGGCGGCGCTGGCGGTGGTGTCCCGCCACGGCTTCCAGCGCCCGCCGGGGAAGGCGACGGCCGGGACGTCCCGGCTCATCGCCGCCGCCCAGAACTCCCGGGACGCCGCCCGCCGCGGATCGGCGGCGGTCCCGGCCGCGTGCGCGAAGAACGACGGCAGCGCCGGCAGGGCTCGCCCCGGATGCTCGTACGCCGCCGCCGTGCGGCGCACGAACCGGGTGTGCGTCGCGTGGTCGGCGAAGCCGTGGTCCACCACGAGGGCGAGCGCATGCTCGTCCGGGGCCAGCCGCACCAGGCAGGCGCCGGCCAGCGGGTCGTGGCGCAGGTCGATCGGCGCGTACACCGCCTCGCCGAGCGCCGCCCCGGCCACCTCCGGCAGCCGGTCCGCCGGCACGTCGGCACAGTCCACCGTGGTCACCGGGAACGGCTGCCCGGCTCCGCACACCAGCTCCGGGCCGGCGGCGAACCGGGCCCGCCACACGTCGTTTCCGGCGGCGACGGCCCGCATCGCGGCGGCCAGGCGCGGCACGTCCACCTCGCCCCGGACGTGCCACAGCGTCCACGCCCGGGGCATCGGGTTGTGCCGGGGCAGGCCGGCCCCGTCGGTGTCGCTGAGCAGCAGCAGCTCACGCTGCGCCCCGTAGGGCGGCACCCCCACCCGGCTCACCCCGCGAACGCGGGCAGCTGCGACCACGCCGGCTGACCCGCGATCCAGGCCGCCAACGCTCCCCCGTCGTCGGGCAGCAGACCGCGCAGGTGCAGGTCACGTAGCCGGCGCAGCGGCGTCACCCCGGTCGGCCAGTGCGCGAGCGACAGGCGGTAACACTCGGCGGCCAGGTCCGCCCGGCCGAGTTGCTCGTGCACCTGGCCGGCGTTGAACCAGGAGATCCGGCCGTACGGGAACTGCAGGTGCGCGGCCCGCAGGTACGCCTCAAGCGCGCCGTCGTGGTCGCCGGCCTGGTACCGCAGTTCGCCCGCGGTGAGCCAGGTCTTCGGGTCGATCGGATCGATCCGCTGCGCCAACTCGTCCACCAGGGCCAGTGCGGTGTCGTGTTCGCCGAGGTGGGTGTGGGTGCGCACGGCGGTCTCCACGGCCGGGAAGTAGTTGTCGGCGGCGATGATCCGGGTGTGCCCGTCGTGCCCGGTCACCTCCCGGGCGATGCCGAGCCACCGGTCCATGTCCGCGCGCAGCAGGTCACGGTCGCCGGTGAGGAACGGCAGGAACCCCATGGCCCGGAACCATCTGCTGGTCATGATCGCGGCGTCGAACTCCGACACCTCGGGCAGCGCGGTGTACCGGGCCAGGTCCTCCTCGCCGACCTTGCGCCACCTGGCGATCGTGTCGGGCTCCCGGCGTCGGGCCGCGTTGACCGTGGCGTTGATGGTGGTGACCACCCGCGTGCGCGCGTACCGGACGTCGTCGCCGAGCTGGTCGTACAACGTGCGGAAGTGCGGTTCCAGTTCGGCCGCGTGCCCCGTGGTGAGCATCTGCTCGGCGAAGATCCAACTGGCCAGCGCGTACGCGCTCTCGGGGTCGCGTACCGGCACGTCCGGCCCGGGGAGGATCCGCTTGGCCTCGGCGTGGAAACCCAGCGCGGACAGCAGCCGGCCCAGCAACGCCCGGTCCAGCGGCGGCAGGTCGGACACGTTGGCCAGCCGGTCCCGCACCTCGGGCGGGCAGCCGTCCGGTGCCGCCAGCCACGTCCGGTAGTCGGCCGAGGCACCACCGCAGGCGTACCCGTACACCGCCGCCGTCGCCTGCATCTCGTCGCGGAACATGGCGGCCGTGGCCCGCTGCGGGTGGATCTCCCGGAACCAGGGCTCGCGACGCTCCAGCACGGCGGCGTACGACATCAGCGGCGTGTGGATCGCGACCGGCGGGGTGTCGACCGGGTCGAGGACCCCGCTCGGGCTGAGATCGAGGAACGGCCGGTAGCGCTCCAGCGGAAGCGGACGCGCCCCAGCCACCGGATCGCGTACGGCGACCGCCCACCGCACCGCGTCGGCGCAGACCGTGCCTTCCAACGCCGGACCCCGCGCCACGAGCACCGCCAGGCGGTCCCGCTCCGCGCGGCGGTCCGTGGCGAGCAGGTCCGCCACCGCCCCCACCAGCTCACCGGTGTCTGCGGCTGGAGTCGACCCACCGGTGGGCCCGCTGTAGGCGTCGGGCGCGGTGGGGGCCGCCAGGTCGAGCAGTCCGGCCAGCGCGGCGGTCCGCTCGGCCAGGCCGGTCCGGACGGCCACCCGGTAGTGGGTACGGGCCGACTCCCGGTCACCCGCTGCCCGCGCCGCGTCCGCCACGAGCAGCCGGGTCGCCGCGCCGGTCGGATCGAGGTCGAGGGCGGCACTGGCGAACTCGTACGCCGACCCGACATCGGTCCCGTCCAGGGCGGCGCGGGTGGCGGCCCGCAGCAGGGTCAGTGCGGCGTCCCGGGCGAGGAGGTCGGTCCGGTCCGTCCCCAGGTCGCGAGCGGTCGCGCGGACCGTGTCGGCGTCGGGCACCGGCTCGTCCGGGCAGCGCAGCCGCACGGCGAGGATCCGGGCCCGGGCGACCACCCCGATCCGGTCCCCGGCCAGAGCAGCGGCCAGGGACTCCGCCGTGGTGAGCGCCTGCCCGTCGGCCACGGCGGACCGGGCGTGGGCGAGTGCGGTGGTGAGGCGGACCGGCAGGCCCGCCGCCTCGGACGGAACCGGGGGAAGTGGTTGCCGGCCGTCCTCGGCGAGCAGGAGATCGCGCCAGGCGTACACCGGGGGCGGCGCGTCACCACCGATGCGCCGCAGCAGTGTCACGGCGTCCTCCCGGCGGCCCAGCGCGCGCATCAGTCGGGCCGCCCACAGCAGGCCGGTGTGGTCGTCGATCGTGAGTCGCTCAGCCACCCCGGGTGGGACGACGAGCGGGTCCGTGGCGTCGAGCAGGCCGGCGCGGCGCATCGTGCGACGCAGGTCGGCGGGCGGCGCGTGGACGGGCAGCCAGTCGCAGGGGTCGGGCCGGTCGGCGCAGAACAGTGCCGCCTCGGCGACCAGGGACGGCGGGACCGTGGGATCGGCGGTCAGGTCGATGAGCGGGCGCAGCGGCAACGCCGCCGGGTCCCGCCAGGTGAGGTCGGCCAACCCTGTCCTCCCGCCCGGTCGGTTGGTTCGGTACCGAGGGGCGGACACGCGACGAAGGGACAGCCCGTGCCCGCCCGGTTGGTGACCGGCGACGTCAGTTGATGACGGCGTTGATCAGGCCCACGGCGGTTCCTTCGAGGTCCTCGTAGCGCTCCATGCTCGACACCTCCTCCCGACCGGACGAGGAAGACGGGCGATGACGGCCCCTGATCCCGCCATTCTCGCCCATCAATCGAGTTGAATCAATCAGTTGAAGTGTGGTCGGCGGCGGAGAACCCGCCGAGCACGCCCATCGGGAGGGACGGAAATCTGTCTGCCTGATGGAATCCACGGCGCTAACATCCGCGTCGTGATCGTTCACGTCGCCGAGGACTTCGGTATCCACCTGACCGCCGTCGACGTGGTCACCGGCGGGGTGGATCGGGCAGCGCAGAACTTCCTGGGCCGCACGGAAACGGCCACGTACGCGATCAAGTGGTCCGCCGGTGGCAGCGCCGCCGGGCTCGTGGTGCCGGGCGCGTTGGCCGATCGGGGACTGCGAGCGGTGGCCGCTCCGGTTCGTACCCGGGACGGTCGCCTCTGCTCCGAGCGCGACGGACGCCGCCTGTCGGTGACCCCGTGGGTCGGTGACCGCAACGGCCTCGACGGTGGTCTCGATGAGGCCCAGTGGCGCGAGTTCGGTGCGCTGCTCGCCGCGACACACGCCCTGCCGGTCACGCCGGAACTGGCGGCCGTGCTGCCCGTCGCCGGCCACGACCGGGAACTCGCCGCGACCCGGGCGACCGAAGCGTTGCTGCACGCCTCGCCACCGGCCGACGCGATCGCGGCGGAGACCAGGAATCTCTGGATGGACAACGCGGAGCACATCGCGGCGGCGGTGGACCGGGTCGAGTCGCTGGCGTCGGCGGTGACACCGTCGACCGTGTGCCACACCGATCCGCACCTGGGCAACGTGCTGGCGGCCCCCGGCCGCATGTGGCTCATCGACTGGGACGACGCCGCGTTGTCCACACCCGAACACGACCTGATGTTCGTCCTCGGTGGCGCGTACGGCGACGAGCACATCGGCGATCGGGAACGCGACTGGTTCTTCGAGGGGTACGGGCCGGTGACGGTGGACCCGCGTCGCCTGGCCTACTGGCGCGCAAGCCGTGGTCTGGTCGACGTCGCCTTCCTCGCCGGGGAGGCCTATACCCCGGGCGACCACGGCGACACGTGGCGTGCGAGGGCGGTCCGGCTGCTCGCCGCGAACCTGGGACCGGCCGGCCTACTCGCGCGGGCGATGGACTGATCCGACAGTGGTCGACACCGGCATGGTGGACCGTATCCGTGAGCCGATCCCGCTTTCACCGAGCTTCGCCACCGGGCTGCGGAAGCAGGCGTACCGGCCCGTCCAGCAGGTCGATCGTACAGTTGAATTTCCGCCATGCCCGGCCCTGATCTCGATCGGGGTCGGCGATCCGGCGACGGCCTCGACGCCAGAGTGGACCGTGGGGTGGCCGACGCCGGCCGGTCCCGGGACGGGGCGGGCCGGCGACGGCGGTGATCAGAAGTCGCTGTCCGTGTCGTTCCGGCCCCCGTTGGGGATGTCGTCGATGGTCTTCGACGAACCCCCGACGTCCCGCCTCGGCAGGCCGCCCAGCATCCGGGCGAGCTGCTCGTCGGCCAGTTGCACGCCGTCAGCCGGAATGTTGTCGATCCGTACGGTCTTGCGCCTCATGTCGTACCCCTGTTCACCCTGGAGGGAGCGCCCGGCTGGTCGGCCGGACGAACACCAGTGTGTGCCGCTGGGAGCCGCCTGGGACCAGGGATTTCCCTGGTCCGGGACCCCAGTCCTGGCTGGCGGGGTGTCCGGCGGGAACCAGACCGGGTGTCGGTGGCGGTGAGCCACCCGAGCTGCGTGACCGCGACCGTCAACGGCGACCGGAGCCGGTGGCCGAAGGCGTCGGCCAGGCCGCGGGATCATCCGGTTCGGGCGGCGCGGCGTCGCAGATGACGTACTGGCGTGGGGTGATGGCTGTGGGGTGGTCGGCGAGGAAGGCCATGCAGCGGGCGTGCGCCTGTTCCGGCGTACGGACGGTGTCGGTGGCGGTGAGGTGAGCGACAAGCGGGCGGCCGCCGACCTCAGCGAAGACGTGTGCCACGGCGGGCGCGACCGCCGCCTCCACGAGGCGTTGCACGTCGGCCACGTCGACCCAGCAGGAGTCGACCAGAATCCGGTCCGGTGTGCCCGTGACGGGCTCCAGCCCGATGACCTCAGGCGTCCGGGCGCGGGGCAGGTCACCGGGGGCGGCGGCGACCAGCACGCGTTCGGTCGCCAGTAGCACCGATTCGAGTTCGGCCCGCGGCATCAGGCCGGAGTCGGAGCTCCACGCGTCGAGCCGCAGGCATCCGTCGAGCTGATTGAGGCTGAACCGGATCGGTGTGCCGGCACGCGGCATCGGGCGCCACAGCAGCCGGGTCTGGGCGAGTGCGGCGTCGATCCGCCCGGCCTGGAAGCCGACGCCCCCGGTGAGCCCGGACCACGATTCGGGCACGAGGCTGTTGAACAAGGGGTCGTAGTTGATGCGCAGGCCGCGTTCGTGCTCGACCAGTTCGTCCATGGCGGATCGCCTGGCCGCGTCGTACCTGGCGTGGCGGCTGGCCTCCAGCACGGCAGCCCAGGTGTGGCCTACCAGCTCGTCGAAGTCCCTGTCGCCGACCTCGACGGTGGCGAGCGTGCTCTGGACGAGGGAGCCGACATAGCCCGTCAGGTGGTGTTCGAATCGGTTGTTCGACAGGATCGGCAGCACCAGTTCCCGACGGTTCGCACGGTGGGCGACCACGGCGCAGACCGCTGCCAGCACGGTGCTGGACCGGCTGGCCCGCGTGCGCGCCGCGATCTGTCGCACAGCCATCGCGGCGGCGACCGACGACAGTTCAACCGCCAGCGACTCGCCGCCGGGTCGGGCGCCCGGCACCGTGTAGAGGCAGTGGGAGACGCGTTGCAGCTGCGCCCGCAGATACCCGAGCGCCGCCTCGGCCCTGCGTTGCTCGGCCGGCGTCGTCTCCAGTTCGGCCTGGTCCAGTGGCTGGTGGCCGGGGTGGCCCAGCTGTCCTCGTCCGGGCTGGTCGAGCAGGCCGGCGAAGTCGCGCTTGAGGATCTCGATGGCGGCGTGGTCCACGGTCAGGTGCGCGAACCCGGCAGCGCAGGCGATGACGCGACCGCCGTCGTCGGGAGCGACGGACACCGCCATCCGCAGCGGACGCCATGCTGAGTCGGTATGCTCGCGCAGCCACCTGATGAGCGCCTCGGCCACCACAGGGCGGTCCCGCGGCCCCCAGTGTCCTTCGCCGAGCGAGTACACTTCGACCAGCTGGACGCCGGTCTTCGCGACCTGTTGGCGCGGCTCTCCACCGGATGCACAGGTGGTGCGCAGGCTCTCGTGCCGGGCGATCAGCGCCGCCGCCGCCCGGGTCACCTCCTCGATGGACGGCGTGCCGGGGATCGGCAGCTCGACCCAGAGATTCGCGAGGGAGTGCTCGGGCATCGCGCCCAGCCAGTTGAGGATGTTGAGCTGGCCCAGGGTGAGCGGTCCCTCGCCGCCCCGCTCCCCGGCGAACTCGACCGGGATCGAGCGCGCCGGGGTGAGGACCACACGGCGCCGACGGCGCGGTGCGGTTTCAGTGTCGGCGCTCATCGCCGGTCAGCCGATCAGCTCGCGCAACGCGGCGGCCAGGCGGTCGACCGTGTCGCAGTCGTGTGCCCGCTGGGCGACTGTCGCCGGCAGGATCGTGCTCTGCTCGCGGCCGAAGACGTCGATCGGTCCGGTGTACGGCGACGGCCGCCAGTCGCGCGCGGCCTCCCGGTTGGCCTGCCACACGCGCAGCGAGCGCGCGACGATCTCGGGTGTCGCGTTCGGCGGTACCAGGCCTCGATCCTGCCAGTCCGCCAGGATTTCCGGCAGCTGCGCCTGCCGGGGCAGTTCGCGCGACCAGGACTCGACGACGGTGTCCAGAGGTTCGAGCAGTTCGACGTCGATCGCGGCCACGAGCCGGACGTCTTCGAGGCGGACGGCCATCTCGTAGGCGATCGCCGCGCCCACCCCGCAGCCACCGAGCAGATACGGGCCGGTGGGGTGTACCGCACGGACGGCGTCGACGTAGGCATCGGCCATCGACGGCACCGTGCGAGACGGTTGTGTGTCACTGTGGAGACCCCCCGCCTGGAGGCCGAACACGGCGAACTCCTCGCCCAGCGCATTGGCGAGCAGGCAGTAGCGGCCCACCTGACCGTCGTCCGGGTGGACCAGGAACAGTGGCGTACGTGAACCGTCGCCGTCCTGGATCGCGATGAGCGAGCCCGGTGGCCGCTCGTCATGGTCGCGCAACACCGCGGCCAGGCGTTCGACCGTCGGGTGCTCGGTCAGCACGTTCAGCGGCAGTTGGACGCCGAACTCCCCCAGGATGGCGTCGATCACCCGGGCCGCGTCCAGGGAGTTGCCGCCGACGCCGAAGAAGTTCTCCCGGATGCCGACGCCGAAGCCCAGGATGCGCTGCCACTGCCGGGCCAGCCAGATCTCCACCGGGTCCCGGGGGCGCTCGTAACCGGTGCCGGTCAAGGAGCCGTTGCCGATCGGCTCGTCGCGAACAGTGTTCATAGCGGGGTCGCACCACTCTCGTCATGGGGCTTGTCGTGGGGGGTCAACCGCCAGCGTTGGGCCTTGCCGGCCGCCGACCGGGGAAGCTGGGCGGTGAACGTGAACTGCTTGGGGATCTTGTAGCCGGCCAGCCGCCGCCCGCAGTGCGCGGCGAGTTCGGCCTTGCGTACGCTCGCGCCCGGACGCAGCACCACGTGCGCCGCGACCACGAACCCGAGCGTCTGGTGCGCGACGGCGACGGCGACGGCGTCGAGGATCGCGGGATGGTCGCGCAGCGCAGCCTCGACCTCGTCCGGGTCGACCTTCTCGCCGCCCACGTTGATGGTGTCGTGGCCGCGCGGCTCAAGGTACAGGTAGCCGTCCTGGTCCACCCGCCCGCGGTCGCCCACCGTGGCGAACCCGTCCGCCGTGGTGCGGATCGACTGGTCGTTGAGATAGTCGGAGCGGCCGAGGCGCTGCGGGGTCCGCATGAACACGGTGCCGCTCGTGCCGGGCGGGACCTGACGGCCCGCGTCGTCCAGGATGCGGATCTGGGTCAGGAAGCCACGGCCGACCGTTCCGGGCCGGGCCAGCCACTCGTCGCCGCGCACCAGCGTCACGCCCACCCCCTCGGTCGCGCCGTAGAGCTCGTAGACCCGCCGCGGGCCGAGCAGGTCGATCCAGCCGCGTTTCGTGTCCGGGTCGCAGCGCGCCGCGGTGTGCAGCATCGCCCGCAGGCTGCCGAAGTCCGCTTCGGCCAGGTCCGGCACACGCAGGATCTCGCGCATGTGTGTCGGGGTCAGCTGCAGCCATTCCACGGCGTACCGGCGCACCAACTCGACCGTCCACTGCGGGGCGAAGAACGACTGGAGGACGACGGTGTTGCCGTCCAGCACGGCATCGATGAACGCGGTGAACGGTGCGGCGTGGTACAGCGGCCCGACGATGAGCTGCCGCTGCGCGGTGCGCCAGCCGGTCTGCCGGATCACCAGGGAGGGCGTCGTGGCCGGGTCGTAGCGCAGCGGTCCGGGCCGTGCGGATATCTTCGGAATGCCCGAACTGGCACCGGTCGCAAGCAGGTAAGCCGTAGTGCCGGTGCCGGTGCCGGTGCCGGTGCCGGTACTCGGCGAGTCGGGTCCGGCGGGCAGTTGCGCCCGCTGTGGCTCAAGCTCGGCGTCCATCAGGTGGACGTGTGCGAACCGCCGACCCAGCAGGTTCAGCAGGGCGTCGCGCTCGGCCGGCGGGGTGGCCGGGTTCAGGGGGAAGACCGGCACCTCGGCCACGAGCGCCGCCGCGATGCCGAGGGCGGCAGGCAGGTTGTTGCCGGCCGGCACGACGACGCAGGATCGCGCGCCCGGGTCCAGCGCCGCCCGCAGCGCGTCGGCCGCGTCCCCGACCCGGTCGGCGAACCGCTGCCAGGGAAGGACCTGCTCGGCCAGGTCGGCGTCGAACCCGATCAGGGCCGGGCGGTCCGGCTCGGCCCGGGCGATCTCGGCGACCCGTCGGCGCACGCTGAGTTCCATCAGCGCAGCAGGTCCGCCAGGCGGCGGACACTGCCCGCGCTCATGAAGTCGTACACGTCCAGCGACCGGTCGAACTGCGCCTCGATGGCGGTGATGATGCGCAGGGCCGAGAGCGAGTCGCCGCCCAGTTCCAGGAAGTCGTCGTGCACGCCGACGCGCGTCACGCCCATCGTCTCCGACCAGATCGCCGCCACACGGCGTTCGACGTCGTCGCGGGGCTCCTCGAACAGGGCGCAATGCCCGTCCGCCACCGCGGCGGCGAGGGATTCGGCGTTCGCCGCGTCACCGGCCGGAATGCTCTCCACGATCAGGACGGCCGCGAGCCCGCTGTCCTCGCCCAACTCCTGCCACACGTGGTTACGCAGGATCGGCCCGCTCACGTACTGGTTCAGCTCGGCGGCCGCCACGGTCACGTCCCGCCCATCGCAGCGCACGATCACGGTCTCGGCTCGGCGGACCGCGGAATGCGCGGACAGGACCTCGGATATCTTCGGCAGGCTCACCACTGTGGTATCTCTCCTCTGATGATCTCGGCGACGAGCTTGTACACCTTGGGATCGCGCAGCAGATCGTCGTGCTCCACATCGAGGCTGATGGTCCGCGCCGGCTGCACCGGCGGCTCGTGTTCGAGCGAGGTCACGAACAGCGGAGTCGACGCGCGGGTGTCGAACCCGCCCTCACCGGCCAGCAGCAGGTAGTCCAGATAGGCGGTGAACCCGGCGGTGAGTTCCTGATGGAGGAACAGTGGCAGGGACAACCGGTCGGCGACCGCGCGCATCAGCGCCTCGTAGTGTTCGGTCAGGCCCGCCGCGACAAGCCGCAGGTCGTCCGGATACCTCGTCACGATCTGCTCGGAAAGCGCACGGGCGTCCGCCAGTTCCTGCGCGGTCAACTGCCGGGCCGAGGACTGCACCGCCGACATGAACTGGTCGGCCACCGATTCGCCGGTCGTGGGCACGGCGTCGAAGAGTACGACCACGGGTGCCGGGCCGGTCGCGGCGATCGCGTCCGCGAGGCGGGTGGCCAGCGCGCCGCCGGCGCAGTAGCCCAGCACCGCGCGCACCGGTCGGCCGGTCGCGGCGAGTTCGGCGGCCCAGCGGTCCACGCTCGCCGCCAGCGGGCCGGCACCGGCCTGCCTGAAGTGCAGGAAGCAGGCGTCGACCGGCACCCCCTCGGCCAGGTCGGTGAAGCCCGCCGCCGCACGCGCCCCGGGAAAGTCCAGGCAGGCGATGAGATCAGGCCCCCGATCGGACAGGATCCGCCAGTCAGTCAGCTTCATCGAGCGAGCCTCCGCGCACTTCCGTGGCTGCCGCCAGTGTCCGGTAGTCGATCTTTCCGCCGGAGGTCCGGGGCAGCGAGCGCACCTGGCGGAAGACGACGTGCCGGCTGGGTACCCCGAGCAGCTCGACCAGGTCCCTGCGCTGCTGTTCGTGCACCGCCCGGTCGCCCGCGCCGACCAGATGCATCACCTCGTCGGCGCCGCATACCACCGCGAGCGGGTGACCCGGCCGCTCCACCATGCGCTCCAGGTCGTCCAGACTGGTGCGGACACCCAGCACCTTGACGATCCGTTTCGAACGGCCGGTCAGATACAGGTAGCCGTCGCGCAGATATCCGAGGTCGCCGGTGTCCAAGACGTCCACCTCGGCGTCACGGGCGAGGTCCGCGCGCCCGCTGGCGTAGCCGAGCATGACGCCGGGGCCACGGTAGTGGACCGCGCCCTCGCCGGGCACCGCTCGCGCGTGGCTTGGCATCGGCTGGATCGTGATGGTGCCGCCCGGCATCGCGGTGCCGACCGAGCCGAGACGATGCGGCAGGTCCGCGGGGTCCAGGCGGGCGATCCGGGACGTCGCCTCGGTCTGGCCGTACATCACGAAGAACCGGCCGTTCAGCCGTCGCATCGTGTCGGCCAGCCGCACGGTCAGCTCCTCGCCCAGCCGTGCGCCCGAGTGGGTCATGGTGCGGACCCTGCTGCGTTCCAGCAGGTTCAGATGCGCCGGCCCGAATGCCGCGTAGGTCATCGGCACCGCGGCGAACGACGTGGCACCGGACCGGATCAGGTCGTCCCACATCGCCAACGACAGCGGTGAGTGCCCGGTGAGCGCGACGCTCGCGCCGGCCAGCAGGTGGGTGTTCAGCACGGACAACCCGAAGGCGTGCCTGATCGGCAGCGTGGTGGGGGCGCGTTCGGCCGCGGTGACACCCAGCGCGCGGACGACGGCCGCGGTGTTGTCGGCCAGCCCCCGGTAGGACAGCCGGACGGCCTTGGGGCTGCCGGTCGAGCCGGACGTGGCGAGCAGCAATGCGGTGCCGGGGAAGATCTCGCCCGCCGGTCGGCTGCCGTCCCGGCTGAAGACCGTCGCGCCGGCGATCTCCCGGGCGGTCGGGTGGTAGCCCAGTTCGGCCAGTCCGGTCCCGCCGCCGGGCGCCGGAACGACGAACTCGGGTTGATACGCCGAGAGGTTCTCCGCCGTGGCGGTGAGGAACGCGACGGTGTGCCCCAGGCGCAACGCGGCCAGATAGGCCAGCAGAGTGGGCAGATCGCGGTCTCCCGCGCACAGAACCAGCGCCTTGCCGTCGTGGCGCAGTGCCTGCTCGGCTTCGCCGACCAGTTCGGACAGCTCACCGTAGGACAACACGGTGTGAGCGTCGAGGTGTAGAGCCGGAGATGTCCGCCGCGCGTTGTCGTGGGTCACCAGGTCCAGCGTCGCCGGCACCATGTGGATCACCTCTCCGTGACGCTCCGGTGGGCGATGAGGTCCGCCAGCCGACTGGGGGTGCGGGTGTGGAACACGTCGAGGAGTGAGAGCTTGACGTCGGATCGCTCCGCCAGGATCACCAGGAGCGAGAGCGCATCCCACGACTTGCCGCCCGCGTGGAAGAAGTCGTCGTCGACCCCGATCTCGTCGACCTCGGTGATCTCACGCATGAGCGCCGCTATCTCAGCAGGCGTCATCGGTCTTCCGCGGCGGTCTGCGGCGCGGGACGGGGCACGTGCACCGTGGTGCCCGCCAAGTGGCCATCGTCGTCGCGCATGTCGGACAGCTCACCTTCAGTCGGGGCAGCCTGCTCGCCCGAGGGTCGGGTGAGCCGCTCTGCCGGAGCCGGTCGAGCCGCGGGACGGCAGCCGTCCGCCCCGTGAAGATTCTCTTAGTGAAACAGAACCATGTCTATACTCGCGGCGCACCGGCTTCAACGCGTACATATACGCCGGGTTAGGCGGGTGCGCGCGGCGGAGAGCCGGGCCGATTCAGGACTCCTGCGCACCCGTACCAGTGGGGCAGTGTCCACGATGGTCCGTGCGCTGACGGCCCGGGTTCGCGCGGGCCCGAGGCGCGCGCAGCTGCGGCCGGCTACTCGGCTGCGGCGCGAGCACCGACGGCCTCCACCCCACCGCGCCGCACGGCCGCACCCAGGGTCGTCCAGGGACGTCGCCCGGCCGTCGAACTCGCGGCGCACCGCTGCGATCAGGCGCACGCGCGGCTAGAACTGCTCGTAGTGGCCGGCGATGTACTCGGCCAGATCCGCCACGGTGACGACCTTGTCCTCGTCCATCACCTCCAGGTCGATCTGGATGTCGTGCGTCTCCTCGATGCCGAGCAGTAGCTCCAGGACCAGCGAGGAGCTCAGGCCCAGTTCGTCCTGCAACCGGCTGTGCGGCGTCAGTGGCCCGTCGTAGTCGAGCAGCCCGGGCAGTATGGCGAGCATCGTGGCCGTCACCGCGTCCCGCATCCGCACGTCCACCGGTGTCTCCTGGTCCGCGTCCATCGCCCAGCTCCCGTCAGTCCCGAGTCGTCGTGCCCGTAGTGTCGGCGTTTGGAAAGTCAGTGCTCGAGGAACCAGGGTGGCGACGGTCGCGCCCTCGCCCGACCCGACCGGGGCCACCAGATAGCGGTCGCCGGGCGCCAGCAGCCCGCAGTCCACCGCTGGTCCGGCAGTTCACGAACGCGTCGGAGCGGAACAGGTGCCCGCCGGTGCCCACGTGCTCGAACAGCGCCCGGCTCAGCGGGAACCACAGCAGGACGCACAGCCGCTGCCATGTCACGACACTGACGTTGCGGGGCCGGATCAGCCACCGCTCGTCCGGTCCTGATCCCGGCCCGGTCCACCGCCCGCCGGATCACCCCGGCCAGGGCCGGGCGGTCGGCCGCCAGCAGCCGGCCGGCCCGCGCGACGGCGGGCAGCCCGTCGAACCGGCGGACCATCCTGACCTGTATGTCCGTCAACTCCAGACGGTCCGCCAGCTTCTCGACGGGAACCGGCGTGGGCGGCGGGTCGGCCGCCACCGCATCGAGTGCGGTCACACGGAACGCTCGCACGCAGTCACCACTGGCGCATTACAGCACTCCCCTTCGACGGCCGTCAATCGACGGTATCGGCCTCCACAGCCGACCGTGGTGACCCGCTGCGAATCAGGCACCTGCGGCAGCCGACTCATGGCTCTGTCGAAGCGTGCCGCGCTGTGGCAGCATGACCGTTGGAACCTCTCCCCGACCCGCGTTGGAGGCCGAGGAATGCCACTCGCGGACGCCGCCGATCTGCGTTGGAAGCGCCAGAGCAGGGCCGTCCTCAAGGCCATGGAGGGCATGTTCGACGTCGTGCTGCCGCTGCGCGAGGGCGGGCCCGGCGCGACACTGTTCTGCGTGCCGCCGGTAGGTGGGCTGAGCTGGGGTTTCCATCAGTTGTTGACCGCACTGCCTCCCGACTGCAACGTCTACGGCCTGCAGTCCCGAGGGCTGACGCGTCCCGAGCCGCTGCCGACGAGCATGGCGGAGCTGGCCCGGGACTTCGCCGACCAGGTGTGCCGGGTGCAGCCGCAGGGCCCGTACTTCCTGCTCGGCTGGTCGGTGGGCGGCAATGTCGCGTACAGCATGGCGCGTGAACTCGAGGCACGAGGGCACGAGGTCGGCCTGCTGGCGAGCATGGACGCGAGCCCGAGCTTCGATCCGGCGAGCTTCGATGCCGAGCCGGACGCCTGGTTCTACTACAACATCGTCCTGGACAGCTTCGGCTATCCCGCGTTGCTGAGGCAGGGCGATCCCGAACCGGAGGCGAGCGCGCTGGCCCTGATCCGCCGCCGCCCGAACCTCGTCCTGAGCACGTGGTCCGACGACGAGATCCGACGCCTGCTGCAGGTGATTGTCAACAACGTCGCCATCGCCCGGGCCGACGTACGGCCGCCCGGCATGCTGCGCTGCCCGGTCCTGCTGTTCGCGGCCACCGGGACCGAGCAGGAGCCGAGCACCGCCGAGAAGACCGAATCCTGGCGCGCCGTCACGCACGGCCCGGTCGAGGTGATCGAACTCGACTGCAAGCACCAGCACATGCTGCTGCCCGAGCCGATGGCGATCATCGGCGCCGCGCTCACCCGTCGGCTGTCGGCCGCGTCCCGCACGGCCTCGCCGTCGCCGGCCGAGCCGTGACCGGGCCTGGATTCCAGCGAGCTTCTCTCTCGTCAGGCTTCTGTGCTGGGCCGCTGAGCCGGCGCGGGATCGGAGCCGTTCGGATCCGGCCGGATCAGGCCGCCAGGCGTTCCAGGCGTTCGGCTGCCGTCCCGGCGCCGCCAGCCGCCGTGAACGAGGCGGCGATGCGCTCGGCGGAGGCCCGGTATTCCGGATCGTCGAGTAGGGCCTCGATCGCCGTGGTGAACTGAGCGGCGCTGGTACGGTCGAAGTGCCGGTGTCGTCCCGCGCCGGCGGCGGCGACCTGTCTGGCCACGATCGGGTGGTCGTACTTGATCGGTGCCACGATCAGCGGGATGCCGTTGAGCAGCGCCTCGCAGCTGGTGCTCATCCCGCCGTGGCAGATCATGGCGTCCACTCGGGGCAGCAGTTCGGGGATCGGCGTGCGCGGGGCGACCAGCACGTGCGGCGGCGGGTCGGGGACCAGTGCGGCCGGCGCGTTGATCACCGCCTGGACCCGGCCGGACAGCGGCTCCAGCGCCCGGACCACCCGGGCGAAGAAGTCCCGGCCCAGGTCGGTGGCCACGGTGCCGATCGTGACCAGCACCAGTCGGCGATCCCGGTCCAGCGCCGCCCAGGGGAAGTCCGGCACGCCCGGGCGCGGGCCGAGCGCCGGGCCGACCGCCGCGAGGTGTGCGGACGGGTCATGGCGACCGGTCAGCGCAGGCGTGGTGAAGTCGATCAGCAGGTGGGGCGAGAAGCGCGGGTCGTGCTCCGGCGCGGCGCCCAGCAGCGCCTCGCCCGCGGCCGCCACCCGGCCTTCGATCCACCGCTCCACCTGTTGCACGTTGCGAAACGGCCGAGCCTGCTCCATCTGGGTGGGCGCCAGGCTCGCCCACCGCAGCCCATGCCGCTGCGCCACCAGGCTGCCGGCGATGGCGTGCTGGTCGGCGACCACCACGTGCGGCCGATAGGTCTCAACCGCGTCGTTCACCTGAGGCGCGATGTGTGCGCAGAACGGAACGACGAAGTCGTCCCACAGCGACCGCACGGCGCTCAGCCCTCTGTCGCGCTGTCCGCGGTACGGGCGAAGCCCGGTGCCGAAGACGGTCGCCTCCGCGCCCAGCAGCGGCCGCAGGTAACGCTCGGAGCCGACCCAGGCGACCTCGTGCCCGCGCCCGGTCAGCGCACGGGAAACCGCCGCCGCCGGGTTGGCGTGCGCGGCCAACGGCGGGACGACGAACAGGAAACGGCTCACGACAACCCGCCGAGGTCCGGCTCGAACCGGCGGCGCACGTGAAGCAGGCCGGCCGGCGTGCCGATGTCGTGGTACTCGCCGGTGTCGAACGGTAAGCCGTACACCTGCAGCCCGCACCGTGCGGCCTGCAGGAACGCCTCGCTGAGCAGCCCCTCGCCCGGCACCCCGGCCCCGGCCGAGCGCACGAACTCGTGCAGGAGGTCGCCGAACGCGGGCGACCAGGCCGCGATGCCCCACACGGTCGCCACCGGCGGCACCTCGGGCTTGTCGACGATGTCGACCACCCGGCCCGTGCCCGGGTCGAGCACGACCGGCGCGAAGGCTCGCGGATCGGCGACCGGGAACAGGCCCAGGCTCAGGTCCGCGTCGCGCTTCTCGTGGAAGGCCAGCAGCTTGGCGAAGCAGTCATCCGGTGCGAGGAGGGTGTCCGGCATGCCCATACACACGGTCCGGTCCCCGATGAAGGGGTGGGCCAGGTCGAGCGCGTGCGGCATGCCGAGCGGCTCCTCCTGGCACAGGTAAGACAGCTGCATGCCGCGCTGCCCGCCTGAGCCGAGATAGCGGAAGACCTCCCACTTGACCGGGGAGAGCACGACGAAGGCCGAGTGCACCCCGCCGCGCCGCATGGCGTCCAGCACGTGGTCGATCGCGGCCTTCGGCACCAGCCGCCCCGGCCCACCGTCCGCCGCGACCGTCTCGTAGCCGATCTGGATCAGTTCCTTCGCGGCCCGGTACGGCCAAAGCCGCGAACCCCCACCCGCCGCCGGCACGATACCCAGCGGTGCGACCACGAGGACCTCCTGGCTACCGGCCGGGACTCCGTCAGCGGCAGCCTTCTGCTGTCAGATGGTCTGCCGGAGTGGCGGCGGTCCGCGCAAGCCCGCGAGGTGCTCCACTCTCTTACCAGAGTTCTGCGGTCATGCTAGCCGGGCCGACCCGGCTCGACAACGGCCCGACGGTCAGCGCGAAGGTCGGATGTGGACTCTCGCGGGATGCGGTCACGCCCGCGATAATTCCCGGACGCTGACAACCCGCCTACCGGTCGCTCCTCAGTGGTCCGGGCGGTGGTGGTGGCACCGGGTCAGTACCCGCACTCCCGAGGAGCTCGACGATGTTCTTCGAACCCGAGGCCCTGCCCGAGGCGGTACGCTACGCCGCGGTCGCCGGCGTGGTGCGTGAACCGGGCATGCCCGAACGACCGCCCGCCGCGCCGCCCCTTCCCGCCGAGCGGGTGACCGTCGCCTTCGCCGGCGACGCCACCGGGGCCGGGGAGCTCACCTGGGGCCAGCGCATGGTCTGGCTGTCGATGCTGAGGTGGGGCTGGCTCAACATCGGCGCGCCGATGCCGCAGCCGCCCGGCCGGACCGTGGCGGACCTGGCAGACGAGTTGCGGTACATGATGTCCCGCTTCCCTTCGCTGCGCACGAGGCTGCGGTTCGACGCCGAGGGCCGGCCGAGCCAGGAACTGTTCGCCGACGGCGAGATCGCCTTCGAGGTATACGACGCCGACGGGGACGCCGACCCGCAGAAGACGGCCCGAGCGGTGTACGAAGCGTATCTGGCCACGGCCCGCGACTTCGTCCGTGAATGGCCGCTGCGCGTTGCCGCGGTGCGCCGCGAGGGCGCGGTGACCCACATGGTCATCGTCGTCTGTCACCTGGCGACGGACGGCGTCGGCGTCTCGGTGCTCTTCGAGGAGACCACTGCCCGCGTCGCCGAGCCGCCGCGCGGCATGGAGCAGCTGGAACTCGTCCGCTGGCAGGACTCGCTGGCCGGGCGGCGGCAGGCCGCGGCGGGGCTGCGCCACATCGAGGCGGAGCTGCGGTCCGTCCCGCCGCGCCCGATGCCCCGGTCGGCCGATCGGGGCGAACGGCGGCACTGGGCGGCCACCCTGACCACCGCCGCCCTGCTCCCGGCGATGCAGGCGATCGCCCGCCGCACGCGCGCCGACTCCTCGACGATCCTGCTGACCCTGTACGCCATCGCTCTGGGCCGACGGGAACTGCTGAACCCGGCTGTGCTGCGGCCGCTGGTGAACAACCGGTTTCGGCCGGGCCTGCGCAGGGTCGTGAGCCATGTCATGCAGTCCGGCGTCTGCGTGCTCGATGTCGCCGGAGCCACCGTCGACGAGGCGATGATCCGCGCCCGCGGTCCCGTTCGGCTGGCGTACAAGCACGCTTACTACGATCCGGAGGACGAGCTCGCGCTCATCGACCGCCTCGCCCGCGAACAGCCGGGCGCCCCGCGCTGGGCCGGCGACACGTGGGCGTACGTCAACGACCGGCGAGGCGAGACGACCAGAATCGCGGCCATGACGCCTCCGGACGCGTCGGCGGCAGACACGATCCCGGAGTTGCTCGCCCGCACCGAGTTCCGGCTGACCGAGTGGCGGGACAAGCCGATCGAGCCGCTGTACCTGAGCATCGACGACCCTGCGGAAGGCATCGTGTTCACACTGCGCGGGGACAGCTGGTATGTCACCCCGGCGGACGGCGAGGCGCTGCTGCGGGACATGGAGAGCCTCGCGATAGCCGCCATGTCCGATTCGGCGGTTCCCACCGCGGTACTCGTCCACAACGGACCATGAGTGCGTACGTGACGTTCCGGTCGCACCATTTCCGTATCCATTGTCGCAATATGCGAAATTACCCGGCCCGCGGCGGAGACGTAGACCGCGATCTTCGGTGAAGACTGATACTGGCCGATGGAGGTGGGCCGTGATAATTTCACCGGAGCAATAGCTGGCGTAGAGCCCGGATAGACCCGCTACGCAGTAGAAACGCGCGAAGGGCGAACGCGGTCACGCTGTCGCTATCGGCTCGGCACCAGGTCACTCATGATCCAAATCGGCGCCGCGGATTGCGCCGCGATCTCCGGTGAGGTTTCGTGGCGTCGTTGAGAATTGGCACCAGCCGCACCAGGAACATATCCGGTGGCGTTCTGTGAAAAGGTCGATGAACGCCGTCGTCATGCACGCGGCAGGCGGGCCGGACGTCCTGCGGGTGGAGCAGGTGCCCGAGCCGTCGCCTGCCGGCGGGGAGAGCCTGGTCGACGTCACGTTCGCCGGCCTCAACTTCGACGATCTGGACCAACGCGCCGACCCGGGGCGGAAGGTGCCCGCGGTGCTGGGCGTGGACGCCGTGGGCATACGGCGGCGCGATGGACGCCGGGTGGCCGCGCTGCTACGGACCGGCGGCGGGTACGCGCAGGTCGTTGCTGCCCCTGACGTGCACACGGTCGAGGTGCCCGACGACCTGGACGACCGGCAGGCTGTCGCTTTGTTCGAACAGGGAGCCACCGCTTACGGCGCTCTGATGTTGGCCGGCCGCCTGCGCCCGGGCGAGACCGTCGCGGTGTCCGCGGCCGCGGGCGGTGTCGGCCATCTCGCAGTCCAACTGGCCCTCACGCTGGGCGCCGGCTCAGTCATCGGCATCACGGGGACCGCCGCCAAGCAGGCGTTCGTGACCGCACAGGGTGCCGAGGCCCTCGTCGAGGGGACGGGTACCGATCTGGGCGCACGCCTGCGCGAGCTGACCGGTGGTCGCGGGGTCGATGTGTTCCTCGACTCCGTCGGCGGTGCGCGGACGCAGTCCGCGCTGACCGGATTGGCCCCGTTCGGCCGACTGGTCACCCTCGGCTGGCGTCCGGGCGGGCACGTCGACGTGCCGCTGCGTCGGCTGATCGAGCAGTCCGTCGGATGTGCCGGCTTCTGGATGCGGCACGTCGTGGACGACCGGGAGCTGCTGTGCCACATCGCCCAGACCCTGTTCGAATTCGCGCGCCGAGGTCGGTTGGTCGCGCACGTCGATCGCGTCGTAGGCCTGCGTGACGTCGCCGCCGCCCATGCCGCGCTGGCTGCCAGGGCGACCGTCGGCAAGGTGTTGATCGACGTGAACCGGGAGTCGTGAATGTATACCCGCTACTGCCGTTCCGTGCTGTGCACGCCGGCGACCTCCCCCGAACGCTACGCCAAGTGCCACCGCTCCGGCGCCGACATCTGTCTTGTCGACCTGGAGGACTCGGTGTCCGTGCGGCGCAAGCAGGAGGCCCGCAGCGAGGCCGGCGCCTTCTTCTCGTCCGCGTTGGGAATGGCACGGCACTGCGCCATCCGGATCAATCCGGTCACCGAATCCGAAGGCCTGCACGATCTCCTGGCCATTCAGGACTACCCGGTCAAACCCGCCACCGTCCTCGTGCCCAAGGTCGAATCGCCGCGCGACCTGGAAATCGTCGAACAGGTGCTGCGGCCCCGGTGCCCCGGCGTGGAACTGTTCGCCGTGCTGGAGACGCCGCGAGGCGTGGAACACGCCGCGCAGATCGCCGCGGCCTGCGGTAACCTGCGCGCCCTGATCTTCGGCGCCGCCGACTACGCCGCCGTGCTCGGCATCAATGTGGACTGGGAGCCGCTGGTGCACGCGCGCGCCCGGGTGGTCAACGGCGCCCATACCGCCGGCATCCACGCGATCGACTCGCCCACCTTCGACCTGACCGACACCAAGGCCACGTACCGGGAGGCCGAACTCGCGCTGGCACTGGGGTTCAGCGGCAAGATCGCGCTCAACCCGGCCCAGGTGACCGTGATCAACGAGGTGTTCTCGCCGGGCATGGAGCAGCTGGAACGTGCCGCACGGATCGTCGACGCGGCCCGACACAGCGCCGACGGCGTGACCACGGTCGATGGTGGCATGCTCGGCCGTCCGTTCTTCGAGGCGTCCCGGCGGCTGCTCGACGAATTCGGGGCATCCGGCGACGCGCCCCAGGTGGCACACCGATGACCGAGGCGAGAACTGACGACGATGAGCCGTGGCCGCTCGGCTACCGCCGGATCGGCCCGCACCGGTACCGCGAGACAGTCGGGTTCTGCTACGAGGAACTGGTCGTCGGCACGGTGATCGAGCATCGGCCGGGGCGCACCGTGACCGAGATGGACAACGTGCTGATGAGCATGCTGAGCATGAACGATTCGCCGCTGCACATCGACGCCGCCTACGGCGAGCACACCAGGTGGGGCCGGCCGCTCGTGTCGAGCCTGGTCACGTTGAGCATCGTCGGCGGGATGACCGCGCGCAGCACGAGCGGGCGCGCCGTGGCCAATCTCGGATGGGACCACATCCGCCTGCCCCATCCGGTCTTCGTCGGCGACACGCTCTACGCGGAGAGCGAGATCACCGCCAAACGTCTGTCGACGAGCCGGCCGGGCGTCGGCATCGTCAGTTGCCGCACCGAGGGCCGCAAGTCCACCGGCGAGATCGTGCTGACCTTCGAACGCACCTTCATGGTGCCCACCGCGCGCGGTGAAGACGCTCACGGCGCGGCCGGCTACTGACGCCGAACAGGTCTTGCGAAGGGATACGACGTAACCACGACCGCCCAGTGCCCGCGGCATCCGCTCTGCGCCCCGGACTGATTCCGCCGCACCTCGACCGAACGGAGAGACAGTGACCGCGACAGCAGTGGATCACCCGGGCGAGAAGCCCGAGGCGACCGGTCCGCACCGCTACCGCAACAGCGAGCGGATGTTGGCGGCGTCCGATCCGGTCTGGCAGGCCGCGGCCGAGCACGGGCTGATCGACATGCACGTGGACGCGGCGTCCGACTACGAACTGGTGATACGGGAAACCGGCCACCGGTTCGTGAACATGTGCTCGTGCTCCTATCTGGGGCTCAATTCCCACCCGAAGATCCTGCAGGGAGCCGTGGACGCGCTGGCCACGGCGAAGTCGACGTCGCTGTCGGTATCGGCGACCCGGATCCGGCCCAATCTGTCAGCGGACCTGGAGGACGAACTGGGCGACCTGTGGCGGGCCGACATCCTGGTCGGCCTGTCCTGCAGCACGCTGACGTCAGGCATCCTGCCGCTGCTGGCGGGCGGCCAGTTGGCCGAGGGCGGCCCCCGGACGATGGTCTTCGACCGCTTCGCCCATTTCAACCTCGCCCACGTGAAGCCGATCTGCGCCGACGAGAGCCTGGTGCTCACCGCCCCGCACAACGACCTGGACTACGTGGAGGACGTCTGCCGCAAACACCCGCGCGTGGCGTACGTCGCGGACGGCGCGTACTCGATGGGCGGTGCGCTCCCGCTGGAAGGGCTGCTGGAGCTCCAGGACAGGTACGGCCTGTTCCTCTACATCGACGACTCGCACTCCCTGTCCGCGGTCGGCGAGCACGGCGAGGGCTACGTGCGCTCCCGGGCGGAGCTCAACCCACTGACCATGGTGGTGGCGTCGCTGGTCAAGGGGTTCGGCACCGGTGGCGCGGTCGCCATGCTCGGTGACCGTGGCCTGGTCCGGCTCCTGCGACGTCACGCGGGACCGGTGGGCTGGTCGCAGAGCCCCGACAACATGGTGCTCGGTGCCTCACTCGCCAGCGCGGCCCTGCACCGGACGCCGGAACTCGGGGAGTTGCAACGACGGCTGCGGGACAACGTCGAGCTCTTCGACCGGCTGGTGCCGACCCCGCACGCGGGGAACGACTTCGCCGTGCGCGTCGTCCCCGTCGGCGAGGCCGACCGGGCCATCGACCTGTCGGTGCGGATGTTCGAAAGAGGCTACTACTGTTCGGCGGTGTTCTTCCCCATCGTCGCCAAGGGCGAGGCCGGGCTGCGGATTCTGCTGCGTGCCGACCTGCCGAGCAAGCTCGTCACGGATTTCGCATCGTCGGTGACCACCGAGTCGATGGCCTGAGAAGGCAACTCAGGGCGGTGGTGCAGACCCCGGCGGGCGAGGTCGACCGGCTCACCCTCGCGGCCATCATCCGTCTCCGAGCCGCGTTCACCATCTCCTCGGTCGGCGACTGGATCTACCGATTCGCGGTTCCGATGCTGGTGCTGCAACTGACCGGTTCGCCGCTGGCCACGGCCTTCGCATACGTCGTCGAGTTCGTGCCGTACGTGGTGATCGGGCCGTTCGCGGGCCTCGTGGCCGACCGATTCCCGAGACTCAAAGTCATGATCCTCTGCGACTCGGCCTCCGCAGTCGTCGCGGCCCTGCTGGCGTTACTCGCCCGCGCCGACCACCCGCCCATCGCGGCCCTGTACGCCGTCGCGCTGCTGCTCGCGTGCATCCGTCCGTTCTACTTCCCCGCCATGCAAGGCTTGACGGTCGAGGGGGTGCCGGAGGGACGCAGGGCCGGATTCAACGCGTGGACACAGGTGACCGACGGCCTGCTGTCCTTCAGCGGCCCCCTCTTCGGCACCGCGGTCGTCGCGGCCACCGGCGTCGGCACGGCCACCTCGATCAACGCTGCGACGTTCGTGGCCTCAGCCGCACTGCTCGCGTCGATCGTCCCCGGCGTGACCCGACGGGCGCGGCCCCCCGCCGTTTCGTCAGGCGTCCTTCGCGGACTGGCGGTGGGACTGCGTACGATCGGATATTCCCCGGCTATTCTGTGGGGAACCGTACTGATGACCGCTGCCAACTTCGCCACGGCCCTGATCCAGGGCAATCTGGTCTACATCCTGCTACACAGCGAAGGTCAGTCCACGTTGACGCTGGGCATGGTGTTCAGCGCGCAGGGGGCCGGTGCCGTCGTCGCGGGCGTGCTGGCCCCCCGCCTGATGAAGCGCACCTCAGCCGGACTGGTGATCTCGGCCGGGATGGCGCTCTCGCTTCTGGGGATGGCCATACCGGCGGTGCTGCCGGTATGGGGCGCGATCCTCGCGGGCGGGGGCATCAGCGGCGCGGCGTTCGCGCTGGTCGTCGTGTGCTGGTACACCAGTCTCCAGCGGATCATCCCGGTTGAACTCATCGGCAGGTTCGTCGCAATGGGCCGGGCCATCGCCTACGCCACGCTCCCGGCGGGCGCCGTGCTCGGCGCGGTCCTCCTGGACGCCTCCGGGTCCGTGCGCGCCCTGTTCCTGGTTGCCGTCGCCATCCAACTCCTCATCGCGATCGGCACCGTGCGTTCTCCCCTCGCCCGGATCGCCGGCACCGACAGCGACAAGGGGACTACGTAGATCTCGGCTCTGTCCCACATTCGGTTCTGTCTCACCTTCGGTGATGACGGAGGCTGGTGGTCAGCCGGCTTGGTGTCGACGCGGTGCCGCCCATCATCGAAGATCATCCAGCGGCTCCCGCTCCGGTGGGGCTGCCGGAGGGGGTCGGATCTGGACCCGGATAAGTGTCGGTGGTCAGACCTAGGCTTCAGGCATGACCACCTGGCCCCCGGGTAGTGCCGCCCCGGTCGCCGTGCGGCCCACCAGTGGCCGGATCGATCTGCCTGACCATCTGGTGCCGTTGCTGACCGGATCGCCGCACCTCAACGTGTTCGGGCCGGCCAGGCCATGGGTGCCACCCACGGGGTGGCTCGAGGACACCCGTGCCCGGCTGATGGCCGTCGCCGCCCGGAAAGGGCTCACCGACCTGCCCGCCCGGATGGCACGACTCAAGCCCGGCACGTCGATGGCGGTCGAGGAGGTGAAGTGGCTGGCGCAGGGCGCGCTCGGCGCGTCCACCAGCGTGTCGGGCCCGTTGTGGCGGCTCGGTGACCTCCTGGTGGCCGACCACCTGACGGCACCCCTGACTCCGACGACGGACCCGGAGACCACCTGGCAGACCCAGGTCATGCCGGTCCTACCGGGACGCCTCTTCGCGGACTCCGACAGCCCGGCACGCCGGGAACGCATCATCCGCTACTACCGCGACTGCCTCGGGATACTCGTCGAGGCGCCACCGTTCGCCGAGCGTGGACACGCCCTGGCCACGTTGTACGCCCGGATAGCCGAGGACCCGGCGCTACTGGAACAGCACCGGGCGGGGTCGAGGCGGCAACTCGCCGTCCAGTGGGGATCGGCCCTGCTCGGTGACGCGGAGCGGGCCGCCCTACCCGACTACGCCGGGCCGGCCGACTACCTGTCCTGGACCCTGACCGGCCTCCGGGCCGCCCACCAGCGCCTGGTGGACACGGTGGGCGCCGAGGCCGGCAGTTTCGACGAGTTGGTCGCCGCCATGCTGCTGAAGCTCGGCAAGCCGGTGCCGGCCGTCATCGCCACGACCGGGCTGGGCCAGGACGGTTTCCACGCCGTCCTCCGCGCGTACGACGTGCTTGAGCCCAATTTCGACTACGACGTCTGGTACCGGACGGTGTTCGCGTGGCTGGACCACGCGATCATCGCGGGCGAAGCGGAGACCGCACGCATCTGGGTGGGCCTGGAGTGGAGCTGTGCCACCGCGCTGAACGGCTGGCCGGGCCCACACCGGGACGTGCAGAGCGGGCTCTTCTTCTGCCTGAGATACCTGCGTAGCCTGCGCATGCTCGGCCAGCCACGGCCCGCCGTCGTCAACCCGCTGGTGTCCGCCCTCGCCGACACTCCGGGACCGGCGCAGCCCACGACCGCCCCGCCCCGACCCGCCCGGCCCGGGGGTGCCCCGGACGAGCACACCGAGCAGGACGCCATGGGCGTCCTCGACGACATGATCGGGATGTCCCCGGTCAAGCAACGCGTCGTCCGGCTCCACGCGGAGGCCAGAGTCGAGGCACTACGCCGCGAGTCCGGTCTGCCACCGGCCCGCAACCGACGGCACATGGTGTTCGCCGGCAACCCGGGCACCGGAAAGACCACCATCGCCACGATCATCGGCCGGGTCTATGCCGCGTACGGCGTGCTGGCCTCCGGCCACCTGGTCGAGGTGGCCAGGGCGGAACTGCTCAACGGCGCCAAGGTGACCGCTGCCGTACGCAACGCGCTCGGCGGCATCCTGATGATCAACGTCGGTCGGGCGGTCCAGGAGAACCCCGCCGCGCGCGAGGCCACCGCGACGCTGACCAGGTTGATCGAGGAGCACCGCGAGGACCTGGTGGTCGTCATCGCCGGGCAGCCCAAGGATGTCGCGGAGTTCCTGTCCAGTGAGGTCGGCCTGGCGGCGCGGTTCCCGAACACCTTCAACTTCGTCGACTTCACCGACGACGAGTTGGTGCGACTCTTCGAGCGGGAGGCCAAGGCGTCCGGGTTCGTACCCGCCGACGGTGTGCTCGACCGGGTCCGGAATCTGGTCACGCGGATGCCGCGCGCCGCCGGCTTCGACAACGTCCGGGTGGTCCGTAACCTCGTCGACGAGTCCGCGTCGCACCAGGCGATGCGGATCAGCCGGTCGGCCGCACCCACGGTCGGGCAACTGGCCGAGCTGTTGGTGGAAGACGTCACGGCACCGGCGTCCGTGGTGCTCGCGCCCGCCCACAAGGGCGACCCGATGGCGGAGCTGGACACGCTCATCGGGCTACCCGACGTCAAGGCGCAGGTACGGCTGCTGGTCGCGGAGGCCCGGGCGGAAAGCCTGCGGACCCGGGCCGGGCTCGCGGTGAGCCGAGGATCCCGGCACATGGTGTTCGTCGGAAATCCGGGCACCGCGAAGACCACGGTGGCCCGGTTGATCGCCCGGATCTACGCCGACCTCGGGCTGCTCGGTTCCGGTCATCTGGTCGAGGTGACCAGGACGGACCTGATCGGCCAGTACATCGGGCAGACCGGCCCGCGCGTCCACGCGGCGTTCGAACGGGCACTCGGTGGCGTGCTCTTCATCGACGAGGCGTACTCGCTGTCGATGTCCGACTCGCCGCGGGACTACGGTCACGAGGCCATCGCCACGCTGCTCAAGCTGATGGAGGACCATCGGGACGACCTGGTGGTGATCGCCGCCGGCTACGAGGTCGAGATGCGGCGGTTCCTCGAGGCGAACAGTGGTCTGGCATCCCGGTTCCCCACGCTTCTCGAGTTCCCCGACTACGACCTCGACGAGCTGGTGCAGATCTTCACCGTCCTCGCCCACGACGCCGGCTACCAACTCGCCGACGGCGTACCGGGCCGGGTTCGTACGACGCTCGCCCGTCTTTCCCCGGGGTCGTCGTTCGGCAACGGCCGTACGGTACGCAACCTGCTGGAGGCGACCGTCGCCAAGCAGGCGGCACGGATCATCGAGTTGGCCGACGCGCCGACGGAGGTCGTCCGGAAGCTGGTGGTGGAGGACCTGCCGACCAACTTCGGCAGTCAGGACCGACCGCCCACGATCGGCCAGTATCTGTGATCGTCAGGGGTCCGGTGCAACGCCGCGCGGGCCCCGCCAGGACGACGCGGATCCATGCCGGTTCGGCCATGACCACCTGCGACGGCACGATCTGCGGCACGCCGGTCTGACCTGGATGGCCGACGCCGGGGTGCCGGTACACGTCCTACGGAAGATCGCCGGCCACGGGTCGCCGACCGCGACCCGGCGGTACCTGCACCCCGACCGGCATTCGATCACCGACGCCGGAACGGCGCTCAGCGCGCACTTGAAGGCTCGCCGGTCCCAGAGTGGTCCCCAGCTACGCGCCGTCTAGATCAGCGAACCTCTACTGCCGTGGTACGAATTAGAGGCCGTTGACCAGGGAGAATATCCCGGTCGACGGCCTCTTTTCGTGCTGTCGGGACGGCCGGATTCGAACCGACGACCCCTTGACCCCCAGTCAAGTGCGCTACCAAGCTGCGCCACGTCCCGATGCTCCCCGCGTGGTCTCCCCCGCGGCAGCCGGTACAGCTTAGCGCAGGATCTTCGCACCGCGCGCACAGCCCCCCACCGCGCCGGTGGGCACCGCCACCACCCCTAGAGCATCCTAGGAAGGAGGGGATACGACACAGGCTGCCGTCCCGGGGTGGGGCGGCAGCCTGTGTCGACGGCGGGTCAGCCGTGGGCTTTGCCCCGACCGCCGGGGCCGAGCTTCTTGCGGGGGCGTACCGAGATCTCCACCGGGCTGCCCTCGAAGCCGAACTCCTCGCGGAGCTTGCGCTCGACGAAGCGCTGGTAGCCGGCGTCCAGCGGTGCGGTGGTGAACAGCACGAACCGCGGCGGGGAGACACCCGCCTGGGTGGCGAAGAGGATCTTCGGGGCCCGGCCGCCGCGCACCGGGTGCGGGGTGGCCTGCACCAGGGCGGTGAGCCACTGGTTGAGTTGCGCGGTGGGCACCCGGGTCTCCCAGCTCGCCAGCGCCTTGCGCAGCGCGGGGGCGAGCTTGTCGACGGCCCGGCCGGTCTGCGCCGACAGGTTGAGCCGGATCGCCCAGGGGATGCGGCGCAGCTCCCGGTCGATCTCCTTGTCCAGGTAGTACCGGCGGTCGGCGTCGACCAGGTCCCACTTGTTGAAGGCGATCACCAGGGCCCGGCCGGCCTCGACGACCATGGTCAGGATCCGCTGGTCCTGCTCGCTGATCGGCTCGCTGGAGTCGAGCAGCACCACCGCCACCTCGGCCGCCTCGATCGCCCCGGCGGTGCGCAGGCTGGCGTAGTACTCGGTGCCGCTGGCCTTGCCGACCCGCTTGCGCAGCCCGGCGGTGTCGACCAGTTGCCAGGTTTCGCCACCGATCTCGACGAGGCTGTCCACCGGGTCGACTGTGGTGCCGGCGACCGAGTCGACGACCGCCCGTTCCTCACCGGAGAACCGGTTGAGCAGGCTGGACTTGCCGACGTTGGGCCGGCCGACCAGCGCCACCCGGCGGGGGCCGCGCGGCCGGTTCTCGACGATCTTCGGGGCCTCGGGCAGGGCGTCGAGGATGGCATCGAGCAGTTCCCCGGAGCCCCGGCCGTGCAGGGCGGAGACCGGGTGCGGCTCGCCGAGCCCCAGCGACCACAGCGAGGTGGCCTCCAGCTCGATGGCGCTGTTGTCGGTCTTGTTGGCCACCAGGATCACCGGCTTGGCGCTGCGCCGCAGCATCCGCACCGCGGCCTCGTCCACGTCGGTCGAGCCGACCATCGCGTCGACCACGAAGATCACCACGTCGGCGGTGAGCACCGCCGTCTCGGCCTGCGCGGCGATCGCCGCCGCCCGGTCCTTCGCGTCCGGTTCCCAACCGCCGGTGTCCACCACGGTGAACGAGCGGCCGTTCCACTGCGCGTCGTACGGCACCCGGTCCCGGGTCACCCCGGGGGTGTCCTCGACGACCGCCTGCCGGCGGCCGATGATCCGGTTGACCAGCGTCGACTTGCCCACGTTGGGGCGGCCGACGACGGCCACCACCGGCTGCGGACCGGTCGGCTCGTCGACCTCGACATCCGGTTCGCGTAGCTCCACCCAACCGTCGCTCATGCCACTCCCCGCTCGGTGAGCAGCCCACGCAGCCGGTCGACGACCTCGTCGATGCCCAGCTCGGTGGTGTCGAGTTCGACGGCGTCGGCGGACTGCCGCAGCGGGTCGACCGTGCGGGTGGAGTCGAGCCGGTCCCGGCGGGCCAGATCGGCGGCGGTCGCCGCGACGTCGACGGCGTCCTCGGCGCTGCGCCGCCGGGCCCGGGCCGCCTCGGAGGCGGTCAGGTAGACCTTCAGGTCGGCGTCGGGAGCCACCACGGCACCGATGTCCCGACCCTCCACCACGATCCGGCCGGCGTGGTTGATCAGTTCCCGCTGCCGGGCCACGAGCAGCGCCCGCACCGCCGGGACGGCGGCCACCGCGGAGACCGCGCCGGTCACCTCGGGGCCCCGGATCTCCCGGTCGACGTTCACCCCGTCGACGGTCACGGCGTACCCCTGGGGGTCGGTGCCGATGCGCAGCTCGACCTCCTCGGCGACCTTGCCCACCGCGGCGGCGTCGGTCAGGTCGACCCCGGAACGCAGCACCGCCCAGGTGATCGCCCGGTACATCGCGCCGGTGTCCAGGTAGCGGGCACCGAGGCCGGCGGCGAGCCGCCGCGAGACGGTGGACTTACCCGAACCGGACGGCCCGTCCACAGCGACCACGCAGCGCCCGGCCCGTACGTTTTCCTCCACCGTTGTCCTCCTCAGCCCGTATCTCGCGGGTCGCCGGTGCTCCGGCGCCGTTGAGCGGTAGTCCATCGTCGTCAATCATGCCCGCGCCTCGCGGGTGTCTCCGCGCCGCCGGGGCGGCGCACGCCACCACCGGCCCGCGGGCCGCGTGGAAGCCTACCGGCACACGTACCCGGTGCGACTCCGGTCAGTCACCCACGGCCTTGAACAGGGCGGCGACCTCCGCGTTGGTCAGCCGCCGGATCCGCCCGGTGCGCAGGTCACCGAGCTTGATCGGCCCGATCGAGGTACGCACCAGCCGGGACACCGGGTGCCCGACCTCGGCCAGCAGCCGCCGGACGATGTGCTTGCGTCCCTCGTGCAGGCTCAGCTCCACCTGGGCGGTTCGCCCCAGGGTGTCCACCACCTTGAACGAGTCGACCTTGACCGGCCCGTCCTCCAGCTCCACACCGGCCAGCAGCCGCTTGCCGAGGTTACGCGGGATCGGCCCGGCCACCTCGGCCAGGTAGGTCTTGAGCACCTGGTACGACGGGTGCATCAGCTTGTGGGTCAGGGTGCCGTCGTTGGTGAGCAGCAGCAGGCCCTCGCTGTCGGCGTCGAGCCGCCCGACGTGGTAGACCCGCTGCTCGACCCGGTTGCCGATGAACTCGGCCAGCTCGTTGCGGCCCTTCTCGTCGGCCATCGTGGTGACCACCCCGCGCGGCTTGTTCATCGCCACGTACACCAGGCGGTTGTCGGCCTGGAGGCGTTCCCCGTCGACGTGGATCACGGCGGTGGCGGGGTCGACCTTGTCCCCGAGCTGGGCGACCCGCCCGTTCACGGTCACCCGACGCCGGAAGATCAGATCCTCACAGGCGCGTCGGGAACCGACGCCGGCGGCGGCGAGCACCTTCTGGAGGCGCTCGGCGCCCTCGTACACGGGGGCGTCGGGCTTGGGGGAACGGCTATCGCGTGGCATCGGCAAGCTCTTCTACGTCGTCGGGGAGGAACGGGGCGAGTGGGGGCAGGTCGGCGACCGAGTCCAGGCCCAGCTTCTCCAGGAACATCGTGGTGGTCCGGTAGAGGAACGCCCCACTGTCCGGTTCGGCGCCGCACTCCTCGACCAACCCCCGGGAGACCAGGGTACGGAGCACCCCGTCACAGTTGACACCCCGGATGGCCGACACCCGACCCCGGGTCACCGGCTGCTTGTAGGCGACCACCGCGAGTGTCTCCAGGGCGGCCTGGGTCAGCCGGACCGACTGCCCGTCCAGCACGAACCGTTCCACGTACGTCGCGTATTCCGGCCGGGTGTACAGCCGCCACCCGCCGGCCGCCCGGCGCAGCTCGAACCCGTGCCCGGCGGTGGTGTAGCCGGCCGCGATGTCGTCGAGCACCGGGCCGATCCGCTCCGGGGGCTGCTCCAGCACCTGCGCCAGCACGAGTTCGCTTACCGGTTCGTCGACCACCAGCAGGATGGCCTCCAACGCGCCGCGCAGTTCCGCGTCGTCGAGTTCGGGTGCCGGCGGCGGGGCGACCGTCGCCCGCCGTCGTCCGGCCGGCTGCCGCTTCGGTACGCCCCCCGCACCCCGCTCCCCCGCCGTCTCCGGGCCGGCGTCGCTGCCAGCCGCCCCACCGGCTGCGGTCACGACGGCTGCGGTCACGTCCTCGTCAGGTCCGGGTTCGGGTGTCCCGTCGGTAGCAGGCTCGGGACCGGCCGTCCCGGCGTCGGTTGTCTCGCCGTCGGCGGTCTCGCCGTCGGCTGCCTCGGCGTCGGCTGTCTCGGCGTCGGCTGCGGGTGGTGCCGCCGCAGCGGGGAGTTCGTCGACGGTGTCCGTTTCTGACGGGACGGGAGCGTCCTCGGCCCCGGAGTCCGGCGCGCCGGGTGCGGGCTTGCGCTGCGGGGCGGGCCGCTCCCACGGGGGAATCCAGGCGGCGGCCTGGTCGGCCAGCGAGTCCCGGCGCTCCTCGTCGCTCATCAGTTCTCCTGCGCAGTCACCGGGGCGGGCGTGGTGGCGGCCGGGGGGGCGGTGGCGGGCGCGGCCGGGTCGGGGTCTGTGGGGCTGCCGGCGTACTCGTCGACGTGCAGTTCGGTGCCGCCCTCGGCGGGACCGGTCCAGCGCACCGTCAACTCCTCCAGGGCCTCCTCCTGGACGAACACGACCAGCCCCTCCCGGTACAGCTCCAGCAGGGCCAGGAAGCGGGCCACCACCTCCAGGGTGATCGCGCAGTCGGCACAGAGCAGCGCGAAGGTGGCGATCCCGGCCCGGCGTAGCCGCTCGGCGATGACCGCCGCGTGTTCCCGGACACTGACCCGGACGAGGTGCACGTGCGCGATGGACACCTCGGGCACCGGCTTCGGGGTCATCGCCCGCACGGCGAGCGTGCGCAGCCGCTCCGGGCCGATGCCGAGCACCAGGTCGGGCAGGGCCTCGGCATACCGGGCTTCCAGGGTGACCGCCCGTGGGTAGCGTCGCCCGCCGACGGCCTCCAGTTCGGCGATGTGCGCCGCCGCCTCCTTGTACGCCTTGTACTGCAACAGCCTGGCGAAGAGCAGGTCCCGCGCCTCCAGCAGGGCGAGGTCCTCCTCGTCCTCCACCTCGGCCGACGGCAGCAGCCGGGCCGCCTTCAGGTCGAGCAGGGTGGCGGCGACGAGCAGGAACTCGCTGGTCTCGTCGAGGTCCCACTCGTCGCCCATGGCGCGCAGGTAGGAGATGAACTCGTCGGTGACGGTGTGCAACGCCACCTCGGTGACGTCCAGCTTGTGTTTGCTGATCAGTTGCAGCAGCAGGTCGAACGGGCCGGTGAAGTTCGCCAGCCGGACGGTGAAGCCGCCGCTCTGCCCGGCCTGCGGCACCCCCGCCGGGTCGGTCGCCACGTCGGCGGCGACCTCGGCGGCCAGCACGGGCGGCTGCTGCGGGGTCGTCGGCGGGTCCAGCGGCGGCGCGGTCACCGGACGACCGTAGTCCACGTCCCGGACGTCGTCGCCGCCCGGGACGCCCCGGCGTGCACCCCGACCTACCGGTCGGCCTGGGCCGCGATCACCTCACGGGCCAACTGCCGGTAGTTGCGGGCCCCCGAGGAGGCCGGGTCGAGGGTGGTGATCGGCGCACCGGCCACCGTGGACTCGGGGAACTTCACCGTCTTGGTGATGACGGTCTGGTAGACCTTGTCGCCGAACGCCTCGACCACCCGCTGGAGCACCTGCCGGCAGTGGGTGGTGCGGCTGTCGTACATGGTGGCGAGGATGCCTTCGAGTTCCAGGTCGAAGTTGAGCCGCTCGCGGACCTTGTCGATGGTGTCCAGCAGCAGCGCCACCCCGCGCAGGCTGAAGAACTCGCACTCCAGGGGGATGAGCACGCCGTGCGCGACGGTCAGCGCGTTGATCGCCAGCAGGCCCAGCGAGGGCTGGCAGTCGATCAGGATGTAGTCGTACTCCTTGCGGATGGTCCGCAGCACCCGGGCCAGGGCCATCTCCCGGGCGACCTCGTTGACCAGCTGTATCTCGGCGGCCGACAGGTCGATGTTGGCGGGCAGCAGGTGCAGGCCGGCCACGTCCGTCTTGATCAGGACGTCTTCGGCGATGACGTCGTCCTGCATGAGCAGGTTGTAGACGGACAGGTCGAGGTTGTGCGGGTTGACCCCGAGGCCCACCGACAGGGCGCCCTGCGGGTCGAAGTCGACGAGCAGCACCTTGCGGCCGTACTCGGCCAGGGCCGCACCGAGGTTGATGGTGGTGGTGGTCTTACCCACGCCACCCTTCTGGTTGGCCATCGCGATGATCCGGGCCGGGCCGTGCCGGTCGGTGGGCATCGGCTCGGGGATCGGCTTGCGCATCGTGTAGGCGGCCGGATCGGCCGGGCCCAGGTCGGCGCCGAGCGACGCCTGCTGCTCACGGAGCTCCGACGTCCAGGCGTCGGCACGGTCACCGTTGCCAGCCATGTCCTCGTTGCCCCCTCCCGACGACCACCCGGCGTCGGAGCTGTCCGACGTCCTTCGCGGCGCCGCTGCGCACCCCGGTTGTCGCCCAGGAGGTCCGCGCCGATGCCGACTCTACGCCACCGACGACCAGCGCGTTCGGCACCGGTCCGGCGTGTCGGGCATAGCGGCCGGTCAGCGGGCTGGCGGGGGGTCCGCGTCGCGGGCGCGGGGGTGCGTGGTGGCGTACACCTCGCGGAGCCGGTCCACGGTGACCAACGTGTACACCTGGGTGGTGGTGACCGAGGCGTGGCCGAGCAACTCCTGCACCACCCGCACGTCCGCGCCCCCGTCGAGCAGGTGGGTGGCGTAGCAGTGACGCAGGGTGTGCGGGGAGACGGCGTGCGGCCCGTCCACCGGCAGTCCGGCCCGGCGGGCGGCCCGCCGCAGCACGGTCCACGCCCCCTGCCGGGTCAGCGGCCCACCCCGGGCGTTGACGAACACCGTCGGGGTGCCCCGCCCGGCGGCCACCAGCGCCGGCCGGGCCCGCACCAGGTAGGCGCGCAGCGCGTCGACGGCGTACCCGCCGATGGGCACCAGCCGGGTCCGGCCGCCCTTGCCGCGCAGCAGGGCGGTGCCCTCGTCGACGGCCAGGTCGTCGACTGCCGCGCCGACCGCCTCGGAGATCCGCGCGCCGGTGCCGTACAGGAACTCCAGCAGCGCCCGGTCGCGCAGGGCGAGGGCGGCCCCGTCGCCGGTGGCGGTGACCGGGCCGGCGGTCTCCAGCAACCGGACCACGTCGTCGACCGGCAGCGCCCGGGGCAGCCGCCGGGCCGGGGTGGGCGGGCGCACGTCGCGGCTGGGGTCGTCGCCGGCCAGGCCCTCGCGGACGGCGAACCGGTGCAGCCCACGCACGGCGGACGCGGCCCGCGCGGCCGAGGTCACCGCCAGCGGCGGATGGTCGTCGTCACCGGCGCGCAGCCGGGCCAGGTGCGCCTCGACCTGCCCGGCGTCAACGGCGGCCAGGTCGCGTACCCCGGCGGCGGCCAGGGTGTCCAGGTAACGGTCCAGGTCCCGCCGGTACGAGGCGAGGGTGTTCGCCGACAGTCCCCGCTCGACGGTGAGGTGGTCGAGGTAGCCGCGCACGGCCCGCCGCAGGGCCGGCGCGGGCTCCCCGCCCGCCCCGGCCCCGTCACCTGCCGCCCCCGGCACCTCGTCCCCGGTCGCGCGGGGCACGGCGTCGGGTGCCGGGGCGTGCGTCGTCCGCCCGGTCAGGCCAGCACCTCGTCCAGCGGGAGGGTGGCCATGCCGTGCGCCTCGGCGACCGGGCCGTAGACGACCCGACCGTCGTGGGTGTTCAGGCCCAGCGCCAGGGCCGGGTCGTGGCGCAGCGCGTCGCGCCAGCCCTGGTTGGCAAGCTCCAGGGCGTACGGCAGGGTGACGTTGGTCAGCGCGTAGGTGCTGGTGTGCGGCACCGCGCCGGGCATGTTCGCCACGCAGTAGAAGATCGAGTCGTGCACCTGGTAGGTCGGCTCCGCGTGGGTGGTGGGGCGGGAGTCCTCGAAGCAGCCACCCTGGTCGATGGAGATGTCGACGAGCACGCTGCCCGGCTTCATCCGGGACACCAGCTCGTTGGAGATCAGCGTCGGGGCCTTCGCGCCCGGGACGAGGACCGCGCCGATGACCAGGTCGGCGTCGAGCACCGCCCGTTCGATCTCGTACGCGTTGGAGGCGACCGTCTGCAGATGGCCCCGGTAGATGGCGTCGGCCTGCCGCAGCCGGGCCACGTTCTTGTCCAGCAGCAGCACCTCGGCCTGCAGGCCCAGCGCGATCGCGGCGGCGTTCATCCCGGACACGCCCGCGCCGATGACGACGGTCTTCGCCGCGTACACCCCGGAGACGCCGCCCATCAGGATGCCCCGGCCGCCGCCCTGCCGTTGCAGGTGGTACGCGCCGACCTGCGGGGCGAGCCGACCGGCCACCTCGGACATCGGGGCGAGCAGCGGCAGCGACCGGTCGGGCAGCTCGACGGTCTCGTAGGCGATGCCGGTGACCTTCCGGTCGACAAGCGCGTCGGTGCACTCCTTGGACGCGGCCAGGTGCAGGTAGGTGAAGAGCACCTGCCCGGCGCGCATCCGGTGGTACTCCTCGGCGATCGGTTCCTTGACCTTCAGCACCAGCTCGGCGGTGTCCCACACCTCGTCGGCGGTGCCGAGGATGGTGGCCCCGGCGGCGGTGAACTCGTCGTCGGTGAGGCTGGACCCGACGCCGGCACCGGCCTCGACGAAGACCTGGTGACCGTGGCGGACGAACTCGTTGACGCCCGCCGGCGTGATCGCCACGCGGTACTCGTGGTTCTTGACCTCGCGGGGGATTCCGACCTTCACGTGAGACACCCTTCTCCGGGATGCCGCACCCCGGACTGCGCGGTGCCCCGCCGGCTCCGTTGCCGACGCGGTCCACCGTTCCCGCCGGCGGCAGTCTAGGCGCGCCGCCCTCCCCCGACGGGCGGCACAGTGACAGCCGGTGCCCGATGCGCCTGACGGTGTGTCAGGCATACCGCGCGGGCCTGCCGTTCGGCGTCACACCCATCGTCGCACCGCGCGGCCCCGACCGCCGCACGGGAAACGCTCCCGCAACGACGTCGTGACACAGCGGGCCGGCCGGGGTGTGCGCACGACGCAGGGGCCGCGCGGCGAACCGCGGCGGCCCCTGTCGGCGGACGGATTCAGCGGTGCAGCGGGGTGTCGGCGCGACGCAGCACCGACCAGCCGGCGTCCCGGGCCCGCGCGGCGGCCAGCAGCCCGGCCACGCACGGGCCGTTGGTGATCTCCCCGGCCAACGCCATGCCGACCGCCTCGTCCAGGTCGATCCGGACGACCTGCAGGTCGGCCTCCTCGTCGTGCCGCTCGTGCCGCTGCCCGACGGGCACCTCGGCCAGCTCCCGGGCGAGGAACACCCGGACCACCTCGTCGGAGAAACCCGGCGACGTGTGCACGTCGACCAGCAGGTCCCACCGGGCGGCGGTCAGGTCGGCCTCCTCGGCCAACTCCCGGGCCGCGGCCACCGGCAGGTCCTCACCGGCGACGTCCATCAGCCCGGCGGGCAGCTCCCACAGGTGCCGGCCGACCGGCTGCCGGTACTGGCGCACCAGCACCACCTGACTCGCGTCGTCGAGGGCGACCACGGCGACCGCGCCGACGTGCCGGGCGTAGTCGCGGGTGGCGGTGCCCCCACCGGGCATGGTCACCTCGTCGGTGACCACGGTGAAGATCCGCCCGGCGTACCGCTGCACCCGGGAACGCAGCTCGTAGCGGTGCTCGACGGCGCTCACGACGCGGACGACGCCGTCGCCGGTGCGCCGTTGCGGGACGCGTTCTTCGCCGCCGCCTGCGTCTTCCTCGTCGTCTCGGTCGTCGCCGCACCGGGCACCGGGTCGAGGTCCACCGGCAACTGGTCGGCCTGCGAGTACGCCACGGCCGCCTTGACGAACCCGGCGAACAGCGGGTGCGGGCGGGTCGGGCGGCTCTTCAGCTCCGGATGCGCCTGGGTGGCCACGAAGAACGGGTGCAGGCCGCGGTCCAGCTCCACGAACTCGACCAGCCGGCCGTCCGGGGAGGTGCCGGAGATGTGCAGGCCGGCCTTGGTGAGCTGGTCCCGGTAGGCGTTGTTCACCTCGTAGCGGTGCCGATGCCGTTCGCTGATCTCCGTGGCGCCGTACGCCTCGGCCACGATCGACCCCTCGGCCAGCGTCGCCGGGTACGCCCCCAGCCGCATGGTGCCGCCCAGGTCACCCCGGCCGGCGACGATGTCCTGCTGGTCGGCCATGGTGGCGATGACCGGGTGCTTGGCGTCCTCGTCGAATTCGAGGGAGTTCGCCGCGTCGAGGCCGGCCAGGTGGCGGGCCACCTCGATGGTCATGCACTGCAGGCCGAGGCAGAGCCCGAGCAGCGGCACCCCGTTCTCCCGGGCGTACCGGGCGGTGCCGATCTTGCCCTCGATGCCGCGCACGCCGAACCCGCCGGGGATGACGATGCCGTCCACACCGGCCAGGGCCGCCGCCGCGCCGGCCGGGGTGACGCAGTCGTCGCTGGGCACCCAGCGCAGCTGCACCCGGGCCCGGTGGCCGAACCCGGCGGCCCGGATCGCCTCGCTGACCGACAGGTAGGCGTCCGGCAGGTCGACGTACTTGCCGACGACCGCCACGGTGACCGTGTGGTGCGGCTGGTGCACCCGCTCCAGCAGGTCGTCCCAGCGGGTCCAGTCGACGTCACGGAAGGACAGGCCGAGCCGGCGCACCACGTACGCGTCGAGTCCCTCGCGGTGCAGCACCTTGGGGATGTCGTAGATGCTCGGCGCGTCCGGGGCGGCGACGACCGCCTCGGCGTCGACGTCGCAGTACAGGGACAGCTTCTCCTTGAGCTTCTCCGGGATCTCCCGGTCGCAGCGCAGCACGATCGCGTCGGGCTGGATGCCGATGTTGCGCAGCTGCGCCACCGAGTGCTGGGTCGGCTTGGTCTTCAGCTCCCCCGACGGGGCGAGGTAGGGCACCAGCGACACGTGCAGGTAGAAGCAGTTGTCCCGGCCCAGGTCGTGCCGCACCTGCCGGATCGCCTCCAGGAACGGCAACGACTCGATGTCGCCGACGGTGCCGCCGACCTCGGTGATCACCACGTCGGGGATCTGGCCGTCGGCGTCCGGGTCGGCCATGCCGACGATCCGCGCCTTGATCTCGTTGGTGATGTGCGGGATGACCTGAACGGTGTCGCCCAGGTACTCGCCGCGCCGCTCCTTGGCGATCACGTCGGAGTAGATCTGGCCGGTGGTGACGTTGGCCTTGCCGGAGAGGTCCCGGTCGAGGAACCGCTCGTAGTGCCCGACGTCGAGGTCGGTCTCCGCGCCGTCCTCGGTGATGAACACCTCGCCGTGCTGGAACGGGTTCATCGTCCCGGGGTCGACGTTGAGGTAGGGGTCGAGCTTCTGCATGACCACCCGCAGCCCGCGTGCGGTGAGCAGATTGCCGAGGCTGGAGGCGGTGAGGCCCTTACCGAGCGAGGAGGCGACGCCCCCGGTGACGAAGATGTGCCGGGTCGTGCGTGCTGAAGGGGCCAAGGCCTGCTCCCGTGTCGTCCGTAGCGGTCGTGCGAACCGCCGTGCCGATCAAGTGATCACGCGATCCACGGGATTCCACGGTAACACCTCTCCCGGGGCCACCTGGCGTCGCACCCGACCTCGGGCTATCCGGTCCCGACGCCGGCCGGGCCGGCCGCCGCCCCGGTCGCGGTCGACACCCCCGGCGCGGCGGTCCGCGCCACCGGCACCCGTGTTCCGCTGCGCCCCGCCGGCCGGGCCCCGACGTCCGGGTCGCCGGCCCCGCCGTCGACCGGCCCGCCCGCCCCGCCGCCCTCGGACGACGACGCCTCGGCGGCGGTACCGTCGGACGCCGCCGCGGCGTCGGTGCCGTCGGACGCACCAGCCGACCCACCGTCGTCGGATCGGCCGCCGGAGGGGGTGCCGCCGGACGGACCACCGCCCGGACCGACCGGACGCGGGTGGCCGGTGCCCGGCTGGGTGCGGTCGGTGGAGTGGTCCAGCACCCGCAGCGAGGCCAGCGCAGCCATCGGCACCACCAGCGCCGCGGCCGCCCCGGCCACGTCCAGCGCGGCACCGCCGAGCAGCCCGGCGATCACCGAGGCCAGGGCCGTGCCGGCGAACGCCGCCCGGATCGCCGGGTAGATGCCGAACAGCCGCATCAGCCCACCCCAGGGTTGCAGCAGCGCGAACCACACCAGCAGCACCCCGACCACCGCCAGCACCGTCAACGGGCTGTTCACCAGGGTCTGGAAGTTGGCCGTGCTGGACCGATGCACGGTCAACCCGCCGGTGCCCTCACCCAGGGCGGTCAGGAACCGGCCCAACGCCCCCCGCTCCTCCACCGGGCGGCGCAGGTCCACCACCGCGAACCCGATGGTCAACGCCAACCCGGCCATGGTCGCCCAGACCAGCCGGCTGACCGTCAGCCAGCCGCCGGTGCTGATCGCGGCGGCCACCGCCACCCCGGCGGTCAACGCGATCGCGCCGATCGAGTCGGCCCCCAGGTAGGGGCTGCCGACCACCACCACGGCCAACCCGCCGACCGCCACCACCACCATCGGCCGCCACTGCCGGCGGACCCGCTGCGCCAGCCACCCGGCGGTGAGCAGCGAACCGGCGAGGAACACCCCCAGACCCACCGTGCCGAGGCCGGAGAACCGGCCACCCTCCAGGGCCGAGTAGCCGACCACCCCGTTGAGCTGCAACCGGGCCCCGCTGAGCACGTCCGCGCCGACCACCAGGGTGGCCAGGCCGGCGACCGCGCCGAGCGGGCCGAGGGTGCGGTCGTGGCCGGGGGTGAACCGGACCAGGGCCGTCGCGCCGACGATCAACGCGACCGTCACCACCGCGAAGTACGCCCCCGCGTGGTCGCCCCGCCACCACGGCACCGCGTCGGCGAGCAACGCCGCGGGCACCGCCAACGCGACGGCGACCAGCAGCAACTCCACGGTCGCCACGATCCGCGGCGACACCGGTGGCGGGCTGTGCGGGCCGGCCAGCCGCCGCGCCCGACGCAGCAGCGGCAGCACCGCGACGGCCAGGGCGATCTGGGCGGCGGCGAGCAACCCGAAGAACCAGCCGGCCACGGCCCGCTGGGCGGCGGCCTCCCGGTCGGCGTCGGCGGGCGCGGCGATGGCACTGGCCAGGTCGTCCGGGCGACCCTCGACCTTCACCGCCGGCCGGCCCAGGAACAGCCGCTCGGGCATCGGCCGGCCCAACGCCGTCAGCGCCGTCGGCGCGAGATCGACCAGTTGCAGGTAGCCCTCCCGGCCGGTGCTGGCGGAGGTGAGCCAGCCGTTCTCCCACCCCGGGCCGTCGGCGACGACCACGTGCAGCCGGGCCGGCGCCTCCGTGTCGGACACCCCGGCGACCAGCACCAGCGACCGCTGCGGCCGGGCCGCCAGCACCCTCGCCAACGCCTCGTCGGCCCGCCGGGCGTCGGCCCGCCGGTCGGCCGGGTCGGTGCCGCTGACCGTGCCCAGGTCGACGATGCTCAGCACACACGAACCGAGCAGTCCGGCCGGGTCGGCCGGCAACGCCGGGGCGTACCGGTCGACCCGGCCGAAGGGGCGGGCGGCGGCCACGGCGGCACCGGGGCCGACCGCCACCGAGCAGCGCACCGACTCCGACAGCGAACCGGGCACCGTGCCCCAGGGCTGCCGGTCGGCGTTGTAGGCGACCACCCGCTCCTGGTCGGGCAGGTTCGCGCCGATCCCGTCGGGCTGCTCGACGGTCACCGAGGCCGGCGGACACCCGCCCGGCCGGCGGCTGCCGTTCCAGCCCGCGTAGCTGCCCGCGCCGAGGGTGAGCCAGCCGTCCACCGGGCACGTCGGGCGGTGCGCGGAGCGGGTCGACAACGACCCGATGGAACCCTGCCGGGCCATCCGCCACAGCGTCGGGGTGCTCTGCGGGTCGACATCCGACCAGCGCAGCCCCGCCACCCCGGCCAGCACCACGTAGTCGGCGGTGCGTCGGGGCGGGCTGCTGTCGGGCCGGGCGGCCAGGGCGGTGACCCCGAGCGCCACCACGACCAGGGTGAGCAGGACCGGGGTGAATCGGCGCAGCATCAGGCGCGTCCCGTCGAGGGGGTGTCGGTGCCGGGGGCGGACGCCCCGGCGCGGCCGGCCGGGTCGGCGTCCAGTTCGGTGTAGAGGGCCCGCAGCGCGGCGACGGTGTCGGCCTCGGTGGGCCAGGTGGCGGCCCGGGTGGCACCCCGCTTCGCCAGGTCGGCGCGCAGGCCCGGGTCGTCCAGCAGCGACCGGACGGCCGCGTCGACCGCGTCGACGTCGCCGGGCGGGACCAGCAGCGCGCCGTCGCCGACCAGCTCGGGCAGCCCACCGACGGCGGTCGCCACCAGCGGCACGCCGACACGCAGCGCCTCTTGGGCGAACAGCTGCCGGGCCTCCCAGTCGCTGGTCACCACCGCCAGGTCGGCCCCGGCGAGCAGGTCCGCCACGTCGGTACGGTGCCCGAGCAGCGTCACCGGGGCGCGGGCGGCGGAGATACGGGCGGCCAACGGCAGGTAGGCGGGGCCACTGCCGGCGATCACCACCACCGGCGGCGGGGTGCGGGTACGCCACCGGGCGGCGGCGTCGACGAGCACGTCGTAGCGTTTCTGCGGGTGCAGCCGGCCGACGGAGAGCACCAGCGGCTGCCCGGCGGAAACACCGAACTCGGCGCGTACTGCGGTGCGGCGGCGACGCGGGGCGGGCAGCGCCGGGGCGGCGACCGGGGCGAGCCGGGCGTCGGTGGCGCCCAGCGCGGCGGCCCGCTGCACCAGGTCCGTGGAGGCCCCGAGGGCGACCCGGGCGGACCGGGCGACGACCCGTTCGGCGAGCCGGGACAGCCGCCCGCGCAGCCCTCCGGCGAGCACCGCGTTGTGCCAGGTGACCACGAGCGGCGCTGGTGGCCGGGCGAGCGCGGCGACCAGTCCGGCGCGCAGCCCGTGGGCGTGCACCACCCGCACCCGCTGGCCGGTCAGCGCCCGACGCAGCGCGGTGACCGCCCGCGCGTCGGCGGGGGTGGGGTTGGCCGAGATCTCCACCGGGGTGAACCGGGCCCCGGTGGCGGTGAAGTCGAACTGTTCGGCGGTGGCGGCCGGGCCGCAGACCAGCACCGGCTGGCCGGCCTCGACGAGCCCGCGCGCCACCGACCGGACGTGCTGGCCCACCCCGCCGGTGCTGGAGGCGAGCAGCAGCACCACCGTGCCCCGGGCGTCGGGGGCGGACGTCGCGTCGGTCATGGGGAGAGGGTCTCCTTCCCGTCACCGGCGTCGCGCACAACGCCGTCCTGCGGGTTCCCCGCCGGTCGCCGGCCGCCCAACCGACGGCGTACGCCGGTGAGCAGCGGCCCGACGTCCCGCCGGTCCACCAGCCAGGCGACGGCGAGGAACAGCGCGCCGACCACGGCCCCGGACAGCATGCCCTGCACGAGTGCCCCGGCTGTCGTCGGGGTGCCGCCGCCGGCGGCCAGCCGGGCGGTGAGACCACCGGCCGGGGCGGCGACCAGGGCCGCCAGCAGGCCGGCGGTGGCGGCCCGGCCGGCACCGGCCAGCGCCGCCGGCCCGGCGCTGCGGCGTACGGCGACGACCAGCAGCGCCCCGAGCAGCAGCATGCCGACGGAGTTGGCGAGGGTGACGGCCAGCACCCGGTCGGCGCGCGGCAGCAGCGCCGAAAGGGGCAGCGCGACCAGCGGCACCACCAGCCAGCCGGTGGTGATGGCGGCGGTGGCGGCTCGGGTGGCACCCCGGGCGTAAAGGGCCCGCGAGAGCACCGCGAACAGGCCGTAGCCGACCAGGCCGGGGGCGAACCCGGCGATCGCGGCGGCGGTCGGCTCCGCGCCGAGCGGGAAGAACCGGCCGACCGGTTCGGCGGTGCCGATCAGCGCCGCCGCGCCGAGGAAGCCGAACAGCAGCACCCCCCGGGTGGTCGAGGCGACCGTGGCGCGGTAGCCCTGCTCGTCGCCGGACGCGGCGGCGGCCGACAGGCCCGGGTACGCGGCGACCGCCAGCGGCACCGCCAGCACCGCCCAGGGCAGCAGGTAGACGGTCTGGGCCAGGTTGTACACCTGCGGGGAGCCGGTCGGGCCGCCGGAGACCCGGTTGAGGATGACCACCAGGGCGAGTTGCTGGGCGGTGACGGTGACCGCCCCGGCGACGGCGAGCCCACCGACGCGGGCCCGCGCGTCGGCGGGGAACGCGTAGCCGGGCCGCCAGGTCAACCCGAGCCGACGCAGCGGAACCAACAGCGACAGCGACAGCACCACCACCCCGAGGGTGGTGCCGCCGGAAAGGATCAGCTCCCCGCCCCGGCTGACCTGCGCGATGCTCGCGTCCCGCCCCTGGGTGACGCCGAAGACGAGGTAGACCGCCACGACGGTGAGGCTGGACAGCAGCGGCGCGACGACCGGCCAGGCGAACCTGCGGTGCGCCTGGAGCACCCCGGTGAGCACGATCCCGATGCCGTAGAGCGGCAGTTGCGGGGCGAACACCCGCAGCATCCGCGCCCCGGCGGCCAGTTCCGCCGGGGACCGCCCGTCGGAGATCGCCGCCACGACCGGGTCGGCGAACACCGCCACCAGCGCCGCCAGCGGCACCAGCAGGGTCACCGTCCAGGTCAGCAATGCCCCGGTGGTCGCGGCCACCGCCCGCCGGTCACCGGCCGCGACCGGCCCGGCCAGCAGCGGTACGACGAGACTGGCCAACGCCCCACCGGCGACGATCTCGAAGATGATGTTCGGCACGGTGTTGGCGATGACGTACATGCCGCCGAGGTCGCTGCGTTCGACGACCCAGGTGAACACGGCGGTCCGGCCGAACCCGGCGAGCCGGGCCAGGACGGTGAGCACGGCGATCAGGGCGGCGGCGCCGGCCACCCGACCGGTGCCGGCGAGGGGGGCCGGTCTGGTCACGTCAGTCGGATCGCCGGCCCAGCGCGTCGAGTTCCCGCAGCACCGGGGTGCGCTGGATGACCGCCGTGAAGCTGACCTTCTCGCTGGCCGCGGTGAGGCCGGCGAGGACCGCGAGCAGCCCGGCCCGGCCGAGCGGGCCGGTGCGGGCGGCCAGGGCCACCCCGAGCAGCGCGCCGAGCGCGTTGGCCCCGCTGTCGCCGATCATCACCCGCTCGCCGAGGTCCTCGTCGAGCAGCCCGGCGGCGGCACCGACCGCACCGGCGGCGATACCGGCGTGCGGGCCACCGGCCAGCGGCACACCGAGCAGCACCCCCGACTTCAACGCCCGGCCGGGACGCAGGTCCAGCAGGTTGAGCAGGTTGGCGGTGCCGGCGATCACCCCCGCGCCGAGCAGCACGTCGGCGGTGCGGCCGAGCGCGCCGTGGCGCTGCCGGCGGGGGTGCGCGGCGACCTTCGGGTCGGCGGCGAGCAGCACGGCGGCGGCGAGCCCGGCCGCACCCACCCCGGCGACCTTGACCATCCCGGCGGTGACCCGACCGGCCCGCAGGGCGGCGAGGTGACCGGCGAAACCCTTGGCGGCCTTCTGCTCCGGGCGGGCACCGACCACGTCGTCGTAGAGGCCGACCGCGCCCGCGCCGAGGCCGGCGACGAGCACCGCCGCGCCCGCCGGGACACTGGCCGCGCCGAGGGCCCCCGCGCCGGACGCCCCGACGGCCAGCGCCGGCCCGGCGGCGAGGGTGACGGTACGGCCCCGGAAGTTGGTCCGCTCCAACGCCGGCCCCGCCGGGGAGGTACGGGCCTCCCGCAGCGCGTACCGGGCGGCGGCGGCACCTGCGGCGGCGGCGAGCAGCCGCCCGATCCCGCTCATGCGGCACCGCCGGACGGCGCGGACGGGTGGTAACCGGTCAGCGGGGTACGTGGTTCGTTCACTGGGGCAGTCTAGGCACCAACGTGGCGTTGTCGCCGACGCCGTACTGACCCGTCCGCTTCTCGGTGAGCTGTTGCACCAGGGCCAGGCTGGTGACCAGCTGCCCCTGTACCGTGTTGGCGTTGTCGACGGTGGAGATGGTCTGGGCGAGCACCGGGTCGCCACGGACCACGGCCACCAGGTTGCCCCCGGTGGAACCGTTGCCGCCGACGACGATCGCGCCGGTCCGGTCGAACTGCTCGGCGATCTTCACCACCGACTCGTCCTTCTTCGCCGAGTCCTTGTCGACGTACGGCTGCCCGCTGACCACCACCACGGCCTCGGCCGGGCCGGTGACCTTCTCCTCGCTGGTCAGGTAGCCGGCGTTGACGTACGCGGCCAGCACCGCCCGCCGGTCGGCGTCGGTCACCGGCGGGGTGCCCTGCGGCCGGTCGAGCAGGACGCTGGCCAGCAGGGCGCTGGAGGTCTCCACGCCGTTGCCGTTGCCCGGCAGCGCGGAGGCGGGGGCGGTGGGCCGGGCGGCGGTGACGGCCAACTCCATCAGGCTGGTGTTGTTGTCCGGGTTGACGAACTTGTCCTGGATGTCGACGCGGCCGGCCACCGAGGCGCCGGCGGTCTGGAGCATCTTCAGCACACCCTCGGTGTGCTCCCGCCCGGTGGGCAGGCTGAGCACCATGACCCGCTTGCCGGTCAACTTGCCCGGGAGGATGATCTGCGCCATCTCGGCGGCGAAATCCTCCTCCATGTCCAGTTCCTTCTGCAGGCTGTTGACCGACTGCCGCATCTGCTGGTTGTCCTTGCGCAGCGAGTTGACGGTCTCCTTCAGCGAGTCGGCGACCGGCCCGTTGAGGGCGGCCGTGCCGACCACCAGGCCGATCGCCAACGCCAGGAAGACCGCGGTCAGGGACACCACGTGGTACCGGAAGTTGATCACGCTTGCAGCCTCTTGATCGGTCGGGAGCTAGAAGAGCTGGCCGAGCTGGAACACGAAATTGTCCCACCACTCGGAGACCACACCCAAATACGCCTTGCCGACGGTGGAGACCGCCACGGCCGACGCCATCGCGGCGATCGCCGACAGGACCAGCAGCAGCAGCGACGACCCGGAGATGCTCTGCCGGTACAGCCGGCTCACCCCCTTGGCGTCGACCAGCTTCCCGCCGACCTTCAGCCGGGTCAGGAACGTCGAGGCCATCCCCCCGCGCCCCTTGTCCAGGAACTCCACGAGCGTGGCATGGGTACCGACCGCGACCAGCAGCGAGGCACCCTTCTCGTCGGCCAGCAGCATCGCCAGGTCCTCGCTGGTCGCCGCCGCCGGGAAGGTGATCGCCGGCACCCCGAGCCCGTTGACCCGGGCCAGGCCCGGCGCCCGGCCGTCCGGGTAGGCGTGCACGATAACCTCGGCCCCGCACCGCAACACGTCGTCGGTGACCGAATCCATGTCCCCGATGATCATGTCGGGGGTGTACCCCGCCTCGACCAGCGCGTCCGCCCCGCCGTCCACGCCGATCAACACCGGCTTGAACTCCCTGATGTACGGGCGCAGCACGTCCAGGTCGGCCTTGTAGTCGTAACCCCGGACCACGATCAGGCAGTGCCGCCCCTGCACCGGGGTCTGGATGTCCGGCACGCCCACCCCGTCGAGCAGCAGATCCCGCTCCTGACGCAGGTAGTCCATCGTGTTGGCGGCGAACGCCTCCAACTGCACCGACAGACCCTCCCGGGCGTCGGACATCGCCTTGGCGACCGTCTCGGCATCCTGGAGATCACCGTGCGCGACCGGCTCGTCGCCCAGGAAGACGGTGTTGCCCTCGATCCGGACGGTGTCACCCTCCCGGATCCGCTCGAACACCCCCTCGCCGAGGTCGTCCAGCAGCACGATGCCGGCACCGATCAACACCTCCGGACCGAGGTTGGGATACCGGCCCGACACCGACGGCTTGGCATTGAGCACCGCCGCGACACCGACCGCGACCAGCGAATCGGCCGCCACCCGGTCCAGATCGACATGGTCGATCACCGCGATGTCGCCGGGGCGGAGCCGGCCGACCAGCCGCTTGGTACGGCGATCCAGACGTGCGGTGCCGAGAACTGAGTCCGGTTCCGCGTTCCGGGCCCGGCGCAACGTGGGTAGACGCATCGTGACCATCCTGGCATGGGAGGCAGGCATTTCCGTCGCGACATGCCTGAGCAGGGCCGCCTACCCAGGGAAGCACACCAGAGCACAGGCCGGTGTGCCTCCGCTCACAATCGTTGCCCTCAGGGCCGCCTTTCCTTCGCCGCGACGGCCAACAACTCCTCGGCATGCGCGATACCCAGATCCGAATCCGGCAAACCCGCGAGCATCCGCGCCAGCTCCCGGGCCCGCTCGGTGTCCTCCACCACGCGCACCCCACTGGTCGTCACCGCACCCCCGGTGTCCTTCGCCACCACCAGGTGCCGGTCGGCGAACGCCGCCACCTGCGGCAGGTGCGTCACCACCAACACCTGGTGACTGCGCGCCAACCGGGCCAACCGCCTACCGATCTCCACCGCCGCCTGCCCACCCACACCCGCGTCGACCTCGTCGAACACCAACGTCGGCGGACCGCCCGAACCGGCGAACACCACCTCGATGGCGAGCATCACCCGGGACAGCTCACCCCCGGAGGCACCCCGCTGCAACGGCAACGACGGCGCACCCGGATGGGCCAGCAACCGCAACTCCACCTCGTCGGCACCGTCCGGACCGACCCCGCACTCCACCCCGTTGACCGGCAACGTCGGCTCGGACCGCCCGGCCGGCCGGGGCAGCACCGCCACCTCGATCCGCGCGTGCGGCATCGCCAACCCCGCCAACTCCACCGTCACCTGCTCGGCGAAGCGCACCGCCGCCTCCTGCCGGGACGCCGACAACCGCCCGGCCAACTCGGCCACCTCACCGGCCAGCCGCTGCGCCTCCCGGTCCAGCTCGTCGAGCAACTCGTCGGAGGTGTCCAGGTCGGACAACCGGGTCCGCGCCCGCTCCGCCCACGCGATCACCCCGTCGACGTCGTCGGCGTACTTACGGGTCAACGCCCGCAACGCCGCCCGCCGCTCGTAGATCGTCTGCAACCGGGCCGGGTCGGCGTCCAACGCCGCGAGATACGTCGACAGCTCCGCCGACACGTCCGCCACCAGGGTGGCCGCCTCCTCCAGCCGGCCGGCCAACTCGCCCAGCGCCGGATCGGTGCCGGCCTGCGCCTCCAGGGTCCGCCGGGCCGTACCGAGCAACGCCGTCGCGTCCGGCGTGTCGTCGGCCGCCTCCACCCCACCGGCCACACACAGGTGCGCCAGCTGCGCCGCCGTCCGCAACCCCTCGGCATGTTCCAGCCGCTGCGCCTCGGCCTTCAACTCGTCGTCCTCACCCGGCTGCGGATCCACCCGGGTGATCTCGTCCAGCCCCAGCCGCAGCAGATCGGCCTCCTGGTGCCGGGCGCGGGCGTTGCTGCGCCGGTCGGCCATGTCGTCGACCACCTGCCGCCACCGCGCGTACGCCTCCCGCAGCGCGTCGACCAGCTTCTCGTGCCCCGGCCCGGCGAACCGGTCCAGCGCCGCCCGCTGCTCGGCCGGCCGCAGCAGCCGCAACTGGTCGGACTGGCCGTGCACCGCCACCACCTGCTCGCCGACCTCGCCGAGCATCGACACCGGCATGCTGCGGCCACCCAGATGCGCCCGGGACCGCCCCTCCACCGTCACCGTCCGGCTCATCAGCAGCGAACCGTCGTCGTCGGGCCCCCCACCGGCGTCGACGATCCGGGCGTGCACCACGTCGGCCACCCGGCCGTCGAGCCGCAACCGCCCCTCGACCGTCGCCCGCCCCGGCGCGGCCCGCACCCGACCCGCGTCGGCCCGCCCGCCGAACAGCAGGCCGAGACCGGTCACCACCATCGTCTTGCCGGCACCGGTCTCACCGGTGATGACGTTCATCCCGCCGGCCAGCGGCAGGGTGGTGTCCTCGATGACGCCCAGTCCGGTGATCCGCAGCTCTTCCAGCACAGCACCCGACAGTAGACGCGTGCTGCGACAGTTGACCAGCCGGCACGGGGCACCGCACCGGCAGGAAATCCTCCACCGCCCGGCCACCGGCACAGCGCCGCTGGTCGACGGCCCCGCAGGTGACCACGGACACCCGCACCGGCCCCGCCCGGGACGGGATCAGCGGCGGCTACCGCGCCAACCCTGCACCGGCAGATCGAACTTCGCCACCAGCCGGTCGGTGAACGGCCGGTCCCGCAACCGCACCACCCGCACCGGCAGTGCGCCCCGACGCACCGTCACCGTCGCCCCCGGCGGCAGGTCGTAGACCCGCCGACCGTCGCAACACAGCACCGCCAACGTGGTGAACGGATCGACCGTGATGACGAACGTGGACGTCGGCGCGGTCACCAGCGGCCGGCTGAACAGCGCGTGCGCGCTGATCGGCACCAGCAGCAGCGCCTCCACCTCCGGCCAGACCACCGGCCCGCCACCGGAGAACGCGTACGCCGTCGAACCGGTGGGCGTGGCGCACACCACACCGTCGCAGCCGTACCGGGACAACGGGCGACCGTCCACGTCGACCAGCAACTCCAGCATCTGGGCACGCTCGCCCTTCTCGACGCTGATCTCGTTGAGCGCCCACGACTCGATCGTCGGGCCACCGTCGAACTCGGCCGTGACGTCGAGGGTGAGCCGTTCGTCCACCGTGTAGTTGCGCCCCACCACGTCCCGCACCGCCGTGTCGAGATCGTCGATCTCGGCCTCGGCCAGGAAACCCACCTTGCCCAGGTTGATCCCGAGCAGCGGCACCTTCGCCGGCCGGGCCAGCTCCGCCGCCCGCAGGAACGTGCCGTCCCCGCCGAGCGCGAAGACGATCTCGGCACCCTCCGCCGCCTGGAGACCGTCCACCGGCACCACCCCGGGCAGGTCGAGATCCTCGGCCTCCTCGGCCACCACCCGCACCTCGAAACCGGCCGCGATCAGGTCGGCGGCGACCGCCCGGGCGTGCTCGGTGCTGCGCCGCCGCCCGGTGTGCGTCACCAGCAGGGCCGTCCGGCTCACCGGTGCCACCGCCCGCCCCGCACCCGGCCAGCCCCACCATCGCTGAGGTCCACCGGACCCGCCTCCCGTCCGCCCCCACGGGGCACCGTCCCGACGCCGCCCACCACGCTCACCCTGCCACCCTCCCCGACGCCGGGTCCGGCCCGGGGCCGTTCGGCCCGGCGTCCACCACGGCGCGCACCCGCCCGGGATCGGCAGGTGGCGCGTCCCGGCGCAACCATACGAAGAACTCCACGTTGCCACTCGGACCCGGCAGCGGACTGGCCGCGACGTCCGCCAGGCCGAGCCCGAGCCCGGCCGCGGTCGCCGCCACCGCCAGCACCGCCTCGGCCCGCAGCGCCGGATCACGCACCACCCCGCCCGCGCCGACCCGCTCCTTGCCCACCTCGAACTGCGGCTTGACCATCAACGCCAGGTCACCGTCGCCACGGGTGCAGCCCGCCAGGGCGGGCAGCACCAACCGCAGCGAGATGAACGACAGGTCCGCCACGGTCAGGTCCACCGCCCCACCGATCACCTCCGGGGTCAGCGTCCGCACGTTGGTCCGGTCCATCGCCCGTACCCGTTCGTCGGTCCGCAGCGACCAGGCGAGCTGCCCGTAGCCGACGTCCACCGCGACCACCTCGGCCGCGTCGGCGCGCAACAGCACGTCGGTGAACCCCCCGGTCGACGCCCCGGCGTCCAGGCACCGCCGGCCCGCCACCCGCAACCCGCCGGGACCGAAGGCGGCCAGCGCGCCAGCCAGCTTGTGCCCACCCCGGGAGACGTACTCGTCGATCGGGTCCGCCCCGGTCACCAGCAGCGGATCGGCCGGGTCGACCATCGCGGCCGCCTTGCGCGCGGGCACCCCGCGCAACTGCACCCGACCCGCCTCGATCAACGCTCCGGCCTGCTCCCGGGACCGGGCCAGGCCGCGACGGACGAGTTCGGCGTCGAGCCGGGTACGACGTGCCATGGGGGTGGTTCTCTCCGGTCAGGTCTGATCGATGGTGGCGAGGGTTTCCCGCAACGTCTGGTAAGCCGCCTCGTACTGCGCGATCTGGTCGGCCGGGGACAGGCCCTCGGCGTTGGCCATCGCCCGCACGGCGGCGTCGACCGCCGGATGCCGGGCGTCGTCGACCTCGTCGTCGCGCCCCACGACCGGCAGCGGGCCGGGCCGGCCCACATGCGGCGGTGGACCGGGACGGGCAGCCGGCGGGCCGGGCCGGCCGGCCGGCGGCGGACCGGGGCGGAACGGGGCGGTCACGGCCGGCTTCCCACGGGACGGCTCACGCGGCACCACCGGAGCCGCCGTCGTGGCCGGGGGTCACCTTCCCGGGGCGGGGAGCATCCCCGCCGGCTCCGGCCGACCCGGTGGGCGACGGGACCGCGTCCGCCGCCGACCCGGACTTCTTCGCCACCGCCTTCTTCGCGACCGCCTTCTTGGCCACGGCCTTCGGGGCCGTCGTCGCCACCGTCGTCGGGGTCACCGCCTTCTTCGCCACCGCCTTCCTGGCGACGGCCTTCTTCGTCACCGCCCCGGTCGCCGGTCGGACGGTCCCGGCCGCCGCCGCGGGAGTCGGCCCGGCCGTCGGGTCGGCCCCGGACCCCATCCCCGCGCCGCCGGTCGGCGGGACGGTCGTATCCGGTGCCGCGTCACCGGCCGGCGACACCCCAGGCACGCCCTTCGCCTCACGGAGCTGCCGTTCCAGTTCGTGCACCCGGCGGGTCAGCTCGGCGACCTCGTCGGCCGTCGCCAGCCCCACCGCACCGAGCGCCCGGTCCACCTCGAAGCGGACCAGCTTGGTCAGCGCCTCCCGGTTCGCCGCGCCGGTGGCGAGGAGTTCCTCGGCGAGCGCCTGCAACTGGACGGCCGTCGCGCCGCCCGTGCCGGCCAACCGCCGGGCGGCGTCCTGTGCCCTCTTCCGGGGCGCCTCCGTCAGGCCCAGGGCCAGCTCCAGGTAGGCGCGCCACGCGTCCTGCATGACTCAAGTCCTTCCGCGGGGGCAGTGTGCGGCCCTCACGCTACCGGGCGCCCCGAGCCGTCCCTTGCGGTACGGTGCCGGAAAACGGCGTGGCGGGTACGAAGGAGACGATGTGGCAAGCGTGGACGAGTGCCGACAGGCCCTGCGGGATCTTGCCGACCGGTTGGACCGGCACGCCGACGCCGCCAGGAAGATCGATCTGGACCGGACCCTGGCCTGCCGGATCACCGATCTGGAGACCGCGTTCCACGGCCGGATCGAAGGCGGACGGCTGGTCGATCTCGCCGACGGTGACGACCCCAAGGCGAAGATCGCCCTGACCACCTCCAGTGACGACCTGGTCGCCCTGGTGCACGGCCAGCTCGACGTCACCAAGGCGGTCGCGGCCCGCCGGGTCTCCATCAAGGCCAGCCCGTTCGACCTGCTGAAACTGCGCAAGCTGCTCTGAGCGGCCGCCCGGCGACGAACGGGCCGGCACCGATGCCCGGTGCCGGCCCGTTCCACCGTCAGGTGGCGTGCCTCAGGTGGCCAGGCCGAACCCGGCCAGCGCCTGCTCCGCCTCCGGGGAGGCCGGGCGGACGTCCGCTCCGGTGCCCGTCTCCCAGGCGACCGCGCAGAGCACGGCCACCGCGTCCAGGGGCCGGCCGGCACCGCGCAACTCCACCGCACCGTCCACCGCCGCCGCCGACCATCCACCGGCCTGCGGGGTGCCGGGGACCCGGACCACCGCCGTCGGATCGAAGAGCCCGGCCAGGTCGGCCGCCACGTGGGTCGGCCGCCGCTGCTCGGGGGCACCCAACAGCTCGGCTACGTCGCTGACGCCGGTGAGCACCAGCAGGCTGTCCAGCCCGGCCCGGCGGGCACCCTCGATGTCGGTGTCCAGCCGGTCACCGACCACCAGCGTGCGGCCGGTGCCGGCCCGCCGGGCGGCCGTGGTGAACAGCGCCGGCTCGGGCTTGCCGACCACCACGTCGGGCACCCGGTCCAGGGCGTGCCGCAGCGCGGCCACCAGCGACCCGTTGCCGGGCAGCGGCCCCCGTCCACTCGGCAGCGTCCGGTCCGTGTTGGTGGCCACCCAGGTCGCCCCGGCCCGGATCGCCACCGACGCCTCGGCCAGGTCCACCCAGCCCACCTGCGGGCCGTACCCCTGCACGACGGCGACCGGCGCGGCGTCGGCGCGGTCGACGGGGGTGAGCCCGACGGCGCTGATCTCGGCGCGCAGCGCCTCGGCACCGACGACGAGCACCGCCGCGCCGGCCGGCAGCCGGTCCCGCAGCAGCTCCGCGGAGGCGGCGGCCGAGGTGAGCACCTCCGCCGGGTCAGCCGGTACGCCGATGCCCGTGAGCAGGTCGGCGACCTCGCTGGAGCGCCGCGAGGCGTTGTTCGTGGCGAACGCCACCGACCGGCCCTCGGCCCGCAGCGCGCCGAGGGCCTCGACCGCACCGGGGATCGGCCGGTCGATCAGGTAGATCACTCCGTCCAGGTCGAAGACGACCAGGGCGTACCCGTCGATCAGCCGGTCCCCGGCGGCCGCCGTCATCGCTGGTCCGCCCCCGCCGCGCCGTCGACCGACTTCACCCCGCCCGGAGCCGTCGCGTCGTCGGCGTCAGCGGCCGGGGAGGCGACGGTGTCGGGCCGGTCGTCCGCCGACGCGCCCGCGATGTCGCCGGCGTCGCGTGCGGCACCGGTGGGCAGATCGTCACCGGCAGGGTCGTCCCGGTCGGCGTCGCGGACATCCTGGTCGGCGTCGGCGGTGTCCCGGTCGGCGTCCGGCCCACTCGGCGCGGCACCGTCGCCGTCCCGGTCCTCGTCCTCGTCCTCGCGGTCGTCGTGGCTGTCGCGAGCCTCGTCGTCGACGTCGTCAACGTCGTCTTCGTCGTCGTCGAAGTCGTCCTCGTCACGGTCGTCGGCGGCCCGCCGGGTCCCGGCGTCCGGGTCGGCCGGCAGCGCGCCGGTGGCCCCGGCGGCGGGTTCCTCTACCGGCTCGTCGTCCTCGTCGTCGCCCTCGATCACCACGCCGTCGAGTTCCAGCAGCCGCTCCGGGGCATCGGTCTCACCGTCGGTGTCCACGTCGGCGGCCCGCGAGAACCACTCCCGGGCCTCCTCGCGGCGGTCCACCGCTAGCAGCGCGTCGGCAAACGCGTACCGCAGCCGCGCGGTCCACGGCTCGGCCACGTCGGTGGTCAGCTCCGGAACCTGGAGCATCGCCACCGCCGCGTCCTTCTGCCCCAGGTCACCCCGGGCGCCCGCCGCGACGATCAGCAGTTCGACCGCGACAGCCTTGTCGAGCTTGTCGTTGTCGGCCCCCCGGAACAGGTCGATCGCCCGCTCCGGCCGCCCCAGCGCCCGCTCGCAGTCGGCCAGCACGGCCAGGTGGCTCTGCAACCCGGTCATCCGGTGGTACGTGCGCAGCTCGGCGATCGCCGTCTGCCACTCCCCCGCGTGGTACGCGGCCAGACCGACCGCCTCACGTACGGCGGAGATCCGGGCGGCCAGCCGCCGGGCGGCCATCGCGTGGGCCAGCGCCTCCGCCGGGTCCTCGTCGATCAGCTGACCGGTGGCGACCAGGTGCCGGGCGACGGTCTCCGCCACCGGCTTGTTCAGCGACAGCAGCTCCGCGCGGACGGCCGTGTCGAGGTCACTCGCGGAGATCTCGTCCGGCAGCACCGGCGCGACCGCCCGGCCGTCGGTCTCGTCCCGACGCTCCCGGTCGGGGCCGAACCCGCCCTCCCGACGACGGTCGTCCCCCCGCTGGTCGTCCCGGCGCGGCCGGTCGTGACCGCCGCGCTCGCCGCCCCGGAAACCGCCCTCACGACGGTCACCGCCGCGCGAGTCGTCGTTGCGGAAACCACCCTCGCGGCGGTCACCGCCCCGGAAGCCACCCTCGCGGGAGTCACCGTCGCGGCGGAAGCCACCGGGCCGGGAGTCGCCGTCACGCGGACCCGACCGGAAACCACCGGGCCGGGAGTCGCCGTCACGCGGACCGGACCGGAAACCACCCTCACGACGGTCACCGCCGAAGCCACCTTCGCGGCGATCGCCGCCGCGGAAGCCGCCCTCACGACGGTCGCCGCCGAATCCACCGGGCCGACGGTCGCCGCCCCGGAAGCCGCCCTCGCGGGAGTCGCCACCGCGGAAGCCGCCCTCGCGCGGGCCGGACCGGAAACCACCACGGTCACCACGCGAATCGTCGCGACGGTCCCCACCACGGAAACCACCCTCACGGGAGTCACCGTCACGCGGACCAGACCGGAAACCACCCTCACGACGATCGCC